>JAJQRA010000033.1:0-165988 GCA_046533095.1 Lachnospiraceae bacterium ZAX-1 | reverse complement strand
AAAATGAATTGACGCAGAAAAATAAAAAAGGTTCCATTTCGGGATCAAACCAGCTAAGCTTTAAGTGAAGAGCAAAAAGCGGCTGGAGGAATCGAAATGGAACAAGGAAATCATAGCACAAAAGAAGCAAAAAGGAAACAGATAACTGAAAAAGAGAGGTACAAAATCGAGGGGTTTTTAGAGCAGGGGTTAGCGCCAGCCCAAATCGCGGAGCTGATTGGCAAAACCCAGCGGATAATTGAGCGGGAGAAGCCCCTCGGGCTAGTGGGGCAAAAGCGGATGAACCCCAGCTACAAAAAGAATGAACCGATGTACATTGTGGAAATGGTATACAAGGCCGACACGGCGCAGATGAGGCACGAGGAAAACGCTTCGCGCAAAGGGCGCGGCCTGAAAATCGGAAGCGGCCGCGCATTGGCGGCACATATAGAGGATAAGATTAAAAACGAAAAGTGGTCGCCGGACGCGATTATCGGCCGGATAAAGGTGGAGGGCCTGCGGTTTGAAACGAGCATTTGCACAAAGACGGCCTACAACTACATTGACCGTGAAATATTTGCCGGAATCAGCAACAGGGACTTGTAGGCAAAGAAAGATGGGAAGAGGCGCAGCTACAGGAAAGCCCGCACGGTTGCGCTGAATAACAGGAGCGGGAAAAGCATAGCCAAGCGACCAGGGGAGGCCGATGAACGGATGGGGAAAGGGCATTGGGAGATAGATCTGGTCGTTGGAAAGCAAGGGACGAAACCGGCCATTTTGATGCTTGCAGAACGAAAAACGCGGCAATCGCTCTACGTGCTTGTGAAGGACAAGACACAAAAGGAAGTAATTGTGGCAATAAAACGTGTCAGACGGCGGGCCAGAGGCAATTTTGACGATGTATTCAAGTCAATCACGGCGGCCAGAGGCAACGAGTTTTTAGACAGCGTGGGAATCCAGAAAGCAGCGAAATGTGGCGATGTGTATTACGCCCACCCGTACTCAAGCTGGGAACGTGGCAGCAACGAAAACGGCAACCGGATTCTGCGAAGGTTCGTTCCAAAAGGCATGGACATTGGGGAATTGACGGTAAAACAACTGCAAAAGATTGAGGACTGGGTGAACAACTACCCACGAAAGATTTTGGGATACAAGACGGCCAATGAAATAGCGACGGCGTGGGATTGTGAGGATTGCTCAAGGAGCGTAGCGGAGTGAGCAATCCTCACAATCCCACAAATATCAAATTTAAAAGTTAGCTGGAATCTGCGACAATTAAACTTGCAATCTTCAAAAATACGATCAATAGATAGAAAAAATTTGACTATTTCATACAACTGTTCTATAATATTATATATTTGGAACATGTTTTTTCGTATGGAGGGTAGGCAGGATGTTTCGTTTGAAAATTAAATTCGCCAATGCGGATAGTTAGGAGTTTCTATGATTAAAAGCATGACTGGCTTTGGACGCTGTGAAATTACAAAGGAAGCGCGTAAAATCACAGTAGAAATGAAGTCAGTAAACCATCGGTATCTGGATATGACGATAAAGATGTCAAAAAAATTAAATTTTTTTGAAGGTTCCATCCGTAATTTGCTGAAACATTATATTCAGCGCGGGAAAGTGGATATGTTTATCTCCTACGAGGACGATACAAAAGATAGGGTTAATCTAAAATATAACGAAGATATCGCCGCTGAATATGTGAAATATGTTCAAGTGATGGCGGAGAAGTTTGGCCTTTGCAATGATCTAAGCGCCACCAAATTATCCCATTATCCAGAAGTTCTAACAATGCAGGAACAAACGATTGATGAAAAAGCACTATGGGAAATACTAAAAAAAGCAGTTTCAAAGGCGGCAGTCCAGCTGGTGGATTCCAGAATCCAGGAAGGCGAAAATTTAAAAGAAGACTTAATAAACAAGCTAGATGATATGCTACAGTGTGTAGAACGAATCGAAGAACGTTCTCCACAGATAATAAAAGATTATAGGGCAAAATTAGAAGAAAAAGTTGCTGAGCTATTGGGTGGTGTCCAGGTAGATGAAAATAGGCTCGTAACAGAAATCACTCTTTTCGCAGATAAAATTTGTACCGACGAAGAGACTGTACGCCTTAAGAGCCATATAAATAGTACGAAAGAAGCTTTGGCGGCGGGTGGCGGCATTGGTCGTAAATTGGATTTTATTGCACAGGAAATGAACCGGGAGGCAAATACAATTTTATCAAAAGCAAATGACTTGACGGTTTCGACCATTGCTATTGACCTAAAATCAAATATTGAAAAAATAAGGGAGCAGATACAAAATATAGAATAGAATGGAAATTTATTGTAGGGCATCTGCTAAAAACGGGAAAAAGAATTAAAAAAACAAAGGAAGTTTATCGTAGGGCATCTGCTAAAAACGGGGAGAAATAAATAAAAAGTTTATGGGGAGTGCAACATGGCAAAATTAATGAATATTGGATTTGGCAATGTAGTCAATACAAGTAAAATAATTACGATTATCCGCCCGGATTCTGCACCTGCGAAACGTATGATCCAAAGGGCGAAAGAAGATGAGCGTATGATTGACGCAACACAGGGCAGAAGGACGAGGGGAGTTATTTTAACCGATAGCAACCATATTATATTATCTGCATTGCAGCCGGATACATTAGCAGGCAGATTTACAGGCAAAGAAACCGGCTTAGAGGTTAAACATGATGAACAATCTTAAAAAAGGGATATTAATTGTTGTATCCGGTTTTTCCGGAGCGGGAAAAGGTACAATCATGAAGCGGCTCATTGCTGACTATGAGAAAGCGTATGCCCTTTCTATCTCTGCAACCACAAGAAACCCTCGGCAAGGGGAAGAAGATGGGAAAGACTATTTTTTTGTATCAAAAGAGCAATTTGAAACGATGATGGAAGCCGGCGATCTCATAGAGTATGCACAGTATGTAGAAAATTACTATGGGACGCCAAAAAAGTATGTGCAGAGCCAACTGCAGGCAGGCAAAGATGTTATCCTTGAAATTGAAATACAGGGTGCGTTAAAGGTAAAAGAGAAGTTTCCTGACACGATGCTCTTATTTATTGCACCACCAACTGTGGATGAATTAAAGAAACGTTTAGTAGCAAGAGGGACGGAAGATGCAAAAACCATTAAATCCCGTCTAAGCCGTGCTTGGCAGGAGGCACAGGGAGTTGAAAGCTACGACTATTTCATTATTAATGATGATTTAGAAAAATGTGTGAAAGAAGTCCATTCTATCATAAAGAATGAACATGCCAGAGTAAGCAGGAACATTTCTAAAATTGAAACAATGAGGCAGGAGCTAAAAAGATTTGTAAATGAGGCAGAAAAGAGGTAGGACATGTTACATCCATCTTATACAGATTTAATGAAAGTAGTAAATAGTGATGTGGAAATCGGGGAAGAGCCAGTAATTAACAGCCGATATTCTATTGTAATCGCTACGGCAAAAAGAGCCCGGCAGATTATTGCAGGGGAAGAACCATTGGTTGAGAATTCTGCAGGGAAGAAACCATTTTCGATTGCGGTGGAAGAGCTATACAATGGGCAAGTAAAAATTGTTGCAAACGATGAAAACGCAGTAGAGGAAGAATAGTGTGAAATGTTTTGTCCACGATTCTGATTTATTTAAGGGAGTTCACATGAAACTACTATTTGTTTCACTAGGATGCGATAAAAATCTGGTGGATACCGAATTTATGCTGGGTATGCTGGCGAAAGCCGGATATTCCTTTACAGAGGAGGAACAAGAGGCAGAAGTGATCGTCATTAACACTTGCTGTTTTATACAGGATGCCAAAGAAGAAAGCATCAACACGATCCTTCATATGGCAGACTATAAAAAAAGAGGAACTCTAAAGGCCCTAATTATAACCGGTTGCCTGGCACAACGTTATCAAGCAGAAATTGAAACAGAGATTCCAGAGGTTGATGCTATACTTGGGACAAATTCCTATGACAGCATTACCAATGCCGTGGAAAAGGTGCTGCAAGGAGAAAAATTTCATTTATATGGCGCGTTAGAAGGATTGCCATCGAAAAAACGTTTGGCGAAACGATCCTTGACGACCGGTGGGCACTATGCCTATTTAAAAATTGCAGAAGGGTGCGACAAACATTGCACCTACTGTATTATTCCAAAGGTTCGCGGGAACTATCGCAGCGTACCGATGGAAGAATTGCTTTGTCAGGCGGAGGATCTTGCACAATTAGGGGTAAAAGAACTTATTTTGGTTGCACAGGAAACGACGCTTTATGGTATTGATCTATATGGCGAAAAATCACTGCACAAATTACTGGATTCCTTGCAGGAAATACAGGGAATTCGATGGATACGTATTTTATATTGCTATCCGGAGGAGATTTATGAAGAATTGATTCAAACGATAAAACGCAATAAAAAAGTCTGTCATTATCTGGATATGCCGATACAGCATATCAATGATGAGCTATTAAGGCGGATGGGGCGAAAGACGACGAAAGAAGAATTGGTAAATATTATTTCACATTTAAGAAGCGAGATACCGGATATTGCACTTCGTACAACGATAATTTGCGGGTTTCCGGGAGAAACAAAGGACATGCATGAGGAATTGATGTATTTTTTAAATGAAGTAGAATTCGACCGTCTAGGGGCTTTTACGTATTCGTTGGAAGAGGGGACAGTGGCCGCTGAATTTAGCGATCAAGTTGGCGAAGAGCAAAAGGCACTACGCCAAGAAGAGGTCATGGAACTACAGCAGGAAATTATATTTGACAAGAATGAAACTTTGATTGGACAGGAACTCCTTGTGATGATTGAAGGAAAACTTGATACAGACCATGCATATGTAGGCAGAAGCTACCGTGACTCGCCCGATATTGACGGATATGTCTTTCTTGATACCAATGAAGTGCTGCTGTCCGGGGATTTTGTGAATGTAAAAATTACTGCGGCACGAGATTATGATTTAATCGGAGAACTATAGCAAGACCATCGTCCCAAATACTGGGGCTACGAAATCCTTGCGATAAAAGAAACGAAATTCAAACATACGAAATTTAAATGCGTGAAACTTTAAAGGAGTCCCTATGAATCTACCAAACAAACTAACTGTTTTACGTGTCATTTTAATTATACCGTTTGTTCTATTTTTGCTAGTTCCAGATTTTGGTCCGGCAGGAAAGTATATTGCAGCGGCATTATTTGTGATTGCAAGCCTAACAGACCTTCTTGATGGCTATATTGCAAGAAAATATAATCTTGTGACAAACTTTGGCAAATTTATGGATCCACTTGCTGATAAACTATTAGTAGGGGCAGCAATGATTTGCCTTGTGGAAACAGGGGACCTCTTCGCATGGATTGTTGTTGTCATTATAAGCCGTGAATTTATCATCAGTGGCTTTAGACTAATTGCAGCCGATAACCGCATTGTAATTGCGGCCAGCTATTGGGGAAAATTTAAAACAGCGTTCCAGATGATTATGATTGTAATGCTGATTGTAGACTTTCATAACAATGCCTATCAAATAGCCTGTATTGCTGTTACGTATGTAGCTTTGATTTTGACAGTTATATCGCTGATAGACTATATTTATAAAAATAAGGACATACTAAAAGAACAGAAATGATAGGGATAGATTGGAGAAAAAATATGACAGTAGAACTCGTTTGCGTTGGAACCGAACTTCTTCTTGGCAACATCGTCAATACAAATGCAGCATATATGTCGGAAAAATGTGCAATCCTAGGGCTTTCTATGTATTACCAAAGTGTGGTAGGAGATAACAAAGAGCGTTTGGCAGAACTTTTAACATGCTCGAAAGAACGTTCTGATATTATTATCCTTTGTGGGGGATTAGGTCCGACAAAAGATGATTTAACAAAGGAAACAGCTGCCGATGTCATGGGGGTTGCGCTTGTAGAAGATGAGAAGGCAAAGGAAAATATTAGAACGCTCTTAATGAAGTACCATGGAGAAATCACGCAAAACAATTGGAAGCAGGCAATGGTGCCAAAGGGAAGCATTGTTCTTTATAATGAAAATGGAACTGCACCGGGCATCATTATAGAAAGTGGGGAAACGTCTACGAAAGAAACAAGGATGATCCTATTGCCGGGGCCTCCAAATGAACTGATCCCCATGTTTGAAAATCAAGTAGTGCCTTATCTGCACAGCCTACAGCCGGAAACCATCTGCTCTAAAATGATAAAGCTATGTGGGATCGGTGAAAGCATGGCTGAAACACAAATCTTGGATTTGATTGACGCGCAAACAAACCCGACGGTTGCACCCTATGCGAAAACCGGAGAAGTACATCTGCGGCTAACGGCAAAGGCAGAAAATGAAACGGCTGCCTATGCCTTGATTGCCCCGTTAGAACAAGAACTCTATAAACGGTTTGGTTCATTCATCTACACAAATGACGAAAAAGTGACACTGGAATCTAGCATTGTAAAACTGTTAAAGGAACAAAATTTAACATTGGCAACAGCGGAATCCTGCACCGGAGGATTGCTTGCCGGACGCCTCGTAAATGTAGCCGGTGTTTCCGATATATTTAAAGAAGGACATGTCACCTATTCGAATGAGGCAAAGGAAAAACTTCTTGGTGTACCGAAAGAAACGATAGACAGGCATGGAACAGTGAGTGAAGAAACGGCAATTGCAATGGCAAGCGGGGGTGCGAAAGCAGCAGGTGCCGATGTTTGCATATCCATTACCGGTATTGCCGGACCGGATGGCGGTACGAGCGAAAAACCGGTAGGACTTGTCTATATTGGCTGTAGTTTTAAAGGGAGCACAGTGGCAAAGCGCTATCATTTATCTGGAAACCGTAGCAAAATCAGAGAATCTTGTGTTGTGAATGCACTGACCTTCTTGCGGAGCGTCTTATTAAAATAATGTGAAGGAAATCAAAGGGATAAGTGGCGTCGATGATAGGCTACACGGATAGACGGTCTTATTAAAATGATGCGAAGGAAATCAAAGATATACCACAGATTGGGATAAAAGAATGAGGATCATTGCAGGAAAAGCAAGAAGTTTGCATTTAAAAGCGCCAAAAGGGCCTGCTACAAGGCCAACGACTGACCGAATCAAAGAAACGTTGTTTAATATGATTCAAACGCAGTTGCCGGATTCGGTTTTTTTGGATTTATTTGCCGGAAGCGGTGGAATCGGCCTTGAGGCCGTAAGCCGAGGTTCTGCACAGGCAGTATTTGTAGAAAACGACAAAAAGGCGGCGGATTGTATCAAAGACAATATTGAATTTACAAAATTTACAGAAAAATGCACTTTATTTCACATGGATGTGCTGTCGGCTTTGCACCGCATGGAAGGCCGCTACCAATTTGATTTGGTTTTTATGGATCCGCCTTATGAAAATACAATGCTTTATCGGGAAGTCTTGTACTATTTCGCAAACTCCCAATTGATTCATGAAAATACGCTTCTGATTGTGGAAATTCCACTCCATATGGATCTTGCCTTTATCGAAGATCTTGGCTATCAGATTACAAAAGAAAAGAAGTATAAAACCAATGCTCATATTTTTTTATCGAAATAGAGCAATTTTACGGGGGTAAGAACAAGTTGAACGGCAATAAAGAGAGAAAAACGAACGAACTACCAGCTGGAATTCCAAAAAGGGCAATTTATCCGGGCAGTTTTGACCCGGTTACCTATGGTCATATTGATATGATTGAGCGATCAGCAAAAATAGTAGATGAATTAATTGTTGCAGTTTTAAATAACAGTGCAAAAAATCCATTGTTTTCAGTGGAAGAACGTGTTAGTATGTTAGAAGAGATGACAACAGCGATTGATAATGTGAAAATCACATATTTTGATGGGCTTTTAATTGATTATACGAAGAAAATGGAAGCATCTATGATTATTCGAGGCCTTCGGGCAGTCACTGATTTTGAATATGAATTACAGATTGCTCAGACAAACCACATTATAAATCCTGAAATTGATACAATATTTTTGACGACTAGTTTGGAGTATGCGTATTTAAGTTCAACGATTGTAAAAGAAGTAGCATCTTATGAGGGGGATATTTCCCATTTTGTACCGAGTCAGCTCATTGAACGGATTTATGAGAAATATAAGAAATAAGGAGCGAGGATTATGAGCAGTAGAATAGAACAAATCATTGAAGAGATTGAAGAATACATAAACAACTGTAAATACCAAACTCTTTCCAATACTAAAATCATCGTGAACAAAGAAGAAATAGACGAACTTTTGACCGAATTACGTATGAAAACTCCGGATGAAATCAAACGTTACCAAAAGATTATTTCGAACCAGGAGGCTATTTTAGCGAACGCAAAGCAAAAGGCAGATGAAATCGTGGCAAAGGCACAGATTCATACTACGGAGCTTATTAATGAGCATGAGATTATACAGCAGGCCTATGCCCAAGCAGAAGAAATTGTAATGGCGGCAACTGCTCAGGCGCAAGGGATTGTAGACAATGCAGTCGTAGATGCAAACAGCTTCCGCTTTGGTGCGATTCAATATACGGATGATATGTTGAAAAATTTAGAAGGCATTATTGGGCATTCGATGGAAACAACGAAGGCAAGAACCGAAAGCATGTTAAATGCACTGCAAAGCTGCTATGAAACCATAAACAACAACCGCAACGAATTGATGCCACCGGAAGAGCGAGAGAACCCCATAGAGGAAGATGATCCATTCCAAAGGACTACGATAGATGCCGAACGGCAAACCTAATTAGCAAAAAAACTGTACGTATACAATGGCAAAAATCAAAGTTGCGATAGAACAAAGTGCTTTTGTACCGAGGTAAGACCAGATACGAAAGCCGGTTCCCTTCACCATAGAGGCGGTTTGTGCAATGCCGGATAATCCTCCAAAAGCGGTATAAAGCATAATAAGGGGATATTTTACTTCAAATGGCAAAGAAGTTTTGGCTGTGTATGCAATACCATTTGTCAGTTCCACCATGCCTATCATGATACAGCGTATTTGTATATTCCAAACAGGGATACACGTTGTCATTTGTGCCAATATTGCAAAAAGCATAATATAGCCACCTAATTTGGTTAGCGTTTCAAATCCATTCATGATGCCGGCATCGATGATTTTGAAGTTCATTTGAGATCTTGATGCCGTGTTTTTTGTGTTTATCGTGTGAGAACCTGTTTGGGGCTTTTGGATCGCATTTTTTGCTTTATGGGCAGTGATACGGTAGTAGATAAGCGGAGGGCCATACAGCATTAAAAAAGTAGGCAGTCGCAGATCCCCTCGATCCAGTGAGTCGTGCAACATAAAACTGCTGATAAATAATGGGCTTATATTATTGCAGATGGCAAACAGCTTGTTTCCTTCTTCACGGCTCATCCGATTTGAAATAACAAGTTCGGAAGTTATTTTACTTCCCAATGGAAATCCAAATAAAAATCCTGCAAACAGAGGGTAGATACCTACTTCACTGACTGGGATGATCCATTTTACGACCCTTTGAATCAATCTTGCAAAAGAATCCAATAGTCTGGATTGAATTAGAATATGGGACAGAATTGCAAATGGCAGCAAGGCGGGCAACAGGTTACGATACCAAAGCACCAGGCCATAGGAGGCGGCGCCTACTGCTTGGGATGGAAATATCAGTATGTAAAGGACAAGGGCGGATAAAATTAGCATATACATTATTTTTTTCATACTATATTATATTGAGCAATAAAATGTTTCATGACAATAGATTATGTGTAGGATCCACGGAAATCAATTTTGCTCATAATTATGCAGATACATTCGCAATCCAATGATTATAAATGTCCAACCAGTAAAAAATCAAATTTTAAACTTATTTTATCGGCTTCATTGAATTAGCTTGCGTAGATATTCACAAAATTGATTTCCATGTGTAGGATCAAGCATCGCTTGATTGGCTAAATGAGGATGCATAAAATTTGAAATGTGTAGGAGGTTATGGATGGGTATATGTAAGGATTTAGAACCACAAAGAGTTTTCTTTTATTTTGAAGAGTTGTGCGCCATTCCACATGGATCCGGGAATACCAAGGCAGTCAGCGACTATTGTGTCGCATTTGCAAAGTCCCACAACCTTACCTACTACCAGGATAGCCAAAATAATGTCATAATTATAAAGGAGGCTACCATAGGCTATGAAGAGGTGGAGCCGATCATAATACAGGGCCATCTGGATATGGTTTGTGAAAAAGAGGGCACTGCAGACATTGATTTTACAAAAGATGGATTAGACTTGTATATAGAGGGGGATTTTCTAAAAGCAAGGAAAACGACATTAGGTGGCGATGATGGGGTTGCAGTAGCCTATGCCCTTGCGATTTTAGAAAGTGCTACCATAGCCCACCCACGTTTAGAAGTTATCTTTACGGTAGATGAGGAAATTGGCATGGTTGGGGCAAATGCAATTGATTTATCAAAGCTGCAAGGAAAGTGCCTGTTAAATATCGACTCGGATGAGGAGGGCGTTTTCTTTACAAGCTGTGCAGGTGGACTTACGGCAGCATGCACCCTGCCGATCACTTATGCAAAGCAAACAGGGATATGCTACGAATTAACTGTGCACAATCTAAACGGTGGCCATTCAGGCAGTGAAATCCACAAAGAAAGGGCAAATGCAATTGTCGTTATCGGCCGTATTTTAAAAACGTTAAGCGAAGCATTTTCAATCAGCCTAACAACGCTGGAAGGTGGGCAAAAGGACAATGCAATTCCACGAGAAGCAGTAGCTGCCTTTGTTTTAAATACCAAAGAACATGAAAACGAAAATGAGGAATCTAGCGCAGAGAAACTTCCCGAAACAGAATATTCAAAAACGAAGTTAATAGAAAAAATAAACGAGATTGAAACGATGTTAAAAAAAGAGTTTCAAAATTCAGACCATAATATCACCCTAACATGCGAACAAAAAGTAGAGGAAACGTACGCTGTGTTAGATGACAAATCTTTTCTGAACATGCTGTTTTTACTTCGTAATGCACCAAATGGGGTGCAAAATAGAAGTATGGACATTGAGGGGCTGGTGGAAACTTCTTTAAATATGGGGATTATGAAATTAACGTCCTCCGCGTTTTTGCTTCGTTTTTCTGTTCGAAGCAGTTTGGCGTCCAGAAAGCAGGATATCGCCGATAAATTAACATTCCTCGTTGAATTTCTTGGAGGGACCATAGAAATCAGCGGATCATACCCTGCTTGGGAATATAAACAGGATTCGGCCATGAGGGAACAATTTGTAGCATTATATAAGGAACTATTTTTAAAAGAGCCTGAAATTACAGCGATTCATGCAGGACTTGAATGTGGAATTTTTTCTGGGAAAATAAAAGGATTGGACTGCATCTCCTTTGGGCCTGATAATTTTGATATCCATACTCCGAAAGAGAGGCTAAGCATATCCTCAACACAGCGGGTATGGAAATTGATTATAGAATTTTTAAAAAGTACAAACACCTGGGCCGGTTGAGCAAAGCAGGTTGGAATATGGAATCGTTTCGAATTTATTTTCGCAAGCAGATGTATGGGAGTTTTGTTATTTATGAAAAGACGGATTTGCTTCTATGTAGTTTGCCTTGTTGCCATGATTTTTTTGATTAACAATTATATGGCATATTTGACCGAAATGGCAAAATTGCAAAATATTTTAGATTATGAAGAAACCAAAGAGAAAATCCGTGCACAGGAACTGACATTGAAACACTACGAAGAGTGGAGAGAATGGGGAAAAGAAGGGACGATATCCTGCTATGATTATATGTGTACCTATTTTATTACCGGGGAAGTCAGGAAAACAGAACTGATAAACAACTGCGAAAAATTACAGAAATTCAAACCGGAACAATATGCAGAATTGCTTGGCTATCTGACTGCTATATGGCAAGACATTGCTTATTTTCCTGTTCCAGATTCCTCCGTCAATACGAAGAATAAGGTTACCTTTGTGAACTCGTGGATGTACGAACGTACATTTGGAGGAAAACGGGGGCATGAAGGTACGGATTTCATGGCGGTTGAAAATAAACGGGGCCGATATCCGATTGTTAGTATAAGTGAGGGCGTGGTAGAAAAAATAGGCTGGCTCACACAGGGCGGATATCGAATTGGGATACGGTCTTTTGGCGGCGGATACTTTTATTATGCCCATCTGTATGACTACGCAAGGGATTTTCAACTAGGGGATAGGATACATGCCGGAGAGCTCCTTGGATTTATGGGGGACAGCGGCTACAGTGAACTTGAAGGGACCGTTGGAAATTTTGATGTACACCTGCATTTAGGGATTTATGTAAATCAACCCGATGGGACAGAAATGAGTATAAATCCGTACTGGATTACAAAATACTTGGAAAAGCATAAACTAGTATACCAATTTTATTGAAAAACTGTTTATGGTGTTTGTGAAACGATGCAAAGGATTCGATTGGATAAATAAGCTGTTTATGGTTTTTATGAAAATATGTAGATGAAATAGGAAATGCAAATGATTCGATTAGATAAATATCTTGCGGATGCAGGTATCGGTACAAGAAGTGAAGTAAAAAAATACATCAGAAAAGGGCAGGTATCTGTCAATGGAGTGCTGGAAAAATGCCCGGAGCGAAAGGTATTAGCTGATGTAGATTGCATCAGCTGGTCTGATCAACAGATTGGATCTGCCACCTACGCTTACTATATGTTCTACAAACCGGCAGGGTGCATCAGCGCCACTACGGATACAAGGCATAAAACAGTGATGGATTATTTGTCTGGCGTAGCCGGGAAAAATTTATTTCCCGTAGGTCGACTTGATATCGATACGGAGGGGCTTTTGCTGATTACAAATGATGGAGCACTTGCCCACGAACTGCTTTCCCCTGTAAAACATGTGAAAAAAACATATTATGCAATCATAGATGGAATTGTAGACGAAACCCATGTACAACAATTTAAAGAGGGCGTGGATATCGGTGAAGGAAAATGTACGAAACCTGCTGACTTAAAGATTTTGGCAATGCCACATGATGGTTATAAACGAAGTTTAGAAGAAAACGTAAGACAAACGGAAATAGAATTATCTATAACAGAAGGAAAATTTCATCAAGTGAAGCGAATGTTTCAAGCAGTAGCGATGCATGTCACCTATTTGAGGCGAAATTCTATGGGGAGTCTACAGCTAGATGAAACATTAAAACCAGGTGAATTCCGTGAACTAACAAAAGAAGAAGTTGCGGGTCTTAAGAATCCGTAGAACAAATAAACCAGGTGAATTCCGTGAACTAACAAAAGAAGAAATTGCGGACCTTAAGAATCCGTAGAACAATTCAAACGAAATTTAAATGTACCTCGCAAAGTGTTCCATTCAACTGTTTGATGCGAGCAGAAAAGAGATGACTATGCAGAATGGATTTTTACCCTTAAACCGTCAAGATATGGAAGAAAAACAGATCGTGCAATTTGATTTTATATACATTATCGGGGATGCCTATGTGGATCATCCCTCCTTTGGACCGGCTATCATCAGCCGCGTCCTAGAATCACATGGCTATACCATTGGAATCATTTCACAGCCGGACTGGAAACGAAAGGAAAGTATTGAAATTTATGGACAGCCCCGTTTATCGTTTCTGGTGTCGGCAGGAAATATGGATTCTATGGTAAACCATTATTCTGTATCCAAAAAACGCAGGGCAAAAGATTATTATACGCCGGGAGGAGTCATGGGGAAACGCCCGGACTATGCAACCGTTGTATATGCAAACCTCATCCGCCAGTCTTTTAAAAATGCGAGCATTATCATCGGAGGACTAGAAGCAAGCCTGCGCCGCCTTGCCCACTATGACTATTGGTCAAACAAGATGAAACGTTCCATACTTCTAGATGCCAATGCTGATTTGCTTTTATATGGCATGGGCGAGCGAAGTATCGTTGAAGTTGCAGAGGCACTAGACAGTGGCATAAAAATACAAGATATTACTTTTTTAGATGGTACGGTCTATCATACCGCAACAAAAGATAATATTTACGAGGCAATCTATTTGCCTTCCTATGCGGATGTAAAAAATAAGAAAACAGAATATGCGAAAAGTTTTTACACCCAATATCAAAATACAGATCCGTTCCTTGGCAGACGCCTTGCAGAGCCTTACGACAACGGCATTTATGTGGTACAAAATCCGCCATCCAAACCATTAGAGCAAAAGGAGATGGATCATATTTATGCTTTGCCCTATATGCGGACATACCATCCTTCCTATGAAGATGCCGGAGGAGTACCTGCGATTGAAGAAGTAAAATACAGCCTTGTCAGCAACCGAGGCTGCTATGGTGGATGCAGTTTCTGTGCCCTTACCTTTCACCAAGGCAGAATCGTTCAGGCCCGTAGCCATGAGTCCATTGTAAATGAGGCAAAGCTATTTATTTGGGAACCCGAATTTAAAGGCTATATCCATGATGTGGGCGGACCGACTGCAAATTTTCGTGCACCTGCCTGCGATAAACAAGCAGTAAAAGGCGCCTGCTTAGAGAAACAATGCCTATTCCCAACTCCATGTAAAAATTTAAATATCGACCACCAGGACTATTTGTCGCTGTTAAAAAAACTGCGGGAACTGCCCAATGTAAAAAAAGTATTTATACGTTCGGGTATTCGATATGACTATCTAATCAGCGATGAAGACCCCACTTTTATGAAAGAACTTTGCGAATATCATGTAAGCGGCCAGCTAAAAGTCGCACCAGAGCATATTGCCGATAAAGTTCTTGAAAAAATGGGGAAACCCGGGGTAGCCGTATACCGTAGATTTGTAAAAAAGTATGAAGAAACAAACAAAATGTTAGATAAAAAGCAATATCTGGTTCCTTATTTAATGTCATCCCATCCGGGCTCTACCTTAAAAGAAGCCGTAGAACTAGCGGAATTTCTACGAGATGTAGGCTATATGCCGGAACAGGTGCAGGATTTTTATCCAACCCCTTCCACAATTTCAACTTGCATGTACTATACTGGACGAGACCCCCGCACGATGCAAGAGGTTTATGTAGCCACAAATCCCCATGAAAAAGCGATGCAACGGGCACTTGTCCAATATCGCAATCCGAAAAACTACGATCTAGTTGTGGAAGCATTGACCAAAGCCGGACGAACGGATTTGATCGGATTTGAAAAAACGTGCCTAATCCGTCCACGGAAAACAGATTGGAAAACAAAAGCCATGCTTTCAAATGGGATGGATTTAAATCGTACGGTGCCAAAACAAGGGCAGGCGAAAAAGTTTGTGAAAAAAAAGACAATTCGAAATGTACATAAAAAACGGTAGGAAAATAGCAAAGATCATTCATAGGGAGAGATAAGATGCAGCATTTTATCATCAATAAAAATGAAGCAGGGCAACGATTTGATAAATATCTGCGTAAGCTGTTAAACCAAGCTCCAAGTAGTTTTATTTATAAGATGCTACGTAAAAAAAATATTGTACGAAATGGCAAAAAGGCAGATGGCTCAGAAAAACTGCTCCTAAATGACGAAATAAAGCTTTTCCTTGCACAAGAAACATTTTATAAATTTTCATCTTTACAACCGGATGCAGGAGCATCTAATGTAGAAAAGAATGGTTTCGAACAGGATTCTGATGTAGAAAAGAATGGTTTCGAACAAGATTCTGATATTGAAACGTATGGAAAGGCGGCGCTTTCTATTATATATGAAGATGAAGATATACTGATTATAAATAAACCGGTCGGTATGCTCACACAGAAATCTAAGCCAACCGATCTGTCTGCAAATGAATATATCATACGCTATCTTCTTGATACAAAAGTAGTGGTACAAGAGGAGCTGCATACGTTTCGCCCATCTGTCTGCAACCGGTTGGATCGAAATACCTCCGGACTGCTGATTGCCGGGAAAACATTAAAAGGCCTTCAGGAGATGTCCCACCAGCTCAAGGAACGGCTGATAGAAAAATATTACTGTTGCCTTGTAAAGGGAATGATCAGAAAAGAAAACACGATCGAAGGATGGCTGATCAAGCAAAATGACAGCAACAAAGTAACAATTTATGATACACAAAAAGCAAAAGGGCAGTACATTAAAACCAAATACATGCCACTCAAACATTGTCATGGCTATACGCTACTGGAAGTTCATTTAATTACAGGGCGCTCTCATCAAATAAGGGCACATTTAGCCTCGATTGGACACCCCATTGTAGGAGACTATAAATATGGTGACGCTACAGCAAACCACCTGTTCCAGGTAAATGCAGGGATCAAGTATCAGCTGCTCCATGCGTACCGGATCCAATTGCAAAGTGGACAGGAAATAGAAGCGCCATTGAGTCCGGAATTAAAAAAAGCCCTTGCATTTATCGAAGCGTATGGCGATGATGAATGAAGGTCATGGAAAAACTGGCGTTCACATAACGATTCGGCACATAGAACACGGGATTTATGGATTATGCCTAAATTTATGGAAAAGATAGCGTTCACGTAATGATTCGGCACATAGAACACGGGATTTATGGATTATGCCTAAATTTATGGAAAAGATAGCGTTCACATAACGATTCGGCACATAGAACACGGGATTTATGGATTATGCCTAAATTTATGGAAAAGATAGCGTTCACGTAAGATGATTCGGCATCCCCAAGTTTCACAATCGTAATTCATGGTATAGAGAATGAAAGGTGGTTTCCATCATGGCAACTTGGAATTCAAGGGGGCTTCGAGGCTCAACCTTAGAAGAGCTTATTAATAGGACCAATGAAAAATATAAGGCACATGATCTGGCGCTGATTCAAAAAGTACCGACGCCAATCACTCCGGTCGAAATAGACAAAGACAGCCACCATATTACACGTGCTTATTTTGAGCAGAAGAGCACCGTAGACTATATTGGCGCGGTACAGGGAATACCGGTTTGTTTTGACGCAAAGGAATGCTCCACCGATACATTCCCACTGCAAAATATCCATGTTCATCAAGTAGAGTTTTTGGAGAAATTTGAAACGCAAGGAGGAATTTCATTTTTGATTTTATTTTTCTCCCATAAAAATGAATTCTATTATCTGCGTCAAAAAAAATTAATGGAATTTTGGAAACGTGCACAAGAAGGTGGCCGAAAGAGTTTTCGCTATGAGGAACTGGAATCGGATTATTTTATAGAATCCAAGCAAGGCATATTGGTGCCCTATTTAGACGCGATTCAAAAAGATTTAATGCAAAGAGGTTGACAGCACAGTTTGATTTTACTATAATAAATTATATGAATTTAATATGGTAGCACGATAGCGCGTCAATGCGTTAAATCAATAGAACGTACAAAAACAATAAGCACACGCCAAAGCGATGGATAGCTACAAATAACGATAAGGTTTAGAAATGAGGCGACTACGATGGAACAAAAGCGACTACATACACCAGAGGGAGTTCGGGATATTTATAATGATGAATGTGCAAAAAAGATGCTTTTGCAGGAAAACTTGCAGAAATTGTTGAAGCAGTACGGATATCATGCAATTCAGACACCTACTTTTGAATATTTTGACATATTTAGTCAGGAAATAGGGACAACCCCATCAAAGGATTTATATAAATTTTTTGATCGGGAGGGCAATACACTGGTATTGCGGCCGGATATCACTCCATCCATTGCCCGTTCGGTTACCAAATATTATGCAGATGAGAACATGCCAATCCGCCTGTGGTATCAAGGCAATACATTTATAAATAACGACAGCTACCAAGGCCGCTTAAAAGAATCTACGCATCTTGGCGCAGAACTTATCGGCGACAGTTGCGTAGATGCAGATGGCGAAATCCTTGCCCTAGTGGTAGATGCATTAAAAACAGCCGGATTAAAAGAGTTTCAAATCAGTGTAGGGCATGTAGATTATTTTAAGGGGCTGATTTTGGCTGCCGAACTTGACGAAGATACCATAAATGAATTAATTGCCCTCATTTCCAACAAAAATTTCTTTGGTGTACAAGAGGTCATCGATAAGCAGGATATCCCGATTGAATTAAAAAAAATGTTTACCAGCCTTGGAGTGCTGTATGATTCCGGATCTATGCTAAATGAAGTGAAAGAGCTATCAGCTAATTATCCCATGATTTACCATTCTGTCAAACGACTGGAACAGCTCTATGAGGTACTCGCCTGCTATGGCATCGAAAAATATGTTTCGATCGAACTGGGCATGTTAAGCAGCTACCATTATTATACCGGGATTATTTTTGCCGGCTATACCTTTGGCAGTGGGGAACCGATTGTAAAAGGTGGACGATATGATGATTTACTTCCCTATTTTGGTAAAAATGCTGCATCCATTGGATTTGTAGTGGTCGTCGATCAGCTTATGGCAGCGTTGTCCAGACAAAAAATTGACATTCCATTGGAAGCGGCCGGGCATATGGTTGTTTATCAGCGAAAGATGCGTTCAAATGCAATTGCCCTTGCCCAGAAATTACGCGCCAATGGAGAAGAGACCACCTTATATCAATGGGAGGGGACAAAGGCAAAAGAACAATATGAGCAATATGCGTCCAGAATGCATGTGACGAATATTACATTTTTGGAGGACTGATAACGTGAGATACTTAACATTTGCATTAGGGAAAGGCAGACTTGCGAGCCAAACATTGGAAACCTTTGAAAAAATAGGCATTACCTGCCATGAAATGAAAGATAAAAAAACGCGGAAACTTATTTTTATAAACGAAGAGCTAAAATTAAAATTCTTTCTGGCGAAAGGTCCTGATATCCCCACTTATGTAGAATATGGTGCCGCAGATATCGGGATTGCAGGAAAAGATACCATATTGGAAGAAGGAAGAAATATTTATGAGGTATTAGACTTAGGCTTTGGCTCATGCAAGATGTGCGTCTGTGGACCCGCAGAAGCAAAAAATCTGCTACAGCACAATGCTTTAATACGGGTTGCCACAAAGTATCCAAAAATCGCAAAAGATTATTTTTACAATAAAAAGCACCAGACCGTTGAAATCATAAAACTAAACGGATCTATTGAACTTGCCCCCATCGTAGGACTTTCTGAAGTCATTGTAGATATTGTAGAAACAGGTTCTACGTTACGGGAGAACGGACTGGATGTGCTAGAAGAGATATGTCCGTTATCTGCACGCATGGTTGTCAATCAAGTAAGTATGAAGATGGAAAATGAGCGGATTACCAAATTGATTTCAGAATTAAAATCTGTTTTGGAAACGGAAACATCTGCCCACGAAGCGCAAAAAGCCGGCCACAGCCATGAAGCGCAAAAGGAGTTTTCATGAGAAAAATAAAACTTACAAAATCTGTTTTGGAAACGGAAACATCTGTCCACGAAGCGCAAAAAGCCGGCCACAGCCACAAAGTAAAAAAGGAGTTTTCATGAGAAAAATAAAACTCACCCCAAATACCACTGCAGAAATTTTAGCAGATTTATTAAAACGTAGTCCAAATAGTTACCCGGAATATGAAAGCGCCGTAAATGATATTATTTCCAATGTACGTACAAAGAAAGATGTTGCTGTGTTTTCTTATGCAAAGCAGTTTGACGGAGTCGATATCGATCCGTCCAATATACGTGTAACAGAGGCGGAAATACAAGAAGCGTATACGAAAATCGATGAAAAACTGTTGACAGTAATGAGGAAAGCAATCATCAATATTCGCTCCTATCATGAGAAGCAAAAGCAGTACAGTTGGTTTGACAGTCAAGCAGACGGTGTGATGCTTGGCCAGAAAGTCACCCCGCTAGCGCGCGTCGGCGTCTATGTGCCGGGTGGGAAAGCGGCATATCCTTCCTCCGTGCTCATGAATATAATTCCTGCAAAAGTAGCGGGGGTCTCTTCCATCCTTATGACTACGCCATGTGGCAAAGACGGAAAGGTAAACCCGGCGACCTTGGTTGCGGCAAAAGAGGCAGGGGCAACGTTGATATACAAAGTCGGCGGTGCGCAGGCAATTGCCGCGCTTGCCTTTGGAACACAAAGCATACAAAAAGTAGATAAGATCGTAGGCCCGGGAAATATATATGTAGCACTTGCCAAAAAAGCTGTTTTTGGACATGTAAGCATCGACTCGATTGCAGGGCCGAGCGAAATACTGGTGTTGGCGGATGCTACTGCAAAACCGAAATATGTGGCCGCTGATTTGCTATCCCAAGCGGAACATGACGAACTGGCAAGCGCTATCCTAATCACAACCAGCGATGAACTTGCAAATGAAGTTTGCAAAGAAATTGATTTATTTATGGCAACCCTCTCCCGAAAAGAGATCATCAAAAAATCTTTGGAAAACTATGGCTACATCCTAGTAGCGCCGGATCTTTGCACTGCGATAGATACTGCAAATGAAATTGCCTCGGAACACTTAGAAATTATGACGGAAAATCCATTTGAGGTCATGATGAAAATAAAAAATGCAGGAGCTATCTTTATCGGTGAATATGCAAGCGAGCCATTAGGCGATTATTTTGCCGGACCAAACCATGTGCTGCCGACAAATGGTACAGCGAAATTTTTCTCACCCTTGGGTGTAGATGATTTTATAAAAAAATCCAGTATCATTTCCTACTCGAAAGAGGCACTAGAACCGATTTACAAAGATATTGTACGATTTGCCGAAAGCGAACAGCTAACCGCCCACGCAAATTCTATAAAAGTGAGATTTGAAGATGAAAGCAAACGAGACATTCAATCTTGACCAGTAGTGGGATCAAAAAATTCTATAAAAGTGAGATTTGAAGATGAAAGCAAATGAGGAATTCAACCTTGACCAGTGGTGGGATCAAAAAATTCTATAAAAATGGAATTTGAAGATGAAAGGAAACCCTATCGCCACGAAAGTTCCATGTAGGAGGAAATTTTATGTTCGCAGCAAGGACAGCGCAAGTAAACCGAAAAACAAGCGAAACAGATATAAAGTTATTTTTAAACTTAGACGGGCAGGGCAACGCCGTCCTTGATACGGGCATTGGTTTTTTTGACCACATGCTGGATGGATTTTCCCGACATGGGCTTTTTGACCTAAGAGTAGCGGTGACGGGTGATTTAGCAGTAGATACCCATCATTCTATTGAAGATACCGGCATCGTGCTTGGGACAGCAATGAAAGAGGCAATTGGCGATAAAAAAGGCATAAAGAGATATGGAAGCTGTATTCTGCCAATGGACGAAACGCTGGTGCTTTGTGCAATTGACCTTTGTGGCAGGCCATATTTTGCATTTGATGGAGAATTTAGTGCCGAAAGAGTGGGCAATATGGATACGGAAATGGTACGGGAATTTTTCTATGCCATTTCCTACAGTGCGGGCATGAACCTTCACATGAAAATACTGTCCGGAACAAACAACCACCATATCGTAGAGGGACTGTTTAAAGCATTTGCAAGAGCGTTAGATACCGCAACGATTTTAGACCCAAGAATTACGGATATCATGTCAACGAAAGGTAGCTTATAAGAAGAAATACGACAGACATGAAAAAAACGATCTAGCCATGAAAGAAACACCTAGCCATGTATCACATACGGCCAAACCAGATAGGTTTTTACACGTGGCAGAAACATACTTTGCAAGGGATTCAATACAGAAATGAGGAACGTATGAAGTACAAAAATTTGGTAGCCACTCTATATTTAAAAGATGGGAAAGCAGTAAAAGGATTCAATTCACAGGAAAATGCCGGTGATTTAACACAGCTTGCAAAAATGTATAATGACAGCGGTATCGATAAATTAATTGTTTTTGACCTGTCTGATAGCGATATGGAACATGAATTAAACATACAGACGATCAAGGAACTAATCAGGGGTATCGAGCTGCCCGTTTGTGCGGGGGGGAACATCAATCGGCTGGAAGATATAAAAAAGCTTATCTATGCCGGATGCAAACAAGTACTGTTAAACAGTGCCAAGCCGGTCACGGCAAAATTGGCACAAGAGGGAAGCCAGCGGTTCGGAAAAGAAAAGATGGCGGCATCGTTGCAAAACGTAGATATCCTATTTAAGCACCGTTTGATAATGGAGGAAAATCTACATGAAATGTATATATTAAATGAAGAAATTATAGACGCCGTTGCAAACATTACGGATATCCCTTATACCGTTATGGCGAACCGCTATCATAAGGAACAGTGGGTAGAAATATTAGAAAAAGATTCGATCACCGGTATTGGCGGAGATTATGTCAATAGGTCGGATACCAATGTGATGGAACTAAAAGCAATACTTGCCGCCGAAGGGATTAAGATAAGGAAGTTTGAATCTGCAATTGACTGGAGCATGTTTCACCTAAATGCAGACAACATGATACCGGTGATTGTACAAGATTACCAGACGTTAGAAGTGCTGATGCTAGCCTATATGAATCAAGAAGCATTTGAAGCAACCATTACCCTTGGAAAAATGACTTATTTTAGCCGAAGCCGAAGCCGATTATGGACGAAGGGAGAGACTTCCGGCCATTACCAATATCTAAAATCAATGACCTTAGACTGCGACAATGACACAATCCTTGCAAGGGTTTCTCAAGTAGGCGTAGCCTGCCATACCGGTTCGCCCACCTGCTTTTTCAAAGAATTAGTGAAGAAAGAATATATTGAGAAAAATCCTTTGAAAGTATTTGAAAGCCTTTATAGTGTAGTTTCCGATCGGAAAGCACACCCGAAAGAAGGCTCCTATACCAATTACCTATTTGAGAAAGGCCTTGATAAAATCTTAAAAAAAGTGGGGGAAGAGGCAACCGAAATCATCATTGCAGCCAAAAATGCGGAATCAGAAGAAATAAAGTACGAAATTTCAGACTTTTTGTACCACATGATCGTATTGATGGTAGAAAAAGATGTAACGTGGGAAGAAATTGCACAGGAATTGGCGCAGAGATAAAATAGGATAAAAGAGAGGACTTTTAGGTAACTTCAATTAGGGATTTATTTTCTTTGAAATCATCTGTTCTCAGCTACATGTACATACTCCTGCCAGAAAAAATAATGCATAGGAGATATTGAAACACATCCATGACTGAAATCCCCTTTTCTTTAGAAGCATTACACTTGCGAAGAAGGTTCTCCACTTTGAATTCTTAAAAAAAAGCGAGAGATTGTTGAGTTGATTTCTTGTCTACTGGTATCGTTGTGCGGTATGATGGACATAGCATAAACCTCCTTTTCAAACTAAGTTCCACCCAAATCTTTTTCAAACTAAGTTCCACTCCTTCACAATAAAGGGGTGGAACTTAGTTTGAATTTTAAGGAAATGGCAAAAAATTAGAAAAAAAGCGAGTTAGTCTTGACTAACTCGGGGGGGGGTGGTGATATACTTATATGAAATATACATTTTTTGGTTTTGACAAAAACAAGTTCATTTGTAAAGGTAGCCTTAGGAATGTAAAAGTAGACAGAAAGAGAAGAAGAATTGATACAATGTGGTGCTTGATTAAGGCAACAGTAAAAGCAAAAGAGAGGAATACATATGAAAAAGAGAAAAATTTCTATTACCCCCAAATCGAAGTCTCCAACTGGAATATTTTTAAAAGGCATCAACATTTTTTTGAGCCTGTGCATCGTTCTAGCAGGGGCTACGGCCTTTGGTATAACGGCAAAGGCGGCGGATGACTATCCGGCAAAGTGGAAAAATGTAGCAATGGACTCAACACTTGACGACTGGAGGATGTATAACCGTGAATGTACATCTTTTGTAGCATGGTGCCTTAGCTCAAGGAATGGTTATACAATTATTACGGGCAAAGACTGGAGCGCTGGCAAATGGAAAGCCAATGCGCAGGCAGCAGGAATTGCAGTAAACAGTACCCCGGCAGTCGGTGCGGTAGCCTGGTCTAGCGGGCACGTAGCCTGGGTATCTGCAGTAAACGGCGATAGCGTCACTATCGAAGAATATAATCATAGTTACACAGGAACTTACAATAGCAGAACTATCAGCAGGTTGACGAAAGAGTATATACATTTTAAAGATATGGCCTCTACACCGGCGATCCCTGCCGATACGACCGTGCCCGTTATCAGTAACGTGGAGATAAGCGATGTTTCCACATTTGGCTATACGGTTACCTGTACTGTCACAGATAATGTAGGAGTTGATAGGGTGCAGTTTCCTACATGGACGTTATCCAGGGATCAGGATGATTTACAGGCAAACTGGCAAACTTCTTCGGCAGTTAGTGGAAGCCGAAGTGGCAATACATTTACTTACCGGGTAAATGATTCGGATCACAACTATGAAAAAGGTTTCTATGTGACACATATCTATGCATATGATTCAGCCGGCAATGCTACGTGTTACCAAATGCCTGTGCAAAATGTAGAAAACGATTTCAAGCCAGCGAAAATAACGACATATAATGGGCATATCTATAAACTATTCAATGACAACTTGACTTGGGATAAGGCCAAGGAAATAAGCGAACAGCTTGGAGGGCATCTGGCCACCATTACTTCGGTGGAAGAGCAAGTGGCGGTTTCAGCTCTATTGAAAGCGGAGCAACGAGAGTACTATTGGATAGGGGCGAGCGATGCAGAGAGCGAGGGGAAATGGGTTTGGGTAACAGGAGAGACGTTTTCCTATACGAACTGGGAGCCAGGGCAACCAAATGATTGGAATGGAGCACAAGATTATGCAAATATACTTTCCTCACGAGCAACATGGGGTGATGCAGGGGATGAGACAACAGGGTTAGGCTTTATCTGCGAATTTGAGACTATAGACGTAGGAAGAGATTTCAAGCCAGCGGAAATCACGACATATAATGGGCATACTTATAAGCTATATAATGACATTTTGAATTGGGATAAGGCCAAGGAAATAAGCGAACAGCTGGGAGGACATCTGGCCACCATTACTTCGGAGGAAGAGCAAGTGGCAGTTTCAGCTCTATTGAAAGCGGAGCAACGAGAGTATTATTGGCTAGGGGCGAGCGATGCAGAGAGCGAGGGGAAATGGGTTTGGGTAACAGGAGAGACGTTTTCCTATACGAACTGGGAGCCAGGGCAACCAAATGATTGGAATGGAGCACAAGATTATGCAAATATACTTTCCTCACGAGCAACATGGGGTGATGCAGGAGATGAGACAACAGGGATAGGCTTTGTCTGCGAATTTGAATACGACACTCAAGTTGATGATGAAGTAGTAGATATTTCCAAATGCACTGTTACACTTGTCACGGCAAGCTATGACTACGATGAAAATGAAAAGAAACCTTTTGTAACAGTACAGGATCAAAACACAGCCCTAAAGAACGGCATGGACTACACCTTGTCCTATGCTAATAATATAAATGCAGGGATCGCAACGGTGGCCGTTGCTGGAATCGGGGACTACACTGGAAGAATGGAGAAGACATTCGTCATAGACAGGGCGGACATCGCCCCATTTAAAGTCGCACTTGATACGACGGCTTATACCTACGACGGGGCGGCAAAGCAGCCATCCGTAACGGTACAGAGCGGCAACACGGTCTTGACAAACGGCAGCGACTACACGGTATCCTATCAGAACAATGTAGAGGTGGGCCTCGGCACTGCTGCTGCAACCGTCGAGGGTGTAGGCAACTACACCGGAAGTGTAGCCAAGCCATTTACGATAGCAACCGTTATGGCGGAATGGACCGATCCAGAGGATTCCTCTAACATCTATAAATACAGCAGACTCGATTCCATCGTCGTTATCACGGGGTACAAAAGCCTGTCCGGTACAGTCCGGATTCCCAGCGAGATTAATGGATACCCTGTCACATCCATAGGGGAGAATGCCTTTTATAACAGCGCTGCTTTGAGTAGCGTCGCCATCCCCGACAGTGTCACGGCGATTGGGGATGCAGCCTTTGCCGGATGCAGTAACCTGACAGACATCAATATTGGTAACGGTGTCATATCCATAGGGAGCTATGCCTTTGCTGACTGTAGTAGCTTGACGGCTATCGCTATTCCCGACAGTGTCACGGCAATTGGGGATGCAGCCTTTGCCGGATGTAGAAGCTTGACGGATATTGACATCCCTAGCAGTGTCACAGCTATTGGCGGTGTAGCCTTTGCTAGGTGCGGTAGCCTGACCAGCATCACCATCCCCGACAGTGTCACAGCTATTGGACATCAAGCATTTTACGGCAGTGGGCTGCAGCATATCATTTTTACAGGAGAAAACCCCATATTGTCTATAGACGATGTTTTTAATGAAAAAGTGGAAATCTATTGCCCTATCGGAAATGCCAGCTGGGATACATTAGAGGCTGACACCCAAGGGCTGGCAGAAGTTTTGCGGTTTGACCCTGGACAAGGGGTTCCGATGCAGATTACGAAATGCACCATCTCGCTTGCAGCAACGGCCTATGACTACAGCGGGACAGAAAAGCGGCCGTCTGTAACCGTGGAAGACGGCAGTACGGCCTTGACGGAGGGCACGGACTATGCCCTCTCCTACCGGAACAATGTAGATGCGGGGACAGCGGCAATAGTCATAGCGGGCAAGGAAAACTATATTGGAAGTAAGTTCATGACATTTGTAATAGCAGAAGCGGACATTTCCCAATATAATATCTCGCTTGCGACGACAAGCTATAGCTATGATGGAAAAGCAAAGCAGCCCACCGCAACCGTAACAAACGGAGGCAAAACCTTAACGGGCGGCACAGACTATACCCTGTCCTATAAAAATAATATAGAGCCGGGAACGGCAGTGGCAATGGTAGCCGGGAAAGGGAATTACGCAGGGAGTGCAACCAAAACATTTACAATAACAAAGCAGTCGGTCCAGGCTGACGATCCAAATGATACGGATGGCCCGACAAAGCCTGCCCAAAGCTTTGCAGCCTATACAAAAAACTACAATAAGGTCTATGGCGACAAGCCGTTTACCCTCAATGCAAAACGAAAGACAGGCAACGGGAAAATAAGCTATTCCACTTCCAATAGCAAAGTTGCAGCTGTAGATGCCAAAGGCAAGGTAACGCTAAAAGGCACTGGATACGCCACAATCACGGTAAAAGCCGCCGCCACAAACAAATATAGTGCAGCGAGCATAAAAATTACAGTAAAGATTGCTCCAAAGAAGCAGCCCATAACCAGTGCAAAGCCAACCAGTGGGAAAAAGCTGACTGTAAAATGGAAGAAGAACAGCCAGGCCACAGGCTATGAAATCCAGTATTCCACTAGCAAGAACTTCAAAAAGAACAGTACCATGACGGCAACCGTCAAAAGGAACGGAACCACGTCGACAACCATCAAGAAGCTGACAAAAGGCAAGAAATACTATGTAAGGCTACGTGCCTACAAGGCCGTAAAAATTGATGGCAAGAACATAAAAATTTATGCAAAGTGGAGTCCGGCCAAGACAACAGCCAAGATAAAATAGCGTGGCATAAAAATCCTAA
Source organism: Lachnospiraceae bacterium ZAX-1 (assembly GCA_046533095.1). Taxonomy (GTDB): domain Bacteria; phylum Bacillota; class Clostridia; order Lachnospirales; family Lachnospiraceae; genus ZAX-1. Next base: position 138,611 of record JAJQRA010000033.1, on the reverse strand, counting down.
TATTCATAAAAAGCTCTTTCCCGAGGGGGATTATTCATATCCAATCCCCCGGGAAAGAGCTGATTTTTTTAACCGATCCACCGCCTGCCGATTGTTTTTGGAAGGCATCACTTTACGACAAGCCTTGCCACAATTTTCATTTATCAAATATCACTGGATGTATACCGAATTGCAGCAACGCTAACCTGCCGTAGAGCCTCACGTATTTTGCTGTTGATGCTCCCACGTTTCCTTATGTCTGCACTCCTTTCCGATAAAAACAATTGCGACGCATTTTACGTTCAAAAACCTGCTGCTGTAAGTATTTAACTGTGTTTTTGCTTCGGAAATAGCCTCGTCCAAAACGGCATTGTCCTCCTCGTATTTCGCTGCGCTCCTATATTTAAACTCAAATAGGTAGGTCGGATCTGACCCCACCCGTGGGGAACATACAATATCGGCATAGCCTTTTGTGTCGACCTTGCGCTCCATTTCCACGTCATGGTTTTTCGATTTCCGCAAAACCAGATAAAACAGCATCTGCAACGCATTTTCACGAAAATGGATCATATATCGGTCGCTGTTCGGCGTAGATTCCTGTAGCATTTTTTCTACAATGGCAGTCAACGGCTCTGCGTTATTGGCTTCTAAAGCCTCCAATGCATCGTTGACATCCGATTCTAAAATACCGCTTCGATTCGTCAGATACGTCAGATAATAGTCGTAGTACGTTTCTAGCATTACCCTGTTTGGTACTTTAAACTCATAGTTTCCATCGCCTAGCCTGCTTTTTATTGTCAACAGTCCCAAGTAATAAAGCAATGAGATAAAATGGTCATATGAAAAATGCGTAGACAGCGTAAACGACTGCATCAGCTGTGCAGTTGTGGCCTCACCGTCTATAAGCTTTTGCAGGACGGTTTCTTTTTTCCTTTCATCTTGAAACAAATCAAACATACTGGTCAGCTTTTCATAATCCGACATCATATTCGGATCTGCCATACGATCTGGCCTGCAACCATCCTCAACATAGGAATCTATATAATAGAGGATCATGTTGCTGTTAAACATCCGTTCATCCGTTGCATTTGAAAAAGCATATCCATTGTAGTACTTGGTAAGTAGCCGCATGGTTTCTTCCTTGTTTGGAATTTTCATGCAATTGATTAATTCTAAAACATCGTCCTTCGTAAATCCGAGTGCCCCATTAAGCGAACCCTTAAGCGAAATATTTTTGGCAATGTTAAACCCACTCGTCAGGCTGTCTAGGGTAAGCGATGTTACGCCGGTGATAAAAATCCGATCCAAAATGCTGCCCGCATGTTTTTTTAGCACCTCGTAAAAACTACGGATAAACCCGTCTTTGCCTGTAGCGCCCGTAAACGCGTCCTTGCTGCTTAGCATCGCGTTTGCAAAGTGGTCATACTCGTCCACCATGATATAGAGCTTGTGGCTGGTCTGCCCTTTTAATTTCGTCAGAAAAGAATTTGTATAGCTGACAAGCCCCGCGTTCTCGTTTAGCGGCATGTCAATGTGGTAATACTCTAAAAAAGCGGAGATAGAGTCTTTTACATTTTCTCCAAAAGACTCCTTGATCGCTGCCATATTGCTGGTATCCAGACCTGAAAAATCAAAATGCAGCACATAATAGGAATTTGCCAACAAAGTCTTGTGATTGCCAATATAGGTGTCCCCAAAAAGCTTTAAAAAATTTTCCGCTTCCTTAATGTCGTAATATGCCTGCATCGTATTGACAAACAATGTTTTCCCGAAACGCCTTGGGCGCAAGAGGACGGGGTATTTTGTATTTAAATTTTCTATCATTTCAATATACTGTGTTTTATCTACATAGTAGTACCCATCTGTTTGAATCTGCGAAAAACTACTTAATCCAATCGGGATTTTTTTGACACCATCTGTTGCCATGCTGACATAACCTCCTATGTGTAATGCGTACCGCATACACTACACATAGAATAGCACAAAAAAATAGCAATGTAAACTTTTTGAAAAAACAGATAGCGTTCATTTATATTCAGAAACAATTGGTCAGAGTTCACCACAAAACAAATAACCAACGGAAAAATTCACGAGTTTTGTTGACGAATATTTATTTTCGTAGCAAGGTGACATTCATATTTTTAGTATGGGAAGTTTGAGTCATTTACTTTATCAAAACGATAGCGAGTTCGTGACTTTAATTCTTCATTGTGATAAGATATCCAAAGATGTTATAATAGCAATGCCCAGTGGTTTCAAGCTCTACTTTTACATTGGTTAAATCATCTGTAGCGGATTTGATTTTCTGATAAAGTTCATCGAAACCATCAAGTGGTAGGAGGTAAACATCAATCCACAGTATATCCAAAAGTATAGCATACAGTCCTTGGGGAAAAACTATAAATACTGCTATTATATAAATAGGAGGTAAACCATGTCACAAATAAGTGTAAATGACTTAACGTTTCATTATGAGGGAACGTATGAACCTATCTTTGAACATACAACGTTTCAAATTGATACGGATTGGAAACTTGGGTTCGTTGGAAGAAATGGAAAGGGGAAAACAACATTTTTAAAGCTGCTTATAGAGGCAGGCACAAGAAAAACGATGTCCTACCATCAAAACAGCGAGGCGCGCAAAAATGCGGTGCGCTATGAATACAGTGGTTCGATCACCGCAGAGGTAGCGTTTGACTATTTTCCATATGAAATTTCAACCGCACAAAAACAGAACAATACAATTTCGATTATCGAAAAAATACAGCCGGATTATGAGCTTTGGCAAATATGCCGTGAGCTAAATGCTTTACAGATGGAAGGTGATGTGCTCTACCGCCCTTTTGATACGCTTAGCAACGGCGAACAGACAAAAGTTCTGTTGGCAGTCTTGTTTTCCCACGACAATTATTTTTTGCTCATTGATGAGCCTACAAACCATCTTGATGTGGAAACAAGAAAAATCGTAAAAAATTATTTGAATACCAAAAAAGGCTTTATTCTAGTATCGCACGACCAAAGATTTTTAGATGGCTGTATTGACCATGTATTAGTTCTAAACCGCGTGTCCATTACCGTTGAAAAGGGGAATTTTAGCAGCTGGTGGGAGAATAAAAGGCGACAAGATGAATTTGAACTGTCTAAGAATGAGAAGCTAAAAAAGGAGATACGAAAGCTCACCGCATCGGCAAGGCAAAGTGCACAATGGGCAGATAAAGCAGAAGGTGCTAAAATTGGGAATAAGACGTCAAAGAACCCCAAGGCGGACTCTCCTAGCCGCTCCTATATCGGAGAACAGTCAAGGCGTATGCAGAGCCGCAGGAAAAATCTAGAACACCGCCAACAGGCGGCAATAGAGGAAAAGCAAGATTTGCTAAAAAATCTGGAACAAGTAGAAAGCCTTAAAATCATGCCGCACAGATACCATAAAGAAACACTGGCCGATACAAAAGACTTTGGCATCAGCTATGGGGACAATCCCATTTTTTCACATATGTATTTTGAAATCAAACAGAAAGACCGTATCATACTACAAGGGAAGAATGGCTGTGGAAAATCAAGCCTTTTAAAGTATATCATGCAAAAAGCAGGCAAGGAAGATTCGATAAAAGAGAATACAGTTTCGAGCATACAGATATCGGGGAATTTAGAAATCGCCGGGAATGTAAAAATATCTTATGTTTCCCAAGATACGTCCCACCTACATGGGACATTAAAAGATTATGCGAAAGCATATGGAATTGAATTCAGCCTATTTTTAGCATTGCTGCGTAAGCTGGATTTTGAACGAAGCCAGTTTGAAAAAGGGATGGAACAGTATAGCGAGGGACAGAAGAAGAAAGTGTTCATCGCGCGTAGCCTTTGCGAACAGGCAGATTTATATTTATGGGACGAACCCTTGAATTTTATCGATATTTTTTCCAGAATGCAAGTGGAGCAGCTGATTTTGCAGTATGAGCCGACAATGCTGATTGTAGAGCATGACAAGGCATTTGCAGATTCGGTAGGGACAAAGAAAATCCTGTTTAATAAAGGCATTTTATAAAAGAAATTGACATTTTGCTAAAATCAGTGTATGCTAAAATAGAACAAGAAAGTGAAACATTTGCTTCTGTATAAACTTGACAAAATGTTTCGATTACGTGTACACTTGATCTATACAAGATATCTGTATGCAAGAGGACACACACGGTACATATGCGCCTCAACCCGTGCGGAATTCAAGGTATCTGTATGAAAAGAGGACGCACAGCAAATGATATGTATAAGGGAAGCATAGGCAAGATATCGGCACGAGATGATATGCATCTAAAAAGCCAATGAGTGAAAGCTCATGGCAGAAAAGAGGGGAAAAATATGCCATTAGTTACGTCAGAACAAATGTTGCTGGATGCCCAAAAAGGCAATTATGCGGTTGGGGCATTTAATGTGGAAAATATGGAGATGGTAAAGGCTGTTATTAAGGCGGCACAGGAGCTTCGGGCACCGGTTATCTTGCAGACGACACCATCTACTGTAAAGTACGGGAGTCTGGAAACGTTTTTTGCAATTGTTGCGGCAGAAGCGAAGAAAGCAAGTATTCCGATTTGCCTGCATTTAGATCATGGCGACAGCTTTGAAATCGCAGTACGTGCCATCAAAGAAGGCTATACATCGGTCATGATAGATGGCTCCCATGCTAATTTTAAAGACAATGTGGCAGTGAGCAAAAGAGTCGTGGAAGTCGGAAAACCAAATCATATTCCGGTAGAGGCGGAACTTGGTAAAGTCGGCGGAAAGGAAGACGATTTAGAAGCCAAAGCAGATACCAATACGGATCCTGCCGAAGCCAAACAATTTGTAGAGCAGACAGGAATCAGTTCTTTAGCGATCGCGATCGGTACCGCCCATGGATTTTATGTTGGAACACCTGTTCTGGACAAAGAGCGGTTAAGTGAAATACGAAAAGTAGTAGATATCCCACTTGTACTGCATGGAGCATCCGGCCTTACGGATAAAGATGTATCTGACTGTGTGGCACGCGGAATCTGTAAAGTGAATTTTGCAACGGAACTGCGTGTGGCCTATACAGATGCAATCAAAGCACTGCTAAAAGAAAAACCGGATACATTTGATCCCAAGAAATTTGGGGAAGTTGGCATGGCTGCCGTAACCGAATTGGTAAAAGGCAGGATCAAAATCTGTGGCAGTGACAAAAAAGCAGTATAAATGAAATAAAATAAATAAATAAAATAAATGAAACAAATGAAACAAATGACGGTGTAACTTCAATATTAAAATGAAAGGAAATGAAGCCGCTCGTAGGCAAAAGAAAAATAGGATGATACAGCGGCGAATGGAACTTATGCTTGATGAAACATCAAGGCAATCAATGGTGCTACAAGTGCAGATGCTGTTCGGAAAATCAGTGAAAAATATATTGCTAAATAAATGAGGGTGAAGGGAGAGAATATGGGCAAATATTTATTGGGGATAGATCTTGGAACGAGTGCATGTAAAATTGCCGTTTTTTCCAGAGAGGGAGAAATCATCGCCACTGCGGCAAAAGATTATCGCGTGTATTATCCGAGAGAACACTGGGCGGAGCAAAACCCGGACGAGTGGTGGATCGCTATTTGTGAAGGAATAAAAGAGGCATTATTACATGCCAAGATAAATGCAAAGGAGATTGCCGGAATTGGGGTGGACGGGCAGAGCTGGTCAAGCGTTGCAATCGACAAGACCGGTAACGTGTTGGTCAATACACCAATTTGGATGGATACGAGAGCAAGTAAAATATGTGACCGGTTAAATAAGCAGATTGGCAGCGAGAAAATTTTTAAAGTTTCCGGAAATTCGCTACAGCCGTCTTATACAACAGCAAAGATTATCTGGTATAAAGAAAACTTGCCGCATATGTATAAAAATATAGATAAAATACTACAATCCAACAGTTTTATTGTATTTCGCCTGACCGGTATCTGCAGCCAAGAAAAATCACAAGGATACGGCCTACATTGTTTTGGCAATAAAGAGGGGGTATGGGATGATGATATGTGCCGCCTACTTGGGATTGAACGTCAAATGTTGCCGGATATTTATGAATGTCACCATGTTGTAGGTACACTCACAAAAGAAGCGGCAGAGCAGACAGGCCTTTTTAGCGGGACACCAGTCGTAGCAGGTGGTTTAGATGCCGCATGCGGTACCCTTGGCGCCGGCGTAATCCATGATGGGGAAACCCAAGAACAGGGTGGACAGGCTGGCGGTATGAGTATTTGTATGGATACGTACCATGCTGATCCACGGCTGATCTTAAGCTGCCATGTAGTAGAAGGCAAATGGCTGCTGCAAGGTGGAACGACCGGCGGTGGTGGGATTATGCGTTGGCTAGAACGTGAGTTTGGAGCGTATGAACGGGAAATAGGGAAAGAACAACATAAATCTTCCCTGGAATTGTTTAACGAAGCGGCAGAAAAGATAGCGCCCGCAAGTGACGGCGTCGTTTTTTTGCCTTATATGTCAGGCGAGCGTTCTCCAATCTGGGATATCCATGCCAAGGGCGTTTATTACGGGCTGGATTTTTCCAAAACAAAGGCGCATATGATACGCGCCGCAATGGAGGGTGTTGCCTATGCTCTTAAACATAATCTAGAAGTTGCCAAAGAGGCAGGGGCAAAGGTGGACGTACTAAGGGCGATGGGAGGTTCTGCAAATTCGCTTCTTTGGACTCAAATCAAAGCAGATATCACAAAAAAGCCCATTGCAGTTCCGGCGGCAGACACAGCAACAACCCTAGGTGCGGCGATTTTAGCGGGCGTAGGGACCGGCGTCTATAAAGACTTTCAAGAAGCAGTAGATTTGACGGTGCACATAAAGCGAGAGCATGCACCGAATCTGGAACATGAACAACAATATGATAAGAATTATAAAATTTATCGGGAACTATATGACAATTTGAAAGGGATCATGAAAGAAAATCAAAATGCATAATTAGGAGGTATTGCCAATATGAAAGCAGCCGTTGTTGTAGCAAATGAGGATGTTCGTTACGAGGAATATAAAGAGCCACAAACACAGCCGGGTACAGTCAAAATAAAAGTAAAAGCGTCTGGTATCTGCGGTTCTGATATACCAAGAGTGTTGCATAATGGAGTACATTTTTATCCGATTGTATTAGGGCATGAATTTTCCGGTGATGTCATTGAAATCGGGGAAGGGGTAACAAATATAAAGGTAGGGGATCGTGTTTCCGGTGCGCCGCTTTTGCCTTGCATGGCGTGTGCAGATTGTCAGAAAGGCAATTACTCGCTTTGTAAACATTATAGCTTTATTGGCTCAAGGGAGCAAGGCAGCAATGCGGACTACATTGTAATTCCGGAAAAAAATGCAGTTGTATTCGATTCCGGCATTCCCTATGAGCAAGGGGCAATGTTTGAACCGTCTACGGTGGCATTACATGGTGTATTGCAAAATGACTACAAAGGCGGCGGATATGTTGCCATTTTAGGTGGCGGAACCATTGGGATGTTTACGATGCAATGGGCGAAAATTTACGGTTCTAAAAAAGTGGTCGTGTTTGATATTGACGACAAACGCTTAAGCCTTGCAAAAAGATTAGGCGCCGACGAAGTAGTGAACACGAAAGCAGATAATTTTATGGAAACAGCCAAGGAACTTACAAACGGCGCAGGATATGACTATGTATTTGAAACGGCAGGAGCGGCGCCGACGATGTACATGGCATTTGAACTTGCGGCAAATAAATCCCATGTCTGTTTTATCGGAACCCCCCACGTAGATTTAACCTTTACACCAAGCATGTGGGAAAATATGAACCGGAAAGAATTTAAGCTAACCGGCTCATGGATGTCTTACAGTGCACCTTATCCGGGAAAAGAATGGGAACTTACCGCACATTATTTTGCAACCGGGCAATTAAAATTTGATGAAGAATTAATCGGTGCAAAATATAAAATGGAACAGGCACAGGAAGCATTTATGCTCTATAAAAAGCCGGGAGCCGCGAGTGGGAAAATTTTATTGATGAATGAATAAAATAACGATCCGCTGCCCGAAGTAACGAAAGGTATGGCTAGATTGTTGCAATATTTCGTATTATGCACAAAAAAAGTGCAGGAAAGAGGAAAGGTATGCTATTAACCGTTACCTTAAATGCTGCTATCGATAAGCGCTATGTGGTAGAGGACCACCAAAAAGGGGAAGTAAACCGGGTAAAACAATGCGATTACGTGGCAGGTGGAAAAGGGTTGAATGTATCAAAGACCGCAGTCATTGCAGGAGCCGAAGTATTGGCTACTGGATTTGTAGGTGGACATGCAGGCAACTACATTATAGAAGCCGTGGAGGCGAAAGGGGTAAAAACGGATTTTGTCCGTGTAAATGGGGAAAGCCGTTCTTGCATTAACATCTATGATGAAAAAACAAAGACCCAGACAGAATTTTTAGAACCCGGCCCTACCGTTACAAAAGAGGAGCAGGAAGCATTTTATGTAAAATATAAAGAACTTTTAAAAGCTTGTAACGTGGTTGCAATTTCCGGTAGTATCCCAAAAGGGATTGGAATGGATATGTATCCTAAATTGGTTGCAATGGCAAAAGAGGCCGGAAAAAAAGTCATAATAGACACAAGCGGCAATTTGCTGGAAAAAGCAATCCTAGCCAAACCGGATATGATAAAACCCAATATAGATGAAATTCGCCTATTGACCGGGGAAAAAATCGACAGCGATGACGAGCTCATAAAAGCAGGAATTGCTTTGCAAAAAAGTGGTATCGCGTGTGTGGTAATCTCACTTGGAGGCGATGGTGCTTTGATGTTTACGAAAGACGGTGTATTGAAAGCAAAAATCCCATCTGTTGATGTGGTGAATACAACAGGCTGTGGCGACACAATGATCGCAGGATTTGCGGTTGCAATGGAACAGGGCATGTCATTAAAAGAGGCATTCCGATTTTCTAGTGCCGCATCGACAGCAAGTGCCATGCAGGAAGAAACAGGGTTTTACGTCAAAGAAGATATGAAAAAACTATTGCTTCAGATAAAAGTGGAAGAAGTACAGAACTAGAAATAATAGGACAAAAGAAAGAAATTTAGAAAATCACCTAATTTAACTTTCTTTTGTCTCTTTTGCTCCTTCATAGTTCTATTGTATCACCAAGGGCCACGTCATAGATTTCAATATTTCATCCGATACTAGTTTATCTTGTCTGTAAAGCTTTGCGTTAAATATTTTTTTGGTGTTGTCCCCTTGTATTTTTTAAATGTTTTAATAAAGTAGCTAATATCATTAAAGCCACAGGTTAAGGCAATTTCGGTCATTGTATCGTTGGTAGTGACAAGTTTGATACAGGCGCATTCAATCCGATAGTGATTAAGATAATCTATGGGGGTGCGCTGGGTCATTTCCTGAAAAAACTGACAAAAGTATTTCGAGGACATTTCGGCGGCTTTCGCTAAGTCATTTAGGGTAAGCGTCTCCCCATAGGAAGATTCAATTAAGGTAAGGGATTGTTTTAACTGGCGCACATGCTCTTTATTTTTTAGGGAAACCAAATTATTTGTCCATGTAAACAGCTCCTCCTCCATGACGAAGCCAAAAAATTGATACAGGCATCCTAATACATGAAGTTCATAGCCGTATGCTCTGTGGTGCAGTGCGTCAAGCATGGTATGGACTACGGCATGGAGGCTTTTATTATTTGGAGTGAAATGAGCGTGGAGCATAATGTGCTGCTCTTTCATATGATTCATAAATTTTACTGCGGCAAGACTGTTTGGGCTAATTATTTTACGGTCAAAAACAATGCATTCATATGTACAGTTTAAGGGTGTTCCGCCATGCAAGACACCATCTTGAATAAATAGAATATCGCTAGTGGCACATTGTAGTGGCTTTCCATCTAAATTAAACAGAAATGAGCCTTCTAAGATGTGAATGATTTCATATTCCGTATGCCAGTGGTAAGACATTTCATAACGAGGGTGGCTAGGAGATACATAATAATATTCTAATGGAAAATCAAAGGTCCCTCTTGGTCTGTTTTCTTTATATTGTAAATATTTCATTGCTCCTCCAATCTGTCTAAAAATGAATGCTACCATCCAATTGTCCTAAAAAGCAACCTGTATATAGTATAACACAAGGATTTTCGTATTGTATACCCATGAATGTTTGATTGGCTTGACATATTTAAAATAATAACATATAGTTCAATAAGAGAGTGTTATGAAGAAACCGTTCTTACCATTATCTTGCAAAAGTTGAGGGCAGCTATGGATATTTTAAAAGAGCAGGCAAGTCAATTGCCAAGTTTGCCAGGGTGCTATATTTACCGGAATAGATTAGACACGATCATCTATATTGGAAAATCGAAATGTTTAAAAAATAGGGTCAAGCAATATTTTACTGGTTTAGACAGCCAAAAAGGAAAACGAAAATGTTTAGTGAATGAAATTTATCGGATAGAATATGTCATAACCAAAACTGAATTAGATGCAATCCTTTTAGAATGTAGCCTAATCAAACAATTTAAGCCTAAATTTAATACATTGCTAAAGGGCGACCCAAGATTTACCTATATAAAAATAGGGATGGACGATTCCTATCCTGCTATATCTATCACCAAAGATAAGGGGGAGGGGCTAAATCATTGCTTTGGTTTTTTCTATAGTGACCGGGAAGCGCTTGAAACGGTTTTGCTTATGAACAGCATATGGAAAACCCCAATATGCAACAAAAGAAGTTTCATAGATACAGACCGTACCTGCCTAAGCTATCATTTAGGCAAATGCATAGGTCCATGCAGTGAGAAGATAGCGAAAGAGGAATATCATGAAATCCTTTTAGAAATGATGAAATGCTTAAATGGGAAAACGCAGAATGTGATAAATAGGTATAAAAAAGAAATGCATCGCTTTGCGGAACAAATGGAATTTGAAAGAGCTGCCACAATGCGTAACAAAATTAAATCACTCTATAATTTAACGAAGAAGAGCCATCGATTTCATATTGATTTTGATACGCAGAATCTATACGTATTCCTACGTCCATTCTATCAGCATTCAATTACTATCATTTATATAAGCGATCATAAAGCAGTGCATCGGATAGATTTTGCACAACTTCATAGGATAGAAGAGGACATACTCACCAAGTTTGTAGAGGAAATAAATAATCAGCAATATAATCTATCGGACAGTAAATTAAATGAAAAATATATAAAAAATGCAGGATACTCCAAATACGAAGCAAATGAAGGATATCCCGAACATGAAACAAATGCAGAACACCCTGAACATGAAGCAAATGCAGAACACCCCAAACATGAAGCAAATGAAGGATATCTCCAATATACGGGGAATATTCTGGGAAATATTTTAGAAATATATTGCGATAAGCATTTTTTGCCAATAAAAAGCAAAGTAAACACCAATTATATGGTAAAGCGAATCATGAAAGAACTACTGTATTTAGAAGAAAAGCCATTTGAACATATCGGATAAAAGATGCTATAAATTCATCTATTGTCATGATGATACGTTCACTTGAACTGATTGAATAATGAAATTACATGATCAAACAATGAGGGAGGCATTGCGCATATACTTGAAAAATATTTCGTAATTTTAAAGTGAAGCTTTTATTTTGGGTACAAATCGTTATGGCTTGATTTTTTTTACCTTTATCATGATTTCTCCAATTGCGATACAGACGATGGAACCGATTGTAATTGGCAATACATCAGATAATGTGGCAGGGTCGCTGTCAAAAGGAATCGCAATAAAAATGATGGAAATGATAATAATCAGCATTGGAAGTGCCACCAGTAAATGCAGAAACCAATTTTTGCCTCCGACTCTAAATGGGCGAACCGTATCAAGATCAGACTTTCTAAGCTTTAAGAAAGCTAGAAATACCGGAAGGTTTGACAATAGGTGCATGACTAGATTTAAGGCAAAAAATGCCCAAAACAAATGCTGATTTGGCAAAAGTGGCGCTGTGGCTACAATGATGGACGCTACAATGCCATTCATAAGTGCGCTACCGATGGGCATACCATTGTTCTTTCGTTTTTTCCCAAAAAATTTAGGCATATCGCCGTTTTGGGCCGCATAACATGCAGTACGATTGATACCAAGCGACCAAGAAATCACATTGCCAAACAGCGTTAGCAAGAACAAAATAGCAATGATGGTAAGGAACAGCCCTTGTGGTTTTCCAGACATTAACCGGATACTGTCGATCAGTCCACTGCTTGTGCTGATTTCTTCCGTTGGAATTGCAACGCCGATGCCAAATGCAGAAAATATATAAATCGCAGAAATGGCAATCCCCCCGACAATAATAGACTGGGGAATCTGCTTTTGCGGATTTTCCATTTCAGAAGCAAACGTGCAGACGATTTCAAGACCAAGGAAATTAAACAAAATGACTGAAATAAAAGATAAACTGTTTAAATCAAGGGAGGGCAATAGGGAAGAAAGGGTATATTCATTTGCCACACCCTTTGTAAATGCAACGTAAACGCCAAAAACACCGACCAGTACAGCGAGGAATACTTTAATGATAGCGGCACCGTTTAAAATCCAAATATTGTCGCTTGCAGGGTAAAAGCTGATAAATACAATAATCCATATAAACAGCAGCCCGATTAAGAGAGAAGGAAGGGCGTCAATTTCATGTCCAAGTGCAATTCCAAGTATTTCAGGGCACATAACGGCTAAAGAGGCCATCCATAATGGGAAGTTGATCCAGTAATACCATGCAACGCGAGTACCCCATCTATGCCCAAACGCTTTTGTAGTCCAATCGTAAATCCCTCCATTACCGAGATAGGCTGTGCCAAGTTCGGACGAAATTAAACCGCAGGGCAATAAAAATACAAGCATTAGGAAAATCCACCAAAAAAATTGGGAATTACCAATTGCCGCCACGGGGGCGGCCGCTTCTGCGACAAAAACGACACAGATGACGGACAGAATTGCACTAAACAAACTAAATTTTTTCTTTTTTTTCGATACGTTCATAATAAATACTCCTACGCCTAATGGCAAACATTGACAAAGACTCTGACGGCGATGAATCAAATAAAATACTTCCTACGCCTAATGGCAAACATGACATTATCTGTAATAAATAGCAATCGAAAGCCTTTCCCTTTTGTATAGGTAAAATTGAGTCTAACTACTTAATTTTACCACAAGTGAGGAAAAATTGCATTATATTTTATCTTTCCTGCCTTATCCGTTTTTTTCTTGAAGTTCCAATTTTCGGAATAAAATTTTTATAAAAAGTTTATTGTTTTTTGATTGACTTTTTTATTTAACAATAATATAATAATACAATTGTTAAAAGATATCAATATAAAAAAATAACAATGTAAAAAGATAACAATGTTAACTATTTGTGCGGTAAGAAAAAATGAAACATCGATAAAAAAAGGAACCCATCGGTAAAAAGGTCTGTGAAACAGTTTAAAAAAGGATGGTGAAAAGAATGAATGAAACGGTAAATACAGAAGAATTGCCGTTGCATGCGAAGCTAATGTTGGCATTTCATCGTGTTCATAAAGTTAAATTGAGTTCGATGATGGAATTATCGCAAGGTGAATTTTTTACCCTGCAAATCATAGCAAAACATATGATTGAGCACCCGAATGAAAAAGGCATCTATGTTTCAAAACTTGCGAAGCAACTTCATATTGCATCGTCAGCAGTGTCTCGCATGTTAAAAAACCTGGAAGAGAAAGGGATGATTGACAGGGCAGTAGATAGAACTGACAGGCGCAATACAAATGTATTTTTAACAGAAAATGGGCAGAAGCACTGTGAAAAGGTCATGTTGGTATTTGAAGAGTATATGAGCCGGGTAATTGAACAGATGGGAGAAAATGAGGTAAGGCAAATGATTTCGCTTTGCAACAAAATGACAGACATCATGGCAGAAGAACTCCATAAAATGATTGCCGGCAGTGGTGGCAAACACAGTGGCAACACCGACAAATGGAGCGATTATACCGACAAACACAGTGATTGCACCGGCAAGCATAGCCACGGCATCGACAAGCACAGAGACGGCACTGATAAGCATAGCCACAGCACCAACAAGCACAGCGACGGCACCGAAAACCATAGCGGCACCGACAAACACAGCCACGGCACCGAAAACCATAGTGGCACCGACAGAAAGGATCTAGAACATGAGTAAAATTTTCAAGTACATTTTTGAATTTAAGTGGATAGTTTTAGGAATTATTGCATTGCTTATCGTGCAGGCATATTGCGACTTGTCCCTTCCTCAATATACATCAAAACTTGTAAATGTGGGCATACAGCAGGGCGGTATTGAGCATGTGGCACCGGATAAAATGAGGGAAGCTACGCTAGAGGGGCTCAGCTTGTTTTTGGCAAAAGAAGAAGAGCAGACATTAAAAGACAGCTATGTATTAGAGGATGATTCCGCTACTGGCGAAGAAGCAATCTATAAACTTAATACATCAAACAAAGAAAAAATAGAAGAACTTGATCGCATATTAGGTATGCCGATGCTTGCCCTATTGCAAATACAAGAGTCAGGGACCATGGATTTAGCTACGTTAAAAACCATGCTGGAATCTGGAGCGGCTACAAAGGATCAAATGCTTTTGCAGATGCAAGAAGCAAAAGACAAAATGGGTGATTCGAGTGAAGCGATTATACAGCAAAGAGCTTTTGCATTTGTACAGGCAGAATATGAGGCATTAGGCATCGACTTAGGGCAGTATCAAAACCATTACATCTTAATGGCAGGCGCAAAAATGCTTGGAATGACGGTCATTATGGTACTGGTTGCCATTTTAGCCGGGTATTTTTCCTCTTATGTAGCGGCAAGCATCGGCAGGAATTTAAGGAGTCGCGTATTTAAAAAAGTAGTATCATTTTCGCATAGTGAAATGGATCAATTTTCCACAGCGTCCTTGATTACACGAAGCACCAATGATATCCAGCAGGTGCAGATGGTAAGCGTTATGCTACTTCGCATGGTTATCTATGCGCCAATCCTTGGCATAGGGGGTGTGATAAAAGTCGTAGGTACAAGGACTGGAATGGGCTGGATTATTGCTTTAGCAGTGGGCATCATCGTGCTATTAGTAGTGGTTTTAATGATGGTAGCAATGCCTAAATTCAAGAAAATGCAGATTTTAGTCGATAAATTAAATTTAGTGGCAAGGGAAATATTAACAGGTATTTTAGTCATTCGTGCATTTAGCAGGGAAAAACATGAAGAAAAACGGTTTGAAGGTGCAAATAAAGACTTAATGTCCACCCAACTTTTCACCAACCGTGTCATGACGTTTATGATGCCGGTGATGATGCTGATTATGAATGGGATCAGTGTGCTCATTGTATGGGCCGGTGCGCATGGGATTGATGCCGGAAATTTGCAGGTAGGGGATATGATGGCGTTTATCACCTATTCCATGCAGATCATCATGTCATTTTTAATGCTGACCATGATGTCTGTTATGCTTCCAAGGGCAGGGGTTGCCGCAAACCGTATCGATGAGGTGATTGTAACGAAGGCCTCTATTATAGATAAAGATAAAGGTCAGACAATGGATGAGGCAAAAGCAGACTGGAATGGGCTCCTATCCTTTAAAGATGTATCCTTTCGGTATCCGGGAGCGGATGAAGATGCGCTAGAGCATATTTCATTTACCGCAGAACCAGGCAAAACCACCGCAATTATAGGTAGTACCGGCTGTGGGAAATCTACGCTGATTCATTTAATACCACGATTTTACGATGTAACCAAAGGGGAAATCACGATGGACGGCGTTGATATTAGAGATCTATCGCAACATAAATTAAGAAGCCTGTTAGGGTTTGTCCCCCAAAAAGGGGTACTGTTCTCCGGTGATATTGCTTCTAATATAAAATTTGGAGGGGAGATCAGCGATGATGCAATGAAAGAAGCCGCAGAAATTTCCCAATCGATAAATTTTATAGAAGAAAAACAGGAAGGCTTTGAGAGTGCTATTTCACAGGGTGGAACAAATGTTTCTGGTGGTCAAAAGCAACGTTTATCCATTGCAAGGGCAATCGCAAAAAAACCGAAAGTACTTTTGTTCGATGATAGCTTTTCGGCGCTTGACTACAAGACAGACATCGTTTTACGCCAAGCATTGAAAGAGAAGATCGTAGATGCAACCATTTTAATTGTAGCACAGCGTATTAGTACGATCCTTCATGCGGATCAAATCATCGTGCTAGAAGAGGGCGGCATTGCAGGAATTGGAACGCATGAAGAGCTGCTGCAAAGCTGTGAGGCTTATATGGAAATTGCAAGATCCCAGTTGTCTGAGGCAGAATTAAGGGGAGGGCGTTAAAAATGAGTGAATCAACAGAAAAGTCAAGCGGCACAAAAAGAAGTCCGGGGCGTGGTCCGGGCATGGGAATGGGGATGCCTACTGAAAAAGCAAAAGATTTTAAGGGTACGTTTAAGAATCTAATCAAGTATATGGGCAACTATAAAATCGGTGTACTGTTTGTCGTTATCTTTGCGATATGTGGAACCGCATTTAACATCGTAGGGCCGAAAATCCTAGGTCGTGCAACAACGGAAATATTTAATGGCTTAATCGGAAAGGTATCCGGCAGTGGCGGGATTGATTTTGAAAAAATAACAAATATCCTAATTGGCTTAATCGGCCTTTATGTCATTAGTGCCGTTTTTTCTTTTGTACAAGGATGGATTATGAGTGGGATCTCCCAAAAGATGGCTTTTCGTTTTCGGGCGGAACTTTCCGAAAAAATCAATCGTATGCCAATGAAATATTTTGAATCCAGAACCGTTGGGGAAGTGCTTTCAAGAATTACAAACGATGTTGATACACTAGGGCAAGGGTTAAATCAAAGCGTAACAATGCTCATATCTTCGGTTGCTACGATTGTCGGCATCTTGATTATGATGCTTAGTATCAGCCCCCTTATGACTGTCATTGCTTTTGTTGTTTTGCCGATATCCGGTGTCCTCATAAGCGTTGTAATTAAATTTTCCCAAAAATATTTCGTGGCACAGCAAAAATACCTAGGGAAAGTAAACGGGCAGGTGGAAGAAGTCTATAGTGGGCAAAATATCATAAAAGCATTTAACAAAGAAGAAGAAACGTTGCGGGAATTTGACGAAACAAATGCCATCCTATTCCAATCTGCATGGAAATCGCAGTTCCTATCTGGAATGATGATGCCAATCATGAACTTTGTCGCAAATTTAGGCTATGTGGCAGTCGTTGTAGTAGGAAGCGTACTAAAGATAAAAGGCATAATTGAAGTAGGCGATATCCAATCCTTTATCCAATACGTACGAAATTTTACCCAGCCAATCAACCAGATTGCACAGGTTTCTAATCTGCTTCAGTCTACCATGGCTGCCTCAGAGCGGGTATTTGAATTCTTAGGGGAAGAGGAAGAAGATTTTGTGGTAGAACATCCCATACATCTTGAAAAAATGGAAGGGACAGTTGTATTTGAGCATGTACACTTTGGCTATGACCCCGAAAAAATTATTATAGACGATTTTAACTGTGAAGTAAAACCAGGGCAGACGGTAGCCATCGTAGGGCCGACCGGAGCGGGCAAGACGACGATGGTAAAGCTGCTCATGCGTTTCTATGATGTATTGACCGGCAGCATTAAAGTAGATGGGCATGATTTAAAAGCCTTTAACAGAAGCGAACTACGGGAAGGATTTGGGATGGTGCTGCAGGATACATGGCTGTTTAAGGGCAGCATTATGGAAAATATACGTTATGGACGGCTAGAAGCAACCGATGAAGAGGTGATAGCTGCGGCAAAAGCGGCACATGCACATCATTTTATAAAGACGCTGCCTGGCGGCTATAAAATGGAACTAAATGAAGATGCCAGCAATGTATCGCAAGGGCAAAAACAGCTGCTGACCATTGCACGCGCTATCCTAGCGGACAATCGTATTTTAATACTAGATGAGGCAACGAGTTCCGTTGACACAAGGACAGAGGCAAGAATCCAGCGTGCCATGAACAACTTGATGAAGGGAAGAACCAGTTTTGTCATTGCACATAGGCTTTCTACGATTAAAGATGCAGATGTTATCCTTGTCATGAAAGACGGAGATATTATTGAACAGGGGACGCATAACGAACTAATCGAAAAAAATGGGTTTTATGCGAATCTGTACAATTCACAGTTTGAGGAAATTACGGCGTAGAATAAATCTCCCCGTCGCAAGCAGCAGGGTATCTTTGTGGTTACAGTTGGACGGTGACGCTGCAAGCGGCGGGGTATTTGTCCGGTGTAAAATAAATTTTGACATAACACTGAAAATAGCATATGCTATGAAATGGGTTTATGGCATGGCCACTATACTTATGCAAACTAAAAACGAAGAAAGAGGGACAGAATGGCAAACAAACAAAACCAGAAAAAAAAATCACACAAAAAACTATGGATTATTTTGGCAATTGTTCTCGTGGTAATCGTGATAGCCGTAATTTTTGTAGTACGCACCATAGGAAACATAACCGCAAAATTGGATGAGGCTATGAATGGAAATACGGCGATTGTGGAAACAGGGGAGATTGCAGTAATTACTGAAGGGATAGGCGTAGTACAAACGATAAACAGTACACAAGAAATGATAGATTATACAAGTGTTGTAAAAAATTTGTATAAGCAAGACGGTGAATACGCGGCAAAAGGAGAGATCATTGCAGAATTTGAAAGCGTTGTATTGGACGAGTCCATTACACAGCTAGAGAATCAGCTTGCTACAATCAATGAACAGCTTTCCTACAGTTCCAAAACCGGAAAAACCTCCATCCAATCTCCAGTTGATGGAAGAGTGAAAAAAATCATGGCAGAAGAAGGAGATTCTGTTTTAACAGTGATGGAACAAAAAGAGGCATTGCTGTTAATTTCAGCAGACGGTAAATTAAAAGTTGAATTTGAGCCTACAAAAGAGGCAGCGGTATCTATCGGCCAAAAAGTGCTGATCGCCTATGCCGATAAGCAGATTGATGCCAGAATATCGCAGATAAAAGGAAATGTGGCAACCGCCGTATTTGAAGATGGCAATACATATGATGTTGACGTAGATGTTAGCGTACTTACAGAAGACGGCTTACAAGTAGGGAGCGGGCAGACAGCCTGTGGGCATCCGATCGCCATAACAGCGGACAGTGGAATCATTGATCGTGTTTCTGTATCCACGAATGACAAGATTTCCGCCGGAAAGCAATTGTTTCGATTAAAAGAAGTGGATTATTCTACCGATTATGTAAAAATGCTGGATCAAAGGGAAGCACTTGCAAAAAAAATAGAAAAAGCAAAGGAATACAAACAAGGCTTTTTAGTCACAGCGAAAACAGATGGCATCATCAGTGAGATGGTTTCAAAAGAAGGCGATACCATACCGGCAGGAACGGCATTTTACAAATTGCTTGATACAGCGAACTATCAAATCTCCATTGGAATTGATGAATTGGATATTCAAGGTATTTCAAAAGGCCAGCCTGTAGACGTAACCGTAGATGCAATGGAAGATACCATATATGAAGGTGAAGTATCCGGCATATCATTAAGAGGTGAAAACAATAATGGCGTGGCGACGTATCTTGTCAGCATTTTGCTAAAGAATACGGGTAGTCTTCTCCCGGGCATGAGTGCAAATGGAAAAATAACGATTGATAAAAAAACCGATGCACTGCTTATTCCAATCAATGCCATTCAAACCATAGATGGAGAAAAAACCGTTACCGTTATAAAGGACGATCAAACGACAGAAGAGCGCAAGGTAACTTTAGGGCTTGTAAACAACGCAAAAGCAGAAGTGCTAGAGGGCTTAAGTGCCGGCGAGCAGGTGCAGCTCATCATAAAACTACAAGATCTCTACGAACAGATGGGGATGAATGTAAATAATGGGAATACGGCCGAAGAATACCATATAGAAGATGGAAATATACAAGAATAGGGAAACATCACAGCTAGCATGAAAGGTAAGGCTCGATTATGATCACACTGGAAAATGTAAGAAAAACATATCTGGTCGGCAATGAAGAAGTTCATGCATTAGATGGGGTATCCCTCTCCATTGAAGAACATGAATTTGTAGCAATCATTGGCTCCTCCGGAAGTGGAAAATCAACGCTCATGAATATTATCGGCTGCCTTGATACCGCTGACGAGGGCGACTATTTTATTGATGGTCAAAATATATCCGATCTGTCAGAAAGACAACTGGGAAAAATGAGAAATAAAAAAATAGGATTTATCTTTCAGCAATTTAATTTAATTGCAAAACTAGATGCCTATGAAAATGTGGAACTACCTTTAATCTATCAAGGTATGGGAGCAAAAGATCGGAAAATACGGGTATTGGAAGCTCTTGAAAAAGTAGGGCTGTCCGACCGTATCCACCATCGCCCAAATCAATTAAGCGGTGGACAGCAGCAAAGGGTAGCGGTTGCAAGGGCACTTGTCACAAGGCCGACCCTTATATTGGCAGATGAACCGACTGGAAATTTAGATTCTAAATCAAGTAGGGACATCATCAGCCTCATCCATGAACTAAACGAACAAGGAAATACGATCATACTCATCACGCATGACAATGAAATTGCGCGTGAGGCATCTAGGCAGGTAAAGCTCTTTGATGGCAAGATCGTGCAGGATACAAGGCAGGAGAATGGCTTTGAAGGCAAGGCAGTGCAGGATACAAGGCAGGAGAAGGGTTTTGATGAGGCAGTGCAGGATACAAAAATAGAACAGAAAATGGAGGTGGATTCCTAGTGAAATTTACACAGGCAATGAAAATGGCAATTTCCTCTATCCGTTCTAACAAGATGAGGTCCTTTTTGACCATGCTAGGCATTATTATCGGGGTTATGGCAGTTACCCTGTTAGTTTCCCTTGTACAAGGCGCTACAAGCTCCGTTACAGAGCAGCTCTCAAGCCTTGGTGGAAGCAACTTGATCTGCTATGTACAAAAAACGACTCCCCGCCTCGAACTAGAAGAAGTGATGGCATTAGAAGAAAATGACGAAATTGGACTCGTTTCTATTTATAATAGTGGAAATGCAACCGTGAAAGCTGCCGGGAATAAAGAAGACGTTTCCCTTACAGGCATGAACAGAAACTATCAGATCCTAAACCAGATAGAACTAGAAAGTGGACGGTTTTTAAGTGATACGGACAGTGAATACCGCTTGTCCAACTGTATTGTCGGAAGCGGGGTGGCCAAAAATTTGTTTGGCAATACAGATGTATTAGAAGAAACAATCCGTGTTAATGGGAAGGACTTTACGATTGTAGGCATCTTAAAAGAAGAGGGGGCTACCTCTATGAATACGAACGATTCAACCGTATTCCTACCATTCGAAACAGCGCAAAGGCTGCTCGGTACCAGTGGCATAATCTCGTTTGATGTTTCTGCCGCTAGCGAAAAACAAGTGGAGCAGGCAGAAAAAACAGTCAATCGTTTTTTAATGGATAAACTTGGCGAAGATAACTACACCGTGTTTAATATGGGAAGTATGTTAGATATGGTTACTTCGATTACAAATCTACTTGGATATCTCCTTGGTGGAATTGGCGGAATTTCTCTGTTTGTAGGTGGTGTAGGTATTATGAATATCATGCTCGTATCGGTAACGGAGCGGACAAGGGAAATTGGCATCCGAAAAGCCATCGGTGCACAAAGAGGGGATATTATCGTACAATTTTTAATTGAATCCGTAGTGCTTTCCCTTATGGGAGGATTTATTGGAATCATCGTAAGCGCAGGGGTGCTCGCTATCGTGAATGTGTTTGCAACGGACTACCACTTTGCAATTACATTATCTGTAGCAATGATTGCAGTTGGATTTTCCATTGGAGTAGGCGTATTATTTGGCATCTACCCGGCCAGAAGAGCTGCAAGGCTAAAGCCAATCGATGCATTGCGGTTTGACTAGGCGAAAAATAGGAGCACTTTCCTAAGTTAATACAAAAAATTAATCTTTCTAAAGATTGTATAAAATTTGCTTAAAATGGTAAAAGTGAGAAAATGGAAGAAAAAAAGAGTATAATATAGTATAATTGAATATATATATAGAATTTGGAAAATATGTCCACTTGCATAAATAAAGTAAAGTAACTATGATTAGTCTAAAGGTTAGCACTCAATTAAAACGAGTGCTAACAACCAAAAGTTGAATCGTGTGGAAGATGCTTTTCGACTGTATGGCTTTTCTATCTATATTTATAGAAATAAAGTGGATAGGAATGGACAAAATTCATAGGGGCTATGTTTTATGAACCAAGCGTACCCTAGAATCTAAAAATTAAAATCTTATTTTTTAAGGAGGAATTCACATGAAATTAGTACCATTAGCAGACAGAGTTGTACTGAAACAATTAGAGGCGGAAGAAAAAACCAAATCTGGGATCATATTAGCAAGTTCTGCGCAGGAAAAACCACAGGAAGCAGAAGTAGTTGCTGTTGGACCAGGTGGAAATGTAGATGGAAAAGAAATTACCATGCAAGTAAAACCGGGAGATAAAGTTATTTACTCTAAATATGCCGGAAATGAAGTAAAAGTAGATGGCGAAGAGTATATTATCGTAAAGCAAAACGATATATTGGCAATTGTTGAGTCATAAAACGCTTCAAATAAAATAATAGCTAAGAAAAACGGTACAGAACAGAAAAAATGAAATATTGCGAATAAATATAATTGGAGGAATGGAACATGGCAAAAGAATTAAAATATGGCTCAGATGCCAGAAAAGCATTAGAAGCCGGGGTTGATAAACTAGCAAATACCGTAAGAGTGACCTTAGGGCCAAAAGGGAGAAATGTTGTACTTGACAAATCATTTGGCGCACCCCTTATTACAAATGACGGCGTTACCATTGCAAAAGAAATTGAATTAGAAGATGCATTTGAAAACATGGGCGCACAGCTTGTAAAAGAAGTTGCTACAAAGACAAACGATGTAGCAGGTGATGGTACAACGACAGCAACTGTTTTAGCACAAGCGATGATTAAAGAGGGCATGAAGAACTTAGAAGCAGGCGCTAACCCGATCGTTTTAAGAAAAGGTATGAAAAAAGCAACCGACGTAGCAGTAAAAGCAATTGCAGCTATGGGACAGAAAGTAGACGGGAAAAACCATATCGCAAAAGTTGCCACAATTTCATCAGGCGATGAAATCGTTGGCAATTTAGTAGCAGATGCAATGGAAAAAGTGTCAAATGATGGCGTTATCACAATTGAAGAATCAAAGACAATGCTGACAGAATTAGATTTAGTAGAGGGTATGCAGTTTGACCGTGGATATATTTCGGCTTACATGGCAACCGATATGGATAAAATGGAAGCGGTATTAGAAGATCCCTATATCTTAATCACCGATAAGAAAATCAGCGCTATCCAAGACCTGCTTCCAATTTTAGAGCAGATTGTACAGTCTGGCAAAAAGCTCCTTATTATTGCTGAAGATATCGAGGGCGAGGCATTAACAACGTTAATCGTAAACAAATTACGTGGTACATTTAATGTAGTAGCTGTAAAAGCACCAGGATATGGCGACAGAAGAAAAGCAATGCTAGAAGATATTGCAATCCTGACCGGTGGACAGGTGATTTCAGATGAATTAGGACTAGATCTAAAAGAAGCAACAATGGATATGCTTGGACATGCGCAATCTGTAAAGGTGCAGAAAGAAAACACGATTATTGTGGATGGCGAAGGTGAAAAAGAAGCAATTTCTGCAAGAATCAACCAGATTAAGGCACAAATAGAAGAAACAACATCAGAATTTGACAAAGAAAAATTGCAGGAGCGCCTTGCAAAGCTTGCCGGTGGCGTGGCTGTTATCCGTGTCGGCGCCGCAACGGAAACAGAAATGAAAGAAAGCAAACTTCGTACGGAAGATGCTTTAGCAGCTACGAGAGCTGCTGTAGAAGAGGGTATTATTGCAGGTGGCGGTTCTGCCTATATCCACGCTTCAAAAGAAGTGGAACAATTAGCAGAAACATTAGATGGCGATGAAAAAACCGGTGCAAAAGTAATTTTAAAAGCATTGGAATCCCCACTCTTTTATATCGTGACAAATGCAGGATTAGAAGCACCTGTCATTATCAATAAAGTAAAAGAAGAAAAAGTTGGTATTGGGTTTGATGCATATAAAGAAGAATATGTAGACATGCTAGAATCTGGCATCATTGATCCGGTAAAAGTAACCAGAAGTGCATTGCAAAATGCTACAAGCGTAGCTGCTACGTTCCTCACAACCGAATCAGTGGTAGCTAATATAAAAGAAGATGTACCTCCAATGCCAGCAGGCGGCGGAATGGGAATGATGTAACGTTTTAGGTTAAACATAAAATAGAATTCAAATAAAAATCTGGTTTCGAAATCATTTTTAGGTGATTTGAAACCAGATTTTGCCTTTTCTAATATATTTTAAAATAATTTCCATAAATGTTTGAAAAAAATGCATAAACGTTATATAATAGGAATAAAAGTGCAACTCGGTGTTTGACGATAAAAGTTAGGAGCGTAAGCATGAAGCAGGATACCGTAGTAGATCAAGATATTGTATTGAACCAGGATACGGTGTTAATCGTAGATGATATTGAAATTAACCGTATGATATTAGCAGAAATATTCCGGAAAGAGTTTCGGATTCTAGAGGCAGGAAATGGAAAAGAAGCACTACAGATCTTGGATGAACATTATGCCTCCATCGCGATTATACTGTTAGATATCGTAATGCCGGAAATGAATGGCTATGAAGTGATGGAAGTTTTAAAAGACAGAAATATATTGTTAAGGATTCCAGTCATACTGATTACAGGGGAAGATTCGGAAGACGTAGAATATAATGCTTATAAATCGGGTGTTTCAGACTTTATAAGGAAACCCTTTGATTCAGATCTTGTAAGGCGCCGCGTTTTAAACACAATCGATCTATATTTGTATAAAAATAACTTAGAAATGATGGTGAGCAATCAAACACGTAAATTAAAAGAGCAGAATACCTTGTTGTTGGCGCAGGCAGTAAAACTTCAGGAAATGAATGATTCTATTATAGACAGTATGAGCAATATCGTTGAATTTAGAAATTTAGAATCCGGACAGCATGTAAAACGTATTAAGAAGTTTACCCGGTGTCTGGCAGAATGCTTTCAAAAGGTGTATCCCGAATATAGACTGGATGATCATAAAATACAGGTGATTGAACAGGTTTCAGCAATGCATGATATCGGGAAAATATCAATTTCGGACAATATCCTACTAAAGCCTGGAAAATTGACAAATGAAGAATTTCAGATTATGAAAACACATACATTAAAGGGATGTACAATCCTCGAAACAATGGTAGATTTTCAAGACCAGGAATATTATGACTATAGCTACGATATATGCAGGCATCATCATGAACGCTATGACGGTAGAGGGTATCCGGATGGTCTTGCAGGGAATGATATTCCGATTGCCGCTCAACTCGTATCCATCGCCGATGTATATGATGCATTGGTTACAGAACGTGTATATAAAGCGCCTTTTGATAAAGAGGTAGCATTTCAAATGATTCTTGATGGTAAATGTGGTATTTTTGGACCAAAATTATTAGATTGCTTTACGAAAGTGAAAACACAATTTGAAGCATTAGCGTATCATCATAAAGAGGAGTTAAACTGACATATTTCGATTGATTTTTGTATCCATAAAAACGGATAGAGAGGAGTTTCAATGAATGAAGCAATAAAAAAAGAACTAGAAGAAAACGGGGCAGATGTTGTCGGAAGCATTGTACGGATGGCAAGAAATGAGAATTTATATGAAAGGATATTATTAAAATTCCTTTCAGATGCTACTTATGAAAAACTAAAAGAAGATGTTGCGGCAAAAAATTACGAAGAGGTATTTAAGGGTGCGCATACGTTAAAGGGCGTTTCAGGCAATTTAGGGTTGAACAAGTTAACAGATGCCGTAACTATAGTTTTAGAAAAAGCGAGAAATCAGACTACCGATGGAATTGAGCAGGATATGGAGGCAGTAACAGCTGCCTATGATATTTATTTTAATTGTATCAGTAAATTAAAAAAGGAGTAGGTTCTCATTCTAAGAGCGATTTGACACGTCTTTTTAAGCCGATTCGTTTCTAGATGGAGAAGATCCATGTAAACGAGGTTCATGATGTAATTGCGAATTTATGAAGGAGGTCTCTTAATAGAATGAGTGAAATACGTATGAGGGTTATGGTGGTCGATGACAACATTACGAATCTAAGGATTGCTAAAAACGCATTGTCAAATAATTATGATGTGTTTACCGTGTCATCTGCCAGCAGGATGTTTGAGATGTTTGAGCTACTGGGACGAAACTTGCCGTCTATCATTCTACTTGATGTCGATATGCCTCAGATGAACGGCTACGAGGCAATTAAAATTTTGAAATCGAAACCGGAAACAAAATCCATCCCAATTGTATTCCTGACAGGGAGGAACGATTTTGACAGCGAGATGAAAGGTCTAAGTCTTGGTGCAATTGACTATATTTCAAAACCAATTTTACCATTGCTTTTGTGTCGGCGGATGGAAACGTATCTTATGGTGGAAACGCAAAAGCAAATGTTAAAGAAACAGGCGCATACGTTAAAAGATCAATTAGAAGCACAGCAGCTTGCATTGCAAAATTTCAACAAAAACCTACAAAAGATGGTTGATGAAAAAATGAGTGAAAAATTAGGGATCGTGCTTGACCTGCAAAGAGCCATCTTAAAAACAGTAGGAGACTTAATGGAGATCCATGACCATACCATAAAAGGACAGGTCGAACGCACACAGCAAAGGCTTAAAATATTGGTGTCCGCCTTGCAGAATGTAAGCCCATATCAAGAGCAGATATCCGAGTGGGATATAGATTTGCTGTTGCAATCGGCGCAATTGTACGATGTAGGCAAAATCGCGATCAGTGACAATATCCTACTAAAACCAGGAAAGATCACATTGGAAGAGTTCAATGTGATAAAGAATCACACCACCTTAGGTGTCAAAATCGTTGACAAGATCATGATGTCAACACCGGAAAGCGATTTTTTAAAGCATGCTAAAATTTTTGCGGGGACACATCAGGAAAAATGGGATGGAACAGGCTATCCAAGAGGCTTGCAGGGTGCGGATATACCATTGCAGGGAAGACTTATGGCGATTGCCGATGTTTATGATGCCCTGACCTCTGAGCGGGCTTATAAAAAAGCATTTACGCACGAGGAAGCCACACAAATTATTATTGAAGGGAAAGGAACCCACTTTGATCCCATACTAATTGATGTATTCGTACAAGTAGCAGATCAATTTCAGTGCATACAGATGCCAAGCTAATTGGGCAGGGTACACAAAAGATCAGATTCCTACAAGAGAAAAACAGATATAAATGGTAGGATTTTACTTGAAAATCAAAAAAAGATTGGATAAAAGGGATATTGTATTTTCCAACATACATGTGGTATACTAAATCTATATAAAAAAGTACTACATGTAACAACAAAAGAAATGAATGCGTAAAGTAAAAACATCGTAGCTTTTCAGTACCCTAGTAATGTGAGGCATTTTGCATAGCAAAATTCCGGAAATGTATATTTATTGAACGACTAGCGTTCAATAAGAAATAGCGCCAAAGATGGCGCAGATAGGAGATATATGAAAGTTCAAAATATTAAAGACGTAGAGAAGTTTTTTCAAGTGATTGACGAATGTGAAGGTACCGTTGAACTGATTACCGGCGAAGGAGACAGATTAAACCTAAAATCAAAGCTTTGTCAATATGTATCCTTAACCAATATTTTTTCCAAAACAGAAAGCGAAATTCCAGAACTAGAGATTATCGCACATGAACAGCAGGACATTCAGAAAATTTTTAACTTTATGATAAATGGGTGAAGTATAAGACAATAATCCACTAGTTAGATGGGATATTGTCTTGCTTTTTATTTAGCGAAATACCACAGCCTTTCAAACAAATGATTTTCGTAAGTGTTCAATGCAAATAGGATTATTTCAAGGAGGTATTGGTTAATGCCATTTATAAATGTACGAGTTTCAACTGAACTAAATGATAGCAAGCAAGAAGCGTTAAAAGCAAAAATAGGGCGTGCTATTTCTATCATTCCCGGAAAGTCGGAAGATTGGCTAATGGTTGGGATTGAAGATAAATATACTTTATATTTTAAAGGGAATCAGGACGGTGCCGTTGCTTTTGTTGACGTCAAATTATATGGAACAGCTACCGCAAATGATTATGCAAAAATGACAGCTGAACTTTGTAAAATTATCTCGGAAGAATTATCTATATCTGCGGATAGAGTCTTTATTTCATACCAGTCAACAGAAAACTGGGGTTGGAATGGGACTAATTTCTAAAGAGAGGAAATAGATAGCTACGATTCACAGTCCATTACCGCGAAGTCGCTTTTGTGCGTTTTTGCATAAAAATGCAAGGGTTTGATGTGCCAAACCACACGTTCTTTGTGCAATTTGTGTACATAAACGTTACTTTCACAGCTGGCTGTGAATCGTAACAATAGATAAGCATGCCACATATATTTTGGGAAAGCAGATTGTATCACAACAGTATTTGTGTTACAATCTTTTTGTAGCAAAAATAGCTGTAATGGTTCCGTATATCCGGCAATGTGGGGTGCCTTGCATAATGGAATCGCTACAAATAGACACGATGATACGTATGGGGGGTTATAGTTATAACATGGAAAACAAATTACCAAGCAATTTTGAGGGTTTTGCGGATGCTAGGCGCCAAGGCTTTTTGGCAATGAAGGAATTAAAAGATGCGGAAAAGAAGGTAGCCGGAATATTCTGCACGTATTCTCCGCAGGAAATTGTTTTGGCGGCGGGGGCTGTTCCGTCATGTCGCCGAATAAAAACCGCCTTGCACTTTTAGAGGAACTTGCATCCGATTTTAAGATAGACGGCGTTGTGGAAATGACGTTGCAGGCTTGTCATACATATAACATTGAAACAGCAACAATCAGAAAATTTTTACAGGGAAAAAACATTCCATTTACGAGTATCGAAACGGACTATTCAACATCCGATATTGCACAAATAAAAACCCGTATGGCCGCATTTTTGGAGATGCTTTCATGAAAAACAGCTTTATTGGGATAGATTCTGGTTCTACGATGTGCAAATCCGTTTTATTTCTAGGCAATTCGGTTATTGACAAAAGTATTATAAAAACAGGTTGGAATCCGAAGAAATCGGCATTGTATAGTGTAGAGACATTGCTTAAAAGAAATGGTTTGAAGCAGGAAGATGTTACGGTATCAGCTACAGGGTATGGCAGGGAAACGATTGATGTTGCAAAATGTACCTTTACGGAGATCACATGCCATGCGCTTGGCGGTACTTTTCTAAATCCAAACATTCAAGCGATTGTCGATATCGGAGGACAGGATAGTAAAATAATAAAAATAGAGAATGGAAAAGCCGTTGACTTTTTTATGAATGACAAATGTGCGGCCGGAACCGGAAGATTTTTGACGATGGCATGTAATACGCTTGAAATAGATATTGATGATATTGATACGATTGCGGATATAGAGCATGCATCGTCTATTAACAGCATGTGCGCCGTTTTTGCGGAGTCTGAAATAATAGGGCTCCTTGCGGCGCAAGTAAAACGCTCCTGTATTATCGCCGGTGTTTTAAAATCTATTGGAACAAAAATGCTCCAGATGCTGTATAAACTAAAGCTTAGCGACAACGAGCCGATCTTGCTGACGGGAGGTTTGTCACGCTCAAAAATACTAGTGGACATAATTTCCAATATGTCCGGCTATGAGGTGCTAACACATGACCTTTCCGTGTTTGCAGGTGCGATTGGAGCATGTATTTGTGCCGATAGGCAGGGCATGTAAATATTTTTTGCACGGTGGCAATCACAGTCAAGCATGCGTTTGCGCCGATAAGCAGTATGGATATGGGCGGGTTCAGCAACAGCAGCGTGTGGCAATCACGGTCAAGCATGCGTTTGTGCCGATAAGCAGTATGGATATGGGCGGGTTCAGCAACAGCAGCGTGTGGCAATCACGGTCAAGCATGCGTTTGCGCCGATAAGCAGGGTGCATTCATCAAAATGACTGCTTTAAATGTTCAAAAAGAAAGATTGTATCACGGTAGTGTTTGTGTTACAATCTTTATAGCTTATAGGGAATGCCTATAGGATAATGTTTACAGATCATGACTATTTCATACACCGCTCATACGATGGGACAGTTATCGCCGAACATTATAAAAGGAGGGCAAAATTGAGCAAAATAGTAGTAGTGACAGACAGTAATAGCGGAATTACCCAACAGCAAGCGAAAGAATATGGCATTCGGGTACTTCCTATGCCTTTTTTTATTAATGGGGAAACCTTTTTTGAAGATATTGATTTGACGCAAGAACAGTTTTATGAAAGACTGGCGGGTGGCGCGGATATTTCCACTTCCATGCCATCCGTCGTTTCCGTAACTGAGTTATGGGATGAACTGTTAAAAGATTACGATCAAATTGTACATATACCGATGTCAAGTGGGTTAAGCGGAGCGTGTGAAACGGCAATTATGTGTGCGAGGGAGTACAACGGCAAAGTAGCGGTCGTAGACAACAAACGAATTTCCGTTACACAAAAGCAGAGTGTTTTCGATGCGCAAGAACTCGTAAAACAGGATATGGAAGTGGCGAAAGTCAAAGCATATTTAGAGCAGGTAAAATATGATTCGAGTATCTATATTATGCTGGATACACTTTTCTATTTAAAAAAGGGTGGAAGGATTACGCCCGCGGCAGCGGCTTTAGGGACGCTATTGAAGCTAAAACCGGTATTACAGATTCATGGGGAAAAGCTGGACGCTTTTGCAAAAGCGAGAACCGTAAAACAGGCAAAAGGTATTATGATGAATGCGATTCAAAGTGATTTTGAAAAGAAATTTGATGATCCATCCGGTGAGCATATGTGGATTGAAATTGCCTATACCTATAACAAAGCGGCTGCATTGGAATTAAAGGACGAACTGCTTTTGGCTTATCCAAACCATGATATTATGCTAGATCCCCTATCATTAAGCGTAGCTTGCCATATCGGACCCGGAGCACTGGCGATTGCCTGTTCCAAAAGAATAAAGTAGCAAGGAAAAACCACAGCCACTAGGCGTTATAAGACCATGAAAAGTGTTCAATGCGAGGAGGTAATCATGAAAAAATTATTAGCGATTGGAGAGGCACTGATAGATTTTATTCCACAAGAAACAGGGCATCTTGTGAAAGATGTGGAAGGGTTTTCAGGCAAAGTAGGCGGCGGACCTGTGAATGTATGTGGCGCCTATACAGTACTAGGTGGGCAAAGCGAGATGATAACACAACTGGGAGACGACCCTTTTGGGGATAAAATCATAGATGAACTTACGAAATATTCGATTGGAACAACTTATATACCACGCACAAAGCAGGCAAATACGTGCCTTGCATTTGTAAGCTTGATGGCAAATGGAGAAAGGGATTTTTCATTCTATCGAAATCCAAGTTCTGATACGCTTCTTGATCAAGAACAAATCAAATCGGAATGGTTTAAAGATGCATTTGCCCTTCATTTTTCTACGGTGTGCCTTGGAGAATACCCGATGAAATATGCTCATAAACGTGCAATCTCCTATGCAGAGGATGCGGGATTGATTATCAGTTTTGATCCAAACCTACGATTCCCTTTATGGCCCGATTTAAAGGCGTTAAAGGAAACGACACTGGAATTTTTGCCCTATGCCCATATCGTAAAAATTTCAGACGAAGAATTGGAATTTATTACGGGCGTTAAGACAATCGAAGAAGCAAAAGACCAATTATTCGTTGGAAATGTGAAACTTGTTATTTTTACAAAAGGTCCGGATGGGGCAGAGTGCTATACGAAAAAAGAAACAGCTTCTACACCGGGAATCAAGGTAAAAGCAATCGATACAACCGGTGCCGGCGATGCATTTATTGGATCCTTCTTATATCAATTGTCAAAAGATCAGATGACAAAAGATAGCCTTGACGCTATCTCTGCCAAAGATATGGAGAGGTATCTGGTTTTTTCCAATCAATATTGTGCCCACAGCGTACAGGGGCAGGGAGGCGTCCCTTCCTATGCAACACCAGATCAGATCACGTCAAAATGAATATAGAGGTATCTGATTGTTTCTAATCAATATTGTGCCCATAACGTACAGAGGGCAGGGCGGCGTCCCTTCCTATGAGACACTAGATCAGATCACGTCAAAATGAATATAGAGGTATCTGATTGTTTCTAATCAATATTGTGCCCACAACGTACAGGGGGCAGGGAGGCGTCCCTTCCTATGAGACACTAGATCAGATCACGTCAAAATGAGTATAAGAGATGAATATTAAGAGATGAATATTAAGAGATAAGTATAGGAGATGGATATAAAAGAGATGAATATAAAAGAAATGAATGGAAGCCTATAAGAAATGAGATATCATATATGTTTTGTATGATATCTCATTTCTGTATAGAACAAACCATTGCATTGAATATTTGACGATTGGTGGTTTTGAACTTCGTAGTGCAAGAACTCCTTTCAAGCTTCATATCCAAAGGATTCCTTTTGCACTTCGTGTGATCAGAGGGATTCCTTTATCTGTAGTCAAGGAAGTTCCTTTGGTTGCGAAGCTTCTAATGGGAGTTGTTTTTTCATTTTCTTCACCCATGAATAATAGACGAGCAAAAGCGGTATCCCGGCAACCACCCAAGCAAAGGGGCTAGAAAGCGTGACAGCAGTAAAACCCCATGGTTTTAGCAGGAGGAGTACAATGGAAGATCTGCCAATTAACTCTAAAATGCCACTCATCATAGGCACTAAACCCAATCCAAGCCCTTGCAGTGAATGCCGGTAAAGAAATACCAAGGATAAGAAAGCATAATAGCAGGAAATTGTATGTAGATACTGAGTTGTATAGGAAAGCATTGATTCTGTTGGATTGCTTAAAAACCAGCCTACCATATAGTTTCCAAATACAACACAAATAAAGGCGGCAAACCCTGCACAGAAAAATCCAAGTATCAGCCCTTTATTCATGCCACTATAAATACGGTCATATTTTCCTGCCCCCAGATTCTGCCCGCAGTAAGTCGACATCGTCGTTGCAAGTGCAGGCATGGTTTGAGTGGCAAGCTGGTCTACCTTGCTGGCGGCAGTATATGCGGCAACTACCGTAGAGCCAAATACGTTCACTGCACTTTGCAGCACCATGACGCCGATTGCCGTAATCGAATAGTTGACAGCCATCGGGACTCCGATGGAGAGCAGCTGTCGCACGCTGCACGAATCGAGATAAAAATCTTTTTTTGATATTTTTAAAATGTCAAATTTGCGGAACATATAAAAGCAGCATAGGAGTGCCGAAACGCCTTGTGAAACTACGGTGGCATAAGCGGCCCCCTCCGGTCCCATATGTAGGATTATGATAAAGAATAAATCCAAAGCAATATTTAAGATGGAAGAAACAATCAAAAAATACAAAGGTGTTTTACTATCGCCTACCGCTCTTAATATAGAAGAAAATACGTTGAAGAACATGGTGGCGGTCATGCCAGCATAGATAACAATGATATAGTCGTTTGCCATTGTTAAAATATTATCTGGTGTCTTCATAAATAGCAGCAGCTGTTTCGAACAGGATACGGTAAGGGCAGTCATAATAAAGGAAATAATCAGACCCAAAATAATAGATACGGATACATAATGTTTTAGCAAAGCGTCATCTTTTGCCCCATACGCATGGGAAATCTTAATGCCGAACCCTTGTGCAAACCCAATATTAAAGCCAAGTACGAGAAACATAATAGATCCGGTAGAGCCAACAGCGGCAAGGGCGTCTTCCCCGATAAAACGACCAACAATGATGGCATCCGCCATGTTATAGAACTGTTGAAATACATTTCCAAGCAAAATTGGAATCGTAAAGAAAATAATAATTTTTAGAGGGTTTCCACTTGTCATGTCTTTCATACTATAACGTCCTTTCATGGGTGGGAATTTGCTTGTGATTAGCTATAGCCTAACGTCATCGATACCGGTAAAATATCATGTACTGATATGGTACGCTGATACAGTATACATGATTGTAAATAGAAAAACAATTGTTAAAGTGACGGATTTTTCCGGCATTATATAGGAAAAAAGCGTCACTTTTAAAATTTGATTTACGTAGAAAAAAGCGTTACTTTTAAAATTTAATTTATGTAGGAAGATGATAGGTTTTTCCATTCAAGAAGGGAGAATGGAAAGCTTTTATGCAAACTTTTCTATGTGCTTTATGTGTGCTCAATGCAAAATATGAAATTATAGATAGGATCGTTATGGAAAATGTGTTAAAATAGAAAAGATGAAATAAAAAATAGGAAAATTAAAAAAATGAAAAGAAAGATAGTAGGGTGGTAAAGATGGATTTTCAAGAATTGATGAGAGCCAGAAATGCATATCCTGGTTTTGCAAAGGAACTTGGCATACATAGTGTTTCAATGGAAGCCGGGTATGCGAAGATGGAAATGGCGACAACGGAATTTCATAGAAATCCCATTGGTACGGTACATGGGGGAGCAATTTTTTCATTAGCGGATACCGTGGGCGGCCTAGCGGCACTCAGCCGTGGACGGTATGTGACGACGGTTTCCGGAAATATCAACTACCTTCATGCAGCAGGAAAAGCAACAATGCTTATTGGGGAAGCAAGAGAAGTAAAAGCCGGTAAGAGTTTGGGCATTTATGATGTGACAATCACCGATGAGAACGGAAAGCTTATTTCCACTGCAACAATGACCTATTATTATTTAGGCAAGGTAGGAGAGCCGGCCACTTATGGATATAAGCCTTGATTATTATAAAGTATTTTATTATGTAGGAAAGATGCAAAGCATTTCACTTGCCGCTTTGGAATTGTCTATTTCGCAGCCGGCGGTGAGCCAGGCAATGAAGAATTTGGAAAATAGTATCGGGTGCAGATTGTTTGTACGTACAGCAAGGGGCGTACGCTTTACGGTAGAGGGGGAAGCACTTTTTTCTTATATCAAAAGAGGCTATGAATTTATCTGCCAGGGGGAAAAGAAAGTATATGAGATGCTGCATCTAGAAGATGGTGAAATTAGAATTGGCGCCAGCGACATGACATTACAGTTTTACCTGTTGTCGCATCTAGAACGTTTCCATGAAAAATATCCGGCAATTAAAGTGACGGTAACGAATGCCCCTACCCCGGAAACGCTACACTATTTGCTAAAAGGCGTGATCGATTTTGGCGTTGTGAGCAGTCCGATTGTAAGCAGGCATAACTGGGAGATCACACAGGTGCGACAGATTGAAGATGTCTTTGTAGCAGGGAAAAATTTCTGGCATTTAAAAGGGGCACAATTAGCCTATAAGCAATTGGAGCGTCTTCCTGTCATTTGTTTAGAGGGAAATACCTCTACAAGAAGTTATGTAGAAGCTTTTTTAAAAGAACAAGGCGTAGTACTGTATCCGGAATTTGAACTGGCGACAAGCAATATGCTTGTGCAATTTGCAGTGCGTGGCTTTGGCATTGCAGAAGTGGTAAAAGATTTTGCACGAGAGAGTATAGAACGAGAGGAATTATTTATACTAAATTTTGACCGTAGCATCCCCCCTAGGCAATTTTGCATCGTAACCGATGATCGGATACCGATATCGGCGGCGGCGGACAAGCTATTGTCTATGCTAAAAGAACCGTAGGATGAAAGAGGCGGCGGACAATCTGTTGAAAGAGACGAACATGCTAGATTTCTACAAAAGCAATGTGTAGTAGCTTCTATAATTACAGAGCAAAGCAAGCAACAGGGAGCAGCCTAGGTAATCGCTTCTATAATCAAAGAGGGTTTTTAAAGTTTCAAGGAGCAAAGCAAGCAACAGGGAACAGCCTAGGTAATCGCTTCTATAAATTACAAAAGGCTTTTAAAGTTGCAATTGTAAATAGGGACGTATAATATTTCGTTATATTTAATATAATAAATATTGATTTTACTTATGTGAAAAAACCTTGTATAATAAAAGCTGTCAAAAGCTATTTTCTATTTGTGATATGAAATTGTAATTAAAAAATGTTTTTAAACACAGGAGGTATTTATGGTAAAAGCAGTTGTTGGGGCAAACTGGGGTGATGAAGGGAAAGGGAAAATCACGGACATGCTTGCAAAAGAAGCAGCCATTGTTATCCGGTTTCAAGGAGGGGCGAATGCTGGGCATACGATTGTCAATGAATATGGAAAATTTGCATTGCACACATTGCCGTCTGGTGTATTTTATGGACATACGACAAGTATCATTGGGAATGGTGTGGCCTTAAACATTCCGGTGTTATTTCAAGAGATAAGCTCCATTGTAGAACGTGGGGTGCCGATGCCACATTTATTGATATCAGACCGTGCACAAATTGTAATGCCCTATCATATTTTATTTGACCAATACGAAGAAGAACGATTAGGAAAAAAGTCATTTGGCTCGACGAAGTCCGGAATTGCCCCGTTTTATTCGGATAAATATGCAAAAATTGGATTTCAAGTCAGTGAACTTTTTGACGAAGAACTGCTGAAAGAAAAAATAATTCGTATATGCGATACAAAAAATGTATTGCTAGAGCATTTATACCACAAGCCACTGCTAAAACGGGGGGAACTGTTAAAGGAATTAAAAGGATACCGTGACATGGTAGAGCCATATGTATGTGATACTTCCGCCTACCTATACGAGGCAATCAAAGAGGGTAAGAATATTTTACTGGAAGGGCAGCTAGGATCCTTAAAGGATACAGACCACGGAATCTATCCAATGGTTACATCAAGCTCTACCCTAGCGGCGTATGGAGCCATTGGTGCAGGAATCCCTCCATATGAAATAAAGGATATTATTACAGTATGTAAAGCCTATTCCTCTGCAGTGGGTGCGGGTGCATTCGTTAGTGAAATTTTAGAGAAAGAGGTGGCTGACGAATTAAGGCGTAGAGGTGGCGATGGCGGGGAGTATGGAGCCACGACCGGACGGCCAAGGAGAATGGGGTGGTTTGACATTGTTGCCAGTAAATATGGCTGTAGAATTCAAGGGACAACGCAAGTGGCATTTACTGTGCTTGATGTCCTTGGATATTTGCCGGAAATCCCTATCTGCGTGGCTTATGAAATTGATGGGGAAGCAACAACGCAATTTCCATCTACCGTGAAGCTAAATAGAGCCAAACCTGTCCTAGAGGTATTGCCTGGTTGGAACTGCGACATAAGGGGAATTCGAAATTATGAGGACCTGCCAGACAACTGCAAAAACTATATTACATTTATAGAAGAAAGAATTGGGTTTCCCATCACAATGATTTCCAATGGTCCAAAGAGGGATGACATTATTTATCGTTAAAAAATGAATCGCTATTTAGTCAAGGCGTTTTCCGGATTTTAATCATTCAGAAAGGGTAAGGAACTTAAAATGGTAAAGCATATTGTCCTATGGACGATCAAAGAAGAATTTGACAAACAGTCTGTTTTTGAAGAAATAAAAAAGATATTTGAAGATTTTGAACAGGATGTGCCTGGCATGTATGCGTGCAAACTTTATAGGGCCTATGACGGCTATGACGTATGCCTCATCAGTGAACACGA
This sequence comes from Lachnospiraceae bacterium ZAX-1, assembly GCA_046533095.1. GTDB lineage: Bacteria > Bacillota > Clostridia > Lachnospirales > Lachnospiraceae > ZAX-1. The sequence continues at coordinate 100,899 of JAJQRA010000033.1, read as the reverse complement.
AGACAGGGCGGCAGTAGCGGCTTATCAGAATTTTCCAGCACACCAAAAAGCAAAAGAAATCATTGCAAAATATAGGGAAGATCGTGCTTCCTGCGATTTTGAAATATGAAAATAATGACATAGCGCATCACTAGGATATAAAAGCTCGTGGGTTTGGCCCGCGGGCTGTTTTGCGTAGCAAAAACCAAAGGCGCAGCTTATTAAACGGTTCATGTTCGATACGATTATGTTCAATAAGAGATAGCGCCAAGATATGTTTTTACATCTTGTGTGTATAAATGTAACGTTGCGTATATCGCCAATCTGATCTTCTACAAATTGATGAGGAAGAAAGTGCGACGGGATAGCTACGAATTATTTTGATTTTGCATTGCCTTTCACATTTTTAAAGCTGGTTAGAACGGAGCCTTTGCTTTTTATTTTGGCGGCTATCTTATCCTTGCATTTGCTTTTGCCACTACCTGAAACCATGACGACCTCTACTTTTTTATGGGGTGGAATCGTATCTAATATCGCATTAAATGCAGGGGCAGGATTGCCTGCCCATATGGGGCCAACGAGAATGAGCCTATCATATTTGGCTAGGTCGGCACTGATTGGCTCAATGGGACTGCTTTTTCCTCGCAGAGCCTTAAAACAGCCGATCGAATATGCTTTTAAAGTTCTTGGCTTTGCTGTTTCCTTTACTTCGTAAATCGTTGCATTTCTTTTTTTAGCAATTATTTCAGCGGTTTTCTTTGAGTTTCCGCTATAGGTATAGAATAATATAAGCATTTCCATATAAAATAGCCTCCTTTTTGGCTTGAAATTTAGATTGTTGCTTTTATTATAGCATGAATGGAAAATTAGTCAAATATTTTGAAGGTAATCGCACTCTTTGCCTATACGAACTAAATAATTATTTACAGATACTATCGTGATAGTCTTGACAGTTACGGACTAGTGTGGTAGTATGGATTTGTGCTTACTATTGTAATAGTCTTGGACTTTTGAAAAGGAGTTTTTCATGAATGTCAAATTATTTGATTCGGAATTGAGAGTGATGGATGTGCTTTGGCGTGAGGGGGACATTTCCGCAAAGGCGATAGCGCAAATCCTTAGCAGGTCTATCGGATGGAATAAAAACACGACGTACACGGTGATCAAGAAGTGCGTGGATAAAGGTGCGATTGAACGGATAGAACCGAATTTTGTCTGCCATGCGCTTATCAACAAGGAACAGGCGCGGGAATATGAACTGCATGAATTGGCCAAAAAGCTGTTTGACGGCTCAACCGATTTGTTATTTGTATCCTTGCTTGAACAAAAAAATTTGCCCGCTGATGTGATCGAAAAACTGAAAAACATGGTCGGTGCATCAGGAGGGAAAACAGAATGAGCATTATTCAAATGAGTGTATCAGCAGCACTTATCATCATTGCAGTGGTGATTGTCAGGACGTTGGCGATGTACAAACTCCCGAAAAAAATGTTTTTGATATTATGGGGCATTGTACTATGCCGTTTGCTGATACCTGTTTCCATTCCGGCAAAAACAAGCATATTTGGCTTGATTGAATATGGCAGAGAACAAATGAATGGAATGTCTGCTACGAATGCTTTACAATCTGCCAACAGAATCTCCACCGCATACGAAACAGTAGTATTTCCTGCTGGAAACAAGCCGCAACCTCTGTTTTTCCGGGTAGCAGTTCACACTTCGCATCATTTTTACTTTTCATTTGGCTTACGGGAATTGTTGCTCTCGGTTCATATTTTGCAGTTGCTTATTTCAAACATCGTAGGGAATTTGAAGCCTCTTTGCCAATAGACACGGATCTTGTTTTGGCGTGGCAAAAGGCGCACAAATTAAAAAGGCCGTATTCTATCCGCATGTCGGATCAAACTACTGTTCCGCTTACTTATGGTGTGTTTCGACCTGTTATTCTACTTCCAAAGAAAACGGATTTCTCAGACGAGAAAAAACGATCCTATATTCTCACACATGAGTTTATCCATATCCGGCGTTTCGACGCGCTGACTAAAATCATTGCGACGACGGCTTTGTGCGTACATTGGTTTAATCCTTTTGTGTGGGCTATGTACATTCTCTTGAACCGGGATATTGAAATATCTTGCGACGAAACAGTAGTCCGGGAATTTGGCGAAACGTCAAATTCAATGTATGCGCTTATGCTGATTGGCATAGAGGAAAAGAAAAGCGTGTTTTCGATGCTGTACAGCGGGTTTAGCAGATACGCTATTGAAGAAAGGGTTAACGCAATTATGAAGATGAAAAAGGGGTCAACTATTAGCGGGATTATCGTTGCGGCTACGCTTGTGGTTGGGACAATAGCCGTCTTTGCGACTTCCGCTTTGGAGCGTACATCGGAAACGCCGAATAAGATTACCAGTCTTTCGACCATGTCAGTAAACGAGATTGCTAAGGCTCTGCCAGGCGTGGAGTCCTCTGCCGAAATTCCTGACAATTCATCGAACAGGGGCTTGTCCAATGGGAGGGTTAAACTACGCGATAGATAGCCGCCATTGTGTTACGATTGCCCCATTATGAAAGGGTGAGTGGATGATGAACAAAATCAAGGGCATGAATGCGTTTCAAATAAAAATTGTGGCATTGCTGTTTATGACGGTTGACCACATTGCCATGTATTTGATGGCAGTTTCGTTGATTGCCTCGTATACGGATGTGTTGCGTACATTAGGACGAATTTCCGCTCCGCTCTTTTTGTTCGCAGTCACGCAGGGATTGCGCCATACAAGAAGCAAAGGGAAATATGCTGCGCGTCTGTACATAGCTTCTGTGGCTATGGCGATTGGCAATTTCATCATTGCACTCATTCCATCACCGCTTTCCTATATGTCGCCAAAGGACAACATTTTTGTCACATTTTTCTATGTGGCTCTGTATGTGCTACTGTGCGAAAAGATTATTTTCGCGATTAGGGAGCATAGACCACGAAAAGCTATATTGCCCATTGTCGTTATTGCACTAACGTTCAGCTTTTCGGCGATTGAGATATTCACCTATAATTTGACACTTGCAGAGCCGGCGCCCCATTGCCATCAAAGTGGTGACGGCGCTAATCCCCAGCCCGTTTTCTGCCGAGTATTCGCTCATATTTTTTGTATTGGGAGTGGCATGGTATTTTATGGGATACATCAAGGAAACCATCGCTATTAACCCACACCGCAAAATGCAACAAGTTGGCGGGTGGCACCTGCCTTACCGGAAAATGTGTGGAGCCATGCTATTTGCCGCGCTTTGTATTGTAAGCTATATTTTTAACTTCAAGGTGTCGCCATCTTTTCATTTCCCGTTTTTTGTGATGTTTGTACACCAGTTTTGGATGTTTCTCGCATTACCGTTTATATTCTTATACAATGGCAAAAAGGGGCGCAGCATGAAATATCTTTTCTATGTTTACTATCCGTTAAACATATACGCGCTTTATATGGTCGGCGGATTGCTAATCGGGAAGTAGGATCATGAAATAGAAACATTTGCACTTCCCAATCTTAACTTCGCTCAAAAAAATGAGCGGAGTTTGAGCGAAGTTTTACCGAGAAGAGATTTTATAAAAGCCTTTCCAATTATAAAGTATTCGGAAGAGCACGATAGGATTATGCCGAAAGAAGCAGAAAAGATAGTTGGAAAATCAGCGGCAACTACGCGCAGATATGTGGGAATTCTGATTGATGCAGGAGCAGTTGTCAAAGAAGGCAGTACGAATAATTTGGTTTATATAAGAACTGGGAATTATTAAAAAATAGATCGATCGTTTCAATAGAAAAGACTGCCAAGCAGGGAATCGCCCATGCTCCAGCAGTCTTTTTTGCTGTAACGATATTTGAACTATCCATATATTTGCATTGCCCATGCTCTAGCAGTCTTTTTATGTTTTTATATACCATTCCAATGCCTCCAGAAGCATTGTTATGCCAAATTTTCAACTCCAAGATAAACTGGTCTTTGGCAAAATTCACAACGATATCCATCCGTCGCAAGCCGGTCAGACGGATTGCGATGTGGGAGAATCCCTGCCTGTTAATCAAAGGTTTTCGGTAGACGAGCCTTTTTCATGGACATAATGATGCTTCCCACATAGTAGATTTTTACTATTTCATCTGTCTACTATATAATAGATAGGGAGCATATCAGTAGCAAGAGCTTTAGGAGCTTTTTTCTTTTACAAGGGTCAAAGGCTGGATTATAGCATAAATAAAGAATTAGGAACTGTTCCTTAGTCAAATACTTTTAGGTAATCGCATTCTCTCCTACGCTAATCGGATATCGGTCTGTAATCGGTTTGGCACTGCTGTGGATAGGAAAACCGTAGCCTTCCTGAAAAATAATTATAAGAAATTAATAATCGTAGCGTTCACAAATAATAATTTATATGATACAATAGGAAGAAAGTGAGCAAAGCAAACTTTATATGTGAATGAACACTATTTTTTTTTAGGAAAGTATTCGAAAAAAGGGGGAATCGTTGTATCAAACAGCAAGCAACATGAACTATATACTACTTTTTTTAGTTCCATTATTTGTCTTATCTGCCCTCCTTGCCTATGTAAAATGGCAACGGATAGAATTAAAAAAATTTATGGTATCAGAATATAACATAGCCTCCTCTAAAATCAAAAAGACAGTCAATCTAGTAGTACTTGCAGATTTGCATGGATTCGAATATGGAACCGAAAATGCAGCATTATTAAATGAAATAAGAAAATGTGCTCCTAATATTATTTTAATTGCAGGCGACATGATTATTTCAAGGTATGTACAAACCTTTGCCACTGCACAGCAAACGATGGCAAAGCTAGTAGAAATAGCACCTGTCTATTATTGCTTTGGCAATCATGAAACAAGGGCAGCGATGCAAACGGCAAGTGTATACACTGAATTTTCTGCTTATATAGAAAGGGTACAGGCACTTGGCGTCCATATACTGAATAATCAAAACGACGTAGTTGCCCTTGGGGAAAATACAGTGGCGCTCGCAGGACTGGAACTAGACCTTCACTATTATCAAAGGCATGTGCAAACGCAAATGGAGCACAGCTATCTTGATACAAACCTACAAAAAGCAAATGCAGAAGCCTTTCAAATATTATTGGCGCATAATCCATCTTATAGTGAGCAGTACGCCACATGGGGCGCAGATTTGACATTTTGTGGACATAACCATGGGGGGCTTATCCGAATACCGGGGATAGGGAGTCTCATTTCACCACAATTTATTCTATTTCCAAAATATGATGCTGGATTATACCACATAAATGAGAACAATGTAATTGTAAGCAGGGGGATGGGCACACATACGTTTCATATTCGCATCAATAATCGCGCACAGCTGCTTTTTGTACAGATACATCCAAAAACAGAGAGCAAAGCATCTGAATGAAATAAATGAAAATGAACACACGTTTCTATAAACAAGAGCCAAAAGGAGTTTACAATGGAATTAACGGTAAAGCTACAAGTTTTTGAGGGGCCGCTAGATTTGCTTTTACATTTATTGGAAAAAAACAAAGTAAATATTTATGATATCCCGATTGTAGAAATCACCAACCAGTATATGGAATATATTACGCAAATGGAGCGGCAGGACTTAAACATAATGAGTGAATTCCTTGTAATGGCGGCTACCTTGATTGATATAAAATCCAAAATGCTTCTTCCGGCAGAAGAAACGGAAGAGGACGAGGAAGATCCAAGGGCAGAATTAGTACAAAAACTTTTGGAATACAAGATGTATAAATGTATTTCTTATGAATTAAAGGATAGGCAGACAGATGCGCAAAAAGTCCTCTTTAAAATGCCTACCTTGCCGGATGAAGTGCGTGAATATGAACAGCCTATCGATGTTTCTGAACTGGTTTCGGATTTGACTTTAGCGAAACTGAACCAGATATTTAAGTCTATTATAAAAAAGCAGATAGACAAGATTGACCCAATCCGTTCTAAATTTGGTAAATTTCAAAAAGAAGAAGTTTCTTTAACTGATAAAATGATCTATTTAGAACAATATGCCTTGGCAACAAAAACATTTAGCTTTAAAGCTCTACAAGAGAGGCAAAACAGTAAAATGGAAATCATTGTTACTTTTTTAGCAATCCTTGAATTGATGAAAACAGGGAAAATAACCATATCCCAAGAATACATATTTGATGATATTATCATCGTATCAAAGATTGCGGCATAATAGCCAGATGAAAAGAACACATCGTTGATGAATACGATCATCGTATCAAAGATTGCCACACAGGTAGGATTGCCCATTGTAAAACAGATAGATTGGAGTTAACGTAAAGAATGGATCAAGAGAAACAGGAAGCTGCTATCGAAGCAATCCTTTTTTCCATGGGGGAAGCAGTGGAGGCAGAGAAAATAGCCGAGGCTTTAGAGATGGATAAGCAGGAGGTTATAAAAACACTTGGCAATATGATGGAACGGTATGAGCAAGAGGGCCGTGGTATACAGATTATAGAATTAGAAGATGCTTTTCAAATGTGTACGAAACCGGCAATGTATGAATATCTGATTAAAATAGCGAAGCAGCCAAAACGCCATGTGCTAACAGATGTCCTCTTAGAGACCTTATCCATTATTGCATATAAACAGCCGGTTACAAGGATGGAAATAGAAAAAATAAGGGGGGTGTCAAGTGGACATGCAGTAAATAAGCTGGTTGAATATAACTTGGTGTGTGAATTAGGACGTTTAAATGCACCGGGACGACCACTGCTTTTTGGGACGACAGAAGAATTTCTACGTAATTTTGGCGTGCAGTCAGTGGAAGAACTACCTATATTAAATCAAGATCAACTAGATGAATTTAAGCAGCAGGCAGAAGAGGAAATGCAATTTAAGATCGACCTATAATGTCAGGCGAGGGGAAATACAATGTAAGATTGACCTAGAGCGCCAGGCGGGGGAAATGTAAAAAAGAGTAGCCTATCATTTTAGATAAGAGAAAATGAAAGAACAAGTTTTTTATTTCTAATAAGATGAAATTTAGGATGAACAAAATGTGTGTTGCGACACGCAGATGGGGGAAAGAATGAGTAGATTAACCGTAATTACACCAAATAAGGAACGTTCTACTGCAGAACGACTATTAAAAGAATTCGAGCAGCGAATCATAGCAAGCCCACCGGGGGTCTGTCCCGTTGACTTGCAGCTGTCATTTTTAAAAGTCTGTCATGCCCAGACTTGTGGAAAATGTGTGCCCTGCCGTGTAGGGCTTGGACAGCTGGAAAACTTAATGGAAGATGTGCTGGATGGCAAGGCAACAATGAAAACGATGGACTTGATGAAAAATACGGCTAGGAATATACAGATATCGGCAGACTGTGCAATTGGATATGAGGCGGCACGCATGGTGCTGACCGGTCTTGATGGTTTCCATGAGGATTATGTTTCCCATATCAAGTACAAAAAATGTACGGGTGCCTTTGAACAGCCGATTCCATGTATTGCACTTTGTCCGGCAACGGTAGACATTCCCGGATATATTGCGCTGATAGGGGAAGCGCGTTACGAAGATGCAGTAAAGTTGATTCGCAAAGACAATCCATTTCCAACAGCATGTGCACTTATTTGTGAGCATCCCTGTGAGGCAAGATGCCGCAGGAATATGATAGACAACGAAGTAAATATCCGAGGACTAAAACGGTTTGCAGTGGATAACGCAAATTCAGACAAGGTTGCGGTTCCGGAAAATGCTCCATCCACCAACCGTCGGGTTGCCATTGTAGGCGGAGGCCCAAGTGGGCTTACTGCGGCATATTTCCTACAGCTGATGGGGCACCAGACGACTGTTTTTGAAGAAAAGCAAAAGCTTGGGGGGATGCTTCGTTATGGGATACCGAACTATCGTTTTCCAAGGGAACGCTTAGATGAGGATATTAATGGAATCCTTGCTACTGGTGTGGACGTACACTGCAACTGTAATATCGGAACAGACATTACAATGGAAATGCTGCGGAAAGACTATGACGCCATCTATGTTGCAATCGGCGCCCATACGGACAAGAATTTCGGTATTGAGGGCGCACAGAGCAAAGGGGTTGTATCGGCAGTCCAGCTGCTGCGTGAAATAGGGTATGGGAATATCCCGGACTTTAGTGGCCAGAAAATTGTCGTAATCGGTGGCGGAAATGTTGCAATGGACTGCGCTAGGAGTGCAATCCGCTCGAAGGCGGATAAGGTAAGCATTGTATACCGCAGACGTCAAAAAGACATGACGGCGCTTGCAAGCGAAGTGGAGGCGGCGATTGCAGAAAGCGTAGAACTTTTGACACTACAGGCTCCTTTGCGTGTAGAAACGGACAAAGACGGCAATACCTCAGCGTTATGGGTACAGCCGCAGATAAGCGGAACCTATGACAAGGCCGGGCGTCCGCGTCCGGTAAGGGCAGATAGGAAGGAAGTACGTATTGAATGCGACATGATTATTGTTGCAATCGGACAGGAAATATGCAGCCAGCATTTTGAGGAATTCGGTATGCCTGCAAAATACAACTGTCTTGTAGCGCAGGATACCGGGGCAGTCAAGGACCTTGACGGCATCTTTGCAGGTGGAGACTGCGTATCAGGACCGGCTACGGTGATTAAAGCCATCGCCGCAGGGAAAGCGGCTGCGGCCAATATAGACAATTATCTGGGATTTGACCATAAGATTTCTTGTGATGTGGAAATTCCACAACCAAACCTAAACAACAAGCTGCCAAGTGGCAGGATTCATTTGATAGAAAGGGAAGCCTGTGAACGCAAACACGACTTTCTTGGGATTGAGTACAACATGAGTCTTGAAGAAGCAGTGCAGGAGTCCGGAAGATGCCTAAGATGCGATCATTTTGGCTGTGGAGTTTTAAGGGGAGGCAGAGAAGAAAAATGGTAAATTTAACAATCAATAATCAAAAAATACAGGTAGAAAAGGGTACAACGATCAATGACGCCGCCGCATCAATGGGCATTACGATACCAAAGCTATGCTATTTAAAGGATTTAAATGAAATCGGTGCCTGCCGTGTCTGTGTCGTGGAGCTAGAGGGCAAGGATACCCTTGTCGCTTCCTGCAATACGCCGGTAGACGAGGGGATGGTGGTCTATACAAACAGCCACAAGGCAATTTCCGCAAGAAAGACCAATGTAGAACTGATTTTGTCCCAGCATGACTACCGCTGTGCAACCTGCGTCCGGAGTGGCAATTGCGCACTTCAAACGTTGTCAAATGATCTGGATATTTTAGAAGTGCCTTTTAAAGAAGAGTGTGAAACGCAGGAATGGAATAGTGAATTCCCGCTGATTCGGGATTCCAAAAAATGCATCAAATGCATGCGCTGTGTCCAGGTCTGCGATAAGGTACAGGGTTTGAATGTATGGGATATCATCAATACCGGAAAGCGGACCTGTGTAAACGTATCGCTAGGGCGCAAGATAGAAGAGTCTGACTGTTCCCTGTGCGGACAATGCATCACCCACTGCCCAGTAGGCGCACTGCGTGCGCGGGACGATGTATGGAAGCTTGTTGATGCGATTACCGATCCGGATAAGATCGTCGTTGTCCAGATTGCGCCTGCCGTACGTGCGGCATGGGGCGAAAGCTTTGAAATGAGCCGGGAGCAGGCAACGGTAAAACGTCTGGTAGCCGCTTTAAGGAAAACCGGCATCGACTATATCTTCGACACGAACTTTAGTGCTGATTTAACAATTACGGAAGAAGCCAGTGAATTTGTAGAACGCTTTACCCATCAAGAAAACTATACGTTCCCGATGTTTACCTCATGCTGTCCGGGGTGGGTACGCTTCCTAAAATCCCAATATCCCGAACTGGTGCCGCAGCTTTCTAGCGCTAAATCGCCGCAGCAGATGTTTGGTGCTGTAGCAAAAAGCTACTATGCCCAGCTTTTAGATGTGGAGCCAGAACGTATCTTTTCCGTTTCCATCATGCCCTGTACTGCGAAAAAGCATGAATGTGAAATACCTGTTATGAATGATGCGGGTGCCGGCCCGGACGTCGATATTGTGCTGACGACAAGGGAAGTCGGCAGGTTCCTTCGAGCAGAGCATGTCATCCCCGCAACGCTAGAGGAAGAGGAATTTGATACGCCGTTAGGCGTAGGGACAGGTGCGGCCGTTATCTTTGGCGCGACCGGCGGCGTTATGGAAGCCGCGCTTCGAACAGCCTACTACTATGTGACCGGGAAAAAACCGGATGCAGATGCATTTTCTGCTGTAAGGGGAATGGATGGGATAAAAGAGGCTGAAGTAGATATTGAAGGCATTAAAGTAAAAGCTGCCATCGTCAGTGGACTAGGCAATACCAGGAAGCTGGTGGAGGCAATCAAGAGCGGGAAAGCCAAGTATGATTTTGTAGAAGTGATGGCCTGTCCCGGCGGATGTGCCGGCGGTGGCGGACAGCCGATAAACGATGGCATGGAACTGGCGCAAGAGCGAGGGCAGAAACTATATGAACTAGATCAGGATGCCCAGATCCGCTTTTCACACGAAAATCCATCTGTGATCGATATTTATAAGGATTACCTTGAAAAGCCACTGTCGCATAAGAGCCATGAACTGCTGCATACAGACCATCAGGCATGGGACATGCCGCTTGCACCAAAGAGGGGCAAGCAGTAGGGTAGGTCAAATTACAGACGAGATAAAGTGCCCACGTTTATTACGTAGGGCACTTTATTTCATAATTAGTAGAATGGCTTTTTGCTTCTATCATATGGTATGTGCTATTTTGCCAGCCTGTCTAATAAGGGTTTTATGAACTTTATAGATATAGGGATAGAGCTGTTGTTTTTAAGTATAATTTGCTTGTTTTTTCTGTCGATGGCATTTATATAATTGACATTGACAATAAATGATTTATGGCAGCGCATAAAGTTTTCATTTAGTTTCGTTTCAAAATTTTTTAAACTTCCATAAAAGCTTATCCTTCCGGTTTGCGTGAGCAATTCTAGTTTGTGCAGCGCCACGGAACTATCTACATAAATAACGTCGTTCAAATTAAGGTAGATAGCCTTACCTTCGTAGCTAATCTGTATTAGCTCTTCGCCGTTATGTCCTTGATTCGAACATCGTTCATAAGCTTGGTTCATATATTGTTGGATTTTTGGCTCTATTTGATTTGGAAAATCCTTTAATATATAGCCTAATGCTTCAACCCCATATTCAAACGCCATGTAGCTCATCTCGCTGTGTGCTGTGATAAAAACGATGAAGCCACGTGGATCATATGTTCTGATTGTATTTGCCAATGTAAAACCATTTATATCCTGCTTGAAATCAATGTCTAAAAAATATAGGCCATTTACGTTGTTGTGCTCCAAATATTCTATTAACTGCTGTGGACGCGTTGTTGCTAGTGCAATTTTGAAATTAAAATCCTGCATTAAGATTGATTTTTGAACCACTTCATAAATTTTTTCTAACTGCTTTTGTTCGTCGTCACAAATAAAAATTGATAGCATTTTTTCACCATTCATAAGATTGTTTCATTTTCTTTTTACCATTCTGTTATTATACCAAAAAGCCGTCTTAATGTCAATTAACAAAATAGTCTTTAGCTTTAGAAGGGGATAATATGGTATGGGGGATATAAGATCGCATATAACCAAATGTATAGCAATTAATAGAAAACGTCTTGGATTATCTCAAAAAGGCCTTGCCGAAAAAATAGGCATAAAAAATACAAGTGTTGAAAGTTCTATGCCCTAGCTGCACCTAACCAGATACATCAGGAAGTATGAATGCAGTTATCTGCAACTATCTATCATTATATCAGATCTAAAGGTGCCCCCTGCTCCGTTTGCTGTTAGACTAGACACAATGACGGTGAGACGATGGTCGAATCCGACATGTGGGTGAACTAAATAAACCACGTTGCAACAATGAAAAGTGTGGTTTTGTCATACTTTAGGTATGCTATTTCACTTTTTTGTATGTCACACTAGTCCCAAAATGTTTCCCTATCAGTTTGTTCTTGGAAATTTTAGAGTAAAGAGTTCCTTGTTGCGCACCAGTCAGTAACGTATTGTAGTATTCAACGGTATTTTTATCTGCAAAAATGAATTCGAAATATTTTTTTGAACCATCTTTGTATGTCGTATAAGTTTTTCTTTTTGACGTTCCATATTGGTTAGAGAATGTAAAATATCGCTTGGTGAATGTAAGGGTGTTTCCATCACTTGATTTCCAAGTGCCACGTATCCATTTTGGATAGTTTGTAACTTTGACTTTTTTCTGACCGATCCAACTAGAAACGTTTTTAGGCACTTTGAGACTTTTTGCATCTACAGATATTGAAAATGTTCCGATACACATTATCAAAATGAGTGTAGCTAAAATGACTTTACTAAGTTTTTTCATATCAATCTCCATTCTGTCGCTTCGCTTGTGGCACAAATAGTAATGAAAGTTGTGGCTGACCGCTACTTTCTTTTACACTAAATTTCCCTTGATTACTCCTTGTTAACTAACATTTTCTCATATATTTAATATGTAAAAAAAAAGATAATAATGTGTTTTGGTAGGATAACATGGTATGATAAGTCTGTCAAGCACTTCTGGTAAAAACCCACGGCCGTTTCATAAAAACCTCGATTGCAAATCTAAAATCCACCCCCCCAACATAGAATTTACCTTTTCATTTGACCATAGTAGAGTATTGTTTAGCGGAATCGCATTTTATTCCTATTAATATGAATAAGTGCATTGTAAAGGACAAAAAACAGGTTAGGAACTATTCCTTAGGTAGACCTAGGGCGTCGCATGTTTTTATACAGTAGGTGTTTTGAATATTTCAAGGTATTGCGTAAAATATTTATTTTGAAAAGTTGTTTTGCATACAACATTTTTTTGCTTTGATAAAAGGTTGTTCGTATTATAGAGGCCTAAACCACGGTCATTTCCTTTTGAAGAATAGCCTTTCTGAAAGATCTTCTCTAAAGGAATAGCGTCCTCATTGGTTGAATTGCCAATGACAATCAAGATACTATCCGTTTTATGGATGACGCCAACGTCAAATAGCCGTTCCTTTGAATGGACAGAAGCCTCAATTGCGTTGTCAAGATATATGCCGATGATGCGCGATAAAGGGATAGTATCCATATAAAAATTGTCAATGGGTTCAATCACATCAAATTTAATTACAAGTTCCTTTAAGGAGGCAGAGAGTAATTTTGCAGAGAGGATGCTTTTAATTTCCAAACATTTTATTTTCCCCAGTTCATCAAACTTAATCGTTGGCTGATGGGCATCCTTGTAATAGGGAATCACTTTTTCCCTGTAATAGCATTTAAGTTCTTCTGAGGAAGAATTTTCAATATAGGCATAGAGCGTTTGGAGTATATTGGTGTTATCATGCTTGAACGCCCTCATCTGTGTGTATAGCGTTTCTAGCTGCAAGGTATAGTTGTTTATGGACTCATAGTGTTTCATTTTATTTTTGCTTTTTTCTTCTTCTATAGCAGCTTTTATTGCATGGTGCATCACGATAAAAGTCAATATGGTATATAAAATGAATATGGTTCCGTTAAAATATATAATGGTAGGCGCATATCCTAATGTTTCATTATAGGCAAAGTTAAAGATGAATAGTATAACGCATAAAACCATAATCAACAGAATATGTATTGCGATATGCTTTGGAAAATGACCGTTTAAAGCCCCTATTGTATTCTTTAATATAAATGAAAGGAATTTCGTAATAAAGAAAAGCAGGATACAAAATGACAGCATAAATGAAAGGGAGTATTTTGTGGCAAGCGTATTAACATCAAGGGAAAATCCAAAATCTAATAGGATGAGTACAATATAATCCGTACAAACGGTGACCAAATACCCAATAAGTGCACATGCCACATTCAATATTTTTTCTTCGGAATCCAAGGCTATGAGCAATAGGCCACCACCAACTGCAATATAGCTTATATTTTGCCCCAACGGTTCTGCTAAAAAAAATAATACTGCTGCTATAAAAAATAGCAAAATCGGTTTTGCTCTACGTTTTAATGGATATACCAGTGTATTTACGAGAGGGAAGTATAGTATTAGTGTATTTAAAGTAATCTTTAATATGCTATAAATAAAAGACATAGGGAGCCCCCTTACGTAATTGCATCATCTGATATCAGAATCTATCATCATGTAGATAATTTCATTTTTTATGCGTTAAAAACGCTATATTGTGACAAAAATGGCTTATCGGAAAAAAGATGTGGTATGATTGTAGCATGAAATAAAAGGAAAGTAAATAAGTGCAGAAACGGAAATTTTCAATCGACCATCGATCAATTATCAAAACTGGATGATTTATTTTTGGCGCTTGGCAAAGGGGTGCTGACATTTGGCTTCCTATTCCGCAGGAAAGAGGATTACCTGCTCTATATATAGAGGAAGTAGGTATGGATATGGACAAGGTGGAAGGGGCAGGGAAAGGGAAAGGCTTTGCGCTGACATATAAATGCAGACTGTCGCCCTAGCATATCGTTTAAAGTGCGTACACAATGAAGCATCCGCAAAGAAGAGCCATGGTTATTATAAAATATAGACGGAAAGACTGTAGCGTATTTACAGGCGTGGATAAAATATGGTTTGGGAGAAGCGGAATGAATAAAATCCAGATAGGGTACAACAAAAAATTAGAGGTGAAAATAATGAAGCGTTATTTTATTATCGTATTGATCCCACTGATCATTTCCTTGTTTATTGACTGGAGTGTGGGATTAAAAGGGCATACCAGTACCTATATTTTTATCGTGCTATTTGGCATTATCTCTTATTTCTACAAAGATAAAGATGCTGATAGGGAAAAGCAAATTAAAAGGCATAAGAAAAAAATAGTAGCCATGCTAATCGTTTCAGCATGTGCCATAGTGCTTTTGATTTTTGTCAACAATTCTATTGTTTTAATTAAAGATGCTGATGTGAAAATGATAGTTCAATCTGTACTAGCTCTTCTTGTTTCAGCAGGCGTTTTAATTAGCCTTAATTTGCTTACCCTAAAAATTTCTAAAAAAATCAAGTAGCCGGGTAACATAAGGTTGGCAATATCGCTATAAGAAATCGTATATTTAGGGCAGTGCAAAAGATGCAAGGATACCTGCCTTTTGCGCAGCCCGAAAAGAAAGAGGCATAATATGGTAAACTCTTTTATTAACTTTTCAGAAATGGCGATGTTCCTATTTGTATATTCCTGCTTGATTCTTAGGGGGTTTCGCATGTTAAAGGTATATCTGATCATTTGTGAAGTCGTTTTGCTAGCTACTTTTTGGAAATCTTATCATAGTGGCGATATAGGAGTATTTTGGGGAATATCGTTGTCCAGATATGCTTCATCTGCTATCTTTTAAAAGAACATAGGAGGCTGGCAAAAAGAAAAGAAATGTATGAGATAATGCGGTTAAGCAATACTACAACAATATTTACGCCCGAACTGATGGGGTTGACAGATATTATGTTATGATGGGACATCGGTAATGCCTAGCAATTATGTGGTAACGGTCGATAGGAAGAATATAGGAGTTAATATGACATGGTATGGGGCAGCATTTGACAGTTTTGTCTACAGCTAAGCAATTATTTATTTCTAAATGCCAAGAAGAACCGGGATATCAATGTTTTTCGATGTTCCAGTTTTTTTGAAATAAAATGAAGGAGGAAACAATTGAACAGATATAGGGTGTCCGTATTGCTTTTGCTATTTTCATACTTGATTTTTGCGAACAATCTCATTCAAATGCATTTTCTGAAAATGAAAGAGCTGGTAAATATGTTTGCTGTTTGGGAATCATCGTCATTTCTTGGGCTGATTGTTCTTTACATCTTACAATTTGGTTTACTTTTCGTTGGAAAAAATGCAGTCGGTCTCAGATTTGGAAAATGGGAGGGGTTCTGCTTTTATAGTAATCCCTTACTAAGATTGGTATCATCCTTGCTTGCCAATATTTACATAAAGAATACTGCAGACGGAATTTGGGCGTATCTTATCCAAGTGGTATTGATCATAATTGCGGGGTTTATAGATGTTAAATTTGTTTTCAAGCTAAAAGTAGCTGGAAATGTAGAAGCAATAACATCCAGTTTAAAATTAACCTATGACGATAAGCCGATCCCATGCTTGCAAAGCCAATGCGACACAGTTGCCCGGTGCGTAACGGCGAGTGCCTTATTGGCTATTGTGAATGCCGATTATTTGTGCTTTTATTTTGTTTCTATAAAGCTGCTGATTTTCTTATGCTTGGGGAATATAGCAATACTATCTGCATTATATAAGTATTTGCAGAACAGGATGCCGCAATACTTGAATGAAAATTTTAAAGCTAAATATATACTGCGGACTTTTATTTGTCAAATCGCTTTAAGTATAATTTTGCTCGTAATCTGTAGATTCGTTGAGAGAGTAGAGTACCAGACTGGAGGTATTATTGTGTGCTGGGGTCTGATGTTGACCTATACGGTATATAAGCTGGTTGTGCCAATTTGCAATATTTTGAATGGAATGGAGCTATATTTAAAGCTAAAATAAAAAAATAAGAATGATGGAAATGTGGAAATGAATGGTTGTACTTCTCGATATAGATAAGCTATAATATTACGAAGACACCTCGGTTTTTGTTTGCAAGAATGAAACGATTAGACGATGGAAGCAGGGCGAACATCGTAAAATTCCAATAAAAAGGTTTGATATTTTGCTGATTGTAATTGTATCATTTGTTTTTCTGGCAGTTGTGCGAAAGGGGAAGTTTGAAATTATGAAAAAAACAATGCGAAACCTTTTTATATTCATGGCGCATGTGATTCTGCTTTTTTTCGTCTTTTGGCATGGCTTCCACTTTATATTTGATATGCTTTTGAAAAAGTGCCAGAATAACAACTATCATTTTTGGTCTAGTGCAGGGATGCTTGCAATCGAATGTGCCGTTGTAATTTTTACCGCCATATTTTTGCATGAAATCGGGCATTTGCTGATGGGGTTAAAACTGCACTATAAAGCCCGTGTGTTTGTAGTAGGTGCTCTATGCATGATTCAAAACAAAAGAAAGGTTCATTTGAAAATGAAATATCAAAGGCTTCTATTGGGTGGAGCCGTTATATTTCGTTTCACAGACAATATAAAAAACGAGAAGGCCTATGAAAAATTTAAACAGGATGTACCAATCATTTTCATGGCAGGACCGGCTATGAACCTTGCTATCGTGGCGTTTACGTTTGTGCTTAAAAACTGCGGCATACAAAACCAAGAAATGCCGGACTTATTTTTGGCATTTAATATAATGGCAATACTGGCCAGTTTATGCTACAACGAGGACTTATGGAAGGCCATATATTATAATAAAAATCCAGAAAGATGTGTGGATGCGTTAATGGAAGATTTAGTAATCGAAGTAAAGATGGGGGATTATTGCTATAGCAAAATTCGGGATGCCATCTATTGCGGCATCAATAAAAGATCGTATAGCTTTAAACTGTCGTACCAGATGATTCAGCTGTTTCATTACAATTTAGTAAATGATATCAGCGACATAGAGATCAGGGATTACGTACAGTGGCTGGAAAAAGACTGCAAGGACTTCTGCTCTAAATATAGTCACCTAAAGAAACTTATGGTGCGAAGGCTATTAAACGAAGTCGCTATTTATACAGACTACGTGCAGGACAACGATCTGTCGCTATACAAAAATGAAATAAGACATCCATATGATGCCCTGTACAAGGAATTTGAATCCTATAGAGGAAAACAAGGGAATTTGAAAAAGCTGAGGAATAAAGAAATTGTTTCAGAGCTGCTAAGATGAAAAATACAGGGGAGAAATGAATAGACGAATATCGTTATCGTATAACAAAGCCTTGAAACTAGAGAATGTGTTACTCAGAAGAGGATCAGAAGAGGATTTCAGTAATGTTTCTACTTTGGAATATCAATACCAGGTGGAATAGGTGCACTTTCCTATCTGTTTTATGAGGAAGAAGTAGAAGTAGAAAATAAGGCGCATTTTCCTATCTGTTTTATGAGGAAGAGGTAGAAGTAGAGATAGATAAGGTAGAAGAAGCGGCGGGATATTTACCTGTAGTGAATAAAAAATATGCCAGCCTATATTTGCATACAGATAAATTTTGAAAGAATTTGGAGGAATATTAATGAATAGAATTCAAATATCCTATCGTAAAAGTTTAAGGATGTCAAATGTGCCCGAGATAGATAGAAAAAGAAAATGGCATAACGTTCGTATAAATACAGCAAGGGAAATGAGGAGGGCAACTTTATGAATAATGTAGCAAAATATATTATCCTAGTAGGAGTTCTAATAATGGTAAAAGAGTGTATGAAATATTCTTATAAAATGAAAAAAGTCATTATTAGAATAGCTTTTCAATTTGCGCTATGCTCGCTCGCAGTAATAGTAACCACCTACTTGTCTTATGAACAAATCCCCTATTGTTTCTTGCCTATACTTACGATTATAGTGTATTCTATTGTAGAACATAAAATAAAAAATAGACATGTGAAGAAATGATATGTCTGACATAATATTCCGCATTATAATAAGGACAAATGCCAGTATAATGTTCCATATTATAATAAGACCAAATGCCAGTATAATGTTCCATTTAAAGAATATGGCTAATCAGATAAGCAGCCAAGCCGATTGCAGTAAAATGGCTAAGGACGAATAGAAAATTTACGAATGGAAAGCCCCGTCAATTTGTCGGAGCTTATTCTGTTTGTTTGTGGGTATATTTTTTGTTCCGATCATAGTGAATTGGCAAAGCTATGGGATCGCATTATTATGGTAAAGGACGATAAAAATATAAGCAGAAACGCAAAAAGTTAAATAAAGTGCAGATGCCTTCTTTGGATTCACAACCCAATATTCACGAACACCTGCCGCCATATATTTATTTAGCTTAAAAAGATAGTCATGACTGGGATTGCTAGATGATGTGATTTCTATCATCCAGTCTGGCGCACCATTGCACACCATGCCATCAAACTTGCTTTTGTCGCAAATAACGCTGATATCGGGTTCGACCATCGTTTAGATTGAGGGCAACGGTAAGAAATATTTAATTGAAGTATGTAAAGGAGGGATATAAACTGAGGTATAAACTTTTAATTATTGATGATGACGGCGATACCGTAAAAATGTTAAAAGACTATTTTGAGATGCAGGATTACATTGTTTACACTGCTTATAATGGAACAGAAGCTCTTGAAAAATTAGAAATAGATCCGGATGTCATTTTACTTGATATCAATATGCCTGGAAAAGATGGTTATGCTGTATGCAAAATAATTCGATCATTGGTTGAATGCCCCATACTATTTTTGACGGCTAGGGCAGAAGAGAATGATGCTGTGAAAGGTTTTATGGTTGGAGGGGATGACTATATACGAAAACCTTATCGAATTAGAGAGTTGGGTATGCGAGTAAAAGCACATATCTGTAGGGATGAACGGGTTAAAGCGAAAAAGAAAATCAAATTTTCGGATGGTTTGCTGATTAATTATAGCAATTGCAATGTTTGTTTTGAAAATAAAAAGATAGATTTGACAACGAAAGAATTTGAAATCTTAGCGTTATTGTCATCTTATCGAGGACAGATTTTCAGCCAGGAAAGCATCTATGAAAAAATATGGAATTATGATAGAGATGGCGATAGCAAAGTCGTCCGCGAATTAATTAGCAGAATCCGAAAAAAATTGGAAAAGCACACTGGGAAAAAGTATATAGAAAATGTATGGGGGCATGGGTATAAGTGGGAAAAATAAAGAAGTATTCACTTAAAAAAGCACTTTTTTTGTACCTGATTGTATTTTTAATACTATTTATTATCTTGACAATCATCATTGAGCATACTACGCTTCAAATACAGGAATCTATCTGGGAACATTATAGACACTTGGAGCCATATCATCAAATTTATGAAAATTCAGATTTATATGGTATGTTTGGCGGACCGGCAAGGGTGAAAGAAAGTATTATGACACAGAAAGAAGTTGTTATTGTGAATATTTGTGATTTCTTACAATCATGGGCGGATCTAATCCTTGCTATCGCTGGAAGCATCTTTGTAGTCGCTGCATTTTACAATCGTAAATTAAAACAACCAATAAAATTGTTAAATCAAGGAGCGACGTTAATTTCTAATAATGAATTGGAGTTTGAAATTATATATGATAAGAAAGACGAATTGGGAAACTTATGCCATGCATTTGAATTGATGCGAAGGGAGTTAAGAAAAAATAATCAACATTTATGGAATATGGCAGAGGAACAGAGGATAATACGACAAGCGATTGTCCATGATATCAGAAATCCGCTGTATGTGATACAAGGCTATGCGGATATGCTGCTGGAATATCTACCGAGTGATGGATTTGAACAGAGTAAGGCGATCGATATGGCTGAAAGCATTAATAGCCAAACGCTTCGATTGGACAAACTGCTAGAGCAATTAAAGAGAATTTCCAAGTTGGAAGAATGGGAAATAGAAGTGACCAAAGTACAAGCGCTGGATCTGGTAAATGACTTGAAGGGCATTACAGATGTTTTATTAAAGCCAACGGGCCTATCCTATCATATTGTAGTTGAACAGATGGAGGACGCGCAGATATGGCTTGATGAAAATATTTTTATTGAAGTTTACGAGAATATCTTGAATAATGCCATGAGATATGCCAAAAGCAGGATAGAGGTTATCATCTTTTTTCATTCAACCGAGCTAGTGCTAGAAATCATTGATGATGGGAAGGGATTTAGTAAGGCCGAATTAAAGGAATTAGCAGAAAAGCAATTGATAAAAAACCGAGACTATTTGAATAATCACTTAGGTATGGGCCTTTATTTATGTAAGCTGTTATGTAAAAAGCATAATGGGGACTTAACGGTTTTAAATAAAGAAGGCGGAGTAATTATGATTAAATTTTGTACAGATTTTTCATAGAAATAAAATAACATGAGCCAGAAAATGCCGTAAATACGCTGTTTTCTGGCTCTTTTTATGCCCTGTGCCTGCAAAATGCCTGTAAATAATCTGGTATCGTATGTGGCTCATTATAAACTTTTTAAGTATTCGATATGTTTTTTTGTACGTTCTTTAGGACGAAAGGATTGAGGGATTTGATTGAGTAAAAAAAACGAATTATAAAATTTACTCAATCAGAAAAACGGAATTCATTTCAAAAACGAATTCGAACTTTGCATCTTTCCCGTTTGTTCCGAAAAGTGATATTAGAGTTGTTTAACAACCCACTGCCCATTTCTTTTCGCCCCAATTCATTCTATCAATCCGAAAGCTTTCAATTTGCTGATATTGGACTCAACTTGCCGTTTTGTAATGCCTATGTTTTCCGCTATCTGTCCAGCAGTTATTTCGGGTTTTTCAATCATCAAATTGACAATTTTTGTTTGAGTTTCATTTAAACCGAAGTTTAAACCGAAGTTGTTTTCGTGGTTTAAAGTTTGACACGTTTGATTGTTGCTGCGAGTACGAAAGCAAATTGAAAAATTTTTCATGTTTATTGGCAAAATATTGACATTTTGTTCCTATAATATAGTTTATTAGAAGTTGCAACGCAATTTCTGATAAAAAGGCACATTTTTTCGTGCCGTGAATCTGATGATAGGAACTGTACTTTGTTCCTATAATATAGTTTATTAGAAGTTGCAACGCAATTTCTGATAAAAAGGCACATTTTTTCGTGCCGTGAATCTGATGATAGGAACTGTACTTTGTTCCTATAATATAGTTTATTAGAAGTTGCAGCGCAAGTTCTGATAAAAAGGCACATTTTTTCGTGCCGTGAATCTGATGATAGGAACTGTACTTTGTTCCTATCATATAGATATAAGGCGTGGTATTAGTAAAATTAGATGGGAGGTTGTAGTGTGGGATAGGGCTTATTTAGTTTCGCAAGATCAAAAGTATGTCACTTATCAATCATTATTTTACGCAATGAAGTAAAGTTAAAAATTTGGAGGAAAACAACATGAAAATTTTAAAAATCAAAAAAATTGAAGATAAGAAAGAAAAATTAGATGTACAAGGACAAGGATGTTGGGATGATTGCAGGGTTTGGAAAAACTATACTACAACGCCAAAATGTGAATTCTCCAAAACAGCATATAACAATATATTTTTATAAGAAATTTTGACTTAAGGCCTTGAACATACATAATAGAACATTTATTTAGCGATTATGTACCAAGGGGATCTTGCGAAGGAAAAAATTAAATAGCAAATGCCCATCAACCACCCATTTGATTAAAAACAACATCTGAAATTTTGTAAGGTAGGGGGAGATATGTGTGAAATGTATCATGTTACGAGTATTAAAAGATAACTTAAAAAATCCGATTTATTATGCTGGTGCTATTTTAGTAATTGCATTCTTGTATCAAACCCTATATCCCTATTTAAATATTGTACGCTATGAGACAGAAGCTGGATTATCGGTTGCATACAAAGAATCTGCTGATCCCTCAGATGCAGATATTATGGAGGGGTACATTCCAACGACGCAAGCTGAGCAGGAGCAGATAGGGTGGCAGCATGTCTATTCAAATTTGACAGAAGGATTGGGAAAATCAGAAACAGAAGCAAAAGAAATAATCTTAGACTTAAAGGATAAAGATATGTCACTGGATGAGCTCGCCCAGTATATGAAAAAGAACTATGGCTATCACAATATTGTATA
Organism: Lachnospiraceae bacterium ZAX-1; assembly: GCA_046533095.1. Classification (GTDB taxonomy): domain Bacteria; phylum Bacillota; class Clostridia; order Lachnospirales; family Lachnospiraceae; genus ZAX-1. The sequence goes on along the minus strand of JAJQRA010000033.1, from coordinate 78,179 downwards.
TGAATTTTCGGAAAAGGCACGAAAAGCAACAATTGAAGAAATGCAAAGTTTTATTGACCAATCGCTTCATCAGGAAACATATACGGCTTATTTCGCCCGAAAATTTGTAGATCGTCTTAGTGTGGCAATCACATTTTACGGGATTATAATATTAGCTTTTTTATATATTTATGATACGAAAAGCGATATGTATGAATTGTTGCATACAAAATCAATCAGACCTTTTGAATATATATTAGGTAAGATGTTAGGTGGATTTATTGCAGTTATGCTTGTTGTCAGTATGATTACCCTGCTAATTAATATAATAGCAATGCTTCATGGTATTAGTTCTAATTTTCCCGTAAATTTTGCAGATATGTGGATGGCTGTATTGCTCTTTATCGTACCGGGTATGATTACAATCATAGCTGTTTATACGGCTGTTTCAATATTGTTTAAAACACCGATTCCTGCTATCCCTATGCTGATTTTATATGTATTTTATTCCAATATGGGCTCGTCTTTAGAAAGTACAGCTACTTATGGATACGCAATAAAACCATTGGCTTTATTGGTAAGGTTCCCAGAGATTTTTTTTGGAACTTCTATTGGAGGCGCAACGTATTTTGCGCAGGTACAAATTATCGGATTATCAATCATTCTTACCATGTTAAGCATTATTATGTGGAAGAGGAGGGTGTATTGAAATATAATATAAAAATATGCATTCCACCCTATAAGATATTCTACTCTCTCACATTTGCTATTTGCTTGGTCTTTTTTAGGCCTGTTGCAGGATATAAAGAAATCATTTTTATGATAGATTCTTATATGGCATTTTTGGCAATTATTTTTTTCGCAGACTTATTTTATATGGAAGTGAGTGGAAAGCGAGCGGAGACATTTTTACTTCTGCCATATGAAAAGCAGCATCAGACACTGTTTAAACGGTTGCTGATATCGTGGGTATATCTAGAGCTGGTGGGAAATTTGGCTTTTGTATGTTTCTACCTGTTTTATCAACCGGTATCTTGGAATGGTGGAAGCCTGGCTATAGCATATATACAGTCCTTATATGCTTCTTCAGCAAGTATACTGTTTTTCGGTGTTTTGAGCTTTACATTGGTGAATCTTTTTCAACAGCTTTGGGCTGGAATTGGGCTTGGCCTAGCACTATGGTTTGCTTTAAACAGTAGTGTTGGTACACGGATTCCCCTATGGCTGAATGTATTAAACAGCGATGTGGATGCGTCTTTTTGGGCAGTAGGAAAACTATTTGGGATTCTGCTGGTAGCTTTTATGCTCTGCATAAATAAAAAAGCCTTTTCTGAAGGGAGGGAGATGAAACTTGAACATTAGCGTAGAGCATTTATCAATGCAGTTTAAGAATGGCACAAAAGCACTTCATGATGTGAATTTGAATATCGGTCATGGGGTATATGGTCTTTTGGGTGAAAATGGTGCAGGAAAAACAACGTTTATGCGTATATTGACAACTTTATTAAAACCTACGGATGGGCATGTTAAGATGAACGGAATTTCTTTGAAAGAAGAAAACTATCGCACAATCAGGAAAAAGATTGGATATTTGCCACAAGAACTTGGACTGTATCCACATCTGAGTGTGCGGGAAACCCTTGAATATATAGGTGGATTAAATGGCATCAAGCAAAAACATTGTAAAGAACGGGTTACGTATTATTTAGAGAAAACCAGTCTTATCCAGCATCAGAAAAAGAAGAACAAACAATTATCCGGTGGAATGAGAAGAAGGGTAGGGCTGATACAAGCCTTGCTTCACGAGCCTGAGATTTTAATTGTGGATGAACCAACAACGGGATTAGACCCTGAAGAACGTATCCGAATCAGGAATTTGCTGGTTGATTTTTCAAAAGAACGGACGGTGCTTCTTTCTACTCATGTGGTAGAAGATTTATCCGCAACATGCAGCCATTTGGGAATTATGAAAACAGGAAGTCTTATTTTTCATGGCAGCATGAGTCCATTGCTTGATATGGCGAAAGGGAAAATATGGATGACTCAGGTAAAGGGCGAAGATGAATATGAAAAATTGGGGGAAAACTATGTCGTAACGTCTAGGCAATATAGAGACAATGGGATTTTAGTTAAGTTTATCTCGGAAAATACGCCGGAAATAAAATGTGTATCAAATGAAATTACTTTGGAAGATGCATATGTGTATCAAATGCATAAGGCGGAGGAACGTGCATGATTTTTACAGATTCTTTTAAATATATTGAGAATGAAGACCGAGTGGCAGCAAGAAAAAGAAATTATGTCATAAGGTATGCAGCTTATCATTTATAACCTAGTAAAAGCAATATTAATCCTTATAATATAATCATAGAGGGCACTAAAAAACTCTACTGTGCGCACGAAAGTGCAGGATTTGTTTTGTGTTTATTACGACTCCACACCCAGCTGAAAAAGTCTACTGTGCGCACGAAAGTGCGGTGGACTTTTTGTATAAAAAACGATATACTTATATCACAAAAGGCTTGTAAATAGAGAACTTGAGCGGTGTTGCGAATAGATAAACAGCTAAAATTATGGAAGATTAAAAGGCGGTGGTGAAAATGAAAAGCAATAGTAAAACCATTATCCGTAAATTAGCGCGAAAGGATCTTGCATCAAATCCCGGGAGGAATGTTTCACTGGTGCTTGCTATTTTTATGACGACTTTTATGGTTGCAACAGTTATTAGCCTATGCGTAAACCAGATAGAGACGCAGCGAATATATACGGCTTTGTATCAGGGCGAGGCAGACAATGAAATCGAACCGATCATATATGCTTTAGAAATGATGGTGGTCCTATTGATAATAGCCGGCTTTTTACTGGTTTATAATGTGATGTACGTTTCCATATCAAGAGAAATTCGCTTTTATGGGCAATTGAATACAATTGGCATGTCACGAAAACAGATAAAAAGAATGATATTTCAACAAGTATTGCTACTTTGCGCCATTGGGATACCATTAGGATTGATTTGCTCAGCACTTGTTTCCCTGGTAGCCGTACCCATGTTTTTAAGCATGTATACGCAAGTTGCATCGGCTGGCTATTCCATAAGCTTTCACCCGCTAATTTTTATCGGAGCAGCATTGCTTGCACTTATAGCCGTTATAACTGGCGCACTTAAACCTACTTGGAAAGCGACGCAGGTTTCGCCGATAGAAGCAGTACGGTTTTCGGAATATGGCTTTGCCCGCAAAAAAATACGTACGTCGGCTTTTAGCCCAATAAAAATGGCATGGCGCAACGTGTTTCGGATGCCGAAACGAGCGATATTGGTCTTTTGCAGTTTGTTTTTAGGAATGACGGTGTTTTTGGCTGTTTCAGTAATCTTTGGCAGTACAAGCGTGGACATGTTCGTGGACACAGCAGCCACCAATATGAAAGGGGATATTTATTTAAGGAATGGGATAACGGAGCAGTACGGATTTGTCACTGGTAGCGACATGCACGTATTTACCCCTGAATTTATGGACAGCCTGGACGGATTGCCTGGCTTGAACGCAAAGGAAGTAACTTATGTCCATGAAATACAAATGGATATAGCGGATACAAAGGGCGAAACAACTAGCTTACCGGGTTGCGTATATGGTGTAAATGCGAAGCGCATTGCAGAATTAAACAAGGAATTGGCAAACCCAATAGACGAGGCCGCTTTCCTACGAGGTGAATTTGTCATCATCCGGGGCATATTAAATTTTTCACCGATGGCAGCGGACAGTGTGGTATTTTCACTTAAAAACATGGAAACACCGGTATCGTTTGAACTAAACGCCGTCTTACCTTCAGAGTTTTTGGATTATTATGGTATTGGCTATAACAGGTTGCCAAGTATATACATGTCAAGTGACCTGCTAAAAAAACTTGTTGCAGAACTGGAAATTTACGACATTGAACTTGATATAGAAAGAAGTGAACAAAAGCAGGCATTGCGTATGGTTGAAGAATTGAGTGCTAGCCATGGGAATATCATATTACGCTCAAGGATTTCCACACGCCAAGAAGCGCAGAATATCATTTCCACGCTTTCTGTTATGGGTAATGGGATATCAGCCATACTCTGGCTGATTGGCATACTGAATTTTATCAATGCAATTACGGCAAGCATATTGTCGCGTCGCCATGAACTTGCCCTCTTAGAAAGCGTGGGACAGAGTGCTAGCCAAAGTAAAAAAACGCTTGTATATGAGGGTCTAATTTACGCATCCGTGACCCTGCTTCTTGTAGGAATATTTGGTAATGCGATAACATACGGATTTTTTACAATTATCTCGCGACAATTTGAATATATGGTATTTACTTTTCCGGTTGCTTCATTTTTTGTAATGATATTTTTGGTATTTGCTATTTGTTTGAGTACGCCGAGATTTTTGTATCATTTTGTAAGCAGGGCGACTATCATCGACAGACTAAAGGAAGTAGAATAGAGCAGGCTACGATATAGCAATTAAGGATGTACACTAGCAATTAATTGGAAGTTGCGCTTGCTTTTAAAACAATCGGTGTGTCATAGGAGCTTATCGATTTTGACGGTATTAAGCTTATTTTGCACCCAAGCCCCTCTCACTTAAAAAATTAGAAACGAAGGTTATATCTGGTTACAGCAATGCCGCACATAGGCGGGTGGCAAAGAAAACCGCTAAGGCTAAGTAAGCGAATATGTAGCTAAAGACCCAAGGGAATGTCTTGCAGAATCTGTCAGTGAAAAGAACCCACGCCACCTAGCAAAGGAATTTATTCGTTTAATGAAAGGGGATTTACAATGATAAAAATACCATCATCCATAATAGACATATTAATTTAAGACGAGACTGGCGAATACGTTCTGCCAGATACGGCAACAGAAGAGCAAAGGAAAGAATTTGAAAAATCTACTGAAATTTCTAATGGCCCAGGAGACCGTATAGTAGAGAGCGATGAGGAAACGAAGGAACTTGTTCGTTTGATGCAAGAGGATTTACGATGATAAAAATATCATTATCCATTTGAAAACCATCCGAGGACGAAGCCTGAAAATGCAGAAAAGAAGGCAAAAGAGAAGCGGGGATTTTCATCGAATACGATGGGTTTATTAGGAGAGTGCTTTATGGTTACGATGAAATCAAGAGTTGAACAGGCAAAGACAAAGACAGAATTAAAGCTCTTTAATGCCAATACGAATTCATCAAGAATGGCAATACGGACATACGGTGTCCGCGTTGCGGTTCAGGACTTGTCTATGAATACGGTTCGTGGGGGAGGCTGTCCGAAAATTCCCGAAATCAAATTTTGAAATATAATATATCGTACTAAACGAAGATAAAACCGCTATATACAGTGTGTTCGTTTGAAAAAATTTGGTTTTCGGACAGCCTCGCGGGAGGTGATTCAGAGCCGTACCTTAGTCCAAGGAGTACACCATTTGAAGAACGAGCTTTGTCCCGAGCAACGGATTTAACCAATTATCACGAATATAGGATTTTGCAAGATATAGAAAATGTTGAATCAGGGACAATCGTCCCTTTGTTTGGACAACTGGGTGGTGGCCTGCAATACAAACTGCGCACCAGATTTCTGACATGGCAACTGAACTTGAGGAAAATTGGAACGATAACAATATGAAGGAGATGCTCAGTGTGACCATTCAAGAATTAAAAAATATCCTTGATAATAATAACATATCAGCAGACGAATACGAAATACCGGGGATGGAACGACACCACCTACCACCTAAAACAGCAAGACGACGGAAAATGGCGGTGTGGTTCGAGGAACGCGCCGAAAAGAGTATGCAGACTCTCCATAATACTGAGGAATCGGCTTGCTATAGTTTATTGAGATATTCTATCCGAAACTTGACATAAAGAAGGGTGTGTTATAAATACTACTTGGGTGTGAGCTGGGAAATCAGCAAAACTGATTTCCCCTAGCGAGGTTGATGATAAGTAAACCGCAGAGGGATTTGCTAAGAGCCATTCAAAGAAAGCCTATCCATGGGATAATGCCTGTATAGAATCCTTTCATGCATGATTGAAAAGGGAGTGGATAAACCGATTTAAAATAGTTGACTATCATCATGCCTATAAACTTGTGTTTAAATATATTGAAACTTTTTATAATATAGTAAGAATTCATAGCTATTGTGGATATTTATCGCCTAATGTATATGGGTAGCAATATAGGGGAAAAATGGATGAAATGATGAGAAGTGTTGGTTAGGGTATGTTAATTATTGGTTTGAAAATTTCCCCGATTTAATTTGTACTTTTTCTTGACATAGTACCAAATCCACTATAGTAAAAAAAAAACGGAGTACATGTTATACCAGACTACCCAAGTAAAAAAGGTGGAAATATATGAAATCTTTATCAGAACTTATATATAAACAAGTTAGGATAACAAATACAGAAGGAAAAATTATTGAGGGGAGCAGCACTACTTTTAACGACTGCATTACTTTCCCACGTGATATGAAATGATAGGCATTCAGCAAGATGGATATATTGACTGTTTTGATCAAACTAATATTTCAAAAATAGAAATATTAAAAGAAGGGAAATATTGTGAAGTTGCACTACCTCCCAAAGCGAATAAGTGGATTGAGACAATTGACGAGGAAATTTTGGAAGCTATTTAGGGGGAAGGGTGGTTTGAAATGAACATATAGCGTTGACAGGCAAAAGCCTTGACGAGGCATTGGGAGGGTTTTAATTTCTATGAAAACTTTTGAGGAAGAACATAAAGAACTGCTCGGCTGGTCCATTCCATGTAAGCTGCAGGTTGACCCAAGCGCCGTATTTCGACGACGATCTTGGCATCCGCCGGGGAGCACGCAGCAAGGAATAGCGAGGGTGAAACATACTATGTGCCATAAGATATGAAATACCATGAGTGGAAGGAGAAATTCGTTGACAGCGGTGGGAAACGTGGTACAATAGGCTTAGGCGAGGGAGATATACTAAGTCAGAGAAAAGCTTATAAAAATAATCCTATTGAGATTATGAATGTGAACGTTGGTGATATTGGTTTAAATGTGAGTCAAACGTATAAAGAAAATATTTTAAGGGCATGTAACGAATGCTCTGTAATGGGACAGTTGAATAATAGAGAGTACTTAACTATACTGAATGAGAACAATGCTGAACTTTTGAGTAGATTTAAATTACTTGAGGATGATGAAAACAACATTAAGCTTAGAGATAGTGTAGGGGTTTTAGATATTATTAAGAATTCTACAAAAAATTTACTATCCCTTGTCCATAACCATACGAACAGTACAATGTTTTCCCTGAATGATATACAAACATTTTAGCCTATGAATCAATAAACAACATGTACATAAGTAGTGGGAATAATATATATTATGCTGCTAAGCGCATTGGCAAGCAATATGCCTTTGGAAGTTTTAAAGCTAGCTTCGAAGAATTTGTGAAGATGCTGGATAGGAATGGTATTAAATTAAATGACGGAGAGACGTTGCTTCTTGCTTGGACTAAGTTGTATAAATCACAAGATTTAGACTTTAGGAGGTTTTGATTATGGATAAGGAGTTAAAGGGGGGATGCTATTTGGATAATGAGGATTCTTTGCGAAAGGCTTTAGACGAATACCAGCGCAATCCAGATTTAGATGTTGAGGTATCAAAAGAATCGGAAAAGATGTTTGAAGAGTTCTTGGAAGAATTAAAAGATATTAAAGAACATACCACTAGATTTGATATATAGTTAGGTGGCGGGTCACTTCTTTTTATAAGTAGTGACGCCACAGAAGTCTGCAGCGGCAATGGTAGCGACAACGAATTTCTTGTGGACATCCATACCGCAGCAGACAAAGTGCTTGATAGGCAGCATAAAACAACCTTCCTTAAGAATAGAAGCAGACATTGGCTAGCTACCCAGCAAAGAAAGACCTAAGGAACTGTTTTGGCACTGATTAGGCTACGTGTTCATGGCGACACTTGTTTGTGCTTGAAAAGGTAGTCGGCACATGTTGCTATGAGGACTTGATTCCGAACATAAGGGAAACCATTCTACTTACCCCCGTACCCTGTAGTATATCTGCTTAAGGAAAGTTTAACAGAAATAGAAACGTAGTGGAAGCACAAACAAGCTATTTCATGACTGGCTTGTGCCTAAGCGAAACGAAAGGAATGTGAGTTACTATGAACAGGCTAAAACTTAAAGAAGTAAACGAAGACTATGTTATATACTTTTATCAGCCCGATGGTAAAGGGGCGTACGGAGAAATACTTGTGAATATAGGCGATCATGAAGCGGAAATATTGACAAAGCCAGACAGTGACAGATCTGGAAGATATGCCTTTAAGGCAACAAGGGCTATAATTAAGTGCATAGATGAACAAAATTTTCCGCCTAGCTTTATTCAGGCATGGTATTAGAAAAAAGATAGCTTAAAGTACCAAAAGGGACTTGTTGAAATGATGAAACGGGCGTTCCCCGCACGAGCGGTGGTGATCTAAAAACCTACGCATATCAATACCAAAATTTTGGGCGTTCCCCGCACGAGCGGTGGTGATCCTAAATTAATTTCATAGTTTGTTTGCCATTTCTTGTGTTCCCGCACGAGCGTGGTGAGCCTAATCGTTTTGCATCCGAGTACCAAGGTAAGCTATAGATAGACGCTTTGTCGGATACATTTGATATTAATGGGATTATAATTGACAAACTATTAGGGGAATTTATGGCAGAACCATTTAAAAGGATATACTACTAGATTTGATATATAATTAATATGCAAAAATTGGAGGCTTGTTTATATTCTAAAGAAGAACAGAAAGAACAAATGTTTTCCGTTCCCGCGCGAGGGTGGATCCTGCAAGAGCGTAGGCTTGACCTTGGCGACAACGGTGTTCCCCAACATATTTCCATATATAAAATGAAGTGCAATCGTTTTCGTAGGAAAACCATGCAAATATTGAAAAATAGAGAAGCGTTAGAACCAGATAAAATGAGTGAAAAGAACTATCATATATATGTCATAAGATGATAATTAAAACATAAATTTAAATATGACAAAATCGAACGAAAGTTCAACAGATAGGTTCACATAATATTTTTATGTAACCTATTTTCGTTTTATAGGTAAAATCGGACGAAAATTCAAAGAAGATTGGAGCTTATCTTATGACAGGAAAAAGCATTGAGGAACGCAGACGTTATGTAGATGAAGTGCGAGCGTCTTTTGGTACGCAGCAGATGCAGGATCAAAACATAGATTTTGGTGAACAGGAGATTGAATATGGCATAAATACTGGTATATTTAAACTAAAAGCATTCATCGCCATTGTTATTTTCGCAGCTTTTGTCTATTGCGATCAACTTAATATCGACATTTATAAATACAAAACAGATATCATCGTAGAGAGAATACAGGATACAATTCATTTCGAAAATATTATACAATTAATTAAAACTATGATATAATGTGAGCAAATCGAACTTTATATCGCGCCGAGCGAAGCGAAATGTGCATCCGCCGGAGGCTATCGTGATGATGTAATCATCATGATATAATGTGGCAAAGGAAATGCGACTGTAACTATTTTGTACTCCTAATAACGCAAGATATACGAAATAATTACATGTGGTGTTCCATGCGAAGGAGCTATAAAATGAATACACTATCAGATGAGATTTTGCTTACAATAGATAAACCTGCCCGTTATATAGGCAATGAGCTTAATATGATAAAGAAACCGCTTGACAAGATAGACATTCGGATTGCGATATGTTTTCCGGATGTCTACGAGATCGGCATGTCGCATCTTGGGATACAGATTTTATATGATATGTTTAACAAACGTGAAGACGTATACTGCGAACGTGTCTACTCCCCTTGGGTTGACCTCCATAAAATAATGAAGGATCAGGATATCCCCTTGTTTACCTTAGAAACGCAGTCAAAGGTTTGTGAAATGGATTTTCTGGCCATAACCATACAATATGAAATGTGCTATACCAATATTTTACAGATTTTAGACCTTAGCCAAATCCCCCTACTTTCAAAAGATAGGAAAGACGGTGATACGCTTGTAATCGGTGGCGGACCTTGCACTTATAATCCGGAGCCGATTGCAGATTTTTTTGATTTATTTTACATTGGAGAGGGCGAAACACGTTACAACGATTTGTTTGACTTATACAAAGACTGTAAAGAAAAAGGAATGCCCCGTCAGCAGTTTTTAGAAAAAGCCGCGTGTCTACCCGGCATCTATGTTCCGTCCTGCTATGAGGCGGCTTATAAAGAAAATGGGACGCTTCGCTCGTTTGAACCTAAAAATCCTGCCACGCCAACGGTTGTAAAAAAAGAAATCCAAATGGATCTAACCAATACTTCTTATCCACACGCCCCCCTTGTTCCATTTATTAAGGTTGCACAAGATCGTGTTGTGCTTGAAATTCAGCGAGGGTGTATTCGTGGTTGCCGTTTTTGTCAAGCCGGAATGATTTATCGCCCGACAAGGGAACGTGATATAAAAATGCTAAAGCAATATGCCAAAGATATGTTAAACAATACCGGACACGAGGAAATTTCCTTGAGTTCCTTAAGTTCAAGCGACTATTCCAAACTCCAGGAATTGCTTGACTATTTAATAGAAGAATGTAGTCAAAATGGAATTAATATTTCCTTGCCATCCTTGCGTATTGATGCATTTTCCCTAGATATGATGAAAAAAGTACAAGATGTGAGAAAAAGCAGCCTTACGTTCGCACCGGAGGCAGGTTCTCAAAGAATGCGTGATGTAATCAACAAAGGACTGACAGAAGACACAATATTAGATGGCGCAAAAAAGGCATTTGAGGGTGGTTGGCAAAAAGTAAAACTATATTTCATGCTAGGGCTTCCGACGGAAACTACGGAAGATATCCGCCAGATTCCACAACTTGCAGATAAAATCGCCCGCCGTTACTATGAAATTCCAAAAGAGGAACGAAATGGAAAATGTCAGATTACCATGAGCACCTCCTTTTTTGTACCCAAGCCATTTACCCCTTTTCAATGGGTGCCGATGTGCACAAAGGAAGAATTTTTAGAGCGGGTCAACGTGGTAAGAGAAGAAATGAATGGACAACTAAATAAAAAGAGCCTACGCTATAACTGGCATGAAGCAGATGTATCCCAACTAGAGGGTGCATTTGCAAGAGGGGACAGACGAGTCGGACAAGTGATTTTAAATGCATATAGAAACGGTTGCCTATTTGATGCATGGAGCGAATATTTTGATAATGAAAAATGGCAAAAAGCATTTTCTGATGCAGGCCTTTCGATTGACTTTTATACAAGCCGTCAACGTGATATGGAGGAGCTTCTACCTTGGGATTTTATAGATTGCGGCGTTTCCAAAGAATTTTTAAAACAGGAATGGATGCAGGCAGAAAATGAAACGGTTACGCCAAACTGCAAGATAGCATGTTCCGGTTGTGGTGCAATCGAATTTGGAGGTGGCATCTGCTTTGAAAATAGAGACTAGCTACAAAGACGGGGGAGGTGTCTGCTTTGAACATAAGAATTAAATTTCAAAAATATGGTAATATGAGATTTATCGGACACTTGGATATGATGCGCTACTTTCAAAAATGTATGCGGCGTGCCAAGATAGACATTGCGTATTCTGCCGGGTACAGCCCACATCAGATTATGTCATTTGCCGCCCCACTTGGCGTTGGAATCACCAGTGATGGCGAATATTTGGACATTGAAGTAAATACGTTAATGGATTCCACGAAAGCCATCAAGGACTTAAATGAGGTTATGGTAGATGGCGTCCGTATACTTGAATATAAGCAGCTGCCAGATAATGCAAAAAATGCCATGTCGCTAGTTGCAGGGGCGGATTATACGATATATTTTAAAGAGGGTTATGAAAATCCATTTTCATTTTCTGAACTCGCTGATTCATTAAATTCCTTTTATAATGACCAAGCTGAAATTATCATAACAAAGAAAACGAAAAAAAGTGAAAAAATGATAGATTTAAAAGGCTTAATCTATCAACTAAATGCCATTGACCTATCACAAGATAATACATTAAAGTATAGCACACTAAATCTTAATACATTAACCCATCATAAATTAAACGCTGATACATTAGGCATCAATACATTAAACCATAGTATATTAAATCATGATATAAGAGTATTTTCAGAAGAAACTCCCGCTTTTTTCTTAAAAGTATGCGCTGGAAGTACCGATAATGTAAAACCAGAGCTTGTTTTAGAGGCATTTTTTACGTTCTGTAATAAAGCCTATGACCCACTTGCCTTGCAAATACACAGAAATGAAGTCTATGGACTTGATGCAAATGAAAAGCTGATTCCCTTAGGGGAATTTGGACATGATACCCCTACACGAAATGACAGTATGAAAACAGGAGAGGATAATTGAAACAAAAGCTTATCATTACAAATCTAACACGAGCCGATAGGCTATACACCGCCTGCGCACTTTATGAGGGCAATACACTTCTTGAAGTTTCCTGTGAACCGAAAGAACAAAAAAGTATTTTAGGGAATATTTATGTAGGGCGTGTCAAAGATATTGTGAAAAACTTAAATGCTGCCTTTATCGAAATTTCCCCTGGCCATATTTGCTATTACCCTTTAGAAGAATATGAAAAATATGAACCTGCCATCTTTGTAAAGAAAATAAACAGTCCAAAACTCGTACAAGGAGATGAGGTTGTCGTTCAAGTTATAAAAGAAAGCATGAAAACGAAACCACCAAGGGTTACAACAAACATTAACATCACCGGAAAATACATTGTTTTGACAACAGGGAATACAAAGCTTGGTATTTCCAAGAAAATGACGGCAGTCGAACGAGAACGTATCCATTCTATGATGCTCCCCTTAAAAGAAGATAGATTTGGCTTCGTTGTCCGCACGAATGCCGCCAAGGCAGAAGAAGAACAGATTAAAGCAGAGTTTAAGCACTTAAAGCAAGTGTTGCTGCATCTTCTTGAAACAGCGAAATATCGAACCTGTTTTTCACGCCTTTACGAAGAACAGATAGGTTATTTAAACTATTTACAAAATATCCATACGGATTCTTTGGATTCTGTACTAACAGATGATAGGACGCTATATGATGAAATGAGTAGTTTTTTAAATGAAAAACAGCGTATTGACCTAGAGAAACTGACCTTTTACGATGACCCTAAAGTAACACTGTTAAACCTCTATGGACTTTCCAGTCATGTAGAAAATGCACTGAAAGAACGTGTCTGGTTGAAATCCGGGGCCTATCTGGTGATACAGCCGACAGAAGCTTTGACTGTAATTGATGTAAACAGCGGAAAAAGTGTAGCAAAAAAAAATCCACAGGAACATTATTTAAAGATCAACCTAGAAGCTGCAAGAGAACTTGCATATCAGCTAAGGCTACGCAATATTTCTGGCATTATTGTAGTTGATTTTATAGATTTAATAGAGAAAGAAGCAAAAAAAATGTTGATGGATACCTTAAGGGCTGAAACAAAAGCCGACCCTGTTCCAGTTCAAGTTGTGGATATGACAAAATTAAATCTAGTTGAACTAACCCGCAAAAAGATTCACAAATCTTTGGCAGAACAGCTAGAAGCAAAAACAAATAAATAAGAAATAAATAAGATAGAAGGCTTACAAATCTTTCACGACACAGCTAGAAGCAAAAACAAATAAGTATAGATTCACGGCACGAAAAAATGTGCCTTTTTATCAGAATCTGCGTTGCAGCTTCTGATAAACTATAATATAGGAACATTTAGGAGGTTGTTTTATATGAAACCTACACCATTTTGTACTGGCGGTGGCTGCACTGCCAAACTAGGTCCGGGAATATTAAGCCGTGTGCTTGAAAATTTACCAAAAGGACCTCCAGATGAAAATCTATTAATTGGCTATGACAGTAAAGATGATGGAGCAGTATACCGCCTTACAGATGAACTGGCGATTGTGCAGACATTGGATTTTTTCCCACCAATGGTTGAGGATCCATATGTGTTTGGGCAGATAGCGGCAACAAATGCATTAAGTGATATATATGCGATGGGAGGTGAAGTTAAAACAGCATTAAACATTGTGTGCTTCCCTGAAACGATGGATTTGAATATTTTGGGCATCATCATGCAAGGTGGCGCCGAAAAAGTAATAGAAGCGGGCGGACTTCTTGCCGGAGGGCATTCCATTGCAGATACAGGCGTAAAATATGGACTGTCTGTAACAGGAATTATTCACCCAAACAAGATTCTTGCAAATACAGGAGGGAAACCTGGGGACAAGCTTATTTTAACGAAAAAGCTTGGCGTTGGAATTATCTGCACCGCCGAAAGAGTAAACGAAGCCTCAAAACAAGCAATGAATGAGGCAATTTCCTCTATGACAACATTAAATAAATATGGTGCTGAAATTTTAAAAAAATATCAAGTCCATGCATGTACCGACGTTACCGGATTTGGTTTTCTAGGGCATTTACTTGAGATGATGGGCAATTCCTTGCATTGCATCATTGACAGTAAAAAAATCCCCTATATTCATGAAGCGTACCATCTAGCAGGAGAATTTTTGCTTACCGCAGCCGCACAGCGAAACCGCAACCACGTTTCCCCCCATGTTGCATTTCAGAATATCCCATTTTCAATGGAAGAAATCCTGTTCGATCCTCAAACCTCAGGCGGGCTGTTGCTTGCTGTTGAAAAAAAAGAAGCGGATATGCTAGAAAAAGAATTGATAAAAGCTGGATTGCCAGCTAGCATTGTTGGAGAAATAATTAAAGAAGAACTTGTTGATAAGAATGAAATTCAAATTAGTGTAGTATAGCAAAATAAAATGAATCCTGTTTGCAATTCGCTTCTAGTTTGCAATTCGTTTCTAGCCCACTAACATTGGTTGGTGCATGCATCGTGTTGCAGGACAGGCCAACGACTATTTGCAGTAATAAAAAACGAATTTCAATATTTTGATATAGCCGATCAGGAAGGTCGATAAAGGAGGAACTATTTATGATAACAGTAAATGCCATAGGGGATGCATGCCCAATCCCAGTTGTGAAAACGAAAAATGCGATCAAAGAAATGAAAGAAAATGGAGATATCGAAATTTTCGTAGATAATGAGATTGCCGTTCAAAATTTAAGTAAAATGGCAGGGCAAAAAAAATATCCAGTCAGTTCAACAAAACTTGAAGAGGGAAAATTTCGAATTCTAATGACCGTTGATGTATCGCGTGAAGCTCTATCGAATGGCCAAGCAGAGGAAGCAACTGCACAGGAGGTAGATTGCATACCGGCTGCAGATGAACTTCGGTTTAAGGGGAAGCATACGATTGTTGCAGTTAGCTCCGACAAGATGGGGCACGGAAATGATGAACTAGGAACCGTATTAAGAAAGGGATTTTTCTATGCACTTACACAGCAGGAAATTTTACCGGAAACTATTTTATGCTATAATGGTGGAGCGAAACTGACTTGCGAGGAATCCGATTCCCTTGAAGATTTACGGTCTTTAGAGGCGCAAGGTGTTGAAATACTAACATGCGGAACATGCTTAAATTACTATGAATTAACCGAAAAACTTAAAGTAGGCGGTATCACAAATATGTATGATATTGTAGAAAAAATGTTGTATGCCGATACAGTTTTAAAACCATGATTTATTTTGACAACGCCGCCACTACCATGCAAAAGCCAACGGCTGTAGCACAGGCTGTCTATCAGGCAATTTTAACTGGAGGCAATGCTTCTAGGGGTGCACATGAAGCCTCTTTAAACAGTATGCGTATCATCTATTCCACAAGAGAGCAGATCGCCAATCTTTTTGGGCTTAACAATCCAGAAAGAGTGGCTTTTACTGCAAATGCGACCGAAAGCCTAAATACAGCCATCGCCGGTTCCTTTTCCCCTGGCGATCATGTCATAACAACCGCCATAGAACACAACTCTGTCCTCCGCCCCCTCTACCGGTTAGAAGAACAAGGGATTACCCTAACAATTATAAAAGCAGATGAATTAGGCAATATTTCCTATGATGAAATCGAACAAGCAATCCGCCACAATACAGCTGGCATTGTATGTACCCATGCATCAAATGTAACGGGAAACGTTGTAGATATTTCAAAAATAGGGCTAATCTGCAAAAGCCATAACCTACGCTTTATTGTAGATGCTGCCCAGACAGCAGGCATGATTCCCATAAATATGGCAAAAATGCACATTGACATCCTTTGCTTTACTGGACACAAATCCATGTTAGGACCACAAGGAACCGGTGGTATCTGCGTAAGTGAGGGGGCTTTTATCCCTCCCTTAAAAGTAGGTGGCAGCGGCATATCTTCCTATTCAAAAACCCACCCATTAAATATGCCTGCGGCACTAGAGGCCGGCACACAAAATAGTCACGGAATAGCTGGACTTCATGCCGGGCTATCTTACATTTTAAAGCAAGGCCAAAAGGTTCTGCTTCAAAAAGAGCAGACACTTATGAATCAATTTTATCACGCTGTAAAAGCTATCCCAAATATAAAATTATATGGTGATTTTACAAAAGAAGTACGTGCTCCAATTGTAAGCTTAAACATTGGTGACTATGATTCTTCCCAAGTAGCGGACGAATTAATGACCCGTTTCCAGATAGCCGTCAGAGCCGGTGCGCATTGTGCGCCACTTATGCACAAATCCTTGAAAACGGATACACAGGGGGCAGTACGGTTTAGCTTTTCACACTTTAACACAGATCGTGAAATAGAAAGCGGCATAAAGGCCCTTTACCTCTTAGCCACGGAGGATACGCAATGAGGACAAAAGAATTACATTTTGTGTTAACATTTAAAACAACATTCCAAGCCATTAAAATGGAAAAAATAGCCAAAGATTCCGGCGCACCCGGCCGCATAATCCCCATTCCAAGAGAAATTACTGCAGGCTGTGGGCTTGCCTATAGTGTTTTATTAAAAGATAAAGTG
The DNA here is from genome assembly GCA_046533095.1 of Lachnospiraceae bacterium ZAX-1. Taxonomy (GTDB): domain Bacteria; phylum Bacillota; class Clostridia; order Lachnospirales; family Lachnospiraceae; genus ZAX-1. The sequence goes on along the minus strand of JAJQRA010000033.1, from coordinate 61,227 downwards.
CAAATACTTGAACTTATAGAAGAATGCGATATGAAGCCGGAAGGGCAATATGAATTGATGCTTTGCTCATAAGGGCTATAAATTGATGTTTTGCTCATAAGGGCTATAAATTGATGCTTTGCTCATAAGGGCTATAAATTGATGCTTTTCTCATAAGGGCAATATGATTGATGATTTGCTCATTAAAGGGAATTACCGGAAATGACCCTCAATCTTCCTTTTATGACGTTTCGTTATACTATATTTTTCTTTGATTGGACGTTATCTTAGCCTTTTGCGTTGTGCAAGGCATGTGCAAAATATTTCCCTTGCAGTTGGAATATTATCACCTGCAGTATAGGGGAGATTACCAGAGATTTCGGTAGTATAATACACATAAATCAAAGGAAGTGAATTTTGCTACACAGTGTGACGAAGAAATACGGAAGGTTGCTTAAAAAAGGAGCTGGTTCTATGTTAAATGAACTATGGGAGAAGTATAAAGAATCCGAGGTGAATCTATCTGTTTTTCCAGAGGAAATACGAAAACAGGGGAAAGTTATTCAATATTCAAAGCGAGAAACGATTGTTTCAAGGGGAGATTTTCCGAAATACCTCTATTTTATAAAGTCAGGGAAAACGGTCGGAAGCCGTGAATATGCAGACGGAAATGCGTATCATTATTTTCAGCTAGATCAAAGTAATGGCAATATAGGGCTATTGGAGATATTGTCACAAAAAGATGCATACATTGCAACGATTATGAGTGTTACAGAAGTGGAAGTATTGCGAATTGCTTCGGATATCATCTATGCATATATTATGGAATCCCCTAAAATGCTTAGACGGTGTATTACATTTGTGTCAAACGATTTATATATGAGCTCAGGAAAGGATGGAATTTTATATTATCTAGACGGAATCAATCGCTTGAGATATTATCTTATCCAGTATTATGAAAAACACAAAGAGGGTAAGGAAAAAGTGGTTGTTATGGAAGAATATCAAGATATTGCGAGACAGATAGGAACAAGTATTCGAACGGTAGGGCGTGGAATTAAAAAGTTGAAGGACAATAAAGAAATTGTATCGGTGAACAAAAAATGCATCCTCACAGATGAAAAACAACAAATAATGTTTCAAAAGCTTTGGTCATAATGCTTAAAAAAACGATGGAAATAGGAATATTCCCATCGTTTTTTGGCGTTATGATACAAAAATAAAGGAAAGGACATGTGACCTTTGAAATGAAGGGATAGAAAAGTATAATGGTTTCATCAATAGAAAGGGCTAAGGGGGTATGCAAAATGATAACAACAAAAAAGAAAATTTTAATTGATACCGATTTGGGAGATGATGTAGATGATGCAGCGGCAGTTATGATGGCACTTCATTCTGCAGAATTCGATATTATCGGTATTACAACTGTTTTTCAAAATACAGAAAAACGGGCAGAAATGGTATTAGAATTGTGCGAAAAATGCGGAAGAAAAGATATCCCAGTCTATGCAGGGTGCGCAAAGCCGCTGATTGAACGTCCAGTGTATGAAGAGAATCCAATTCAATATGCCATTTTAGAAAAGAAACGCCAATTGGATCAAAGTATTTCGGCTGTTGATTTTATGATTCAATCAGTTAGAGAGAATCCGGATATTACCATTGTGGAAATGGGTGCAATGACGAATCTTGCAATGGCGTTTTACAAAGAACCGAAAGTGATGGAAAAAGCAAAGATTATTGCAATGGGAGGAATATTTACACAAAGTCTTCCGGAGTGGAATATGGAATGTGATCCAGAGGCAGCAAGAATTGTTTTAGATTATGCCAAGAATCTAACGATGTTTGGATTGGAAGTTACAAAATATTGTACACTGACAGAGGATATGAGGCAGGCACTATACAAAAAGAACGAACAAATGGATTACTTTTTCAGAGGCGTCAAAATATTTTGTGATAAAACAGGGTATCCAGTAACACTGCATGATGCACTTTTGATCGCTTATTTAATAGAACCGGACATTGTAGAGCTAATCCAAAGTGATTACACGATAGAACTTGCAGGGAAAATTACAAGAGGCGGAATTGCACGAACAGGGAATATGTACAGTATAGAAACAGAAGTTAATAAGGAGTTCTATTTTGCAAAATCAATGAAAATAGAAGCTTTTCAAAGGATCGTAATCGATAGAATATCATGATGACTGCATCATCACGATAGCTTCCAGCGGATGCACACTTCTCTTCGCTCGGTACGATATAAAGTTCGCTTTGCTCACATTATATCATGATGATTACATCATCACGGTAGCTTTCGGCAGATGTACACTTCACTCGGCGCAATATAAAGTTCGCTTTGCTCATACGATATCATGATATAAGCGATGTGCTTAGATAAACAAATTACATATTAGGAGGAAAAGAAATGAAGAAGAAATTAGCAATGTTATGCGTAGTATGTTTGGCAGTTGGAACCGTTATGTTTGGTTGTGCGAAGCCAGAACAAGAAGAAAAGGGCAATAATGATACAATACAAGGGGATGAATTAATACAAGGAGAGGAATTTGAAGGTGAAACCAAAGATTATAAAGTGGCAATGATGATTCCCGGTACGCTTGGAGATAAATCATTCTTTGATGCAGCCTTTGAATCGGTAGACCTTCTAAAAAAAGAATTAGGAATAGAAGTGGATTATGTTGAAGCGGGAGGAGATTCATCGAAATATTATCCTGCATATGTAGATTTGTGTGAAAAAGGATATGATTTGATTTTGACTGTATCTAGCAATGGAGAGGATGCATTAGTGCAAGTTGCGGAAGAATTTCCAGAGCAAAAATTCATCAATTTAGATGGGCAGTTGGAAGATATCCCTTCTAATGTCTATATTATTGCACCTAGAAATAACGAAATGAGTTATATTGCAGGAGTAGTAGCGGCACGAAAAGCGAAGGAACTTGGAGATACGAAAGTTGGATTTATAGGAGGCATGGATATACCTGGAATTAATGAATTCCTAGTAGGATACATAGAGGGTGTGCAATCCATAGAAGCAGACATGAAAGTGGCGGCATCTTATGTGGGAAGTTTTACAGATACAGCAAAGGGAAAAGAAAATGCATTATTGCTTTATGATTCCGGTGTTTCTATTATTTTTACAGCAGCAGGGCAATCAGGATTGGGCGTTATTGATGCGGCAGTTCAAAAAAGCAAGCTTGTTATTGGTGTAGATTCAGATCAGGCAGAAGCTTTAAAAGATTCGCAGCCAGAAATGGCAAGTGTCATTATTACGTCGGCAATTAAAAATATTCCTGGCTCGGCTTTATACATTGTGAAAAAGGCGATGAAAGGTGAAGTTACGTATGGAACAAAAGAGTTGTTTGGTGTAAAAGAAGAAGCGGTTGGCATTGCAGAGAATGAATTTTATGAAAAACTGCTTAGTGAGCAGGACAGAAGTGCGGTTGAAGAAATTAAAACGAAAATTATTAACGGGGATTTAAAAGTAACGGATACCTCTGTTCTAACTCCGGAAGAATTAGAAGAAATTCGTACAAATGCACGTCCATAAAGGATAGACAGGTGGGTTTATGAGCGAAACTATTTTAGAGATGAAAAATATTTCCAAAACTTATAGCAATGGCGTAAAAGCGAATACCGATGTGAATTTCAATCTAAAAAAAGGCGAAATTCATGCATTGGTAGGTGAAAATGGTGCGGGAAAATCAACATTGATGAAAATATTATTTGGCATGGAGGCACCGTCAAAAGGTGAGCTTATCTTACATGGAGAGTCCGTGCGTTTTTCCGGTTCAAAGGAAGCCATTGCCAAAGGAATTGGAATGGTTCATCAGCATTTTATGTTAGTGGAATCTTTTACAGTTGCGCAGAATATTGTGTTAGGCATGGAGCCTAAAAAAGGAGCATTTGTAAATGATGAAGAAGCCATTCGGTTCACGCAAGAAATCAGCAATAAATACAATTTGCTTGTAAACCCCAAAGAAATAACAAGAAATTTGCCAGTCGGCGTGAAACAAAAAGTAGAGATTCTAAAGGCACTTGCCAGAGGTGCCCAAATATTGATTTTAGATGAACCTACAGCGGTACTGGCGCCTCAAGAAACAAAACAGTTATTTGAAGAACTCATTCATTTGAAAAATCAAGGACATACGATTGTCTTTATTTCTCATAAAATTCCAGAAATAAAGCAAATATCTGATCGGGTAACCGTGATGAGGGGTGGAAGTACAGTCGGAACGTATTCGGGTAAGGAAACGACAGAAACAAAAATATCCAATCTCATTATGGGCTGCGAAATGGACACCTCAATCACAAAGGAAAAAGCTTGTTTTGGCGAACAAATCATATCCGTGCAGGATATTTCCTATAAAGACGAGGATGGGGTTTTGGCCTTAAAACATGTGGAATTTGGCGTGAGGAGAGGCATGATATTTGGAATTGCGGGTGTTCAAGGAAATGGACAAGTGGAATTGGTAAATATGCTTACAAAAAAATTGCCCATTCAAATGGGTGAAATATTATTTCATGGGAAAAGCATCAAAGGAAAAACAGTCGCACAAATTAGGGCATCACAATATGGATACATTCCAGAAGACCGATTGGAAAAAGGCGTTGCAACGAAAGAATCCATTCGGGACAATATGATTGCCAATCGATTTAGCCAAAAAGAATTTTGCAAAAGGGGATTTCTAAAATCAAAAGCGGTTCATGCATTTGTCAATCAAAAAATAAAGGATTATGAAATCCGTTGCGTGGACGCAAGTCAACCAGTAGGGATGCTCTCAGGTGGAAACATGCAAAAAGTTGTCGTAGCGAGAGAATGTGAATCTGAACCTGAAATTTTGATTGCAGAACAGCCTACACGTGGAGTGGATATTGGAGCCGCACATATTATTCACAAAAAAATGATAGAAATTCGAAAGAAGAATTGTGCGGTGTTATTGGTATCTGCCGACCTTAGTGAAATTTTGAAATTGTCGGATGTGATTGCGATTATGTACGAAGGAGAAATTGTAGCTTATTTTGATAAAACAGAGCATTTAAATGAAGAAACCTTAGGCTTGTATATGTTGGGTATTAAAAGGCATACTTCCGAACAGATAAAAAAGGCGGTGAATGAAAATGAGTAGAGAAAAGAAGTTTAATATGATAAGAACCGCTGTTTCAATGTTAGCTTCAGTGTTCGTTGCTTTTATCATTATTGTAATGGTGAGCGAACAGCCATTGGAATCAATTAAAATATTTCTTGTCAATCCATTTTCTTCGATGCGTTACATTGGAAATATGATAGAAACGGCAATTCCCCTAATATTTTCAGGACTTGCTATGGCAATTTTATTTAAAACAGGGCTTTTTAATCTAGGGGGAGAAGGCGTGTTTTTTATGGCGGGAATTGTTGGCTCAATGGTTGCTATATGGGTTGATCTGCCCTCGCCGCTATTGCCATTCTTATGTTTACTTGCAGGTATGGCGGCAGGTGTAGGCGTAATGCTCATACCAGGTGTGTTGCGTGCAAAATATGGCGCAAGTGAAATGGTAACTTCTCTTATGATGAATAGTATTGCATACGGAGTGGGGTGCTATGTGCTAAATAATATAATGCGGGACCCGTCTGTATCTTCGCTCGTTTCCTATAAATACAGACATGCTTCTCTTTTGCCAATCATGGTGAGGGGGACAAGAATTCATATTGGTATCATCCTTGCTATTTTAAGTGCGCTATTTGTATCTATATTTATGTATAAAACAAAAAAAGGATATGAGCTGCGCATAGCGGGGACAAATTCAAGTTTTGCCAAATATTCAGGGATTAATGTAAAAAAAGTGATTATAATGGCACATATATTAGCCGGAGCAGTCGCAGGACTTGGCGGAATTGTGGAATGTCTGGGGATACACAAAAGATTTGAATGGGCCTCGCTGCCTGGATATGGTTTCGATGGTGCGATGATAGCGATGATGGCAAATAATAATCCTTTTGGTGTAATCGGCGCGGCGCTATTTGTTGGCTATTTGAGGGTGGGGGCAGATTTAGTGAATCGGTTTGCCGATGTGCCAACAGAAATGATTGCTATTTTACAGAGTATTATTATTTTATTGATTTCAGCAGATAAATTTTTGCACAAGTATAAGCAGAAATTTATCGAAAAGGAGGTCAAGCATGAACGCGTTTTTTGATTTAGTATTTACCAGCGACTTCTTATATTCGATTCTTAGAGTGACAACACCGCTTTTCTTTGCTACAATGGGAGCAGTGATTTCGGATGTGGCAGGAGTTCCCAATATTTCATTGGAGGGATTAATGCTAACTGGTGCATTTGCGGGCATGTATTTTAGCTATGTAACACAGAGTGCTTTTTGGGGACTTGTTATGGCGATCGTGATTGCAGTAGCGATGTCAGGAATATTGGCATTTTTTACACTGCATTATAAAACAAATATTATTCTGGGTGGAATTGCGATTAACAGCTTGGCGAGTGGAGGGACTATTTTCTTCCTATATTTAGTAGCAAAAGATAAAGGTACAAGCGTAGCCCTTGCAAGTAAAGTGCTTCCCAAAGTAACAATTCCAATTATGAAAAATATTCCTGTTATTGGGAATATACTTTCGGGACATAATGTGTTAACCTATATTTCAATACTGTCAGTCGCTGCCACCTATTTTTTATTGAAGAGAACCTCTCTAGGATATCACATTCGGGCGGTAGGAGAAAAAAAGGAAGCGGCCGAGTCAGTAGGAATTAGTGTGGTAAAAACACAGACAATTGCACTTTTATTAAGTGGATTGATGTGTGGTCTCGGTGGCGCATTTATGTCTATGGGATATGTATCATGGTTTTCTAGAGATATGATTAGTGGTCGAGGCTGGATCGCATTGGCAGCGGAGGCAATGGGGAATCAAACGCCATTAGGTTCCGTGGCGGCAGCTCTTTTATTTGGCGTAGCAGATGCACTTTCCAACGTTCTTGCGACAATGGGACTGCCGTCGGACTTGGTCAAAACAATCCCCTATATTGCAACGCTTATCGGACTTACAATCTTTTCGATTAGAACCTATAGGAAAATAGCAAAGAAAGAAAGGGAGTTTTCGTGAAATAAGAAAATAGTAAAGAAGGAAAGGAAGTTTTCGTGGAATGAGTAAAGTGTTAAACTTTGGATCGTTGAATTATGACTATGTTTATCGGGTAGAAAGCTTTTTAAAGGCTGGGGAAACAAAAGATTCGTTGGACCTACATACATTTTTAGGTGGCAAAGGGTTAAATCAATCGATCGCGCTTTCAAGAGCTGGCGTGCAGGTATATCATGCGGGGTTTGTTGGTGAAGATGGGAAAGAAATTTTAGACTTCTTGAACATGAATAAAGTAGATACAAGTTATATACATACTGTAGAAGGGCAGTCTGGGCATACGATGATCCAAGTAGATGCAAAAGGAGAAAATTGTATTTTGCTATATGGTGGTGCCAATCAAAAAAATACGAAACAATATGTGGACGAAGTTCTTGACAATTTTGGAAACGGGGATTATCTGGTACTTCAAAACGAAGTGAATTGCTTGGAATACATCATAGACAAGGCATATGAAAAAGAAATGTTTATTATCCTCAATCCCTCTCCATATAATTACAAATTAGAGAAATGTAATTTGGAAAAAGTCTCTTTGCTTTTTATCAATGAGATAGAAGGCAAGCAACTTACGGGTGAAGAGGAGATTTGCAATATTTTAGAAGCCATCCAGGAAAAATATGCTGAACTGAAAATTGTGCTCACGTTGGGTGAAAATGGTGTTGTGTACTGTGAACAAGAAAAACAATGGAAACAGCCGGCAGTAGCAGTAGAAGTAGTTGATACGACGGCTGCGGGAGACACGTTTACGGGCTATTTTATCTCAGGCCTGATCAAAGGATTGTCAATAGAAGAAAATCTAAGGATAAGCACAAAAGCTTCTACGTTAGCCATAGGAAAAAACGGCGCATCAACGTCTATTCCATTTAGGGATGAAATTCAATCGACAAAAAGTGCATAAAAGTCCGCTTTATAGGACGTTGCATATGATATATTCATTATTCCCAGTATAGTTTTTCAAAAATAAAGGGTATGTAATCCGTTTTTGAAAATGTCCCAAATGTGCTCTTGACATTGAGCCTCCACAAGCATGTTTATTAGCCATTGCAGACAAGCATATAAATATGGAAAAATGGCTTGCCTACAAGGCTAGGCTAACATACTTGCCTTCAATGTAAAGGGTACGCTACGCCACATTTGGGACATTTCCATTTGCGATTACTTAAGACAATATCATATGTGAATCATAAAATTATGTAAGTAAAAAAATACAAGTTGACTTGAGAGCAAAAACGTGTTAATATACACTGGTATGCCGCACAATGAGGTTTTGAAGTTTGCTTTTATCGAAGATAAAATATTGTTATAGATAAAATGGTATCATACAATTCTATGATATAAAAGTAGCAACACCGAAATTGGCGAGTAATGATAATAGGAGGTACCATATGTACGCAATTATAGCAACAGGTGGCAAACAGTATAAAGTAGCCGAAGGCGATATCATTACCATTGAAAAGCTTGGAGTGGAAGCTGGTGAAAAAGTTACTTTTGATAATGTTTTAGCCGTAAACAACGGTTCATTAACAGTGGGCGATCCAACCGTAGCAAATGCAACCGTAGAAGGTTCTGTTGTAAGTAACGGAAGAGGTAAAAAGATTATCGTTTATAAGTATAAGAGAAAAACTGGATATCACAAGAAAAATGGTCATAGACAGTCGTTTACCAAAGTTCAAATTGATAAGATTAATCATTAAATCAATGAGGAACAATATTTATATTAAGATCAATATTTGAATCAATGAGGATCGATACTTATATTTAGTGTCAATATTTGAATCAATGGAAATCGATACTTATATTTAGTGTCAATATTTGAATCAATAAGGAACAATGTTTATAATGAAAATCAATATTTAAATCAATGAGGATTGATATTTATAATGAGGATCAATCGTTAAATCAATGAGATTAATAGCTGAAAATCGATAAAGGAATTTGTGATGGTAAAAGTAACGATTTACAAAGGCCAAGCAGATATATATGCAGGTTTTGATTGCACTGGTCACGCTGATTATGCAGAAAAAGGGTCAGATATTATATGTGCAGGTGTATCCGCTCTTGTTATCAATACCATAAACTCCATTTCTTGTTTAACAGATGATGTTGCAACGACCGATTCCAATGAGAAAACGGGAAGGATTTCAATGAAATTTGAAAAACAAGCATCATATGATGCGAATTTGCTTATAAAATCTTTGATTTTAGGATTACAAGGAATACAAAAAAATTATGGAAATGAATATATTATGCTTATATTCAAGGAGGTGTAAGACATGTTGAATATGAACCTTCAATTTTTTGCCCATAAAAAGGGAGTGGGATCTACGAAAAACGGTAGAGATTCCGAATCCAAGAGATTAGGTGCAAAAAGAGCTGATGGGCAATTCGTAAAGGCTGGGAATATTTTATACAGGCAACGTGGAACAAAGATTCACCCTGGTGTGAATGTAGGACGTGGTGGAGATGATACATTATTCGCTTTAGTTGACGGTATTTTAAGATTTGAACGTAAAGGAAGAAGTAAAAAACAGGCTTCCGTTCATCCAGTAGCAAGCAACGAATAATATGACTTGATAGACTCGACTATTGTAGCCGAGTCTATTTTTACATTGAAAGCATCGTGAACTTTCGTTCAGCGCAAAAAATGAGGAAATTGCATCGTGAGCTTTCGTTCACTGCAGAAAATGAGGAAATTTATATGTTTGCAGACAGTGCAAAAATTATTATAAAATCAGGAAAGGGCGGAGACGGACATGTTAGTTTTCGCCGCGAAAAATATGTTCCAAATGGTGGTCCTGACGGTGGTGACGGTGGAAGAGGCGGTAATGTTGTATTTATGGTGGATCTTGGCCTGAATACGCTAACGGATTTTAGGCACAAACGTAACTATGTGGCACAAAATGGGGAAAATGGCGAAAAGAGAAACTGTCATGGCAAAAATGGAGAAGATGTAATTTTAAAGGTGCCGGCAGGAACTATTATTCGGGATGCACTCACAGACAAGGTAATTGCCGATATGTCTGGAGATAATTTCAAACAAGTAATTTTACGTGGAGGAAAAGGTGGTCTTGGCAACCAAAATTTTGCCACAGCTACAATGCAGGCTCCTAAATATGCCCAACCAGGGCAAAGGGCATTGGAATTAGAAGTTCGCTTAGAACTAAAGGTAATTGCCGATGTTGGACTGGTGGGATTTCCAAATGTAGGTAAATCAACGCTCCTTTCTAGAGTTACAAATGCCAGACCCAAAATTGCAAATTATCATTTTACAACATTAAATCCAAATCTTGGCGTAGTTGATTTAAGTGACGGACAAGGATTTGTGATCGCAGATATACCCGGACTGATTGAAGGCGCATCAAAAGGGGTGGGTTTAGGGCATGAATTTTTAAAGCACATCGAGCGGACAAAAATCATGATTCATATGGTTGATGCCGCAGCAACAGAAGGGCGCGATCCCATTGCCGACATCTATGCGATTAATAAAGAGCTAGAGGCCTATAATCCAAATTTACTAAAAAAGCCACAAGTGATTGCTGCAAACAAGATTGATGCTATATATGATGAAGCAATCAGCCCTATCGAAAAATTAAAATCTGAATTTGAGCCTCAAGGAATCAAAGTATTTCCAATATCCGCTGTTAGCGGACAGAACTTAAAGGAATTGCTATACTATGTAAATACCCTTCTTTCTACGATAGATGAGACACCGATCATATTTGAACAAGAATATTTTCCGGAGCTTCATTCCTTTCAGGTGGATGCCTATACGGTTGCATTTCAAGAAAAAGAAAATGCTTATGTGGTTGAAGGCCCTAAGATTGAAAAAATGCTTGGCTACACGAACCTTGATTCTGAAAAAGGCTTTTTGTTTTTCCAGAAATTTTTAAAACAGCAAGGAATCTTAGATGATTTGGAAAAAGCTGGTATTCAAGAAGGAGATACCGTCCGTATGTATGGGTTGGAATTCGACTATTACAAATAAAATCAGAAATAAATAAAATCAGAAATAAATAATATAATTAAATTAAAACCGAATGAAATAAGAAAAAACGAATAGCATAATAAAATTAGTTCCAAATGAAATAAGAAAAAAATGAATAGCATAATAAAATTAGTTCCAAATGAAATAAGAAAAAACGAATAGCATAATAAAATTAGTTCCAAATGAAATAAGAAAAGATGAATAGCATAATAAAATTAGAGCCAAATAAATAAATTAAATGAGAAATAAAGGAGTTTACCTATGACAAGTAAACAAAGAGCCTATTTAAAAAGCCTTGCTAATAATATAACCCCCATTTTACAAGTGGGAAAATCCAGCTTAACACCGGAAATTGTGGTTGCTGTAGATGAAGCATTGGAAAAACGAGAACTGATTAAACTTTCTGTCCTGCAAAATTGCCTGGATGACCCGAAAGAAATTGCCGAAATCATTGGAGAGCGTAGTCGTTCTAGTGTAGTACAAGTAATTGGCAAGAAAATTATATTATATCGCCCAGCCAAAAAAGATCCTAAAATAAAATTGCCGAAATAATAGAACTAATTTTGCACAAGCAACCGTGCAGAAAAGAGGTGGATTATGGGAAAATCCAATCGAAAAATTGGAATTATGGGTGGAACCTTTGATCCCATCCATAATGGTCATTTAATAATTGCCGAAAATGCTACCGAGCAATTTTCCTTAGATAAAGTGTATTTTATACCTACTGGTCTTTCCCCCCATAAGAAAGATAAATTGATCACTTCAGCGGAACACCGATGTAACATGATTTCTCTGGCAATTGAAGATAATACAAATTTTTCATTATCTTTGCTTGAAATTCAGTCTAGAGAAGTAAATTATACACATAAGACATTAGAAAAGTTAAAATTTGCAGAACCAAATACGGATTTTTATTTTATTTTAGGCGCAGACTCATTGTTTTCAATTGAAAATTGGGCAAGCCCAGAGCAAATTTTAAAAAACTGTACCGTACTTGTCGCAGGAAGAGAACATCCAGATGTTGAAAAACTAGATACGCACATTTTTTATTTATGCAATCGATACAATGCTTCTATTTATCGCTTGTATACACCTAATTTTGATGTATCTTCCCACGATATCCGAGAGAGGGTAGCGCAACATACTAGCATACGATATATGGTTCCATTAGAAGTAGAATCCTATATTGCCAAAAACAATCTATACATTAGTCTTATTAGTTAGGAACAAGGGATATTCATATGGAAATGAAAAAGATTCAAAAGCATTTAAAAAAAGCATTAGATAAAGAACGCTATGAGCATACCTTAGGTGTAATGTACACAGCCGCAGCACTTGCAATGGCACATGATTGTGATCTGCAAAAGGCTCAATTGGCAGGCTTGCTGCACGACTGTGCAAAATGTATTCCAAATGATGAAAAGATTCGACTTTGTGCATTAAATAATATTGAAATAACACCACAGGAACAAAGCACCCCCTTTCTTCTCCATGCCAAATTAGGTGCATTTATGGCGAAAGAGATATATAAAGTAAAAGACAACGATATCCTTCATGCCATATTAGTACACACTACGGGGGCACCCCGCATGTCTGTATTAGACAAAATTGTATATGTAGCGGATTACATTGAACCACAAAGGGACAGGGCACCTGATTTAGTAGCGATCCGTAAACTGGCATTTCAAAATTTGGATGATGCAATGTTAAAAATTCTTTCCAATACATTACGCTATTTGGAGTACCACAAAAGTAGTATTGATCCTGCAACATCAGCAACTTATGAATATTTAAAAAATGAACTAAGGTTCGTAGGAGGATTTTCAAATGAGTGATTCCAGAGAAATGTGCAAAATTGCTTGCCATGCATTAGACGAAAAGCAATCAGAGGATATACGTGTTATCGATATAAGTGAAATTTCTGTTTTGGGAGATTATTTTATTATAGCAAACGGAAATAATATAAACCAAATACAGGCTATGGTAGGTGCTGTAGATGATGAATTGAACAAAGCCGGATATCATGCAAAACAAATTGAAGGTAGTCATAATTCAAGTTGGGTCCTAATGGATTATAGGGATATAATCGTACATGTATTTTCCAAAGAGGATCGTCTATTTTATGATTTAGAGCGTATTTGGCGAGATGGGAAAATGTTGGAAATTTCAGAATTATAAGTTATAGATAGAAAAAACGTCACAGGTTCGTTATAGCCATGATAAGCTGTAGCTATGATAAGCTGCAACGATTCAGTAATACCCTCCTTGCCTCATTAAGTTGTATACCCTTCACAATCACATTTCGTAGGCGAGGGAGCACTTGTCCACAGTTAATGATACCAGCAAACCAATCGGAACGATACTATCCTCAAATTTCCGAAAGAATCAAATCACTCTATTAAATGACTTCCGGAAATTTGAGCTTTATGAATTTTCTTTTCTTCGTTATATTTCTTATGAACCTTACGCGAATATTATTTCTTTATGAGCCTTACGCAAATATTATTTCTTATGGGCTTTATGCGAATATTATTTGAATATCCGAAATACGCCAAAAACTTTTCCAAGAATTGTAACATCCTTCACAATAATAGCAGCCATCGTATCATTTTCCGGCTGTAAACGGATATGATCATTTTCCTTATAAAATGTTTTTACAGTAGCCGAATCATCTAAAAGGGCAACAACCATATCTCCATTTACGGCACTGGATTGTTTTTGAACCAATATATAATCCCCATCAAATATTCCTGCATTAACCATGCTTTCTCCTTGTACCAACAGCGTAAAAGCTTCTTTATTTGGCATATATTCTGATGGGATAGGGAGATAGTTTTCTATATTTTCGACAGCAAACAAAGGTACACCAGCGGCAACCTTGCCAATCAAAGGTACATTTACCACTTCACGTCTTACCAAGTTAAAATTATCATCGATGATTTCAATTGCTCTGGGCTTCGTAGGATCCCTTCTGATATAGCCGTTTTTCTCAAGGGTTTCAAGATGTGAATGTACGGAAGATGTAGATTTTAAATGTACGGCTTCGCAGATATCACGTACAGCCGGTGGATATCCCCTATTTAATATTTCTTCCTTTATGTATTCTAAAATTTCCCTTTGTTTATCACTTATTTTACCATATGACATAACTAATACCTCCTGTTTTGCTCTATATTAAATTTCGCTTTGATTCTATATCGAACTCTTATATGAGTATAACACAACTCCTCAGGAAATGCAAACGCATATTCCGAAAATTTGTTCTAAAATTTGTCTCTGAACTATTGACAAACTTTTGTTCCCATATTATAATCCTATTATAAACAAACGTTTGGAATACATGTTCACTATAATTGTAGCTAGTGTTCGATATAATGTTCAATAGGGGGATAACTAATATGCAAAATAACATTATTAAAATGGGAAAGCGTGGATCGATAAACAACAGCACGATGTTTAAAAGCAACATCCATAAATTTTGTGATGCCTTTTCTCAACGCTCTATATTTAAAAAATTGATATTATGCCTGTTAGCCTTATGCCTTATTCTTGTTTTGTCTTTATGGGAAAGCGAGCTATCTACGCTAGGAGAATCGAAAACCTTGCATGAACCAGTCTATAAATATTATACAAGTATTGAAATTAAGAGAGGAGATACATTGTGGAGTTTAGCAAAAACCTATATTTCTGAAGAATATTCTAGTATACAAGAATATATAAATGAGATTAAATCGCTGAATAATATCAGCGAGGATATGATTCACTCTGGTCGTTTTTTAACGATCCCATATTATTCTAATAATTTTCAATAACAATAAATAAAAAATCTATCAAAATGCTGTTTATTCACGGTTAGCTGTGAATAAGCAGCATTGAACATAATAATAAACAAAAGTCCATCGGAATAATATTGTTTTTTTCCCTATTTCCGTCTATAATAGTTAAATGAACTAAAATTCATAGTATCTGTTAAAAATGACTAAAGTTCAACGGATATATCGTCAACCTAGGAGAATGACAATGATTAAATTTATATATGTAATATTCATGAATCTTTTTCGTGCCCCTTATATTATTCCAAAGATGCGATATCAGGCCAACCATCCCGAAAAATATTCTGTTCAAAAACGATATGCCCTTGTTCGACATGCAATTACGCTAATGAAACGTACTGGACGAATTCATACAAAATCCTATGGTGAAGAAAATCTACCAAAAGACGGAGGCTATGTCTTGTATCCAAATCACCAAGGTAAATATGATGTGCTCGGCATCATGATATCCCATAAAGAACCATGTTCCTTTGTAATGGATAGAATTAAATCCCATATTGTACTGGTAGATGAAATTGTCGATTTAGTCCAAGGAAAACGATTAGACAGAAATGATGTAAGGCAAGCCATGACTGTCCTTAACGAAGTTAGCGCTGAAGTTAAAGAGGGGAAGCGATATATTATTTTTCCAGAAGGTGACTATGAATTTAATAATAAAAATGCCATTGGAGCATTTAAAGCTGGTAGCTTTAAATGTGCTTTTAAAGCAAAAGCTCCAATTGTACCAGTGGCACTTATAGATTCCTATAAAGTGTTTAACAGCTTTGCATTTGGTAAAGTAACCACACAGGTTCACTATTTAAAACCGCTATATTATGATGAATATAAAAACTTAAAAACTGTCGATATAGCTAAAATAGTTCAGGAAAAAATTGCAGCGGTAGTGGACGAGTATAGCTTTTCAAGACCTTATTGAATGAATAAATTTGCTGAAGTCTATTTATTGTTATGACGATATACTGCTAAAGTAGATAGAAGGAAGCTTATATGAAATTTGTAATCTAGAGTTGATAATAGAGCTAGTCGATGATGAAAAGCAAAAAGAAGGGAGCTTATATGAAGTTTGTAATACAAAGAGTAACAAATGCTTCTGTTGAAGCAGACAATAAAATGATTGGGAAAATTACGAAAGGTTTTCTAGTTTTCATTGGTGTCTGTGAAAATGATACGATACAAGTCGCAGACAAAATGATTAAAAAGCTACTGGGATTACGTATATTTGAAGATAATGATGGGAAAACAAATCTATCATTATCTGATGTCCATGGTGAATTATTATTAATTTCCCAATTTACCTTATATGCTGATTGCAAAAAAGGAAACCGTCCATCTTTTATCCATGCTGGAAGCCCAGACCTTGCAAATGACCTTTATGAATATATCATATTAGAATGTAGCAAAGAAATCCCTGTCGTACAAACAGGAAAATTTGGAGCTGAAATGAAAGTTTCTTTATTAAATGACGGACCATTTACTATAATTTTAGATTCGGAGCAAATGTGGAATTAAAGAATTTGCTGTAATGTTAGATTCGGAGCAAATGTGGAATTAAAGAATTTGCTGTAATGTTAGATTCGGAGCAAATGTGGAATTAAAGAATTTGCTATAATTTTAGATTCGGAGCAAATATAGAGTTAAAGAATTTGCTATAATTTTAAATTCGGAGCAAATGTGGAGTTAAAGAAATATTTATAATATAAATAGAAAAACTGTTTACATCCATGTGAGTCTTTAAATCGGTAAAAGAGTATTATTAATCATTACTAATCAGTTCGCGAAATGTAGATTTTACGAACTGATATTAGCTTTATTTAATATATGACCTTATAACGAAGTTCCAAAATAAAATGGTATTTATTAGGCTAAGCATTTCACGATAATCTCTATCCTTGTTGATATAGCATATATATAAATAGCAAACCTAGTTATGACCTAAACATTCATAAAAAATCAACCTAAGGAGTAAATATCTATGGAATATACAGAAAAAATCAATTTAGAAAATAAGCGGAAATTACATAGCTTACTTCAGGAACTGCCTAAATTTTGTCAGGATTTTTTTCGTTATCTTGATACCCGTAATACATCTTCAAGAACTAGATTATCGTATGCATATGATTTGCGGTTGTTTTTTGAGTTTCTACAGAAAAATAACCCCCTTTACAAAACTATCCCAATACATGATATGCATATCCATATATTGGATGAAATAACGCCAATTGATATGGAGGAGTTTATTGCGTATCTTTCTTATTATGAAAAAAAAGGAAAATGGATTACCAATGGCGAAAATGGAAAATCAAGAAAACTTTCTGCTCTTAGAACGATGTATAACTATTATTTTAAGAAAGAATTTATTAAAACGAACCCTCCATCTATGATAGAATCTCCGAAACAACATAATAATAACATTATTCGTTTGGATAAAGATGAGATTATAGAACTTTTAACAATCACAGAAAATGGCAGTACACTCTCCCCCCGTCAGTTGGCTTCACACATGAAAACAAAATACAGAGATGTTGCCATTTTAACCTTATTATTAGGAACAGGAATACGTGTATCTGAATGTGTGGGGCTCGACGTAAAAGATGTCAGTTTTAAACATAGCTCCATGCGTATTGTGCGAAAAGGCGGAAATGAATCTACCGTCTATTTTGGAAAAGAGGTCGTGCAGGCTATTACAGATTATTTGGAATTAGAAAGAGAGTCTGTTGCAGTCAAGGCAACGCTTGGAAATGAAGAGGCATTATTTTTATCATTGAAATATAATCGCATTACAACTCGTGCAGTAGAAAAACTGGTTAAAAAATATACTGATGCTGCAAAAATAAGTAAAAAAATCACCCCACACAAATTGCGAAGTACTTATGGAACAAATTTATATAAGGAAACAGGAGATATTTATTTAGTTGCAGATGCCCTAGGACATAAGAGTGTTGAAACTACAAGACAACATTATGCAGCAATTGATGAAGACAGGCGTAAACTAGCTGGAAAGTTTTCTAGTAGTATTTTTGAAGAGGAGTAAAATAATAGATTGTAACTATTCAGTACCCTCCAGTAACGCAAGATGTTTTGCGTAGCAAAGTCCTAGAATTTATGCTTATCGAGCTACAAATGTTCCATAAGAGATCATTCCAAGATGCATTTTTTGCATCTTGTGTGCATAAATGTGACTTTGAAAGAAGTACGACTGAATAGTTACAGATTTATTTGCAACTATTTGTAAATTCGTAACGGTGATCGTTCTTTATTCCCTATCTTCTCACTATTTATAAATTCGTAACGGTGATCGTTCTTTATTCCCTATCTTCTCACTATTTGTAAATTCGTAACGGTGATCGTTCTTTATTCCCTATCTTCTCACTATTTGTAAATTTGCAACCGTGATCGTTCTTTATTCCCTATCTTCTCATTTCTTTAATATCCATGTATTTAATAATCATATCAGCACAACCTTCCATCCCAAGGTGACCGCTGTCTAAAGTTAGATGAAAGCTTCTGGAATCGCCCCATTTTTTACTGGAATAATAGTTATAATAGCTTGCCCTTTGCTTATCTGTCTTTTGAATTAAATCTTTTGCCTTATCCTTTTTTAAATCAAATGTATCCATGATATGCTGAATGCGAAAATCCATTTCAGCATGAATAAATACATTGACACAAGTTGGATGATCCGCCAGTGCATAATCAGCACATCTACCAACAATAATGCAGGACTCTTTTGTAGCAAGATTTTTGATTGCATCAAATTGTGCCAAAAAAACTTTATGGTTTAATGGCATATCCAAGAAAGGTGCAGATGTATAGCCACTAACAGAATAAGTATCCATAACTAGTGAATATAAGAAGCTGTTGGTAGGCTTTTCGTCGTGGTTATAAAAGATTTCTTCGCAAAGACCACTTTCTTTTGCTGCCATACTGAGAAGTTCCTTGTCATAACATTTGATATCTAATTTATCAGAAAGCAAACGTCCTATATCTAATCCGCCACTACCAAATTCTCTTCCTATTGTAATTGCATAATTTTTCATAGTCATTCCCCTCATTTCTGCACTTTATTCTGTGCATTAAATTGTCCTCTGACATCCTAAAAACGCTGAATATGTTTTTTACCATCCTAGTGTGAAAATAAATCTTGGTACATTGAATACGATATTCCACTTATATTATAATATAAATCAATAAAAATGTACACACAATAACGTGATTTTATCAAATTGCACCCACTACTGTCATTGTACGATAATATCGAAAATATATACACAATAAGGTGATTTTATCAAATTTCACTCGTTACTGTTATTTATTGCACGATGACATCGGCAGAGCTATGATTCTCATAATTTTGTTAATAATTCTAAAAAATATGTTGGCAGTGGTGCCGTAATTTCTATATATGCATTGCTCGTTGGATGAATAAACCCAATCACCATAGCATGTAACGTCTGACCCTGTAAATGCGAAACTAAAATTCCGGGACCTGAAGTTTGAAGATCGAAAGCCCTAGGAATTTTAGCTCCATTTCCATATAGTGCATCACCTAACAGTGGATGACCAATACTAGCCATGTGCACACGTATCTGGTGGGTACGTCCAGTTTCCAATTGAAATTCCATATAAGTATGCTTTGAAAACCGTTCCAAAACCTGATAATGCGTAATAGCAGACTTTCCATGTTTTTCATTGATAGACATTTTTTTTCTGTCGATTGGATGTCTCCCGATTGGACCTTCTACTTTTCCGGTACTTTTTGCTACATATCCGTTTACAATTCCCCTATAACGTCGTATAGTTGAATGTTCCCTTAATTGACTTGCTATATTTAGGTGGGCATTATCATTTTTACAGATAATAAGTGCCCCAGTTGTATCCATATCTATGCGGTGTACAATTCCCGGGCGTATTTGACCGTTGATTCCGGACAAACTATCTTTGCAATGATACATAACTGCATTTACCAACGTTCCGGTATAGTGTCCGGCTGACGGGTGTACTACCATGCCTTTTGGTTTGTTTACAATTAGCAAATCCGAATCTTCATATAAGATGTCCAATGCGATTGGCTCTGGCAATATAGCTATTTCCTGTGCTTTTGGTATTGTAACAGAAACTGTATCATCTACATTCAATCTAAAATTAGCTTTCTGGGGTATCCCATTTACCAGTACCTGTTGCTCCTTAATAAGCTTTTGAAAAAAGGATCTGGACTGGTTCTTATAAATTGCCGTAAGATATTTATCCAAGCGTTCATCCGTAAAAGATAAGTCTACAGGAAAAGCTTGCTGATTCGCATCTTCTAATTCCTTCATTCCATCCGGTTGTTTTCCGAAAGACATAGGTTATCCTCGTTTCTTTCCTTTTTCTGGAAATAGCTGTTCGAAATCTTCTTCCTTATAATAAAAAAAGACGAGAAGTGCCAATATGACAGCGGAACAGGTAATATAAATATCTGCCACATTAAAGATAGCAAAATTAATAAGTTTAAAATAGAAAAAGTCTATCACGTAATCTAATCGAAACCGATCAATTAAATTTCCAATTGCTCCTGCTATCATAAAAATTATAACTGTACGCATGTAATGAAATTTTTTGCCTCCTGGAATTTTGGTATAAAAATATGAAATCAAGAAAACAATAACCAAGCCAAATATGATTAAAATGTACTTTTTCCCTTCCAGAAAGCCAAAGGCCGCACCTCGATTTTCCAGGTAATTTAGTTCAAATACATTGTCAATTACCACAAATGGAGCATTCCCCTTAAGCTTTTGCACTGCACAATATTTTGTAAACTGATCAAAAACAATCAAACAAATAATCCCTATTATTCTTATCGTATCATGTTTTACTTTTGACATATTCATTGATATCTCCATTTTCTTCCCTATCTTATTTTGCAACTATTCAAGTACCACCTACAATAAAAGGTGTTTTACGTTCATCCACAACTCCTTGTTCGTTCCTAATTTCATCATTCAAGTAGCCCTACAACGAAAGGTGTTATTACGTTTATCTACAATTTCATCATTCAAGTAGCATCTATAATAAAAGGTGCTTTACGCAGCAAAATCCTGAGGTATTGAACACTTGGTGAGGTTTAATCGTTCCAATTTTTAAACAAAAAAATAAAATCCAAATACCTACAAAATTTAATTCTTTGTAACGATTCAGTATATCTAGTAATGTAAAAGCCTAATTCTTTGTAACGATTCAGTATATCTAGTAATGCAAAAGCCTAATTCTTTGTAACGATTCAGTATATCTAGTAATGCAAAAGCCTAATTCTTTGTAACGATTCAGTATATCTAGTAATGCAAAATTCTAATTCTTTGTAACGATTCCGTATATTTAGTAATGCAAAATTCTAATTCTTTGTAACGATTCCGTATATCTAGCTATTAGAGCAGATCATAGAACGTAATATACATCGCCTCTTTTTAAATTATAATGTCCCTTACGTATATAATGCAATGTGTTTTTCGTAGCAAAAACCCGATATATTGAATGGTTGAACTATTATTCTTTCTTTTTCTGTGCTACTTCATAAATAATGAACTAAAGTTCATGGAGAAGTAAAATTTGAATACCCTCCAAGATCTGCTCATCTGATAAATTTTTCGTAATATAGGCATTTCCAAGTTTTTGTAATAGAATAAATTTAATTTTACCAGATTCCATTTTTTTGTCAAGTTTGGTTGTATTTAATATTTCTTCTGCTGTATATGGAAAATCTTTTAAACGTATGGGTAGGCCAAAGTGTTCGATTGTCATTCTTAGATGCAGAAATTCTTCTTTGTCAATATTACCATTTACCATAGAAAGATATCCTGCACTAACCATTCCAAGCGCAACACATTCTCCATGGCTAAGGCTAAAATTGGAAAGCTTCTCGATGGCATGTCCTATCGTATGTCCAAAATTCAATAATGCACGCTCGCCCTGTTCTTTTGGATCCTGTTCTACAACCTCACGTTTTATATCGCAGCTTCTAAAAACTAGTTCTTCCATGGTGTCAAAATTCTGTTTCAAAATTTTATCAAAATGCTGCTCTATAAATAAAAAATAAGCAAAATCTTTTATTAGTCCATGCTTTATGATTTCGCTCATACCTGAAGAAAATTGTTTGCCGGATAGCGTGTTTAGCGCAGCAATATTCATATATACCAGTCGAGGCATATAAAATGCTCCTACCATATTTTTGTACTGTAAAAAATCAACACCGGTTTTTCCACCAATACTGCTATCCACCTGTGCTAATAAAGTAGTCGGCACTTGTATAAAGTCAATTCCCCTTAAATAGGTGGCTGCTGTAAAGCCTGTTAAATCACCCACTACTCCTCCACCCAGTGCAAGGAGTAGATCCTTGCGGTCAAAAGCGTGTTCAATCAGATGTTTATAAGCAGTGCCTACTGTATCCGTCTGCTTGTTCTCTTCCCCTGCCTTAAAGACAAACGTAGTACAAAGTTTAAAATAAGGTTTTAAAAGAGATTCTATTTCAGCTCCATATAGGTTTACTACATTACTATCTGTAATAATACAAATTTTACTCTCCTGCCCATAGCCTAGCGATTCCAACTTTTGGGGCAGTAAGGAAAAGTCTGGTTGCAATATAATTTGATAGCAAGGACTATGATCATAATGAATCAAGAGTTCTTTACCTAATGAAAGTCCTTCTTCGACAGAGGAGCCTTTTGCTAATGAAAGTTCTTTTTCCATTTACTGCGGTTTCCTTTCAAGCCTGTTTTCGTTCTATTCTATTTATATATTTCGTACTGAATTTTTATCCGGCCTTTTCTCGTTTCGCCAATACATCCTAAGTATCGAAATCTTCCATGGGTTCGTACCGAAATAATATCCGTTTCTTTGCATTCATAGGAACACGACTTCATTTCACGATTTTGTATAAATACTTTTCCGTTCTTGATACATGTCACCGCTTCTGTACGGGATATGTGGCAGATACAGGCTGTTACACTGTCTAACCGATTAGACGAGATGATCCCTTCTGTTAATTCAAAATTTGGTTTTATATTCAAATCCTTGGGGATAATAAGTTCAGAATAAATGGCCGTGCGCTTGATTTTGGTCAACTCATCCAGAATAAACTGGCTGATATTTTTCTGGCAGAACAAGTAGACAATTGAATCATCTAGAAGTATATCCCCAATTTTATTTCGCTCCAAGCCAAGATGCATGATGCTGCCTAGCACATCTTGGTGCGTCAGTACATCTGAAAATGCATTGCTTTTTGGTCGTATTTTTAAACATGCAATGGGGAAATCTAGAAGCGGTTCCTTTGGATTCTCTATACCATAATTAAGAGCATCAGGAAGAAAGGCAATCATCTGACGCTCCAAAAATTCAATTCCCCCAGACATTTCATAGTCGCCATATAGTTTTGAAATCGTCCGTTGAAAAATATTCAATTCATTCAAATTCAAAAAATTACTGAATGTTACCAGTCCCTTATGCTGTGCCTGCATAGACAAATCTACAAACCGTCTGGATAATAGAAGCTCGTCTTTCGTCATTTCCATAAATTTAATACTCTGTCTTCATCGAAGGCACATCGTAAGCGTCCATAATGTTCTGAAAATCTCCGGAAATATCTACATTCGGTGGAGTAATGATAAATATACAATTTGAAACCTTTTGTAAATTGCCGCTAATCGCGAAGCAGGATCCGGATGTGAAGTCTATAATGCGCTGTGCTACTTCTACCTCTAATCCTTCTACATTCAAAACAACGGTTCTGTCCTGCAATAATGTTTCTGTAATTTCTCTGGCATCTTCCATAGAAGTTGGTTTAATCACACATACTGCCATGCCTGTTCCCTGCCTTTTGTTTGAAGAACGTATAGGAGTTACTTTTGGAGTAGCTTTTACCAGCTTCTCCTTTGGCACTCTATCCATATTATTTTCTGCTTTTATATCTCTGCGAGACCCTTTCTTTCTAGGTGAGGCTTCCTCATAATAATCATCTTCATAATAGCCTTCATTTAAAGAATCATTTTCTTCATCATCATCACCTAACTGCAATGCTGTTAAAAGTTTATCTACTAGACCCATACTATGTTCTCCTTTAAAATAGATTTCATATGAACCAAAAAGTTCATTATCTATGTGAATCGAATTACCAGCTGAACTCCTAAAGTTCATGATGCAACCGAATCGTGTACCAGTCAAACTATGAAAGTTCATCGCTCAATCTAATCGCATACTGCCGAACTATGAAAGTTCATGATGCAACCGAATCGCGTACCAGGCGAATTATGAAGTCCATTACACCTGCCCAGAGAACTACTGTTATTCCGTATTCATATATTTCTTATCTATATGTTATAGTTCCGTATTCCAAAAATACCAGTGCCTACGCGTACCATGGTTGCACCTTCTTCAATTGCAACCATATAATCACCAGTCATACCCATGGATAGTATGTCCATAGTTACATTATCAATCTTTTTCTTTGCTATGTCAACAGATAATTTTTTGATTCTTTGAAAATAGTTTCTGTTATCTTCCGGATTTTCCACAAAAGGCGCGATAGACATAAGACCTTTTATTGAAATATGGGACAATTTAGCAATATTTTTTACCAAATCATAAGCAGCTTCTTTTGATATGCCAAATTTAGTTTCTTCGTTTGCAATATTAATTTCTACGAGTATATTTGCCATTACCTGCTTTTTCTCTGCCTGCAGGCTAACTTCTTCAGCTAAGCGTAGAGAATCTACAGAATGGATAAGACAGGCTTTGTCAACAATCTGCCTTACCTTATTACGTTGTAAATGACCGATCATGTGCCAGTGTATATCATTCGGCAATTGTTCCTGCTTTTCGATCAATTCCTGGACTTTATTTTCACCAAATTCTCTTACACCGTCAGCATATACTGCCGCAAGCATGCTGACAGGTTTAGTTTTACTAACAGCAATCAGCGTAACTTCACTTGGGTTTCTGCCAACTTTTTTACAGGCAGAATCAATATTTTGCCACACCTTTTCCAAATTTTTTTGTATCATACAAAAACTCCTTTTAATAAACGATTGCAACGCTAATCTGTATTTTCTATATCTGCACTTAATGAATGATCTCTTCTTAATAAACGATTGCAACGCTAATCTGTATTTTCTATATCTGCACTTAATGAATAATCTCATTTTCCTTAATTGCCGAACCATCTAAAGCAATATGGTCATATAGAGAAATCCCATAAGCTGTTCCAGTGGAAACAATCACATATTCTTCATTTTGGGAAATAATATTAATTCGCTTAAAAGCAGCATACCCTTTATTAATATTATACACGCCTTCTAGTGATTCTGTAGCATTTAATGTAAACTTATCGTTAGAATCCGGCTTTATTATGATATCATTCTTAGCAAGCTCACTACTATCAATATAATATTCTGTTTCCGTTTCATAAAAAAGCGAAACCGGCACAAATTTTGCTACCGTTTTTTCATCCTTTTCGATCGTTTCTTTGAAAACACCCTCCGTGTTGGAGTCGCCACCTTTTACAACGTACTCTTTTGCTACGACCCAAAAATCTTTTTTTATAATGGCAGTATTCGGTATTTTAAGTTTCGTTGTATCGGATAGTACCAGTTCAATCTCTATGAAACGATCAGTGGCAAAACGTATCATTGAATTTTCAAAAGAAAGGACAAGATAGTTTCCATTTTCCCGCGACAGTATTTTAGAAGAAACAAATGAACTCGAATTATCTTTTTTAAATATTATTTTCACATGTGTTTCTTCTGCAAGTTCAGATGCAATACGATTGTCGATGGGTAGGACTACTTTCCATTGTTCGCTCGTAATCATTTTGTAGACTGGCTCCCCTGCTTTCACTTGCGCTTTTCCGATTAAATTATTCTTATTATAGCTCGATTGGTCAAACATAGCCACTTGAAATGTTTCCTCGTTCACATCTTCAAGACCATCTGTATTGTATACAACTACACCTGCTTGTTCTGCTTGATAAATTTTTAAATTTCCGATATTTTGATCGCTTTGGGTATAATTTTCTAAATCATTTAATGCATTAAGGCTTAAAGCCTCCATCAAATTTGCTTCCATATCATATTTAAAATTATAAACTTGATAAAAAGATGCATCTGAATAATTTGTGGTATAATGGGAGGCTGTCTCTTCTAATTTAGCATAAGAGTCAGAATTTAATACGAGTGGTCCATTGTCCGTTGCTGTCATTTGCTTATAGAAATCGCCTGAACTATCAATTGTATACAAATACGTCCCATTTCCTGCTTTCGTTCCATCTTTATTATAGTAGTTAATGTAGCCGTCTGTATCGGCAAAAAAAACGGTTTCATCTCGTAAGATCAATCCCGTCAGTATTTTATTCTGTCCAATCGAGCCTTGTGAAACTTCGTAAAAAGTTATATGCTCCGATGTAAAATAACGAAAAACGAAATACATCATATAAATAAAAATAATTACAAATACGATGATTCCAATATTTATCTGAAGTGGTTTTCGATATTTTACAACTTTCTTATTCTGTGCCACAAAAATACCATTCCCTTCTATCTATTAAGCTGAACCTAGTGTGGAAATATCCTCACCCTATTTCACGATAGGATTTATCGAACTACCTCGTTTTATTTAACAATTTATTATACACTATTTTTTGTTCCGATGAAAGAATTGCCTATCATTTTAAAATTTAATTGTAAAATTTAATATTTATTAAAACTTTATAGCAAAACCTATCTACAATAGGCGAAAGCTACAATCAGTATCGCTATGATCACGATAGGCGAAAGCTACAATCAGTATCGCTATGATCACGATAGGCGAAAGCTACAATCAGTATCGCTATGATCACGTATTGCCATGTATTGCCAACATGAAAAAATTTTTTTGACAAATACTATAAAAGTGAAAAAAGCTAATTTTCACACGAACTAAATTCACACATATTGAATTTAGAGAACGCATGTTCAAAGGAGGACTTCATATGAATACAAAAGGTCTTGATTACACATTATTAACAATTGTTATCATTGGCGCCATAAATTGGGGGCTTATCGGATTTTTCCGTTTCGATCTGCTGGCCTTTTTATTAGGTGATATGTCATGGCTCACAAGAATCATCTATGCAGTAGTTGGGTTAAGTGGTCTATATTTTATTAGTGCATTTGGTCGTATTCATTCTAGAAATGAAACTTAAGATGTGGATAAACGCTGAAAAGGCCTTTGCAAATGTCAACATAATCTCCTAAATGATATAAGGGCGTGTTTGATGAAATGATTCAAACACGCCCTTGATATTGAAGTCACATATTTGATTTCAATATCAAGTAGACACATATCACATATTTGATTTTAATCCTAAGTAGATAAAGAACCTATTCTGACTCTTTTCATGATAGAATTTTGCAACAACTTTGCATGATGGAACACTGGTCATTTCAATAAACATATATTTATTAAAGTGAAATAATAACTTTTTCTCTTACGCATTCCGGTAAGTTTGATTTATTTAACGAAATACTTATTATAAAATTCACCTGATAATTTTCGCTGATTAAGTCTAATTTTTCGAATACACGGCATATTTCATCATCTTTTAAAGCTGCGATTGTAAGAAAGCTATCTAAATACATTTCTTCTAAATCATTGTCTTGGGACACGATGCCTGAAAGGAATCCTAAAAATTCATCACAATTTGCTATATGAAAGTCGGATACATTGATTAAACGTATTTTATTGTTTAATTCATACATATGCTTTTTACTTTTATCTAAATAGACAATATTTCCATTTACGGATTTTATTGATTTGTTTACCCTCTCCAAAAGAAGTTTTGTCTTTCCCTTTCCTTTTTCTCCAGCTATTATTTGTATCATGGCAATCTCCTCCTAGTCTTTTTGTTATTGCTTGAAACAAAATACACGAAAAAACAAGATATAGATACAATAGATGGTAGACAATATATTGCATGGTTGATAGCAAAACCAAAGCTACACGTAATAGGTATCATTACACAGTGTATCCAAAAACCGTCCGCAATAAGTATCCCTCCTTGCATGGTACATGCCACATTTAACTCGAACGTATGATTTGCTTTGTCGCTCGCAATAAGTATCCTTCCTTACATGGTCATGCCACGTTTAACTCGAACGTATGATTTGCTTTGTCGCTCGCAATAAGTATCCTTCCCTGCATGGCCCATGCCTAAACCAAAGCTATGCGCAATATACATCATTCTATTGTATAAATAAAAACATTGTGTATTTTTAATAAAAACAGTTCCTTTAATAGTTCAATTATAGAATATATTAACAGAAAATTCAACTGCTATTTTGAAATTCCTTCCAATAATTCGGACATTTGCAGATACAGATTGTCCCTCCCATCCGATTTTAATACAATTGAAATATAAGGCGCCATATCCTGGTTTTTGCTCAACAGGACAAGGCAATGGCCTGCTGCATTTGTTGTACCTGTTTTTCCGCCAATTACGGTTACTCCATCCGGTGTAGGCACTGCTTTGCTTAAATATTTATTTGTTGTAGACCATTCCTTTACCACTTCCTCACCGCTGCTATTTTTAAAATTAGCCGTATGCGTAGCTGTATGAATCAATTTTACAAAGGTTTCATTCTGAATCGCGGCTTGAAAGATAAGATATAAATCATATAGCGTTGTATAATGCTGCTCATCGTGAAGTCCATGCGCATTTACAAAATGGGAATTTAACGCCCCTAAAGCCAAGGCCTCCTTGTTCATCAGCTCGGCAAATGATTCTGTATTTGAAGAGATTAATTCTGCAATTACATTTGCGGCATCATTTCCGCTGCTCATCATCAGGCCATATAAAAGCTCTTCTAAAGATATCTGGTCCCCAGCAGCCAGTCCACATACCGAAGAGCCTTCTTCCAAATCTAAAGCTTCTGCACGAACAGTTGCAATGTCGGACATATTTCCATATTTTAATGCCACATACGCAGTAAGAATCTTTGTTGTGCTTGCCGGATATAGTTTTTCGTGAATATTTTTGGCATAATCTACGGTTAATTCTTTTGTATTAAAAATGCCGGCGGCTTCTGAGAGTCCTTCTGTAATACCGCTTTCTTTGATATCGCCTGTTCCAGCAACACATAAATCTTTCGCAAAGAAAGAAATCGTAGGAACATCCACTTCCTCGGGAAGCTCATATTTTTCAGCAGTAGAAAAGACCGCATACGGATTTTCAATTGAAATTTCCTCGCTGCATCCGGTCAAACTGAAACTTGCAACTGCAAAAACCAGTAGTAGGGCTTTTCGGATCTTCCTTCTGCAATTTAGAAATTTTCGATTACTGCAAATTTCCGGCAATATTTTAAGAACATTAGTTCTTGTTTTATCTATACATTTCACGCCAATCTAAATCTCCTCTGTCTAACGCCTTTATTAATAGTTCTGCAGTAGCAAGATTTGTCGCTAAAGGGATATTGTTGGTATCGCAAAGCCTTACCACAATATCTACATCTAGTTCGTGCGATTTTGGCGTCAATGGGTCGCGCAAAAAAATTACTAAATCTATGCCATTTTGTTCAATTTGAGACCCCAATTGCTGTATGCCTCCTAGGTGCCCCGGCAAATATTTGCTAATTGTAAGATTGGTGACTTCTTCTACTAATCTTCCTGTTGTTCCTGTTGCATGCAACGTATTTTTACATAGGATTCCTCTGTATGCAATACATATATTCTGCATTAGTTTTTTCTTTGAATCATGTGCAATTAATCCAATATTCATGCTAAACTCCTATCTATCCGCTTTAGCGGATTTAAAAACATTCTAGCCCGGCGTCCATTGCCGTATGATCGCTACGTACGGCACGCTATCCGCTTTCGCGGATTTAAAAACATTCTAGCCTCGCTGATTTTTGCCTAATTAGGATGCTGTCTTTCTATATAAATAAAATCTATGAAGGTGATACGATGGAATAATTATTTTTCCTGTTGTCATCCCATACGCCATTCCCATATTTTTTAGGCTGAAGCCCTACATTTAACACAAGTCCAATTCCGATAAATAAACTTACCATAGAAGTTAGACCATTGCTGACAAATGGCAACGGTAGACCTGTATTTGGCATCAAGCCCGTAACTACGCAGATATTAATAAAAGCTTGGAAACTAATTAAAGAAGCTATTCCGCCACAAATTAGCTTGCCTGCTAAATCTTTCGCTTTTCTTCCAATCATAATACATTCTATTGCAATACACAACAACAAAAGCAAAATAATTGCCGCTCCTACAAACCCTAGTTCTTCTCCTGCTACGGAAAATATAAAATCTGTCTGGGGCTCTGGAATAAAGTTGCCATTTTTTACGGAAAAAACGGTGTTATTGTTCAAACCCTTCCCCCACATCTGCCCGGAACCAATTGCCATAATCGAATTTTGCTGCTGATAGATATCTTCGGCATATGCAGGGTTTTCCGGTTGGAGGAAAGACATAATACGCCGATATTGATAATCATTTAGTATTTTTTGATCCGGCTGTAAAACGAATGTAATAAATATGATAATGGCTGGTATACTAACGGCAAAAGCACCTACTATTATTTTATAACTTAATCCGGCAAGAAACAAGAGGGAAATAAAAACCAAAGCCACAACAATGCTTGTGGATAAATCCGGCTGTTGCAAAATCATGAACCAAGGTATAAAAATTAAAATCCCTGAAATTAGAATAATTTTAAATGTATTTAACTGTTCCTGCTGTTTCGAAAAAAAATAGGCAAAAAATAGGATAATTAAAATCTTTGCAAGCTCTGAGGGCTGAAAGCGAAAAGAGCCAAGTTGAATCCACCTTGTCGCGCCTCCCGCCTTGTCGCCAAAAAATCGGATAAGCCCAAGCAGGCCAATTGTAAATAGATAAATCAGCCAACTAAATTTTAGAATAAAAGAGTAGTCAATGCAAGATGTGACGGCCATCACAAAAAGCCCTAATAATAGTCCAATGACTTGCTTCGTCTGAAGGGACTCCCTTGCACTGCCAACAACGGCAACACCAAGGATAGATAATGCCGTAACATATACAATTAATCGAAAGCGATAATTTTTTAAATGATACTGTTTAAACATAATATTTCCCTCGCATGAACACTTGATCGGTATGTTCGAGATTTCTTGTTGAACCTTAGAGCCTGTCAGCTGTGGTAGTTCTTGTTGAACCTTATGAGCCGGAAGGTCCTGTATGCTTTATTCCCCGGATTGGTATATTGGCAAACAATGCCGGGACATTTCCATTGTTGCCATCGGATTCTGTCTGCATGATTTGAATGTCAAGGCCTTCCGCATCAATTTCCATATATTTTGAAATTACTTGAATAATATCGTTTTTAATCATTTCCATTACTTCCGGTGAACAATTTGCCCTGTCGGAAATCAATAATAATTTTAATCTGTCCTTGGCAACGTCTCCGGAATTTTTTTTCTTAAAAAAGTCCATTAATCCCACTGTGATTTCCTCCTAATTTTTTTTAAACAATCCCTTGAATCGTGAAAATACCCCTGATTTACTATCCAAGTCCAAGAAAGGCACTTCTTCCCCTAATATTCTTCGGCAGATGTTTGCATACGCTTTTCCTGCCATGCAGTCTTTTCCTACTAAAGGCTCCCCTTGGTTTGTCGATATTACAATCTGCTCATCATCAGGCACAGCTCCAATTAAGTGGATAGCAAGTACATCTACAACATCATCCATTGACATCATATCACCCCGCTTTACCATATCCATACGGATACGATTGACGATTAGGGAGGAATCCCTAAGATTATTTGCCTCTAAAAGACCGATGATGCGATCTGCATCACGAATAGCAGACACCTCCGGCGTTGTCACAATCAGCGCCCGGTCAGCACCTGCAATTGCGTTTTTAAACCCTTGTTCTATGCCTGCGGGACAATCCAGCAAAATGTAGTCAAAGTCATCTCGCAGCTCATCCGTTAATTTCATCATCTGTTCCGGTGTAACCGCTGACTTATCCCTTGTCTGTGCAGAGGGGAGCAGATAAAGGTTTGGATAGCGCTTGTCCTTAATTAACGCCTGTTTCATCCGACAGTTCCCTTCTACTACATCGACAAGATTATATACAATACGGTTTTCAAGGCCCATAACTACGTCAAGATTACGCAGTCCAATATCTGTATCAATTAATACTACTTTTTTATCTAACTGTGCAAGGCCAGTACCCACATTAGCGGTTGTTGTTGTCTTGCCCACACCACCTTTTCCTGATGTTATAACCATTACTTCACTCATACGTTACATCCTCCTAAAAATGCTTATGCATTATATGATTGAACATTAGCCGTTCAACCATCTTTTATCATTGAACATTAGCCGTTCAACCATCTTTTATCATTGAACATTAACCGTTCAGCCATCTTGTATCCACCTTGTATCATCAAACATTAGCCGTTCAACCACCTTGTATCATCAAACATTAGCCGTTCAACCATCATATATTATTTAAAAGACCCTTTGCAATTGGTTCGATATAGATCGTTTTGTTTTTTACGATGGCCATTTGGGGATCTGCAACAGTCATCTGCTTTTTGCTCTTTCGCCCTGACCAAAAAGCTTTGTCGGCGCTACGCCCAATGATATCGCCAATTTTGATTTGTACCGGATCCATTTCAAGCGCAGCTACAAAGGCTTGTTCATTGCCGGTTGCCCCCGCATAGGCATTTCCTTTTAAGGCCCCAAGTACGACGATATTCCCTTTGGAAATGATTTTTGCCCCCGCATGAACTTCTCCAAGGACAATAATACTTTTTTCACACTCCAGTACTTGTCCTGAACGTAATGTTCCCTTATAAAACTGCCCGGTTTTACAAGCCTGCTCTTCCTCATGCCTTTCAATTTGCGCTTTGATGCGCTGCTCCTTCTTTTCATCATTGTCTAAAATACAAAGTATCGATAAGGCACTATTTTTTGTGATTGCCTCTACAATGGCATATTCCTCTTCCGGGCTTAAGTCGCGTCCTTCAAAAGAAATCGCCATTTTTGCATTTTGAAAAAATCGT
The DNA here is from genome assembly GCA_046533095.1 of Lachnospiraceae bacterium ZAX-1. Classification (GTDB taxonomy): domain Bacteria; phylum Bacillota; class Clostridia; order Lachnospirales; family Lachnospiraceae; genus ZAX-1. The sequence continues at coordinate 28,236 of JAJQRA010000033.1, read as the reverse complement.
TCCGACTCTTTGAACTTAGCGATAATTTCTTTAAGCAGTACATGAAAAGAAATATCAGTGTCTAAAATCAGATTAATTCCATACTTATTGCTCTTTAATATTACCGGTGGTGACATTTTATCCCTCCTAAGGTATGTTTTTTTATTTCATATTAGTCCGTGAAGCTATTTGCATTATTTCCAACGTCTTGTGCCTGCCCACTTAGCAAATTTTCTTCTGCTTCTAAATTAAAGTAATACTTCATGATATCGCTTGACACCGCTGCTGCATTTGCAGAACTATAGCCATAGGCAATCCGTGTGGCGATTGCTATCTGCGGATTGTCAAATGGTGCATATCCGATGAACAGCGCATGGTTTGGACGGGTTTTAATCTGTTGTGCCGTACCGGTTTTTCCGGCAACGGCAATTGGGAAATCTTTAAAGGCACTGTTTTCCTCTACCACCATCCGCATTCCATTTTGAATTGAATTCCAAGATATGTCGCTGACTGCATCGATCGTGCTTGCTATTTTGGGCTTTTCTTCTTTTAACGTTGTCCCGACAGAGTCGGTAATCTTATCTAGCAGCGTAAGATCGTAGACATTCCCTCTGCTTGCAACTGCGGTTACATAGCGTGCCAAAGAAATCGTTGTAAAGTTGTTTTCACCTTGTCCGATTGCTGATGTGATGGGCTGCACATTGCTAATTTGTGGGCTGCTTTCCGGAATTTCAATTCCGGTTTTGGCCCCTAGTCCAAACATGTTTGCATATTTTGCAAGTGCCGCGATCCCCTTGTCTTCATTATAGGAATCGCCGGATGAGCCAAGCCGGTGGGCGACTTCGTAAAAAAAGTAGTTGCATGAATCGCGGATTGCTTCTGCAATATTTATATTGCCATGTGTACTAGCTGGATAAATCCAACAGGAAGGGCTAGGCGTTACTTCTTCGTAAATACCAATATCATCGATCCTTGTTTCCGTTGTAATGACACCCTCTGTCAACGCCGCGGCCGCCGTAATGAGTTTAAATGTCGATCCAGGAGCCGTCCCCTGCTGTGTTGCATTGTTGTACTGGGGTAGCGACAAGTCGCTTTGCAGGCTGCTGTAATAGTTTGCATCCACTGTATTTGCAAGCCGATTCGTGTCATAACCGGGATAGGACACGCAGGCGAGCAATTCTCCTGTCTTTGCATCTATGATGACACTAGAGCCGGTACACGGGTCGAGGGCAAGCTGTGCCGGTGTAATTTCAATATTTTTGACTTTCTCTTTTATAAAATCAAAGGCTGTTTTTTCCCCGGAGCGAAGCTGATTGATATCCATCTCATTGTAATCCAATATCTCTTGATCAAATAAAATAAGGCTTATTTGTGTCCCGTTAATTAAATCTTGCTTTAACATATATTTATATAATCTCTTTGTAAACTTCAGGTCTGTTTTTAGCTCATCTTCGATATAATGCAATAATGCATCATATATTTCTGTTGAATCCGAATATTTTGATTCGGTGTCGAAACTTTTGATATCGATCCAATCCTGTGCAATTGCATGGCGCAGATATTTAGAAAGGCTGGTTTTATCGCTTTTCCAAGCTTTATATATTTCATCGTCTACATTCACGGCTTTGCTAAGAAAAATTTTGTTCTCTGTTAGCATGGTAAGAATATGGCTCATATAGACTTGCATTTCTTCGTCTAAATCTTCATAATTGTCAGGTTCTTCTAAAATGAGCTGTTGCCGTAGCATGGATAATACTAAATCTTGTTTTTCGCAAAAGGCCCGATAAACCTCCTTCTGTGTTTCGCTTGCATCATCGTAGCTTAAAGCGCTGATATCAATTACATTGTTATTGATGAGTGCATAATATACATCATCAATGGGAATTTTAATATCGGATGCTGACGCGCCGGCATTTGCATTGTATTCCTTGATATTTTCAATCGAAGAATATACAATGCCGGCGATCTGCTGTTCAAGCAAATCATAAACAGCAATCTGCAAATCACTGTCTAAAGAGATATAGACGTCATTCCCGGAAGTTGGAGCTACCTTGTCCGTTACTTCAAGGACACGCCCAACGTTATCTACGTAAAAAGTTACTTTCCCTTTTGCTCCCTGCAAATCTTCTTCATAATATTGTTCAATTCCGGATTTTCCAACGACATCTGTGTGCAAATAGTCTTTGTTCCCCTTGACTAGATTTTCGTATTCTTCTTGCGATATTTTTCCGGTATAGCCGATAATATGTGAAAAATAGATACTATCTACATATTTTCTGATGGTATCTTCTGCAATATCAACCCCCGGCAAAGAATCTGAGTTTTCTTTTATCACTGCAACCGTTTCATCGCTGACCCCCCGTGCAATCGTCGTCAAAATATATTTTTGATAGCTGTTTTGAGACATTGCATAACGAATAGCCAAAATTTTATAGGCATCTTCTTTGGTATAATAAGTATTCTTATCTTCTTTTGCCATGGCATTGGTCTTATTGTCCGGCTCGTCTATTCCAATCATCTTTATATTGAATTTCTTTTCCGAGCGAAGGTAGTCAATGACTTGCTCCGGTGTCGCTAATCCCTCATCATAGCCTAATTTCGTATTATATTTTAATTTATCAATGGCAGTATATCCATAGACATCAGCAAGAAAACGTTTTAGTGAGGTACCGGATATGTTAAACTCATAATTGCCAGAGGTTCCTAACACAACGGAAAAGTCATTCACCATCGTATCCCCTTTGTCTTCTATCATTTGAATAATGTCCATCAATTCTGCATTCAATGTCTTGTTTTTTTCGGTCGAGTTTAAATAATAGCCATTGTCTTCGATGGTAACAGAATAGGAAAGTTCATTGTATGCCATCAGTTTTCCATTCCTGTCAAAAATGTTTCCCCTCGTACCGGAAGTAATCCGCTCTTTTTTAATGGTTAAGGTATAATTGTTTAAATATTCTTCCCCATTTATAATCTGTAGAACAAAAAGCCGGTGCAGCAAGATGCCCATCAATGCCACAATGACGATACCTAAGATAAATAATCTGGATGTTACTATTTTTTTGATACTTTCCTTTATATGAACCAATATCGCCTCAAACAAATTTACCTACACTCCTTGCATTAAACACTGATTGTTACGATTCACAGCTAGCTGTGAAAGTAACGTTTATGTACACAAACTGCACAAAGAATGTGCGGTTTGGCACATCAAACCCACGTACTTTTATGTAAAAAACGCACAAAAGCGACTTCGCGGTAATGGACTGTGAATCGCAGCCATTGATTGCCTTATCTTTTACTTTTCTATGTCTTCTAGCTTCCGATTGATTTTTAATATAACAAAATAGAGCAGGATTGTTATGAAAATAGTATATACTAATTCCGGAAGTATAATATGCAGTAAGTAATAGCTAAATTGCAGCTTCCCTCGTAATAAAAACAAGAACAGATAAACGAGCATACTGTATGCCATATCACTTGCAGCAATCAAAATAATGGGAAGCTTTATGTCTTCCGGAAAAAAAAGTTTCCGAAAAAAACCATTTACATAGCCTATATACATATAGATGAGTGCATAAAATCCAATGACATTTCCAAAAAAAATATCCAGCAGCAATCCGCAAAAAAAACCAATCCATATACCTTCTTTTTTACCACGCATAAAGCCGAAAGAAGAAGTTACGACAATGAGGAGGTTGGGGGAAATCGATGCAAACGACAAAGCCTGAAAAACGGTGCTTTGTAAAAAAAAACAAATTGCTATGATAAAAAAAACGATTAGTTTACGCCTCATGTTTTGTCTACTCCTCTACAGATTCCTTTTTTTCAAGGATAATCAAAACGTCCTGCAGATGTTCAAAATCAACTGCTGTCGTAATTGTCCCGGAATGTGTCAGATTATTGGAATCTTTTTCAATGCTCTGGACATAGCCAATCAAAAGGCCCGGCAAATACTTGTCGCTGATATAGGAAGTTACAACCTGCTCTCCCGTTGTAATTGCACCGTCTTTGCACTTTAGGTTTGTAAACTGTATGACCTGGTCTTCGTTCATCGTTTTTAAATTTCCGCTTACAATACATCGATCTGAAGTAGAAAGCGTTATCCCGCTTACATTGCTGGCGTCATCAATAATAGAACGTACTTTTGCATAATTAGGGCCAACATCATAGATAATTCCAACTAGCCCACTGCCTGCCATCACAATCATATCAATTTCTATCCCATCATTGGTCCCTTTATTGATTAGAAAGGTATTAAACCAATTTCCTCCGTCATGGCTGAATATTTGAGCCGCTACTTTATCATAATCCGGATATTTTTCATCTAAGGCAATCAGCTCCTTTAAATGATCTAGTTCATACTGCTGTAGCTTCAACGTATTGATTTCTGTTGTCAACATATCCACCTGCGCCTGTAATTGCTTGTTTTCTTCCATTACGACACCAAGTGCCTTCAAACTATCTGTCCGATCCGTCAGCCATATCCCTACCGAATTGATCCCTTTTTGCATTGGCATAAATACATAGCCGGCTACTGTATTTAAAGGCCCCCCTGTCAAATTCATTGTAAAGCTAATAAACATAACCAGTATACAAAAAAAGGTAAGCCCTATTAATATATATTTGCTTGGAATTATAAACTTAGATTTACGCTTCATATTACGTTTCATAATAAATTTATTACCTTCTATCTTATTTCGCTTATGCGGGTTCTATTTCCTTTAATCGCTTCCGAATTGCTGCATCTTGCTCATACGGCTCCTATTGATCAAATCGCGCTCGGATTGCTTGCATCTTGCTCATACGGGCTCTATTCTCGGATCGCAATCTACTGGTGCTGTATGGCGTATCTACCGATAAATTTTTTCTTTCATGCTAAAGGCTAGTGTTTTAAATTTATCTTCAGAAACGATCTTATTCAATCCACGTACCGCACTTTCTTCGGGATATTCGCAGGTATTGACTGTTATATTGGTTGTGTTTGAAAACAGTTTATCCAGTTTGTCGATTTTAGAAGAGCCACCGGTGATATAAATTCCTGCATGGATAATGTCCCTTGCAAGCTCAGGAGGCGTACGCTCTAAAATCATTTTAATAGAATTGCAGATTGCATTTAAGTTGTCTTTGATGGATTCGTATACAACTTCTGAGGAAATTTCCATTTCTATGGGCAGTCCACTTACAACATCACGCCCTACAATGGTTGCACTTCTTGTCTTCTCCTCTGGCAGGGCACAGCCTAATTCCTCTTTCAGGAACATGGCAGTTTTTTGCCCGATTACAAGGCTGAAATTCCGCTTTATGTGGCTGATGATTGATTCATCCAACCGCTTTCCACCAAAGTGCAGGAGGTTGCTTAATACAAGCCCTCCCAGGGATATCACCGATATTTCAGTTGTGTCAGCTCCAATATTTACAATCATTGTGCCGGTCGGCGACTTCACTTCTAAATCAAGCCCGACTGCGTCAGCAATCGGTTTCTCGCAAAGCAGTACATTCTTCGGTTTGAATTTGCTTTTAAAAAATAAATCAAAAAACGCTTTTTTCTCTACTTCTGTAATATCTGTCGGTACGGCTACAATAAATTCTGCTCCTTTTACATGGTTCTTCGCATGCTTTTCTAAAAGGTCCCCAATCATGGTCTGCAATATGTTATAGTCTGCTATCACGCCATTGACTACGGGAAAAGAAACGGCGATTGCCTCCGGCGCCTTTTCATACATTGCATATGCCTCATCGCCAAAGGCATATAGCTGGTTTTTATTGACAATTGCGACTGTATTTTTTTCATTTATTACGGTTCCGGTTGACTTACAGAATACTTTTAAATTAAAGGTCCCCAAATCAATTCCATACACATTACTTGACATATCTTTTTTCCTTTCCTTTAAAGCAGTCCCTTTTCTCTAAAGCTTATATATTTGTTGTCTCCAATGATAATATGGTCGGCTAAATAGATGCCTATCATCTGACCACACTCCAATACCCGTATGGTTGCCCGCTTATCTTCATTGCTTGGGGTTGGATCGCCGCTTGGGTGGTTATGTATCATAATGATATTCACCGCCTGTAAAGATAAGGCTTTTAAGAAAATTTCCCTTGGCGAAACAAGGGAGGCATTGACCGTCCCTACAGAGATTACCTCATCGCCTAAATAATGATTCTTTGCATTAAACATGACTAATAGCAATTTTTCTTTTGTATCATGCCGCAGCTGCTCCATAAAATAGGTCGCTACCGTACTTGGTTCTGTCATACATATCTTATCTTTGTAGCTTGTCCTTGACAAGCGCATGGCAATTTCTGCAATGCATTTTAATTGGATTGCTTTTACTGTCCCTATGCCGGGAATCTTCTGGAAATCAGAAATCTGCATATAATATAAGTTTAGCAGACTCTTTTGTTCTTGGCACAAAATGGACTGGGCAAGCTGCGTCGCATTTATATTCTTGGAACCGCTACGTAGGATCACCGCCAGAAGTTCGGCATCGGATAGAGCAGCTGCCCCATATTCCAAACATTTTTCATATGGTTTTTCAGAGTTTGGCAGTTCTTTCATCGTATAATGTCTATTCATGTTTCCCTTTCACTCTCTCACGAATTTAAGGAAAAGTTTTACAACTTATTTTAGCACATGTAAACTTTGATGTATACTTTTTTATTTTTTATTCATAAAAAAGTATTTGCCATGGTACAATTTACAGCCCATTACCGCGAAGTCGCTTTTGTGCGTTTTTTGCATAAAAGTGCAAGGGTTTGATGTGCCAAACCGCACGTTTTTTATGCAGTTTGTGTACATAAACGTTACTTTCACAGCTGACTGTGAATTGTAACATTGTTATATTCATCGGAATTCTGATTTTGCTACAGGGCAACTAGGTCTGCTTCATATAATTTTTGTAATGACATCAGTATGCCCAATTTGGCATGATACCACGTCAAGCCGCCTTGAAAATAGGCAACGTAGGGGGGGCGCAGGGGTCCATCGGCGCTTAATTCAATGGATGAGCCTTGTACAAATGCGCCTGCCGCCATAATAACGTTGTCTTCATAGCCGGGCATTGCCCAAGGTTCAGGCGTTACATGGCTGTCTACCGGGGCTGCTGCTTGAATTCCTTTGCAGAACGCGATGAGTCCTTTTGCTGTATTTAGGGTGACTGCCTGAATAATGTCATAGCGAGGCTCGTTCCCATTTGGCATGACAGGAAATCCAAGGTTTTCATAGAGGTTCGCAGCAAAAACTGCACCTTTTAATGCCCCGGCTACCACAGTTGGAGCAAGGAATAGGCCTTGATAGAAGGATTGCACCACACCAAGGGATGCACCGACTTCTTTGCCTAGTCCAGGTGAAGTAAGGCGGTATGCGGCATTTAAAACACATTTTTTGGTACCGACAATGTAGCCGCCGATGGGGGCAAGTCCGCCACCGGGATTTTTAATCAGAGATCCCACCATCATATCGGCGCCGGCTTCTAATGGTTCTTTTTGCTCTACAAATTCTCCATAGCAGTTATCTACCATACAAATAACAGAAGGCTTCACATTTTTTACAAAAGAAATCAATTCTTTGATGCGGGCAATGGAAAGGGTCGGTCTTGTTTGGTATCCTTTGGAACGTTGTATGGTGACTAGTTTTGTTTTGTTGTTAATTGCAGATTTAATTTTTTCAAAGTCAAAACTGCCATCTTTACACAAATCCACCTGCTTGTAGGTGACGCCATATTCTGCTAAAGAGCCAATGGATGGGCGGATACCGATGACCTGTTCTAACGTATCGTAAGGCTTGCCGACCGGTGAGAGCAACTCGTCCCCCGGCCTTAAATTGGACATCAATGCGAGTGCAAGGGCATGGGTTCCACATGTAATTTGTGGCCGCACCAATGCGGCTTCTCCTTTAAAGCAGGTGGCATACACTGACTCTAGCGTATCCCTCCCTAAATCATTATACCCATAACCGTTGGTTGCCATAAAACATTCTGCACTGACTTTGTGTGTCTGCATGGCTTTTATAACGTTCAATTGATTGTATTCTGCGATATGGTCGATTTCTGCAAACCGATGGCTTAATTTTTCTTCAAATTGCTCCCCATAGGCATATACGACGCTGGATATTCCAAGCTCATGGTATATCTGCCTCATGCTGTCCCCGCTACGCCCCATTTGTTTCCACTCCTATCAAATCCATGATATACTTCGTTATTATAGTTTCTCATATTTTTATTTTTTCTGCAAGAAAGATATTTTTCTTCGTTTTTCAATTGTGATATTTTTCTTCATTTTTTTATCTAAAATGTTCTATGATAAATGCAAGTATTTTATCGTTGCTGTATTGAAAATCAGGCTTGTTGACCCACACCACGTCCCGCTCCCTATGAAACCAGGTAAGCTGGCGTTTTGCAAAATGCCTGGTATCCCTTTTGATCAGGTATATGGCTTCATCAAGCGAAATCTGCCCGTCCAAATAATTCAGTATTTCCTTATATCCAAGCCCTTGCATACTTACCATACCTTTATGGCAACCCATTGCTTTTAATCGCTGGACCTCTTCTACGAGTCCTTGCTCTATCATCAAATCAACACGCTTATCAATTCGCTCATACAATCGTTTCCGTTCATCATTTAGTACAAAATAGGACACATCGTAGAGGGCTTCCTTTTTTCGCTCTGTTTCATTATGTTCTGAGATTTTTTTACCGGTTAAATGGTAAAATTCCAGTGCCCGGATGACACGTTTTGTATTGTTTTCATGAATCTGTTCTGCAGCCGCAGGATCTACTTGTTTTAACATACCATGTAATACAAAAGGGCCTTTTGAGCGGGAAAGTTCCTCTAAATAGGTGCGGTAGCTGCTGTCGCCCTCTTCTTTTGTGAAATCAATATCATATAAAAGCGCTTGGATATAGAATCCTGTTCCGCCGACAACGATGGGGATGCGATGATTTTTATATATTTCATCTATATAAGCTTTTGCCAACTGTTGAAATTTTAATACATTAAAATCTTTCGATGGCTCAAATTCGTCTATAAGATAATGGGGAATCCCCTGCATTTCTTCTTTTGCTATTTTAGCAGAGCCAATATTCATATGGCGGTAAACCTGCATTGAATCCGCTGATAGGATAGATCCATCCATTTTTTTTGCAAGGGCGATGGAAAGGTCTGTTTTCCCAACTGCGGTAGGGCCTGCTATGATAATTAAAGGCTTCTTCATTTACACTCCCTCTCACACCCGCTTAAATTTCTTCTCCAACTCATATTTTGACATCGCAATAATCGTTGGTCTGCCATGTGGGCAGTGATAGGGGTTTTCCAAGGTTAAAAGTTCTTCGATAAGCTTTTTTGCTTCTGCATAGGAGAGCTTTTGATTTCCTTTTACTGATGCCTTACAGGACATGGAGGCGATTTTTTCTGTTATCATCTGTGGGGTTTCCGTTCCGGTAAAATGCATCAAACGATCCAATATCTCTATCATTAATTCCATTCCATTTAAATGAAACAGATTTGCGGGAACTGCCCGAAGGGAGTATTCTTTGCCGCCAAAGTGTTCCATAACAAACCCAAGGCTTGTAAAATAGTCCCAATATTTCTTCAGTAGATTTTCTTCCTGCATACGCAGCGAAAGAATCACTGGGGGATAAATCATTTGAGAGGTCAGCTCTTTTGTTTCAAGTAATTTTATCATTTGCTCATACAATACTTTTTCATGGGCGGCATGCTGGTCAATGATGTAGAGGTTCTTCTCAAATTCAATCAGCCAGTAGGTATCAAATAGCTGTCCAATGATCCGATGGTCTTTTTGGGAATTTGAATCCAATAATTTTCTACCATACTGCCCATCTTCCTTGACATAAATGCCTGCGAGCTCTTCTTGGACGTATGGTGTATGCTCACTGGAATTTTCTACATCCTCTGCATTTTCTGCGGGAAAAGGATGTTCTATGAAAGGCTCGTTTCCACTATGAGGTTTTGTCGGCAGATCAGTAGAAGCAACTTCCCCTTGGTGAGATTTTGTCGGCAAATCAGCTAAAGCATCTTCCCCTTGATTTGATTCTTCTCCTTGATTGGATTCTTGTAATGGGAATTTTTTTTCGTAGGGGCTGTCTTTTAAAAGACTGCTTTTTATTGCCTCCAATCGTTTTGTTTCAAAAGGTTCCGGAATGAGGGAACGAGGGATTTTCGTTTGCTTCCCTTCCACTGCCGAATGCGCTCCTTTTGTTACGCCTACCTGGTAAATCAGTTCGTTTTCATTGATGGCATCTTTGATGAGATGGGTAATCGCCCCATATACTTCTTCTTGGTTGCTAAACCGCAGCTCCATTTTCGTTGGGTGGACATTTACATCAAGCAACTGTCCATCTATCGTTAGATGCAGTACTGTAAATGGATATTTATGCTGCATAACAAATGTCTTATAGGCATCTTCTATCCCTTTTGCAATCAGATTGCTTTTTACATATCTTCCATTTATAAAATAAGTTTCATAATTACGGTTTCCACGGGACAGGAGTGGCTTCCCGATAAATCCTTTGATTTTAAACAAGGGATCTTCAAAGGACACTTCGATTAAATTAGCCGCTACATCGCGTCCATAAATATGATAAATGATTTCTTTTAAATTGGAGTTGCCGGAAGTGTGCAATTTTATTTGATTATTTAGAATAAATTTAAACGATATTTCCGGATGGGACAATGCCAACCGTTCCATAAGGTCGTTTATATAGCCGGCCTCTGTCTGTGGCGATTTTAAAAATTTTTTCCGTGCAGGGGTATTGTAAAAAAGATTTCGCACCAAAAATGTAGTGCCCTCCGGTGCGCCGATTTCTTCTAAGCTTGAACCTTTCCCACCTTCCATTACATAACGTACGCCACTGATTCCTGCCGGGGGTTTTGTAATTAATTCTACCTGTGAAACCGCGCTGATACTAGACAATGCCTCACCGCGAAAACCCAAAGAAGCCACCGTCATTAAATCTTCCACACTCCGTATTTTACTGGTAGAATGGCGTAAAAAAGCGAATGGGACTTGATTTGGCTCAATTCCACAACCGTTGTCGGTAATTCGTATAAATGAAATTCCGCCATCTTTTATTTCTACGGTAATTGCCGAGGCGTTGGCATCAATGGCATTTTCTACCAGCTCCTTTACAATGGAGGCCGGTCGCTCAATGACCTCGCCTGCCGCAATTTTATCAATTGTATGTTGATCTAATAGTTCAATCTTTGGCATGTAACGCTCCTTTCCTTTTACGCTCGGCTTTTTATTTTATTTTGCAATTGATACAATTTATTTAAAGCATCGATTGGGGTTAGGTTTCCTAGGTCAATCTCTTTTATTTCATCAAGTATTTCATTATTTCCAAAGATATCAAACAGCGAAATCTGCCTAATTTCCTCTTCTTTTGCTTTTTCCACTTTCTGTTTACGTAGTGCCCTTTGCTCGATGTAACGATTTTGGCTCGTATCCATATTCGTATTGTCTGTATCTGTATGATTCGAATCTACGTTGTCCGTACCTGTACGGTTTGAACTTATGTTATCCGTAGCTATACGATTAGAATCTATGCCATCCGTATTTGTATGATTAGACTCTATCGCATCCGCATGATTCGTAGTTTCGTAATTAGAAACAATGTTATCCGCGATTTTGCAATTAGAAGCAGTATTATTAAACTCAAAGCTATTCGCATTCCTATTATTCGCATGATTGGAATCTGCATTTTTATCACTACCAAAATTTTTAATTGTGCCAAAAACGGCTGTGATATCATTGTCGCTTAATTCTTCCACAATCACTTTTGCCCGTGCAATCACAGACTCCGGGACTCCGGCAAGTTTTGCAACCTGGATTCCATAGCTTTTGTCTGCGCCACCAGGTATGATTTTACGCAAAAATACAATATCGTCCCCTTTTTCTTTTACGGCGATGCAGTAATTGTTTACATTATCTAATTTCCCTTCTAATTCCGTCAATTCGTGGTAATGTGTAGCAAATAGGGTTTTCGCCCCAAGCAATTTGGGGTTGCTGATATGTTCTACGACCGCCCAGGCAATGCTAAGGCCGTCAAAAGTACTTGTGCCCCTGCCGATCTCATCCAGGATCAGCAGGCTATTTTTTGTGGCATTCCTTAGGATATTGGCAACTTCCGTCATTTCTACCATAAAGGTGCTCTGTCCGGAAGCCAAATCATCCGATGCGCCAACACGTGTGAAAATACGGTCTACGATAGAAATGTTCGCCGCAGTCGCCGGAACAAAACTGCCTATCTGCGCCATTAGGACAATCAAAGCCGTTTGGCGCATATAGGTAGATTTACCTGCCATATTAGGTCCGGTGATAATGGATATCCGTTTCGTTTCATTATCTAAATAGGTGTCATTGGCAATAAACATATCATTGTGGATCATTTGCTCTACGACAGGGTGGCGGCCGTTTTTAATGTCAATCACACCTGTTTCATTGATACGTGGACGGCAAAAATTATTTCGCTCTGCTACAAATGCAAGTGCTGCGATAACGTCTGCTTTTGCGACAGCTTTTGCCGTTTTTTGAATGCGCTGTATATTTTCGGCAATTTGATTCCTAATTTCACAAAACAGTTCATATTCTAATGAGACCAGCTTATCCTCTGCGCCCAGGATCATATCCTCTAATTCTTTTAATTTTGGTATGATATAGCGCTCAGCATTCGCTAGCGTCTGTTTTCTTATGTAGTCGTCCGGTACAAGGCTTTGCTGAGAATTTAGAACCTCCAGATAATAGCCAAATACCTTGTTGTATTTAATCCGTAGATTTTTGATTCCAGTTTTTTCCCGTTCTTTCGCTTCTAAATCCATCAGCCATGCTTTGCCCTCCGTCTTGGCATTGCGCAGGCGATCCGCTTCTTCATGGAAACCTTCTTTTAGAATTCCGCCATCCCTTATCGATAGCGGGGCATCTTCTACGATTGCGCTCTCTATTAAATCATAGATGTCGGCAAGCGTATCCATTTCCTGCTGTAGCTGCGTTAGTAGACGGCAGCTGCATTCCCCTAATCTGTTTTTTATCAATGGCAGCATCGATAAGGAATGTTTAAATGCAATCAAATCCCTTGGGTGTGCGGTGTGGTAAGTAACCCGGCTAATCAGGCGTTCCATATCATAAATGGAGTTTAGATATTCCCGCAATTCCTCCCGCAGCAAAACATTTTCATTCAATTCTTCGATTGCATTTAGCCGTTCTTCGATTTCCTGCTTTTCAATCAATGGCTGCTCTACAAAACTGCGCAGCATGCGAGCGCCCATTGCTGTTTTCGTCTTATCCAATACCCACAAAAGGGAACCTCGTTTTTGCTTTTCCCGCATGGTTTGCGTCAACTCTAGATTACGCCTTGTAGAACTGTCAATAAGCATATACTTACTGGTAGCGTACAGTTCTAAGGAAATCAGGTTGCCCAGGTATGTTTTCTGCGTTTCATATAAATACTTCAGCAACGCCCCCGCCGCTGTTGCCGCAGATTCGTAGTCCTCTAAGCCCAATGCAAAAAGAGTGGACACTTTAAAATGACCACACAGGGTATCCTTTGTGGTATCGTCACTAAAATACCATGGCTCTAATGAATATATTGTAATGGAAAGCCTTTGTTTTAGATCTTCTATGTCCATTCCGCTCATATAAAAAGCCTCATTGCAGATCAGTTCCGAGGGAGAAAATTTATACATTTCGTCCATTAATTTTTGTGATGAATCCAACTGTGTAGTATAAAAATCCCCTGTTGTTACATCCGCGATAGAAACGCCATAGCAGTCCTCTAAATAGACCACGCACATAATATAGTTGTTTTTAGATTCATCTAGCGCCTGGGCATTTAAAGTCGTTCCGGGCGTGACAATTTTGACCACTTCCCGCTGTACAAGCCCTTTTGCATTTGCATCGTCTGTCTGTTCGCAAATGGCAACCTTGTAGCCTTTGCAAACTAATTTATTTAGATAATTTTCAAACGAATGGCAGGGTATTCCACACATAGGTGCACGCTCTTCCTGCCCGTAGCTTCTCCCGGTCAGTGTGATTTCAAGTTCTTTGCTGGCAGTTAGGGCATCGTCAAAAAACATTTCATAAAAATCCCCTAACTGATAAAATAAAATACAGTCCGCGTACGTTTTTTTGATTTCCATATATTGCTGCATCATTGGTGTCAACTCTGCCAACTTCTTTCCCTCCTCGCTTGAAATTATTTTATATTTTCATTGCCAGTGCTTCAGCTACTTTTAATCCATCGATTGCGGCAGACATAATCCCGCCTGCATAGCCGGCGCCTTCCCCACAAGGATAAATTCCTTTCCGATTGCTTTCATAGCCTGCATCCCGTTTTATCCGTAAGGGGGAAGAAGTTCGGCTCTCTACACCGGATAGAATACAGTCGCTGCGGTCAAATCCTTTTATCTGATTGGAAAATTGGTGCATTCCCGCTAAAAAAGACTGCTTTATTTCCTTTGGAAAAAGTTCATGCAGTGCGCCGAACATATGCTGTCCTTTTATATTGCTTTCAAATACGCCAAAGCTTTGCGTTACATGTCCCTTCTCAAAATCGGATAAAAGCTGTTGGGGGACTTTGCCACTTCCTATCTGATATGCGCGTTCTTCTAAAGCCTGCTGAAAAAAAACACCGCTTAGCGGATCCGCTCCTGCAGGAAGTATATCGTTTGATTGATTGAAATGATCGGAAAAATCCATTGCTCTGTAAAAATCTAGTTCCGTTGAAAAATCCATTGGTGTAACCGTAACGATAACGGCACTATTTGCATTTGCACCATCCCGTTTGCTATAGCTCATGCCATTTATGGCAAGCCGATTGTGTTCAGACGAAGCATTGACGACATATCCGCCCGGGCACATACAAAAGGAATAGACCCCTCTCCCATTCTTAAGGTTTGCTGTGAGCTTATAGGGAGCTGCCAAAAGAATGTTCGCCGCCTCTTTTCCATATTGATTTACATTTATCTGCTCTTGTGGGTGTTCCACACGCAGGCCAACGGCAAAAGATTTCGCCTCCATCAAAAACCCTTCTTTTGCAAGCATCCGAAAGGTATCTCTGGCACTATGCCCGACGGCAAGAACCGCTGCGTTCGCTTCTAGTTCCGTAATAGCATTTGTGACGGAGTTTGTACAGATGAGCCGCTTTAGATGTCCTTTTTGGCATTCTATGTTCGTGACACAGGTTTCAAACAGAAAGGTTGCGCCCAGATGTTCCATGTGTTTTCTCATGTTATAAATGACGTTTATAAGTATGTCTGTTCCAATATGCGGCTTGCCTACATAGGCAATTTCTTTTGGGGCACCCATTTTTATAAAAATATCCAAAACTTTCTTATTTCGGCCTTTGACATCTTTTACAAGCGTATTTAATTTTCCATCTGAAAATGTCCCGGCGCCACCCTCGCCAAATTGTACATTTGAAAATGGGTTTAGTTGATTCGTTTCCCAAAACAGTTCAATGTCTTTTTTTCGTTGCGCTACCTGTCTTCCTCGTTCAACGATAATTGGTGCATAGCCATATTCAGCAAGGATGTAGGCACAAAACAGCCCAGCAGGACCACAGCCGATGATAACAGGGCGCGGGCTATCCCCCTTGAATTTTGGCGAAACGCACATTTTTCCTGTTTCCGTGGTACACTTTGATCCATGACCTTTCCCTTTTAACGGAATGCGCATTTTTCCTGTTTCCGCAGTACGCTTTGAACCATGGTCTTTCTCTTCACTTTGGGCAAGAGTTCGATCCATTTGTGGAAATTCATAGACCGTGTCATTTGCTTTTATAATATTAGGGCTGGCAGCTTTTTTTAGTACCGCTTTTTCTTTTACCGTTTGTGCATCGATTGCATATACATATTGCAGTTCACTTTTTTTACGTGCATCAAGCGATTGCTTTACGATGGTGTAGCCTTTTAGCCATTCTCTTGGAATCTTTAATTTCCGGCAGATATTGTCTACGAGTTGGCTTTCGGTATGCGTTATTGGCAGTTTCAGCTGCTGTATCCGAATCATTTGTTTACACTTCTTTCTTATCTATATTTTACATAATCCGGCATGATGTCCGGCCACCCATCCACTTGACCATGCCCATTGTAGATTATATCCGCCACACATTCCATCTATATCAAGCACTTCCCCTGCAAAAAACAACTGTTTTACCAGGAGGGATTCAAGCGTATGCTCATTTATTTCTTGGGTATCTACGCCGCCTGCGCTCACTTGGGCAAATTCAAACGATTTTGTGCCATAGATAGGACATGGAACATTTTGTATTGTAAAGGCAAGTTTTTTCAATTCTTTTTCTTTGCATGTTACTGCTCCGGCATTTTCATCTATACCGCTTAACTGTAAAAGTTTGGAAATCAATTTGCTGTTTAGTAGTCCGCACAATGCCTCTTTTGCTGTTTTTATGCCTCCATTGATATGGTAGCGTTCTATTAAATATAAATATAGTTCTTCAAATGTCAGCTCTGATAGGAAATTTAAATGAATGGATACTTTTTTCCCCGCTTTTAATGCTTTTGATGCGAATCGGCTCACTTGAAAGACCGGTATGCCCGACACGCCATAATCGGTGAGCTGCACTTCCCCAAATTCTTCACAAATCAGGGTGTTTTCTATGTACATTGAAACGACAGAATTTGCACGAATTCCTGCAAGTTCCCTAAAAAATGACGGTTCTCCTTGCAATCCGACAAGCGCCGGAACTATATCTATGATATGATGTGAAAAGCCTACAATATATGGTATTCCACTTCCATCGCTTCCTGTTTTCTTATAGGACTTCCCGCCTGTTGCAAGAATGCAAGAACGACTCTCCCAAATTCCTTGCTTGGTCTTAAATAGAAAGGTATTTCCCTCTTTTTTAATACTGCGTATCCCGATATTACAGTTTAGCGCAATGCACAGGTGTGCTATTTCCAGTAAAAGAACCTCTCGAATGGCAGAAGCTTGTTCGCTAAATGGGTAATAATAGCTCCCTCTTTTTAATGTAGGGTAAATTCCAATCTGTTTAAAAAATGCAAGGGTATCAAGAAGGCCAAATTGATCAAAAATGGGCAATACAAAGGCAGGGTTATTGCCTCGATAGAACTTTGCACCCTGCTCTTGATTGGTAAAGTTACATTTTCCATTTCCTGTCGATAAAATCTTTTTCCCCGGCTGTTCCATATGTTCTAATATCGCAACCTTGGCTCCGGTACGTGCAGCACTAATTGCCGCCATTAATCCGGAAGCGCCGGCACCCACTACAATGACATCATATTTATTGCACATTCTATTTTTCTCCATGACAAATTGTACCATAACCGAAAGGAACAATCAAGGATATTCCTTAGAGAGAATGATTAGCTAGAATGCTGCTTAAATGCTTAGCTAGAATGATTGGCAAAAGCTGCTGCTTGCGTTCTCCCATGTATCGCATGGGACTTAATCAGGGATTACCTCAAAAGAACCAAGCTTACAAATAAATGCAATATAGCTTCGGAATGTTTCGGAAGTTAAAAACTAGAAATCTTCTTTACTTTGAGTACTCCATTATTGAAGTCGGACAAATAATTTTCCGACTCTTCTTTCGTTAAACTAAATTTTTCCATCAGTTGGGAGACTATATTCTCTTCTGAAGCACTAAAATCCCTCATTATCTCTATAGATTTATATATTCCCTCTTGCTTTCCTAACTGTATGCCTTCTTGCTTTCCTATCTGTATGCCCTTTTGTTCGCCTCTTAACTCTGCATCCATCTCTATCATAGAAGTCCTCATAAACTCTTCCCTCCATTCATCCCTTCTTTTTATTTCTTTCACCTCATTTACTATCTCACGTATAAACGGGTTGTCCTCGACTGCCTCACCACATACAAACCTTAGAAAATCACTCACATCTTTTTTGCTCATCTTAGAAAATGCCGGTGCATTATAAAAAACCTTCCTCGTTAAATCGCCAAGCTTTATCACTTTCTTATCGCCGATGCAACTATTCTCAAACAAATATTCAGCCATCCCCTCGCCGAAAGGATCAAACCTACAGATAAATACGACAACGCTCGCCTTTAGTGTGTTATAGTCGTCTCCAGAATCCAATAGGTCTAGATCGATCATAGCCTGGTAGTACCTGCTTCTTTTCGCTAGGTTGTTGTTTTCACCTACCTGCATCTCTAGATTAAATACCCTATCTGTATCCTCTAGGTAAACGTCCAGCCTAACAGCTTTTCCATCCTTTTTATTATCGATTACATGCTCCTGCTCGTGATGTACGATTTTAGACACTTTTACATCCAAGAGTATCTCTATCAGCCTTTTGCATATTCCCTCTTTCTGCATGACCCTAAAAAACATAAAATTATTAGAGATATCCAAGCCTTCCCATACTTCTTTTAGCCTATCCTCTTCTAGTGTATTTACACTTTTCATTTATACCCCTTTTTGTTTTTTCAATTAATTATATTGGCTACCGCCATTTGCCAGGCTACTGCCCTTTCAGACGTCTGTACTCAGGAAATTTTCCATCATTGCAACGACAAGTACACCCATCTAAAGTTTGATAAGCTACAATATAGGGGTTTTTGATAAAAGAGATTTCCATTTACGATTCAAATTATAGCACAAAAAACAGTATAAAACAATACACCCTCCAAATGGAGCAGGGCAATCGCATAAAAAATGTTACTGTTCACACCCTAACCACTAAATAAAAATGTCAGTATTCGTTTTTATGAACACTGGCACCTGCTTTAATCCAATATCGTCGCCTCACTGCTAAATAAATTGGCATCACCAGTACGCAATAAATCGATCATCGACATGCAGTTGCAAAGACAGCTTAAATTATATTACACAAAGCATGGGCAGGGCAGGATGTCCATATGATAATGCACCAATGGAACGCTATTACAATACATTAAAAAATGAACTAGTTATCTTTTCAAAATCTGGATTAAGCAATGCTTCTCCGCCCGTTAGCATTATCCGCTTAAAACCTTTCCCCTCTATCTGATCCAGTAGCATTTGTGCTTCCGAAGAGTTACAACTCCCACTAACTTTTAAAAAGCTCTATCAACATGACTTTTTTCAAACATTTTTTCTACAGCAATTCTATTTTTTTCTTTCTTAAAAGCTTGCAAAACCTCAAATGATATTTTGTTTAGCATAAACATATTATAAGTGCAATGATCAACAAGTACGAATTAAGCCATCGTATCATCACGCAAAACGTCAGCTAAACTGCACTTAAGTATCTTTTTCCCACCAAGATAGTAAGCCAATGCAACAAGTCCAAAAACGACTAGGGCAAACACAAACATCGGCATAATCGGAGCCTCAGCGATAAATATCATAGGGTCTAAGAAACTCGCTGATATCATGAATCCCACCGCTATCACAGTTACCGGGAATGTGATAAGGAGCGGGCGGCCCGCAATAACTAATGCCTCAATACAAAACATTTTCCGTATACCCGATAGTGTCATACCTACGGACATATACTGAGCAAATTCTCGTTTCCTATGGCGCAGGAAGCCAAACGTATTCAAAAACACATTTGCAATTCCAATAAGCGCAAGCATAGAACACAGTGCACCCATTATCATCTTATAGCCCCAAAGCAAATACTCATTTGTAGTTTTCTCTTGCATACGGTTTTCTACTTCTGCTTCATATCTTTGTTCAAGCACCTGCACCACAGCTTCTTCTAATGCATTCAATTCGGCAAGCGTAGTCCCTTCTCCTGCCAATATTCGGATATAGGTATCTGATTCAACGTCCACTATCTGTCTGGATACCTTTTCCCATAAAGACGATGGGATAAACTGTACCAATGCATAGCCGTCGTATTCTTCCTTTAAAATAGGAACTTCCTGCGTATAAGCAATCACAGGAACCTCTACGGTTTCTTTGCCTTGTCCTGCATTCTGTAAGGCAACCGTCTCCCGTTTTTCCACTACATAGGGGATATAGCTTCTATAGCGGAAATTACTATTCACGCTATCCCATATTTGATTCAAAACAACCGTTCCATCTAGCTGAGGTGTTATACCAATTTGTTCGCAATACTCTATAAACCCTGCATCATCTAGTATAACAATCGGAGCCTTTACCAACCAGAAACCTTCTCCCCTTGATACATTACTCCCAGCAATCGCTCCAAGGCCTCCTAATGCAGTCAGCTCATCACTTTGCCATTCCTCCAAAACAGGGCTTACTAACGCTGCTTTCTGATATACGATACAATCCCGTACTCCTTCCAACTCCTGTAGCTCCTCCATCAACTCAAAATCCCTTATCTTTGTATCCTTTATTGTTGCCATTACATCCCATGCATCCTGATATCTTTCAAAATAAGTATATCTTGTACTGATGTCCGAGAGAGTAAAAAAACACAACATCAGCATGAATCCCAAAAAAGAAAGAGTCAAGGATAGGGTGGATGTACGCAGGGCTTTCTTTTGAGCTTTTAGTGCATTCCCTGCAAGTTCTCCCTCCATTCCAAACATCAGAAACAGAATGCGAGAATGTTTTTTCTTTTTTATCCGCAAACCACCGGTATTACGGATTGCTTCTAATGGCGTTAATTGGCTTAATTTTCTCGCTGGCAGCCATGCCGAAAATAATACAGTCATAGCGGATAGTAGAATTGTTGTCACAAATACCAAAGGATGATATTGAAATACCGCTTCAAGTCGTCCCGCCATATCCACAGCTAAAACATTCATGGCCTGAATTGCACCAAAACTGAGAGCAGCTCCAAGCAAACTGCCAACCAAAATCGGCACTACACAAAGCACTGCCGCTTCCTGCATCAGGCAGGTACGAATTTGGCCTGGTGTGGCTCCAATACTGGAAAAAATACCAAATTGGTGAATCCTGGAATTCATAGGCACCGCAAAAGAATTGTGGATAATCAAAATCAAGGAAAAAGAAACGATTAACAGTATAGCCACATAAAAGGTCAGCAAAAGCGGCGGTGTCTCATCCTGTGGATCATGAATCAAATATCTGGACAGAAGCAGTAAATGATAGGAAGCTGCATCTTCTTCTAATTCCAACCGCTCTATAACCATTGGCATATCCTGAAAAATTGTTCTAGCGTTTTGAAAGTAAAGATCAACTGTCATTTCCTGTCCTTCGGATAATTTTTCATTAATAGCAACCCTTTCCACATTCGCAAAATTACGGATAACTGTCAGCTCCTCCTCACTGATTACCCCGGTGATACGCCCTTGCCAGTCACCTTCCTCTAAAATGATCCTCTCGATTTCATACTGCCAGAAATTGAAAAAGAGGCTGCAAAGCAAAGACAGAAGCAATGTAGAAACCAGAGCCGCCACCATAATGAATACACTTGACGCCCTGTTATTCTTAATATAGCCTGCTGAGTAATCCTTCCACACTTTGATCACCCCCGTTTCTGATCGCTAATGATACGCCCGTCCTCTAACGTCACGATACGGTTTGCTTCCAGTGCAATCTTCTCATCATGGGTAATCAGCAAAATCGTCTGGTTCAGGTTATGGTTAGATAATTTCAGCATATCAATGATTTCTTTTGAGTTCTTCTGATCCAGATTGCCAGTAGGCTCATCCGCAAGCAACAAGGCCGGGCGATAAATCAAAGACCTTGCAATAGCCACACGTTGCTGTTGTCCTCCAGATAATTGACTTGGAAGCGATTCCAGCTTATCAACGATCCCTAGAAAATTCACCACTTGGTCAAAATATTCCTGATTCACTTTCCTTTTATCCAGCAGTAGCGGCATAAGAATATTCTTTTTTACTGATAAAGTTGGAATCAAATTATAAAACTGATAAATAAGTCCCACCTTCCTGCGCCGAAAGACAGCTTCCTGTGTTTTGTTCATTGTAGAAATATCCGTTCCTTCTACCACAACTTTTCCTGCTGTCGGCTTATCCACACAGCCAAGAATATGTAAAAGTGTAGATTTTCCAGAACCAGATGCTCCCACAATTGCAACAAATTCTCCTTTCTCTATGGACAGATCAATCTGGTCTAATGCCACAACCTGATTATTTCCAGCAGCATATACCTTTCTAATCTCTTCACATTTTAAAATTTCCACGCTAATATTTCCTCCTAATATGGACTTGTGTATCTTTATCATTCCATTATATCAAAAAAAGGTGACAGTTCAGTGACTGTACACCCTAATTTCAAAACAAGCCCCTCCACTTGGCATATTCCTTGCAGTAATATTTCCATTTTGCAACTCAAAAATAGATTTAGCAAATGTCAGCCCTATTCCAATCCCACTGTCCGTGGCATTTTCCCCTCGATAAAAGCGTTCAAAGATATGGGGTAAATCTTCTTTGGCAAATCCCACCCCCTCATCCCATATTATAATTTCCGTATAGAAAGGATTTTGAGAATACTCACAATGAATTGTTCCGCCACCAGGCATATGCTCCATGCAATTCTTCAGCAGATTGAGCAAGGCTTCCATTGTCCAATCCATATCTCCCGACATCGTTGCACAGCCACATTCCTGTATACTAACCGTTATATTTTTCTTTACCAGCAAATCATACAGGTTGTCCGCCGCAAGATTTAAAACCGTGTAAATATCTACCGGCACACACTCAAGCTTTAGCGCACCGGCATCAATGCGTGAGAGTCTTAGCAATGCCTTCTCCAAAGCAGCCAGTCGTTCTAGCTGACAGTGTATCTTCTCTACATACGCAGATGGTTCTTTCTCCCTCAAAAGCTGTAGAGAAACAGATGCAGCAGTAAGCGGTGTTTTCATCTGATGGGCAATGTTCGCAAGATTGTCTGCATAATTTTCCTTGACCTTTAATGCTTCCTCTTTCATTTGATATAAAGCAGTTACCGTTTTATAAATTTCGTCCTGCAACAATGAGAAATCATCCTCTTTGGTTTGTATCATGGTTCCTATGCCACTCAAATTTACCTTTTCCAAATAAGTAGTCAATTCCTCAATCCGTTTTCTCCTCTGCCTACCCAAAATAAAAATCATAAAAACAAAGATAATGCTTCCCAGAATAAAAGAAACTGCCGGTATCATTCGGACATACCACTGTATATTGATTGGAAAGTCCTTCTCCTTATATCCTTGCTGCAATAAAAAACTGCTCTCTTCATTCTTCTGCCCTGCTTTGGACTGGTACTGCTTAAGGGTCGTCAGAAGCGACTGTTCTGTTTCCGGAGCAGTTTCCATCAAAAGCTGGCATATCTGGGAAAGTTGGTCAAACCCTGCTTTCCTATACCAATCTTCCAAAACCAAAGATATTAATGCTGTGCTGATCAGACATACCGCTAAACCTAAAAAGAGATTCGTTCTTAGATTCTTCCATCGTATCATAAGGTATCCTCCATACGATATCCAAAGCTTCGGACTGTTTTGATGCAAGCTGGGTTTCCAAATTTTTCTCGAATTCGCTTCATTGTCACCGTTAATGTATTATCATTCACATAGTTTCCACTGACATCCCAAATTTCTTCCAACAGTTTCTTTCTGGTAACGGTTTTCCCCTTGTTCTCCATAAGATACACCAAGACTTTATATTCAACCGAACCTACCTGTACTTCTTTATCCTCATAATAAGCCATCAGCTTGTCTTTATCCAACCGTATTCTGTCGCAATACATCTCGGAAGTTTCAGAAATTCCCATCCTGCGTAGAATTGCTAAAATCCTTGAAAACAGTACTTCCAGTGCAAAAGGTTTTATCACATAATCATCTGCTCCGTTTTGGAATCCTTTCACAACATCTGTCGTTTCGCCCTTTACCGTCAAAAATAAAACCGGAAGGCTCGCCCCAAAACGTTTGCGAATCCAGTCACAAAGCATGTCGCCACTTCCATCCGGAAGATTCCAGTCAATCAGAATCATAGACGGCTGTCTTTTAATCAAAGCCCGCTTCGTTTCAGAAACAGATTCTAAGATAGTAACTTTAAAATCCCTTGTTTCCAAATAAACCCTTACCCCTTCTGCTGTATCCTTATCATCTTCTGTATAATAGATTTCCATCATCGCTAGCTCCTTCCATCAGCATCAATTAATGGCTTCCTATCATACATTTACTTACTCTATTACATCGTATTGCAAATTGTTGTGTAAATATTTATAGAGCAATTTCATCTATTCTATATTTACAACGATAGATTACAGGATACGAATTAACCTCATCTATATATTGATAGATACGGTTTACAAGTTCCTCTTTATCCCTGACGCGCATTCCTTTTAGAAATTGTCTTGACATCTTTCCAAAAAAGTTTTCAATCAGATTCAGCCAAGAACTATGCTCTGGCGTAAACACAAATTCAAAACGCCCCGCCCTGCTTCCAAGATATTTTCTGGTTTCTTTTGAGGTATGATCCGAATGGCTACCCAGAACAAGACGTATTTTATCTCCTTTTGGGTATTTTTCATCTAGTTTTTTTAGGAAACAGATGAAATTCGAGTTTATATGGTTGACACTTACCAGTGGAATGATTTCCCCTGTCAACAAATCAACAAATCCATTCCTGTCAACAAGGAAACCATGCCTTGACGTTTACATTCACTATCACGTCCAACAAAACCATGTTCCCATGTCGGAGGCATATCAGGGGCAGCATTGGCAATTGCCTTGATTTTCTCACCTTCGACTGGTATTAAATTGCCTTCCTCATCAAAGTACAGTTCAATCTGCTTATAAACCAGAAGTACTTCCTGCATTTTACTTTCAAATTCCGGATTCCGCATTTTCTGTTACGCTCCATGTTTATATCCTCCCCAAATTTGCATATAAACATTATACTACAAACAAATTATTTACACAATAATTTACAATACGATAACAAGATAAGCTTATAAAGCGTTATTCGAACCAAGCGTTAATTACTGCTTCAAAAATTTTCTATGTAGATTTTCTATTTGAATGTGTCTTTGATATTATTATATATTTTGAATCTATTTATCTGCGTGTATTCAACTGGTTTTCCAACATGTCAATATTTAAAAGGGAAAAGAATTTTTCGATTCCCTCTGCCCGCTTTTGAAAAGAGCCCTGCCTCGACCCCTAGGCTACTGATATAGTACCGTACTTCCTCGCCTGCATCCCCGTTTTTCTTCCTTGTGGTTTTTTAACCATGCCGACCGTTTGTAGGCCTGCCCACTTTTCTCTGTCGGCAAACCACGCAACGTCTTCGGTGACAAAATATTCCCTTATGGCCAGCGCACTACGCTCTAATTCCACCGTCTTGGTATAATTTTTGTCGTTTCCACTCATTTTATCACTTGCCAGCTAGAAGGGTTAGCTAGAATGGTTTTCAAGAAAACTATACAGTTCTTCTTCTGAATAAATAGATTTACCTGCTTTTATTTCCGCCTGCAATTCACCAGATAAATTGCCTAACGAAATATCAGTATCTGCATAGAGCGTCTGCTTGTCCGCATAGTATACAGCTACAAAACCATCTTCCTCCAAAAGAACAAATTCATAGGCATTTAGGATATTCATCATTTCTTGCGATTCCTCTGGCTGTGCGTCTTCTACCTTTGCCATATTTTCTGTAGCAGTATCTTTTTTTGTAGCATCATCTTCCGGCGTTTCTACATGTTCTACCAATTGCGTGTCATATTCGTAGTTATCTTTTGACAATACGGATGTCAGAAAGTAAGCTAGTAAGTAAGAACATATACAAACACTGGTACATATTATAATTGTTAAGCGGATACGATTTGGTTTTTTCATAACTCACCTCTTGTGCTTGCACTGCTTTTGTGCATCATCAATCTACACAAATTGCTTCTATCCCTTTGTGTAGATTAGCCATCTCTTTTCGAATAGTATCCACCATATTTCATTTATTTATACAAAAATCTGATCCAGTTTCCTTCATGAAAGTATTCCTGGTGCAGATTTTTTGCGATCTGTGCAATAGACGCACCGTTTGGGAGCGTTTTGATGAATTCCTATAGTAGAGAATAAATCTTCGTTCATGAAAATCTCCATTCTGCACACTTTCTGCGCGGTTTGCAGGCAGGCACACATGAGCGTATCCGATATCTCCATTCTGTGAGCCTTCTGGTGTGGTTCGTTTGCATTGAGTGACCGCACCTCGAATTTGCTCCATTCCGTGCGCCTTCTGGTGCGGGTGAGATGGCCCGTGCAGCAGATGAAGCATTCGAAGAGATGAAAACCGAGATGTAGGAAGAAATGAATGCCAGGGTGCAGGAAGAAATGGTCGTTTCATCATAGTATCAAAAAAGAGCCGTTGCCAAATGATCCACTTTATGTTCCAGTCATTTTGGTAGCAGCTCTTTTTTAATTGAATTTTTTAGCTTTTTGCTTCATGGCAAATCCCTGAGGGTCTGGACGATCGACATATATCCTAAATCCCATAAAATGGCAGCATGGTTTTTGTGCTGTTTTATCTTGCCTGTGCTATTTGGATTGTCAACCACTTGCAGCTATCAAATGTACCTTCCCAAATACAAGTTATACCCTCAGGGATAGCCGCCGATGCACTGCTGCTGTGATACTTCTTTAAAACTGTCCCACTTACCTTAAAATCCTGATACATTAAACCCCTCCCTCACGCTCCATCTGCGCATGTCACTTTGCTTATCTCCAATCTGAATCAGGTATATCACTCCAGTCTTTCAGCAACAGCAACCGCCACCTCAAAGATTAAAAGCTGTCTAATGGGCTGGGGGTGCTTCTGTTAGGGGCATTGCTGCCTTCCCCCTTTACCATACACATTTTTTTATAAAAACAAATCCCATAGCATACAAACTTATTGTATTCCCTTTTGCCAAACCCTTCCCTGTACCTTTTCTCCTTAATCTGCTGCAGGGCTTTCTTGCACATACCCTCCATTTCATCTTCCTCCCTTGTAAATTTTAATTCCATAATCACAACAGGCTTATCCGCAGAAAACGGAGTCATCATAATATCCGGCCTTCCAAGCCCCTTCTCGTCATTCGATAAAACCTTATACCCTTTAAACGTCTGAAGCAGTCCAAGGACAAGCCCATGGTAATAGTCCTCTTTGTAGTCATTATAGCTGATAGACTCCATCATAACCTCAGACAGCTCCTCCTCTAAAGCCCCTGCATCCCCTTCTACAACCGCCTGATAGAGCCTCCTTAAATCCTTTGTTTTAATCCGATCATTGAACCAGTCAATAATCATAGTCCTGTAGATATACTTGACTTCCTTATTTGGGATAGCCATAGTCAAATACTGCTCGTCATCGACCTGCCTAGCAGACACCGGCGTCAGATACCCGGTAAAGAGGAGGAAGCTCCAGATATGATCCTGCGCTCTATCCAAATCAGCATACGTGATGCCCTTACGCACCGGCTTTTCCACCGTTCCTTCATTCATGAGCCTCTCAATATCATCACGTGCGGCAGTATCCGACTTCTCAATTAAAGTATGCACGATATCGTTCGAACTGGTATTGGACCAGAACGACTCGAAATAGGCCTCCTCGCTCACTGTGAGCTTATCCACAATGCTAAGCACAGACCATGGGTTGTATACTAGCTGATTTCCAAAGAGGTACCCGTCGTACCACTGCCTGACCTCTTCCCTCCTTGATCCCTTGCCGTAGTAGTCTAATACAGCGTTTACCTCCACCTGCATAAAGCCAAAGTATTCCCCATACGCCTCATCCAAAATAGAGCGGACCCTTAAGTTGTTTAGTCCAGTGAATACGCTTTCCTTACTGATTTGCAGGCACCCTGTCACGACTGCAAATTCCAGGAAGGGGCTTGTCTTTAAGGCAGATTCGAATAGGGAGCGTATAAACCCAACCATTTCATCATAAAAGCCATTAAAATATGCATTCTCCAGTGGCACGTCGTACTCGTCAATCAAAATAACAGCCTTCTTGCCGAGCACCTGGCATAGGCATTTGCTTAGGAAGAGCAAAGACTCGTCATAATCCTCCTCCCCCCCCTCTCGATTGGCAATCCTCATAAACTTTTCTCGATCTGCTTTAAGGGGGAGCTTATCCGCTACATACAGATGCCTCTCAAATTCAAGTGCAATGGCACTCCTCAAGGCTCCATAAGCCCTAATAAAATTTGGCTTCTTTCCTCCTTTTAACGTCAGCAAGATAACAGGATATTTGCCCAAATGCTTCTGCATACACGCGGTATCCTCCACGATTTTTAATCCCTGAAACAGTTTGGCACTCTTTTTCGCATCGCCTGTGTCCTCAAAGAAATACTTTAGCATACTCAAATTTAGCGTCTTGCCAAACCTCCTAGGCCTGGTAAACA
>JAJQRA010000032.1:0-4254 GCA_046533095.1 Lachnospiraceae bacterium ZAX-1 | reverse complement strand
ACTTCCCGCAGATCCTCTTCCCCTTTGCTTAACTCCACTGCCTTTAGCAATTCCTTGTTTAGTATGGATAGCAGTAATTCTTCTAAAACTGCTGCATTAAAATAGGTGCAGCAGTTCGGGATCTGCAGCTGTGCGTGTTTCCTGCATTCAAAATGCCTGTATTCCTTCCTTTTGACCATCTTTTTGTATATCATCGAGTATCCGCATCCGCCACAGTACAGCTTGCCGGTAAGCGGATGGCGTTCTTTTTTTGCCCTTGTATCGTTGTTTTTCTTTTGATAGCGGATGGAATCGAAAAGTTCCTGTGAAACGATTGGTTCGTGGTGGCTTTTTATTATTTTCCAGTCTTCCTCCGGGATGCTTGCCATTTTACTGCTTCCAACGGCAGTACAGACGGCCTTGCCATATGCCCACTCACCAAGGTAGAAACGATTTCCAAGAATCATTCGGACCGTATTGGCTGCCCAGCACACCGGTCTGTCCATTGGCGCTTTATTTGGTCTCCTTATCTGTGTAATCGTTGGTTTTTGTTCCTGATGGAGTCGCTCGGCAATCTGTACGGACGATAGCCCTTCTGCCGATAGGCAAAAGATATGCCTCACCAGATCGGCTTCCTTTTCACAGATGATAATGCTGTTCTTATGGGCAGGATCCCTTATATAGCCGAATGGTACACGGCCGAATGCATATTCGCCTTTTTCGCATCTGCTTTTCATGGCGGACTTTACCTTTTCTGATACATCCTTGCTGTACAGGTCATATAGGAGCGTCTGGAATGCCGTATCCATGCCGATCGTTTCCCCTTTGTGCCCGTTGCTGTCGTAGCCGTCGTTGATGGCAATGAAACGGATCCCAAAGAATGGGAATATCTGGTTTAAATAGGTACCAAGTTCAATATAGTCCCTTGAAAAGCGGGAAAGATCTTTCACAATCATGCATGTTACATTCCCTTTCTTCACCTCATCCAACAGCCTTGTGATTTCCGGTCTATTGAAGTTCGTGCCGGAATATCCATCGTCATAATATTCCCGGATTTCACAGCCGTGAAACTCAGGGCTATTATGTATAAATTCCTTTATCAGCAGACGCTGGTTTGTAATGCTGTTGCTTTCCGTCTGTGCAGATGCGTCTTCTATGGAAAGGCGCATATAAATATCAATCCGATTCACCTAATGCACCTCACTTCTGCGATACGACCTATGAATATCAGGCTTATCCATAGAATGCACCTCGCTTTTTTGGCACAGGTATAAACGCCTTGGAAAATGCAAACTCTATTTCAACCCGTTTCCCGGGATAGACCAGAACCCTTTCTGCAAAGTCATTGACCAGTTCCCTTGTAAATACGTTTTCATCTTTTAGCTTGCATAACGCACGGATTGCCCTTTGCATCTTGGCAGCTTCACGCTCGATTGTCTTTACGCCTGCTTCTGCATCGGCTTTCTGTTTTTCAATCTTTTCTCGCTGTTTTTCGTTTTGCTTTTTGCTTTCCTTGAATCTCTGCAATGAATCTTGCCAGCCGTTGTGTTGATCTTGCTGCTGTTTTTCATTGTCTATCTTATTCTCATTTTCATGATTGTCACGAAATCTGCCCTGCAAAATAATATCTTGCCGGTACGCAATATAAAGCGAGCTCTCTTCCTCCTCCAGTTTTGCATAGGCTGCCATCGCTGCTTTTATTTTTCTTTCATAGTTTTTGCAGGCTTCTGCAACAAGTTTGTCGTGATAAGAAAGCCATGACTTTGGCCGTTTTAGGCATGTAAAAAATTCTGTTTTTAGGGCGGCATGGAAGATGTCCAGCAGCTCTTGTCTGCTTATATTGTTGCTTTCGCATTTCTTTTCCCATTTGGTGCCATAGGCATTCAGGCAGGTATAGCTTTCAAGCCTCGCCATTTCTCCTGAAACGTAGATTTTCTTTTGGCTGTTTCTTGTCATTTTCCTGCCGCATAGACCGCAGTACAACACATCATCAAAGATGTTTTCGCCCAGTGGAGGCTGTCTGTCCGCAGGTGAGCATTTCCGGTTTTTCATTTTTATTCCGATTCCTTTGATCGTTTCAGCTGCTTCCTGAAATACCTCTTCACAAACAACCGGCTCATGGGCATGTTCTTTGACTACCCATTCCTCTTGTGCCAAATGTACCCTGTTCCCTTCATTCCGCTCTGTAATACTGGTTTTCCCCTGTTCCAACCCCTCGGCATAGGTTCTGCTTTCAAGGATCCTTTTCACGCTGCCTTTATCCCAGCCTTTGTATTCTACTCCATCCGGGCAGCATACTTTCCCTGTTTTCTTATAGATAGAGGGAGGGTTCATCCTCTTTTTGTTCAGTTCATCGACTACCGGCTGGTATGCCTTTGTTTCAAGGAATAATTTATATATGGAACGGATAACATCCATCGTATCTTCATCCGGGACAAGTGTTCTTATTCTCCCTTCCATAATGGCACGATAGCCATAGGGTGGTGGTCCTCCTACATAGGAACCGGTTTCTCGACGTTGTTTCAGCTGTATTTTTGCCTTTTTTGAAGAATCCTTTGCATACATGTCATGCACCAGGTTTTTGATGTTGGTCGCCATCTGCTTTGTGTCGTTCCCATCTGTTCCGCTATCTACATGGTCAGATACAGAGATAAAGCGCACACCTAGAAACGGGAATATCTTATCGATGTAGTTGCCCGCCTCCAGATAGTTCCTGCCAAATCTGGACAAGTCCTTTACGATGACACAGTCCACATCCCCGAGGCGAATATCTTGCATGAGCCTTGCAAACTCATCTCGATTGAAGTTGGTACCCGTTTTCCCTAAATCGCTGTAAGTGTCAAAAATTTCAATCTTTGCTTCGCTGTTTCCGCTGTTATGATTTTCTATAAATTGCTTCGCTATTTCTATCTGCACGTCAATGGATTCATTTTTCGATTCTTTTCCTAACGTGTTAGCAGAGTCCACAGACAGTCTTGCATAGATACCGGCCTTGAATACTCTAAGGCTGGCCGACTGTATATCCATGGATGACACCTTCTTTCGTTTGGATACTCTCCCCATCTTAGGCACTCCTTCCCGGACGTAGTGCCTGTGTGACAGGCAACATTTCCAGTTGGTCACCTTTTATGTCAAGCAACGTTTCTGCATTACAGCTTGGTAACGTTTCCGCTTGCCTGCGAGGTCATGCTGTCGTAATGGTCGCTGATTGCAATGAATCGCACCGAAAGTGCCGGGAATGTTTTTTGGATCAGCCGCCCAGCTTCTATAATAGTCCCGCCCGAAGCGGGAAAGGTCCTTTACGATTACGCAGTCTGCCTTCCCCCCTTCGATATCTTTCATCATCCGTTTGAATTCCGGGCGATCGAAATTGCTGCCCGTATAGCCGTCATCCACGTAGATGTCGTAAAGTTCCATATCATCCCTGCCACGAATAAATGCACGGATAAACTCACGTTGGCTTGTGATGCTGTCGCTTTCTGATTTCTTTGTACCATCCGTACCCACGACATTCCCGATATCGCTGTCGTCACGCGAAAGGCGCAGGTACATAGCTACTTGAAATATCTTTTCTTTCATACTGTCACCCCTGACTTTTATTGGCTAGCAGACTGCCATTCATCGCCATCCGTCCTATGGGAGGGGAATGCATACAGGTCAGGGTTTCCGTATCTGATTTGTCCCGCCTATAAGTTAACATAACTTTTCTTTCTTTTCAAGAGGATTTTCTGTTTTTATTTCTTAATATTTTACTTCAGCAAGTCTTTTCAGATAACCTTTCATCTTGTCGTTTATGGTCTGATCCGTGTCCGCATAGCTTACCTTAACCACATAATCCCCGACTCTATTTAGGAACAGGTTATCCGTCTGGTCTGCAAACTGTACCAATTTTTGATGCACCGGCCTTGCCGTATCAATGTGGATGTCATTTAAGTCCGTAAGTGTGCCTATATCGACTTCCATAATCGGGACGGACTGCATCTGTTCCAATATCTTTTCTGTCAATTCCATTTCTATTACCTCGTATATGGTGCTATCACCTTGTTGCTAATCTTATTCTTTTCACGGTTTGTCTTATTACTAAAGAGTATTGTTGCGAACAGGGTGATTGGCATTAGTTGTACTCTTCAAATACTCCGGTTTGAATCTGTACTGCTGTTGTTACTTCCCCTAAAATTTGGGGTGTTACTTTTCCTATTTTTCCTAAGATAGATGTCCACTCTATAGATGTTAGCTGTTCCGCAAGGGCAATGCTGTTTTGTGTCAGACCTTCCA
>JAJQRA010000031.1:0-139342 GCA_046533095.1 Lachnospiraceae bacterium ZAX-1 | reverse complement strand
TTTTATTTTGCTATTTTTACATTATTTGGTATTTGAAAAAAAACAATTATACTATAGACAAAAAGTGATAAAAGTAGTATAAAAGTAATATAAAAGAATCTAACGATCTAACATGTAACGATGAAAGTAAACACGACTAAGCAGCTACATAAAAGCATTATGCCACACAAAAATTGAGTGTATAGAAGAGGCGTTCATATGAATGAAGTAATTGCAAAACTTTATGAAATTGATAAAGAGGCTTGTACTATTTTTGAAAAGGCGAGGTCGCAAAAAAATGAGATACAAGCACAGCTTGAACAAGAGGAAGCGTCCGCTACGAAGGCAATGATGGACGAGATGCAGAGCAAACTAGAGCTTTTGCGTACAAAACTGGAAACTTCATCAAAAGGACAAATACAAGAACTTAAGACATCCACGGAAAAGCAGATCGACCGATTAAATGCTACGTATGACGACCACCTAGAGGAATTGGCACACGATTTTTTAAAAAGAATGATTGAGGTGTAGCATGCCGGGAGATTATAGCGGACTGATTGCAAAAACAAGTGCAATGCATGGCAGATTACTGAGGAAAGAAGAACTTGAGCGATTGGCCGAGGTTGCCTCGGTAAATGAGGCGATTTCCTTTTTGTCGAAACAGGTGGGTTACGAGGCTGTCTACAAGTCCCATGATGAGATAGCGCATCGAGGTCAAGTGGAGGCGTTTATCCTAAATGCTTTATATGCCGACTATGCGAAACTATTTCGTTTTGCGAATCAAAACCAGCGTGAAGCGCTAGAATTAGTGTTTCAACGGTATGAGATTGATATCTTGAAAATTTGCCTAAAATATGTATTCATTGATGAGTTCGGCGTTGAGAAGGAACCACTTAACTGGTATTTTGATAAGCATACTGATTTTGATGTGCAGAAATTGATTCGTGCCCATGATATAAACGAATTTATAATGGAATTAAGGGGGACGCCCTATGAAGAAGAGCTGAAAAAACTTCAGGAAGGTGGCGTGGTACATTATGGCGATTTTGCCTCTCATCTGGATAGCTATTATTTTGTAACGCTTTGGAAACAGATTAAGGGGATGCAGAATAAAAAAATGAAACAGGTATTGCAGATGATCTACGGTACACAGATTGACTGGTTGAATATTATGGGGATTTATCGGGAAAAAAGGTACTATCATCAAAGCAAAGAAGACATGTCCGCCTATTCGATCCCAATTACCTATCGATTAAAAAAGCAAGAATTGCATGCGATGCGAGAAGCAGGGCAGGTAGATGAATTCCTACAAGTGCTGGTTGGCTCTTCTTATTTTAAGGGAGACAATGCGCTGCTTCAGATGGAAGATGAAATATCCTATCGAAATGTAATCGATAAAATGTATAAAAGGGCATGTAAAAAGTTTCCAATATCCATAGCGCCAATACTAAACTACCTGCATGACAAGGCACAGGAAATTGAAGGGATTATAACAGCCTTTGAAGGAATACGATATAGTCTGGATGCAAGAGAAATTAAAAATCTGATTATCAGATAGTAAGTTATGGAGGAAAAGTTGTGGCTGAAAAAATGCAATTATTGCACATTACCGGTCCAAAACACGACATTGACCGAGTAATGAGGGTATATTTGGGAAAATACGACATTCACTTTGAAAATGCAGTTACAAGTTTAAATACAGTTGGGCAGGTGCATCCGTTTACGGAACAAAATGCTTACAAAGAAGTCTTTTTAAAGGCAGGTGAACTGATCCCCTATCTTCCTCAAACAGAAAAAGATGTGCAGATTGACAAACAAGAATTCATAGATATGGATGCAAAAGCGGCACAAGGAATCATTGATGAAAATTGTCTGATGACCGATCACATCAAAAAGGAGCGGCAGGCAGTATTGGCAGAAGAGGAAGAACAAAAAGCATTCATGACGCAGATAGAGCCTTTTCGGAGTTTGGATTTTGAATTTCCTAAAATTTTGGGATTTCGTTTTATCCTCTTTCGATTTGGGCGGATTTCGCAGCAATACTATAGGAGGATGGAGGACTATATTTTACAGTCAACGTACGCATTTTTTTGCGAATGCCAAAACGATGCAGAGTTTGTCTGGGGCATTTACTTTGTCCCTCACAACCATGCAGAGGAAGTTGATGCTGTTTTGCTGTCCTTTCATTTTGAACAGATAGAACTGCCGGAAACAATAGAAGGGACAACGGAACATGCCTACCGAAAAGCGGAAAACAGGTGCCATGAAATCAAACAGGAACTAGAACGGCTATCTGCTATGATGCAAGATCTATTAAAGAAAAATGAAATAGAGATTTGGTCGGCTTATTATGCGCTGGAGCGTTATTGCAAAAATTTCGAGATACGTAAGTTCGCAGTATGCACCACGGCAAAGGGAGATTTAGGTGAATACTATATTCTATATGGCCGGATAGCGGAAACACGGGTGAAAGAACTTTTAGGGGAAATTGCTAAGGATGATAAAATACAGTGCATCGAAGAAGCAGAGGAATCCATAAAACCCGAACATCTTAAAACCATTATTTAAGAACGGTACGCAAATAGCTTGGGGGAATAGACCGTTTTAATGGATAAGTTATAAACGTAGTTCTTTAGCAAACAAGTTGTGGATTTCATGGAGGAAAAACTGTGGTTGAAAAAATGAAATTATTACACATTACCGGCTCAAAATATGATATTGATCGGGTAATGCGGGTATATCTGGGGAAATATGATATTCATTTTGAAAATGCCAGTACAAGCCTAAACACATTTGGCCATATACATCCATTTACGGACTCAAATGCTTACAAGGAGGTACTTACAAAGGGAAGTGAACTGCTTTCCTATTTGACGTATATGGAACGTACACAATTCGATGAACAAAAGTTTGTAGAGATGGAGCCGAAGACAGCGGAGACCATTATTGATAAAAATTGTGTAATGACGCTCCATGTCAAAGAGGAGCAGCAGGTATTGTCCGTAGAAGAAAAAGGTCAAAAAGAGCTTATGGCACAGCTAAGGCCTTTTCGGAGCTTGGATTTTGAGTTCCATAAAATCCGGGATTTTCGCTTTATCCTCGTTCGGTTTGGGCGGATTTCGCAGGAATACTACTATAAAATGGCGCACTATATTTCACAGTCGGTTTGTACGCTTTTTTGCGAATGCCAAAGCGATCAAGAATTTGTATGGGGGGCTTACTTTGTACCCCATAGCCATGCAGAGGAAATCGATGCCGTTTTGTTATCCTTTCATTTTGAACAGGTTGAACTGCCGGACACAATAGAAGAAACAATCGAAAGCACCTACCTAAAAGCCGAAAACCGATGTAGGGAAATTGAGCAGGAAATGGAACGGCTTTCAGCGGCGGTGCAGGATATACTTAGAAAAAACCAAGCAGAAATTTGGCTGGCCTATTATGTATTAGAGCGCTATTGTGCAAATTTTGAGATACATAAGTTTGCGGCGGTTACGATATCGACAGAAGATTTAGGCGAACAATATATCCTATATGCCTGGTTGCCCAGCAACCAGGCGAAAAAGCTTTTAAAGGAAACGCAAGAGGATGATAAAATACAGTGCATTGAGGAAGAATCAGCTGAAATGTTAAGCGATCCGCCGATAAGGCTAAAGAATCCCAAAATTTTAAAGCCCTTCGAAATGTTTGTAGAAATGTATGGATTGCCTGCCTATAATGAAATGGATCCAACTTTATTTATCGCATTGACCTATACCTTTATATTTGGGATCATGTTTGGCGATGTGGGACAGGGATTATGCCTGGTGTTTGGAGGCTTAGCGCTCTATAAATTAAAGGGGGTGCGCTTAGCCGGCATCATTTCCATCGCAGGGATCTGGTCTACGTTTTTTGGCGTGATGTATGGAAGCCTCTTTGGATTTGAAACGGTTATTCCGGCCGTATGGAGGCATCCAAATGAGCCTGAAAATATCATGAGTACCTTATTGTTGGCAGTTGGGTTTGGGGCATTCTTGATTATCGTTGCGATGATCATCAATATCATGAATGCAATCCGTGCAAAAGAATATGGGCGCCTGCTCTTTGACCCAAGCGGTTTAGCCGGAATCATCTGCTATGGGTTTGTGGCAATCTGCGTTGTCCTTTTTGTCAATATGAAAAGCCATCCAATTCCGGCAACGATTGCGATTGTGGTGGTCGTAGGCCTACCACTGATAGCAATTTTCATGAAAGAGCCACTGATGCATCTAGTGGAAAAAAAGGGGCATGCCTTCCCGGAGGGGAGCAAAGCAATGTTTTTTGTGGAGGCCTTTGTAGAATGGTTTGAAATTGTACTAAGCTATGCAACCAACACAATTTCCTTCGTCCGTATTGGAGCCTTTGCACTAAGCCATGCCGGCATGATGGGCGTTGTCCTATCTTTGGCGGGGGCAGAAAATGGGGGTACGCCAAATTGGATTGTCGTGGTTATTGGAAACATTGTAGTGGCGGGCCTTGAAGGGCTGGTTGTTGGCATTCAGGTTTTGCGACTGGAATATTATGAAATGTTCAGCCGTTTTTATAAGGGGAGTGGAAAATTATTCCAACCATTTAATCAACATGAAAAATAGGCAGCTAAGCGTTACGGAAAGGATTTTATAGTTGCCAATCGACATGTAAAATAGGCGGCTAAGCGTTACGAAAAGGATTTTATAGCTGCCAAAACAGTAACTGGCAATTTACAGAACGAAAAGCTACAAAATAAAAAGCTCATAGGAGGAGTTTAACATGGTGACAAAAATAATTTTGTGTGTAATTTTAATTTGCAGTATTTTAATCCCATTTGGTACGTTTTTGCTTAGCAAGAAAAAGGAAGGTGGATTTAAGGCCGCGCTTTTTAGCAACCTCTTCTTCTTCTTTGGAACAGTGATCATTGCCGATATACTACTATTTAGCGGAAATGTACAAGCTGCGGATGCGGCAGGGGCAGTAGCGGCAGGGTCTGATGGCCTGAAATTTATAGCAGCGGCACTTTCTACCGGACTTTCATGTATTGGTGCGGGTATTGGCGTTGCAAGTGTTGCAAGCGCTGCTATCGGTGCGATGAGCGAAGATGCGAGTATTATGGGTAGAACATTGATTTTTGTGGCATTGGCAGAATCAATCGCCCTTTATGGACTACTGATTTCCTTTATCATCATATCATCATGATTGCTAGATCGTAAAGACTGCAAAGGAGGGGGAAAGCGGGAATGAAAATGTATCTTATCAGTGATAATATTGACACGCTCACCGGAATGCGCCTTGCCGGTGTCGAGGGGACGGTTGTCCACGAAAGGCAGGAGCTAAAGGAAGCGCTAGATGGTGTATTGCGGGATAAAGAAATTGGAATTATCCTTGTAACGGAACTATTCGGGAGAAAATTCCCGGACCTGCTGGATGATATTAAACTGAATCGAAGAATCCCTCTGATTGTAGAAATACCGGATCGCCATGGAACCGGACGGGCAGAAAACTTCATTACAGAATATGTCAGTCAGGCGATTGGACTTAAACTGTAAATGAAATTAAGTGCGTACAGTAGATACGCAGAATAGGTGTAGCTTATGGAATTAGACAAGAAATTGGAAGCATTTCATGAATCGGCAATTGAAGCTGCGAATCAGCAGAGCAGTCAAAAGTTGGAAAAATATAAAAGCACCCATGATAAGAACTGGGAAGAATTTTTACAAACAAAGCAAAACGAAATAGAAGAACAATATCGTGAAGAAGAAGTGAAAATCAAAAAAGAAGTAAATCGAAAGGTTTCCGAGCAGCTGATTGAGCAAAAAAGGATACTGCGCGAACATCAAAGAGGAAAGAAAATCGCCTTGTTTGAGCAGATAAACCGTGTTGTGGATCAATTTATGGCGACAGAGGACTATGTACTATTTTTGATTGCAGAGATTAAAAAGGCTAGGGATTTTGCGGCGGATCAGGAGCTTATCCTGTATTTAAATCCCACTGACAGGCATTTAAAGGATAGACTGGAAAAAGAAACAGGGGTTGTGCTTCATATAAGCGAACAGGATTTCCGCGGTGGCATACGGGGCGTGATCCATTCTAAAAACGTACTGATTGACGAATCTTTTTCTACAAAATTAGCACAAGGGCGCAAAGAATATACGGTAGCTTGAAGTCTTTCTTTTATAAAAGAAGATGCGGTTTTTAAGATGGAAACGCTCCGTAGGATGTCAGAACCTTTATTTGAAATGATGAGGAAAATATGAGCGTAAAAGGAAAAATATACGGAATTAATGGCCCGGTGGTAACGATCAAAGGGAATATGGGCTTTAAAATGGCAGAAATGGTACATGTAGGGGAACAAAGGCTCGTAGGGGAAGTCATCGGCTTAAAAACAGATTTGACAACCTTGCAGGTTTTTGAAGAAACCGCAGGCTTAAAGCCGGGAGATGGCGTAGAGGGTACCGGACAGGCAATCAGCGTGACGCTTGCCCCCGGCATTATCCATAATATTTTTGATGGGATTGAACGCCCACTACAGCTTATTGCCGAAAAAAGCGGTGCATTTATCCCCAGAGGCGTTTCGGTGGATTTGCTTGACAGGGAAAAATTATGGGATACGAAGATTGTTGCAAAGGTAGGCGATGAAGTTTCCGGTGGATTTATCATTGCAGAGGTTCCAGAAACACATGCAATTCTCCATAAAGTAATGGTACCGCCTAATATCAGCGGAACAGTAGTCAGCGTAGTGGAGGATGGCAAGTATACCATAGGGGATACCTTGGTTGAACTGCTCCTTTTAGACGACGATGACATAGGGGGCGGTGAAAAGACCATACCACTTACGATGGTGCAGCAATGGCCGATCAGGATTCCGCGGCCAATCATAAAACGATATCCGGCAGAACGGCCACTCGTTACCGGACAGCGGATTCTAGATACCCTGTTTCCAATCGCAAAAGGTGGCACGGCAGCGATTCCGGGCGGATTTGGAACAGGAAAGACCATGACCCAGCACCAGATAGCAAAATGGTGTGATGCGGATATCATTATTTATATCGGCTGTGGCGAGCGTGGGAACGAAATGACAAATGTATTAGATGAATTTTCAGAATTGACAGACCCTAAAACAGGGAATCTGCTTATGGACCGTACCGCCTTAATCGCGAATACGTCGAATATGCCGGTAGCGGCTAGGGAGGCGAGTATTTATACTGGAATCACACTTGCCGAATACTATCGGGATATGGGCTACCATGTGGCAATCATGGCGGATTCTACTTCAAGATGGGCGGAGGCGTTGCGCGAGCTCTCTGGCAGGCTAGAGGAAATGCCCGCAGAAGAAGGTTTTCCTGCATACTTAGCTTCTAGGCTGTCTGCTTTTTATGAACGTGCAGGCTATGTGCAAAATTTAAACGGACAGGATGGAAGCATTACGATTATCGGTGCCGTATCGCCTCAAGGCGGCGACTTTTCAGAACCAGTTACCCAAAATACAAAGCGTTTCGTACGCTGTTTCCTTGCACTTGACAAATCTTTGGCCTATGCGAGACATTATCCGGCCATTAACTGGCTGACAAGCTATACGGAATATCTAGGTGACCTTGAAGCGTGGTATGCAGATAATGTTGGCTCATTTTTTGTCTATAGCAGAAATCAAATCTTGAGTATATTAACAACGGAAAGCCAGTTAAATGAGATTGTAAAGCTGATCGGAAGCGATGTCCTGCCGGACGATCAGAAACTAACGATGGAGATTGCACGTGTGATCCGCTTAGGTTTTTTACAGCAGAATGCGTTTCATGATGAGGATACTTTTGTTCCAATGGCGAAGCAGCTAAAAATGATGGAAGTTATATTATACCTTTATAACCGGTGCAATGCCTTGATAGAACTGAATATGCCGATGGCACTGTTGCGGGAGGATACAATATTTGAAAAAATAATTGCCATTAAATACGATGTGGCAAATAAAGAACTATATAAATTTGACGAGTACAAACAGATGATCGACGATTTTTATAACAGACTGGTAAATACCAATTTATAGAAGAAATATCCACAAAAGCGGATAGATGGGAGTCTAAAGTCTAATGGCAATTGAATATTTAGGATTAAGTGAGATAAACGGGCCCCTCATTGTTTTAGAAGGGGTGCAGGGTGCTTTTTCAGAAGAAATGGTGGAACTTATAGTAGACGGAAAGGACACAAAATTAGGGCGTATCATCGGAATAGATGATGATAAGGCAATCATACAGGTATTTGAAAGTACTGATGAAATGTCTCTAAACAATACCCATACACGGCTTACCGGACGTCCAATGCAAATAGCGCTTTCCGCAGATATATTAGGCAGAACCTTTAATGGTTTGGGGGAACCAATCGATGGGCTTGGGCATATCACGCCTGAGGTTTCCCGCGATGTGAATGGCCAGCCGTTAAACCCTTGTTCGCGCGAATATCCAAGAAACTATATACAAACAGGGATTTCGGCAATCGATGCTTTGACTACCTTGATTCGTGGACAGAAGCTGCCAATTTTCTCAGGCAATGGACTGCCACATGATCGGCTGGCGGCGCAGATTGTAGAGCAGGCTTCGCTAGGCGAGGGGTCGGATGAAGAATTTTGCGTTGTATTTGCGGCGATGGGCGTAAAATATGATGTGGCAGAATTTTTCCGCCGCACATTTGAAGAAAGTGGTGCAAGTTCCCATGTAACCATGTTTTTAAACCTGTCAAACGATCCTGTAGTGGAGCGCTTAATCACACCAAAAGTAGCGCTGACAGCGGCGGAATATCTTGCATTTGAAAAAAATATGCATGTCCTCGTTATCTTAACCGATATGACATCATTTGCAGAAGCGATGCGTGAAGTGTCTTCTTTAAAGGGTGAAATCCCAAGTAGAAAGGGATACCCGGGCTATTTATATAGTGAATTGGCCGCTTTATACGAGCGTGCCGGTGTGTTAAAAGGGGTGAATGGTTCCGTTACGCAGATTCCAATCCTTTCCATGCCAAATGATGACATCACCCATCCGATCCCTGACTTGACAGGATATATTACAGAGGGGCAGATTGTATTGGAACGTTCCCTGCATCAGAAAACAATCTATCCACCAATTAATGTATTGCCTTCCCTATCCCGTTTGATGAAAGATGGAATTGGGGCAAAATATACAAGGGAGGATCATCAGGATTTGGCAAATCAGCTTTTTGCCTCTTATGCAAAGGTAGGAGAGGCAAGGGATTTAGCCAGTGTTATTGGTGAGGACGAATTATCGGAAGCAGATAAGAAATACCTACGGTTTGGAACAGCTTTTGAACAAAAATTTGTAGGGCAGGAAGCAACAGAAAGCAGGACGATAGAACAGACCTTAAACATCGGCTGGAAACTGCTTCGTATTTTACCGAGGGAAGAATTAGACCGTATAGATACGAAGATATTGGCAAAGTATTTTAAATAAAGAAGTTTCACATAGGTTAGGCAATAGAATGAGATGTAAATACGAAGTTTCACATAGGTTAGGCAATAGAATGAGATGTAAATACGAAATTTCACATAGCTTAGGCAATAGAAAAAATATAGATATGAAGTTTACAGTCGAAATAATGTGTAGAAATGTGGTGGTATCAAGATGAATCAAAATGCATTTCCAACAAAGGGAAACTTAATACTGGCAAAAAAATCCTTGGCGCTTTCCAATCAGGGATTTGACTTGATGGATAAAAAGCGAAATATACTGATTCGGGAACTGATGGAGTTGATTGCGACGGCAACGGATATTCAGGCAGAGATTGATACGACATTTACAAGTGCCTATCGGGCTTTACAGAAAGCCAATATCCAGATGGGTATCCATGAAATAGCGGCGCTTGCTAGTACAGTGCCGGTAGAGGATACCATCACGATTAAACGCCGTAGTGTAATGGGAACAGAAATACCACATGTGGAATATGAAAAGACACAGTTAAAGCCCTCCTATTCCTTTTATGGTACGAAAATGTCACTGGATGAAGCATGTCAAAAATTTCAAAAGGTAAAAGATTTGACGATTCAGCTTGCCCAGATTGAGAATTCGGCCTACCGTCTGGCATACAATATTAAAAAAACGCAGAAACGCGCCAATGCTTTGCAAAATATAACAATACCAAACTTCCAAACGCTTTACAAAGACATTCAAAGTGCATTAGAAGAGAAAGAGCGGGAAGAATTTACAAGGCTGAAAGTGATTAAGAGAAGAAAATGAAAAGATTGACGATCCAAAAAGAATCATAGAAAATGGATATTGCCTTTAATGTAGGCAATATCCATTTTCTACGATAAGAAAGCCCTATTTAAAAGGTGAAGCGAAGGCAAATTGTAGAACGAATTGACCGAAAGAAAAGAACTCCAATATCATCGAATCCCGAATAAGCTGATTTTGTGAACAAGAGCAAAGGAGAAATGATAGTATTATTTGTTGTTTTATGAGATAATCAAGCCAGTAATAGAGAAACATCATAAAGTACATACATTTATTTTAGGGAGAAAAATGATGGCTAGAAAGCAAGTGAAAGAAACGATTCATGCAAAGGTTTAAAAATAAAGCAGGATCGAATGCTTTTACTCTTTCACCGCAAAAATGGCATTAGATTTGTTTTCTAATACGAAGACATTATGGAGGATTTTAAATGTTTTCATCAAAAAGGAAAGCATCTAAACCAAAAGGAACTATGATAGTCAGTTGATATAAGATATGAGAACTCCTAAGGTGATTATGCAGGAGGAAAAACACTTGACGGTATATGGAGGGAAAATGACTTTGATGAATCTGTTGGGGGCATTAGATAAACCGGATAGTGGAAAGATTGTTCTTGGAAATCAGAAAATATCCGGCATGAATCAAAAGCAACATACTTTATACCGCAGAAATAATATAGTGAAGGATAAGAACTTAAGGCAGTCCATGTCCCGGAGAGGAAATTGCTGGGACAATGCGCCCCAAGAGAGCTTCTATGGTCATATGAAGGATGAAATAGACCTAAGCAGATGTGAAACATATGTGCAAGTAAAGGCGGTCATAGATGACTGGATGGATTACTATAATAGAGAACGGTATCAGTGGCAACTATCCAAGTTGTCACCAGATGAATATTACCAATATATCACAACTGGGAAATATCCGCTAACAGGAATAAAGCAGCCAGAGCATATCAATTAAATATAACAATATCTAACACGAACAAAGAATCCCTTTTTCTTAAATTGTCCTTGACAAGGGGTACAGTTTAAAAGGGATGGTAGAATCTTTTCGGGAAGTAAATATTGATGACGAAATCATCCTACAAAAGATACAGGAAAAATTTCAATTAAGTTATGGGGAAGCAAAAAAATTCCTATAGCCAGTGCTCTACAATAAGCGAGAATTTGTTGTAAATATACGAAAATACATAGCTGTTTGGCAGTATGCCGGATGGCTATTTTTTATACCCAAAACCACAAAGAGGAATCCCAAATGAAGTATGTCTTTTCATTCAAGGAAGCCAACTATGGCAATATCCCTTTTTGGATGATAGGAAAGCGGCTAAAAAGAAAGGCTTTCTATTTTTCTTGGGATATTTTTTGTTTTCTTAGAATATTTTTTATTCTCCCTCATATATATGGTATAGGCAGATAGAAAGAGGGGACAAGTCGAAAGGGAAATGTTGTCACAGTGAAAGGAATGTTTCAGGTTATGGAAGAGATTTTAAAGATATTTCCTGCTTATTTAAGGTCTTTTTGCATTGCATGCTTTAAACAGAAGGAGCGGCCGGAAGAGTTGAGGATTCGGATTGAACAGCCTTTACTTGTATTTAATGGCAGGCAGGAGCTGTTTTGGAATGAACAGGGCCAATACCTGCAGAAAGCACAAGAAGGAGCCTATAGAATCAAAAAAAGTGATATTGATGCAA
This sequence comes from Lachnospiraceae bacterium ZAX-1, assembly GCA_046533095.1. Classification (GTDB taxonomy): domain Bacteria; phylum Bacillota; class Clostridia; order Lachnospirales; family Lachnospiraceae; genus ZAX-1. The sequence goes on along the minus strand of JAJQRA010000031.1, from coordinate 127,453 downwards.
TTCTTGTATTGATGAGCCAGTATTCATTCTATGCATTTGAAGAGGAAATCAAGAGGGGTTTTCTAACAATTCAAGGGGGGCATCGAGTCGGAATTGCAGGGAAAGCAACTTGTGAAAATGGGATCGTGAAAACCATTCGCCAGATATCCTTTTTAAATATCCGCATTGCTGGAGAAAAAAAAGGATGTGCATCTTTATTGATTCCATACATAAGAAATGGACAATCCATCTATAATACCTTGCTCATATCGCCGCCGGGCATCGGAAAGACCACCATGCTTCGGGATTGTATCCGTATCTTATCGAACGGAGAAGCCATAGGGGAGAAGCAATATCTGCAGCAGACAGATCAATTTTGTGGAGAAAAGGAAACGTTATCCGGCTATAGTGGCAAAAAGATTGGAATTGTAGATGAGCGGAGTGAACTTGCAGCCTGCTTTCTAGGCGTCCCTCAAAATGACCTAGGGTTAAGGACGGATGTCATGGATTGCTGCCCTAAATCAGAAGGAATGTTGATGTTGCTACGTTCCATGTCGCCGGAAATTATTGGTGTAGACGAATTAGGAGGACAGGCAGATTATGAGGCGGTAGAACAGGCATTGCACTGTGGCTGCCATATTTTAGGGACGATCCATGGAGAAAATATGGCAGAGCTAAAAGAAAAACCTCATTTGAAAAAATGGGTGGAGCAGGGCTTCTTTGAGCGGTATATTTTTTTGAAACGAAATAAAAATGGAAAACGAAGTTTTGAGGTATATAATGAAAAGATGGAGCGATTATGAAAGAAAATTAGGATGGGATTCTTTCAGCTTATGCCATCTAGAACGATAGAAAGGAGCGGTTATGTTGAAACTAGTAGGGGCATGTTTGATATTGGGAGCGTCCCTCCTCTATGGATATATGTTGCGTGTACGCTTAAGTGACCATGTAGGTCAACTGATTGGAATGAAAGAAATGCTGCTCATGCTTGCCGGGGAAATTTCATATACAAGAACACCGCTGGGAGAAGCTTTTTTACATATGATAGCACAAGGAAAAGAGCCTTATAAAACGATGCTGACAGCGGTAAGGTACCAGATGGAACACGGGGAAGTAGGAAAGCCCTTGCATCAAATATGGAAAGAAGTCATAGATCTGCAAAGTAGAAATTTTCTTTTATCGGATGAAGAAGTGGCAATTTTACAAAATGCAGGGAATAACTTTGGCTATCTGGATGCTTCGATGCAGCTTAAAAATATTGAGGTTTACATACAGCAAGTGGAAGTAAAAATTGTACAGGCACAGAATGAACTTGCCGCAAAACAAAAAGTTTACCAGTATTTGAGTGTGATGTGCGGACTATTTTTCATCATTATGCTGCTATAGCGGCAATCAACCATATGGATGATTCAGGATTTTTATTCTGATGGAGGGTATATGAGTATTAATTTAATTTTTAAAATAGCCGCAGTGGGTATTCTGGTAACGGTCCTTAGTCAAGTGCTAAAACACAGTGGAAGAGAAGAACATGCATTTTTAACAAGCTTGGCAGGACTTATAATTGTATTGTTTTGGATTGTTCCCTATATTTATGATTTATTTGAAACAATAAAAAACTTGTTTGCATTATAAAATAAATAGAAAAAGGCAGATCCGGATAACAGATAAATCCTATTTCGAATACACTACAGCCACGAAGCTTGATAGGACACACGGAATAGCTACAATACATGAACGATTCATGTATTGATTTATTTTAAAAGGTTGGGACGGTGGATATGGATATTTTAAAAATAGCAATGATAGGGATTGCAGGGACATTGCTTGCGGTTTTGCTGAAATCACAAAAGGCAGAATATGAATTATTCGTAACAATGGGGGCATGCCTTTGCATCTTTTTTTTCTTGATTTCTAAATTGGAGATTGTTTTAGAGGCGATAGAAAGAATCCAAGAATTTACAAATTTGAATACAAAATACGTGGCAATTTTAATGAAAATGATAGGGATTACCTATGTGGCGGAATTTTCGGCGAACCTATGCAAAGATGCGGGCTATCAGGCTGTGGCAAGCCAAATAGAAATGTTTGGGAAATTGTCCATACTGGCCATTAGTATGCCGGTATTGCTTGCGCTGCTGGAAACCATAGGAGAATTTTTAAACTGAACGCGTGCCGCAATATGCAGATGGGAACTGATGTGAAAAGAAAAAGATGGAGAGTCGTTTTCTCCCTGCTTACACTACTGTACATCTTGGGGAGTCAAATAAACGTACAGGCCAATAAACGAAATGAATTTAATAAACTAGATGGGCTCAATAAACGAAGTGGGCTCAATAAACGAAATGAATTTAATAAACTAACTAAATCCAATGAATCAAATAAATCAAAGGGATCAAAGGATATGGATTTGCTTGATATTACACAGTTGGATGAAGTGGATTTTGACGAGCTTGATGTTTTCCTAGAAGATGTGGCTCCAGTTTTGGATATTGATTTTAGGGCACTGGCAAAGAGCATGATCGCCGGAGAAGAAATAGATAAAAAATGGCTGTTTCGCTCTATCAGAGATATTATTTTTGAGGAAGTTTCCCAGTGTAAAAATTATATGCTGCAAATTATACTGATTGCGATTGCCTTTGCCATTCTCAATAATTTTGCAAACGTATTTGAAAATGTGGCGGTTTCGGATATTAGCTTTTATATGGTATATATGATTTTATTGGCGTTGCTCATGCAGTCTTTCTTGATATTAAATGGCATACTGTCGGATTCTCTTACGCTAATCCTTGACTTTATGCGTGCCCTCATGCCGGCATTTTGCATGACAATGATATTTTCAAGTGGGAGCGTGACAACGATTGGATTTTACCAGTTGACGCTGTTTATCATCTATCTTATTGAATGGGTTTTAATTTATATTGCGGTACCGGCAATCCATATTTATGTCATGCTGGAATTGATGAACCATCTTACAAGCGAGGAGTTGATTTCACGTTTGACAGAGTTGCTAAAAATTGGCGTGGAATGGCTGCTAAAGTTTCTATTTACATTGGTAGTGGGCATCAATGTGGTGCAAGGCCTGCTTTCTCCGGTGATAGATAGTTTCCGCACAACTTTATTTGCAAAGACGGCCAGTATGCTGCCGGGGGTCGGCACCTCGATTCATGCAGTATCGGAAATCATGGTAGGTTCCGGCATTATCATTAAAAATGGGGTTGGGGTTGCCGGGATCCTCGTTCTGCTTTTGCTCTGCGTAGGCCCAATGATTAAAATTGCAGTTATGACCGTGCTTTATAAGCTGGTCGCGGCTGCGATACAGCCGGTTGCAGATAAACGCATAGCTGGATGTATCAACGGTGTAGGGGAGGGCGCGAGGCTGATCAACAAAGTGATGGTTACTGCCGGCGTCATGTTTTTGGTCACGATTGCACTTGTGAGCGCGGCGACGACATGGAACCGGTAGCGTCATGTTTTTGGTTACGATTACACTTGTGAGCGTAGCGACGACATGGAATCGGTAAAATGATGCAGATTGGAATGCAAGATGGGCACATGCAGTGATGTGCGGATTGGAATTGGTATGGGTATCATTTATGCTTGGGTAAAAAATATTGTATATTTTTATATATTTATAACAGCAGTTTTGCATATGCTGCCAAAAGACAGCTACCAAAAATACGTTCGGTTTTTTTGTGGAATGATTTTGGTGGTTATGCTGCTCACGCCGATTTTAAACATCATTTATAAGAAAGACTATTTGGAGGAAAAGATTTCCTATGAAAATTTTTGGCAGGAAATGGATAATATGCAGCTTGATATTGAAAAAATAGAAGCGATACATCAAGAAGCATATCTTTTACAATACGAGGCGGCAATCGGTGAAGACATTTCATTGATGGCAGAAGAAAATGAAATTTATGTAAACCAAATACAGGTCACATTAAAAGAAGACTATACAATAAAACAAGTAGCAATGTCTGTGCATTTGACGCCGAAAGGAGGGATCTACATGCAAAAAATAGTTCTTTCGGATAATAGCTTTGATTATCCGCAGGTAGCCAAGTTAAAAGAAAAGCTCACAACTTTTTATCATATCAGCGAGGAGCAGATTCAGATTGCAGTACAGGAGGAATAGGCGTGAAACCAAAAACCCCATTCGATTTTACGATATTAAAAAAGATAAATAAAAGTCATCTGTTCATTGCTTTTTTGGCGGGTATTTTATTGCTTGTTGTTGCAATCCCGGTAAATGATCAGCGTGGGACAAAAGAGGAACCGTCTAAAACAGCTGAAACGGGTATTGATACCAGTGCATACTATCAAACCAAAAGAGAAGATTACCAGTCGGATTTGGAAGAAAAGTTAAAGGAGGCACTTTCTTCGATGGAAGGGGTCGGACGGGCAGAAGTCATGATTACGCTAAAGGACACGGGAGAGTCTATCGTGGAAAAAGACATGGAAAAGTCTGAAAATAATACAGCGGAGGAAGATGGTGGCGGAGCAAAACGAAATCTGCATGAAATGGGGTCTAAGGAGGATACGGTATATATACAGGAAAATACAAGCGGTTCTACCCCTTTTGTGGCGAAGGAATTAAACCCGGTAGTAGAGGGGGTATTTGTGGTGGCAGAAGGTGGTGGAGACGCGATTGTAATAAAAAATATTTCCGATGCAATTTTAGCATTATTTCCAATAGAAGCACATAAAATTAAGGTAGTTAAGATGAAAATGAACTAAAGGTTTGCAGAGCAAATGTTCGTATTCGTGGCTGGCGCAAAAGTAATCTTGTTGTACACAAATGGCGGCAGGAACGTACATTATGGAATGTGCAAATACTTTATTCATAACAAGAAGGAGGGTATAGGGTTTGAAAAAAATTTTTAAAAAGAATCAGATTATTATTACCGCTTTGGCTCTCATGATTGCAGTAGCCGGTTATTTACAATACACCGGGACAAAAATCAATGATAAATCTGCTGCAAAAGAAGCCAGTGTAGATTTAAGTGAAGATACATATGAGATTTCCGATGAAGAGCTGTATGCGGCAGGAGATGCTTTTACGGATACGGAAGATAATGGCGAGGTGGCAGATTTGACGGCATCTGCAGAAGGGGAAAATGGTGCCATGGATCTAACGGCATCCGCAGATCCTTCCTTAGAACCATCTACAGCAGAAGAGATAGAAAATCCGGGCGAGGCAGTTTTAACAAGCTCTACCGTCGATAATTTAAATTATGCGGCAGAGGTAAAACTAACAAGGGAACAGGTGCGTTCCAAAAACAAAGAAACATTGTTGGAACTGATTAATAATGCCAATATTAGCGATGGGCAGAAGCAGGACGCGATTAATTCTATGATTTACATAACCGATGTTTCAGAACGCGAACTGGCGGCAGAAATGCTTTTAGAGGCAAAAGGGTTTACGGATGTAGTCGTAAGCATTACGAAAGAAACAGCAGATGTCGTCCTAAATATGGGTGACGTGACAGATGCAAAGCGGGCACAGGTAGAGGACATCGTAAAACGTAAAACGAACATGGAAGCTGAAAGTATTGTGATTACGCCGATTTCAGTCATGCATGAGAATTCGGCGGCGAAATAAAAAGTTTCGTTTAAAGAATCTTGATGATATTTCATTGCCGATGTTTTGGAAGCCGATAGGATGAGCATCTTTGGTATTCCCTGATTCAATGGGCATGGCAGAGGTGCTTGCTAAAATGTCAAAACCACATAGGTGGGACATTATCATATTTGAATTAGAATTGCTTTGAAAATAAGATTTGTAGTGACAGGCAAAGGAATGTGTGATAAAATAAGGGTGAAAAAATTGATATGTACGCTTGCAACGTAAGGGCGCAGAACATCGGTGATAAACACATCTTCTACACACATAACGTGTAGGGATAGGAGCTTGCAATATTGTGAAAAACATCGGTGATAAACACATCTTCTACACACATAGTAAAAAGGAGTCAAGAGATCGATAAGGTATGCAATGCTGAGCAGTCAGTCAGGAATGAGAACAGCCAAAATAAACGAGGAGGTACGAAAGATGACAAGTAAAAAACTATGGAATCGTGCAGTTGTAGTTGCTTTAGGTATTGTTGTAGCATTGGGCACAACGACTGTCTATGTAAACGCACAGGGAAGTGAAGGAGAGGCGGAAGATGTAGATACGGAATATGTGGACCTTCCAAGGCTAGGGGCAGACGACGAAGATGATGATGATGAAGATGATGAAGACGACGAAGATGATGAAGACGATGATGAAGACGACGAAGACGAAGATGATGAAGATGAAGACGACGAAGATGAAGACGACGAAGATGAAGACGACGAAGATGAAGATGATGGTTTTACGATTTCAAAGGGTGTCCTGAAAAGCTACGATGGAGAAGACACAAAAGTTGTGATACCAAGCGGTGTTACAAAGATAGGGAATAGTGCATTTTTAAAGTGTACAGATATAACCAGTATAACGATACCAAGCAGTGTCAAAAGTATAGGTGATTCTGCATTTTCTGGCTGCACAGATCTAAAGACGATAAAGATACCAAACAGTGTGACAAAAATAGGAAAATACGCATTTCAAAAATGTACTAGCCTAAAAAGCATTGAGATACCTGAGCGTGTGGCAAGTATAGAGGAAAACACATTTGTTGGCTGCACCAAACTAAAAGATGTAAAAATTCCGGTCAGTGTGAAAAAAATAGGGAAAAATGCATTTAAGGGCTGTATCAGCCTAAAAAGTATAACGATACCAAACAGTGTGAAAAAGATAGGTGCAGGTGCATTTTCCGGCTACAAGAACCTGGTCATCTCTGGAGTGAATAACTCGGCTGCCCAAAAGTACGCAGTTGCAAATAAATTTTCATTTAAAGCGCGTGGCGAGCAAAACATTACATACACGAAATCATACAGCAAGGAATATAAGGCAAACAGCTCCTTTAACCTTGGCATAAAATTAAAGACAGGCAATGGCAAGTTGTCCTACACCAGTTCTGATAAAAGCGTTGTAACGGTAAGTCAGGGCAAGGTAACCATAAAAGGTCCTGGATATGCCACAATCACAGTAAAGGCGGGATCTACTGCTACCTACAGTGAAAAGAGTGTGAACGTAAGCATTACGATCGCTCCAAAGAAGCTGTCGATCGCCAATACAAAGCCGGCTGATGGCAAGAAACTGACGGTAACGTGGAAGAAAGATAGTAAAGCGAGCGGATACCAGATTCAGTATTCTGATAATAGCAAGTTTAACAACGCACAGACAGTACCAATCAAGAAGAATAGCACCCAATCAACAACCATTAAGAAGCTTACAAAAAACAAGTCCTACTATGTAAGGATACGTGCCTATAAGACTACACAAACAGTTGGCCCGATTTATTCTGCCTGGAGTCCAGCGGTAAAAACGGCCAAGATAAAATAGCTGCGTTTTATTGAATGTTGATGTTTTAGCCAGTATCATGTGATACCTCTGTAGTTCCTTGTAAAAAAGGGATTTGCAGAGGTACCTTTTGTGATAAGGGAGAATGCGTTCGGTAAAAGATACTGCCAAGCTACAATCTTTTTTTAAAATAGTAATGACTGGATGGAAAATAATTGCTATAATACACATAAATGCAACAATATACATCAATGTAAATATATCTACTTTGGAGGAACGATACACTTGAATGATTTAGAAAAGGAAATAGGACAACGCAGGACGTTTGCAATTATATCCCATCCCGATGCAGGGAAGACAACGTTAACTGAAAAATTTTTGCTTTATGGCGGTGCAATTAATCTTGCCGGTTCCGTAAAAGGGAAGGCGAATGTGCGGCATGCCGTATCGGACTGGATGGATATTGAAAAGCAAAGGGGTATCTCCGTGACGTCCTCTGTTTTGCAGTTTAACTATGACGGCTATTGTATCAATATTTTGGATACGCCGGGGCATCAGGATTTTTCGGAGGACACCTACCGGACACTTATGGCGGCGGATTCTGCAGTGATGGTGATTGATGCGGCAAAGGGCGTAGAGGCCCAGACAAGAAAATTATTTAAGGTTTGTGTGATGCGCCACATTCCCATTTTTACATTTATCAATAAAATGGACAGGGATGCGGGCGATATCTTTACCTTATTAGACGAAATTGAAAAAGAATTGGGTATCGCTACCTTTCCTGTAAATTGGCCGATTGGTTCCGGCAAGAACTTTCAGGGGGTCTATGACCGCAAAACGAAACAAGTCATGACCTTTACAGATACTTTAAAAGGGACAAAAGAAGGGCGGCAGAGGGAATTGCCGATTGATTCCGAACAATTAGAACAAGAAATTGGATTAAGTTTCAAAGAGCAGCTCTTAGAAGAAATTGAACTACTAGATGGCGCAAGTGCTGAATTTGACCTAGATCTTGTCTCAAAAGGAAAATTAACGCCGGTGTTTTTCGGTTCTGCGTTGACTAACTTTGGCGTGGAAACATTTTTAGCCCATTTTTTACAAATGACTTCACCACCTCTTCCTAGGACTTCAGACAAAGGGCAAATCGATCCTTTTGATGACAAATTTTCCGCCTTTGTATTCAAGATTCAAGCGAATATGAACAAGGCCCATCGGGATCGGATTGCATTTATGCGTATCTGCTCCGGGAAATTTGAGGCAGGAATGGAAGCCGCACATATCCAAGGCGGAAAAAAAATACGTCTTTCCCAGCCACAGCAAATGATGGCACAGGAGCGCAAAATAATTGAAACAGCATATGCGGGCGATATTATTGGCGTGTTCGATCCGGGTATTTTTTCGATCGGGGATACCTTGTGCGATTCCACAGAGCAGTTCGCGTTTGAAGGAATACCGACCTTTGCACCAGAACATTTTGTAAGGGTGCGTCAGATTGATACGATGAAGAGAAAGCAATTTGTAAAAGGTATCACCCAGATTGCCCAGGAGGGGGCCATTCAGATTTTTCAAGAGTATAATACCGGAATGGAAGAAATTATCGTAGGCGTTGTCGGAGTACTACAATTTGATGTTTTAAAATATCGCTTGGAATTTGAATATAATGTGGATGTAAATTTTGAAAACCTTCCCTATGAACATATACGATGGATTGAAAATAAAGGACTGGATTTGGATAAATTGAACGGAACGTCGGATATGAAGAAGATTAAGGATTTAAAAGGAAATCCATTGCTTTTATTTATAAATAATTGGAGTATCGGCATGACGCTAGATAGAAATAAAGGATTGCAGCTGTCGGAATTTGGCAAGAATTAGGACATGGGACATTTCATATGGGCAGTGGAACAAAGATTCACAATTGCAATCAGGGGGTATTTTAATGAAAATCGATCGTAATGAATTTGTAACAGCGTTTTCGATGGCACTGGATTTTTTGGAGATGGGTTTGCGTAAAGACATTACGTATCATGGCAAGCGGGTTTGCCTGATTGCCATGCGCATAGGCGAGGGTATTTTACTAGACAATGATTCGATGTTTGACCTATATGCCTATGCCTGCCTGCACGACAACGGCATGACCTATCCGGCATTTCAGGTATTGGATAAGAACAACATAAAGGTGAACATGCAAAGTTTAGAAGCCGGAATTGCACACTGTGTGCGGGGCAACGACAACGTTCTTTCTTTTCCATTTATCACGCATTATACAGATGTGATCAAATATCACCACGAGGCATATGACGGTAGTGGCCTGTTTGGCATAGAAGGCGCGCATATTCCATTGCTGGCACGTGTGATCGCTTTAGCCGATAGGGTAGAAACCCTTTACGAACGAAATGTCGATCAAAACGACATCATGGCTGAAGTGAAAGCGCAAAAAGGGCTAAGGTTTGACCCTGTCATGGCAGAAGCTTTTTTAGATGTGGCCAGCCACCCTAGCTTTTGGTTGGCTCTTGACGCCGTGTTTTTGGAAAGTGAACTGCGCAAGCATGCCCCAAGCTACCGGTACGAGTTGGACATTGCAAAGCTACGCCCTACAACGAAGGTGTTAAGCCGTATTATTGATGAAAAGTCCCCCTTTACAGGGACACATTCAAAGGGGCTTAGCCAAAAAGCGGAGGCAATGTCGCAATTTTATAGATTTGATGCGTTTAAGACCATGCAAATGGCCGTTGCCGCAGACCTGCATGATGCGGGTAAACTAATGATGCCAAACACCATATTAGACAAAGACGGCAAGCTGACTCCAAATGAATTTGATGTGATTAAAACGCATACCTACTATACCAGAAAGGTACTTGAAACCATACCCGGCTTTGAAGATATAACCGAATGGGCATCCAACCACCATGAAAAATTAGATGGCTCCGGTTACCCCTATGGATTTAATAGTTCCAAGCTTTCCTTTGAATCCCGGTTGATGGGTTGCCTTGATATCTATCAGGCATTGACAGAGGATCGCCCTTACCGCGAGGGCCTCTCGCATGGAAAATCTATCAAAATAATGCGGGAAGAAGCGGAACGAGGAGCCATTTCACGAGATATTGTGGAAGATCTAGCCGAACGCTTTGCATAAGATTTCATATTTATATTGATTTCCATCTACACTTATAGTATATTTTGATATAGGTATTTAGAAGTTACGATTCATAGCCACGGAGCGATGAAGGGCTGCGATTCGCCGTAAACGCTAGGATGATCGCGACAGTAAAGGGTGTGGCTGAATCGTGCCAGCGAAGGAGCAATTTATGCAAGAATTAGTAAAAGTAGCAGTTGACGCAATGGGTGGGGACAATGCTCCGGCAGAGATTGTAAAAGGAGTCGTTGATGCCGTTTTACTGCGAGGAGATATCAAGGTATTTCTCGTCGGGCAAGAAGGCATGATAAAAGAAGAGCTGTCCAATTATGACTACAAGAAAGAACAGGTTGCAATTGTCCATGCTCCACAAGTAATTGAAACGGCGGAACCGCCGGTAATGGCAATTAGAAAGAAAAAACAGTCATCTATCGTAGTTGGAATGAATATGGTAAAAAAAGGAGAAGCGGATGCGTTTGTATCTGCCGGAAGTTCAGGAGCTTTATTGGTCGGAGGACAAGTCATTGTAGGAAGGATCAAAGGCGTGGAACGACCGCCGCTTGCCCCTTTGATACCAACGGAAAATGGCGTATCCCTCTTGATTGACTGTGGAGCCAATGTAGATGCAAGGTCATCCCACCTTGTACAATTTGCAAAAATGGGTTCTATTTATATGGAAAATATAATCGGAATAAAAAACCCTAAGGTTGCAATCGTAAATATTGGCGCAGAAGAAGAAAAGGGCAATATGCTCGTAAAGGAAACATTTCCATTGTTAAAAAATTGTTCGGACATTCATTTCGTCGGCGGCATTGAGGCAAGGGAAATTCCGCGGGGGGATGCAGATGTTATCGTCTGCGAAGCATTTGTAGGAAATGTAATCCTAAAATTATATGAGGGGCTTGGGGACACCTTGCTTAGCAAAATCAAACAGGGCATGATGTCGACCCTGCGAAGCAAAATCGGGGCACTCTTAGTAAAACCGGCATTAAAGGAAACTTTGAAAACATTTGATTCCTCTACTTATGGCGGTGCGCCACTGCTTGGTTTAAATGGTCTGGTCGTAAAAACCCATGGAAGCGCGAAAGCGCAGGAAATAAAGAATGCAATTATACAATGCGTAACATTTAAAGAGCAGGATATAAACGAAAAAATCAAAAATAACATGGTAATCTCTTCAATAGAAGAAGAGTAGGAAAGGAAGGACGTAAAAAATGGAATTTGAAAAACTAAAAAAAATTATTGCAGATGTATTAAACGTAGACGTGGAGGAAATCACAACGGATACGACATTTGTGGATGATCTTGGCGCAGATTCGCTGGATATCTTCCAGATCATTATGGGGTTGGAAGAAGAATTTGATATCGAAATTGCAAACGACGATGCAGAAAAAATAATAACCGTAGGGGATGCGGTAGAACAGATTAAAAATGCGTTGAATTAAGAGGTTGGAAGTTACGATGAACGAGTTGCTAATCGGCTTTTAAATGGGGAAGGGTGTCCAAGAAATTTCAATTTTAAGAAGTTTTTCGGACAGCCTTTTCCTTGTAGGAGAATAAGGAAATACGATGGTCAAAGGAAAGCACCACAGCCACGAAGCGCATGAGAAACCGGGCCAAGTGTTCCATTCGACTGTTTTATCCAGGGGAGATATATGCATCAAGCAAAAGAATTTCAGCAAAAGATAGGGTATCAATTTTTAAATGAACGCCTGCTCATACAGGCATTGACGCATAGTTCCTATGCAAACGAACAGCATATGGGCAGGTTGGAAAACAATGAGCGCCTTGAATTTCTAGGCGACGCCGTATTGGAAATTGTTTCCAGTGAATTCTTATATGAGAACTATGAAACTTATCCGGAAGGAGAGCTTACGCGTTTACGTGCAAGCCTTGTATGCGAGCAGACCTTGGCTTTTTGCACAAAGGAACTAGACCTTGGCAAATATTTGCTTTTAGGCAAGGGCGAGGCTTTAACGGGGGGACGGGAACGAAAATCCGTGCTCTCTGATGCATTTGAGGCAGTCATAGGCGCGATCTATTTAGATGGCGGTTTTGCGAATGCAAAAGAGTTTATCTTTCATTTTGTACTGGAGGATATTGATAAAAAACAGCTCTTTTTTGATAGCAAGACAATCTTGCAAGAAGCAGTGCAGGGCAACTATAAAGAAGAGCTGCATTATCATATTGTAAACGAAGAAGGTCCAGACCATGACAAGAAATTTGTTGTAGAGGTTCACATTGGAGAAAAGGCCGTAGGTCGAGGAGAAGGCAAAACAAAGAAGAGTGCAGAGCAGGAGGCGGCCTATTACGCACTGTTGGAACTAAAGAAGCACCACAGCGATGTGGAGGGGAAAACATGTATTTAAAAAGCATTGAAGTTCATGGGTTTAAATCGTTTGCCAATAAGATCCTATTTGAATTCCATAATGGGATTACCGGCATTGTTGGACCAAACGGAAGTGGGAAAAGCAATGTAGCCGATGCAGTTCGTTGGGTGCTTGGGGAACAGCGGGCAAAACAGCTGCGTGGCAGCAATATGCAGGATATTATTTTTTCCGGAACCGAAACCCGAAAGGCATTAAGCTATGCCTATGTGGCAATTACCTTAGACAACGCTGATCGGCAATTAAATTTGGATTTTAGTGAAGTGACGATTGCAAGGAGGGTCTATCGCTCGGGGGAAAGCGAGTACTTGATGAATGGGACAATCTGTCGCCTAAGGGACGTCAATGAACTGTTTTACGATACGGGTATCGGCAAAGAAGGCTATTCGATTATTGGACAGGGGCAGATAGAAAAAATCATAGGCGGCAAACCGGAGGAGCGCAGGGAACTGTTTGACGAAACGGTGGGAATTGTCAAATTTAAGCGAAGGAAAGCAACCACTTTAAAAAAATTAGAGGATGAGCGTCAAAACCTCCTGCGTGTAAATGATATTTTGTCGGAGCTTTTTAAACAGATGGGTCCGCTTGAACAGCAGTCGGAAAAAGCAAAGCGATACCTAAAGAAAAAAGAAGAGTTAAAAATCTATGATGTGCGTATGTTTTTAATGGAAGTGGAGCGTATTTTAAATGAACGAAAGATAATCGAGGAACATACGGCAATTGTGCAGCAGGACTTGACAATGTCCAATTTATCCTACGAACGTATGAAGCAAAAATACGAAGATACAGAAACACAGATTGAAAAAGCAGGGACGAATATTGAGCAGCTGCGAAAAGAAGCAGGAACGGCAGGTTTAGAAAAAGGGAAACTGGAAGGCCAGATGAACATACTTCATGAGCAGATTAGCGCCGCAGCGCAAAGGCAAGCGCAATTTCAAGGTAGAAAACGGGCGATTGAAAAAGACAAGGAAGTGTACCAGGGACAAAAATCTGCTTATCAAGAAGAACGAAATGCCATGAAAGAACAACTTCTGGCCCTAAAGCAACAGCACGATGAAGTGATGGTGCGCTCCGAGAAAATACAAGAAGAAATAAAGCAATATAGCAATGAAATGGAAGCTGGAAAAAATGAAGTGATAGAGCTGCTCAATGAAAAAGCGTCTACGAAAGCGCAACAGCAGCGTTATGATACGATGCTAGAACAGGCGGCAATACGAAAGGCGCAGTTAAACCAGATCATCCTTAAGCGGAGCAGTGAAAAGCTACAGTTGCAGGTGGCGGCGAAAGAATCGGAAAGAGAGCTAACGCAAGCAGAAGAAGAAATTAAAAACTTAGGTGAAAAAGAAATAGAATTAGAGGATAAACGAAAGATATGGCAGACAAAACAGGAAGAAACGAAAAACGCCTTAGAATTGGAAACAATCAAGTACCATAAAGAAAAATCCCGTTTGGACTCCTTAAGGAATATTGCAGAACGCTATGATGGATTTGGAAACAGTATTCGTCGTGTGATGGAGCAAAAAGAAAAGCAGCCGGGTATCCTAGGTGTTACTGCCGATTTAATAAAAGTGGAGAAACGTTATGAAACAGCGATAGAAACAGCTCTGGGGTCTAGCATCCAAAACATTGTCACCATAGACGAAACGACAGCAAAATCAATGATTGAATTTCTAAAGGCTCATAAATATGGGCGCGCAACCTTTTTACCCTTGACGAGCGTTGGAAAGAAAACGGTCTCTATCAACGAAAAAGCAGTGCAGGAGCCGGGCGTAATTGAAATGGCAAACCAATTAGTAAAAGCAGACCCCAAATACGATGGCTTACTACGGCATCTTTTAGGCAAGACTTATATCGTAGATACCGTGGAAAACGCAATGGTGCTGGCTCAAAAATTCCAGCATACCCTACGTATTGTAACACTGGAAGGCGAACTGTTTAGCCCGGGCGGCTCGATCACAGGTGGCGCCTTTAAAAACAGCAGTAATCTACTGGGGCGCAAACGTGAAATTGAAGATTTGAAAAAAAGTGTATTCCAGTTAGATACGGAAATCCAAAAGAAACGCCAGCACCTAGAGGCCATCTATACGGCAAGGGCATTGCTAAAAGACGAGTTAGAGGTGGTACGGGACAAAGTACAGCATGCAATGCTGGTGCAAAATACGGCAAAATTAAATGCAGAACGCGCAATCGAGCAAACGCAGGAAAATGACAATCAGTTCCTAGATTTGCAACGGGAAACGAAAGAGATTGAAACTCAGATGCAAGAAATCAAAGGGCATAAAGAGAGCATATTGAATGAAATTTTAAAAGCCGAGGAACGTCAAAAGGTAATAGAAGAAGAAAACTTGAATCTTCAAAACCTTTTAGAAAAAAAGAAGGACCTGGCAAAAGAAGTCCAAGATGAAGTATCTAGTAAAGATTTAGAGGAGGCCAATACGCGGCAGAAGGAAGAATTTATTGCGGAAAATATTTCCCGTATTGGTGCAGAAATAGCAAAGCTTGTGGATGAGGAAACGACACTGCAGCAAGAAGAAACAGAAATTTTAGAAGATACCAAGGCAAAACGGCAAGGGATTGAACAGATGAAAGAACAGATCCGCGCTTTGGAAACGATGCAGGCTGATTTAGAAAAAAAGCTCTTGGATATGCAAAATACACGAGATGAAATGTCGGTAAAGTACAAAGGCTTTTTCAAAGAGCGGGAAGATTTGTCCGAGAAAATCAACCGCTTGGACAAGGAACTATTTCGCTTGGATACACAAAAGGAAAAGCTGGACGAGAGCGAAGAAAACCAGAATAATTATATGTGGGAAGAATACGAACTAACTTACCACAATGCACGAAACTTAAGGGACAGCTTTCGCGGCAATCCGGATCATGCAGCTGATCAGGATAAGATGGTCGGCAGTGATACAAATAGTGGCAATGACCAAATAGCCGGAAATGATAATCTCGGCAGTTTGCCTAAAATGAAGCAGCAGATTGCGGCGATAAAAGATGAAATACGAAAGCTTGGAGATGTCAATGTCAATGCGATTGAAGAATACAAAAGCTTGTTTGAACGCTATACGTTTTTAAAGGAACAGCAGGATGATTTGGTGACAGCAGAAAAGATATTGCTCGGGCTCATCGAAGAATTAGATACAGGTATGAGGAAGCAGTTTTTAGAAAAATTTCATGCCATCCAGTGCGAATTTGACAAGGCATTTAAAGAGCTCTTTGGCGGTGGGAAAGGTTCCTTGGAACTAGTGGAAGACGAGGATATCCTAGAATGCGGTATTCGTATTATTGCACAGCCGCCGGGCAAAAAACTTCAGAATATGATGCAGCTATCCGGAGGGGAAAAGGCCTTGACCGCGATATCATTGCTGTTTGCCATTCAAAATTTAAAACCTTCCCCCTTTTGCCTGCTAGACGAAATTGAAGCGGCATTAGATGATTCGAATGTCGGCAGATTTGCGAGCTATCTGCATAAGCTTACCAAGCACACACAGTTTATTATGATCACACACAGGCGTGGAACGATGGAGGCGGCAGATCGCCTTTATGGGATTACCATGCAGGAAAAGGGCGTGTCAACCCTTGTTTCCGTAAATTTAATAGAAGAAGAATTAGACGATTAAGGAAGTGCAGAGCATGCGTGAAGAAAAAAAAGGGTTTTTTAGCCGACTTGTACAAGGGCTATCGAAGACGAGGGACAACATCGTAGCAGGGATTGATTCTATTTTCAGTGGATTTTCCAGTATTGATGAGGAATTTTATGAAGAAATAGAAGAGATTTTAATCATGGGGGATATCGGGATCAATGCGACCACGGCCATTATTAAAAATTTAAAAGAGAAAGTAAAAGAGAACAAAATCAAAGAGCCGTCAGATTGTAAAAATCTGTTGATCCGTAGTATCAAAGAGCAGATGGATGTGGGGGAAACCGCTTACCGTTTTGAGGAAACACGCTCGGTTGTTTTAGTCATTGGTGTAAATGGCGTGGGCAAAACGACATCCGTTGGCAAACTTGCAGGCAAATTAAAGGATCAAGGAAAAAAGGTAGTCCTTGCAGCGGCCGATACCTTTCGTGCGGCGGCAGGGGAACAATTGACAGAATGGGCAAACCGTGCCGGTGTTGACATTATCGGCGGACAGGAGGGGGCAGATCCGGCATCCATTATTTACGATGCAGTGGCGGCCGCAAAAGCCAGAAAAGCAGATGTACTATTATGCGATACGGCAGGACGGCTGCATAATAAGAAAAACCTCATGGAAGAATTAAAAAAAATCAATCGGATTTTGGAAAAAGAATATCCAGATGTATTTCGGGAAACGTTAGTCGTGCTAGATGGAACGACAGGGCAGAATGCCTTAGCACAGGCAAGGCAATTTTCGGAAACGGCAGAAATAACAGGTATTATTTTAACCAAACTAGATGGAACGGCAAAGGGTGGCATCGCCGTTGCGATCCAGTCGGAACTTGGTATCCCGGTGAAATATATCGGAGTTGGAGAAACGATTGATGATTTGCAGAAATTTGATTCACAGCAATTTGTAAATGCGTTATTTGGCGTAGCGAACGAGGAAGATAGACAGTAAAATACAGCGTATGGACTTGGTAAAATAGGAGTATAATCATGTTGACATTGGATAAATTTGAAGAAGCAAGCGAAGCGGTAAAGCAAGTAACCTTAGAAACGAAACTGGTATATAGCGAGTATCTAAGTGGGCAGACTCAAAATAAAGTATATCTTAAACCGGAGAATATGCAGTTTACCGGCGCCTATAAAGTGCGTGGCGCCTATTATAAAATCAGTACCCTTTCGAAGGAAGAGCGAGAAAAGGGGCTTATCACGGCATCTGCAGGAAACCATGCCCAAGGGGTAGCCTATGCGGCAAAATGCTTTGGCGTACCGGCGACCATCGTAATGCCAACCACCACACCTTTAATCAAGGTCAACCGGACAAAGGCTTATGGCGCTAAGGTCATCCTTTTTGGCAATGTGTACGATGAGGCATGCCAAAGGGCATATGAGCTGGCAAAAGAGCATGACTATACGTTTATACATCCTTTTGACGATTTGGCGGTGGCGACCGGACAAGGGACGATCGCAATGGAAATATTAAAGGAACTGCCCCTCGTAGAATATATTTTGGTGCCGATCGGTGGCGGTGGACTGGTGGCCGGGGTTTCTACCCTTGCAAAATTATTAAACCCCAATATAAAAGTCATCGGGGTAGAGCCGGCAAATGCAAGCTGTATGAAAGCTTCCATAGAGGAAGGGAAAGTGGTAACGCTTGATCAAGTCAATACCATAGCGGATGGAACTGCCGTAAAAACACCGGGTGAACTGGTATTTCCGTATATCGTAGAACATGTGGATGAAATTATAACGGTGGAAGACGATGAACTGATTGTGGCATTTTTGGATATGGTAGAAAACCATAAAATGGTGGTAGAAAATTCCGGGCTGCTTACCGTAGCCGCATTGCGCCACCTAAAGGTAACCGATAAACGCATTGTCGCGATCCTAAGCGGTGGGAATATGGACGTGATTACAATGTCGTCCGTCGTACAGCAGGGATTGATTTTCAGGGACCGGATCTTTACCGTTTCCGTACTTTTGCCGGATAAGCCGGGAGAGCTCTCGAAAGTAGCCGATACCATTGCAAAGAAGCAGGGAAATGTAATTAAGCTAGAACACAACCAGTTTGTCACAACGAACCGAAGCGTAGCGGTAGAACTTCGCATTACCATGGAGGCATTTGGGACAGAGCACAAAAAGCAGATAACAGATGCACTTGAAAAAAAAGGATACAAACCGAAGATTGTTCGGACAAATTTATAGGGATATGCGATAGAAAGCAATGATGAAAGCGGACTGTTCGGACGAACTTATAGGGATATGCGATAAAAAGCAACGATGAAGGCGGACTGTTCGGACGAACTTATAGGAATATGCAATAGAAAACAACGATGAAAGCAGATAGGAGTTGATAGGATATGAATAATACAGTAAAAGAAATTTTAGAATTTGTGAATGAAAATGACATTAAATTTGTACGCCTGTTCTTTTGCGATTTAGTTGGACAGCAAAAAAACGTTTCTATCATGTCCCAAGAACTAGAGCGGGCATTTGAAACTGGCATTTCTTTTGATGGGTCCAGCATTACCGGGTTTGCGGATATTACAAATTCAGATCTGCTTTTGTTTCCAGATCCGGCAACGGTAAGTGTCCTTCCATGGAGGCCGCAGCAAGGGCGGGTCATTCGTTTTTATTGCAATATTAAGAATGCAGATGGGACTTCATTTATATGTGATGCAAGGAATCTTCTAAAGAAAGTAGCAAAAAGAAGCGAACAGATGGGTTTTAATTGTAAAATCGGTACGGAATGTGAGTTTTACCTTTTTAAAACAGATGAAAATGGGGTTTCAAGTAAAAATACGCATGATAATGGCGGATATTTTGATGTGTCCCCACTAGACAAAGGGGAAAATATAAGAAGGGAAATTTGCCTATGCTTAGAAGAAATGGGCATTAACCCGGAAGCTTCCCACCACGAAGAAGGACCGGGACAGCATGAAATTGATTTTCGATACAGCGATGTGCTTCAGGCGGCGGACAATTTCCTTTCCTTTAAATATGCAGTAAAGTCTATCGCGGCTACAAATGGCCTTTATGCGTCCTTTATGCCCAAGCCCTTTGCAGATAAAAGCGGCAGCGGACTGCATATTAATCTATCACTGTTTCAAAACAAGAATAATATTTTTAACTATGAAAATGTTGCGGATTCGATGGCCGCAAATAGTTTTATTGCCGGAATCCTGGAAAAAGGGGCAGAGATAACGGCATTTTTAAATCCTGTTCTGAATTCATATGACAGGTTTGGTGGCTTTAAAGCACCGGGTTTTTTATCCTGGTCGCACAAGAACCGTTCCCAGTTTATTCGGATTCCGGCTGCAATGGGGGAAAATATGCGGATAGAACTTCGATCGCCGGATGCGGCATTAAACCCCTATCTTGCGTTTGCAATCATCTTAAGTGCAGGGCTTGATGGAATTGAAAAAAAATTAGAACTGCAGCCACCGGTAGACTTAGATCTATACCATATAGATGAAACGGTGAAAAAGGAACTAGTACCATTGCCGGGTAGCCTTAAGGATGCGATTGCCCTTGCAGAGGAAAGCGTTTTTGTGAGGAAAATAGTCGGAGATGAAATTCTGGATAAATATATTCATGCAAAAAGAGAAGAAATTTCTGAATTTGAAATGGCAAAAAGTAAAGAAACCTTCTGCCATGAACGATATTTTGAAGTTATTTAGGGAGCACCACAGACACCAAGTGTTCAATGCGAAAGGGACTATATGAATCGTGTTTTAATTGTATCCAGTACGGAAAAAAGTATCACAGTTTTTCTGGAAATATTGTCGCATCATACGTATGAAGAAATCGTAACTGTCATGAATTGTGGCGAGGCAAGGCGCCTTTTTATTGAACGTGATTTTGACTTATGTATTATAAATGCTCCCCTTTTTGACGAGTATGGAGATCGATTGGCTCTAAGTATTATGGCAGGGAGCATCTGCCAGGTGATTCTTGTCGTAAAGGCAGAGCTTTATGATGAAGTTTCAGAAAAAGTAGAGGACTATGGCGTGTTTACCGTAGCAAAGCCCATCAACAAAAACATATTTTGGAGCGCATTAAAGCTTTCACAGGCATCGTACAATAAAATGTCCAAAATGGAGAAAGAAAACAAGAAGCTCCTGCAAAAAATTGAAGACATACGTATTGTTGACCGGGCAAAATGCGTCTTGATTGAAAATTTAAAAATGACAGAACCGCAAGCACATAAGCATATCGAAAAACAGGCGATGGATCTTCGACTGACAAAAAAGACGGTTGCAAAAAGAATATTAAGCATGTATGAGCAGTAGAAGCTAGGTGAAAAGTTGACAGGTGGGCCTCGAAGGTAAAATCGGTGAAACAAAGGTCATCATCGCCACACCGGGTATGCCTGTAACCGATACGCTGATTGAGGGTAATGAGACCATTTCGGAAGTGAATGGCGTTTCCGCCACTGCAGGCTACTTTATTACAAAGGCAAACAGCCAAGGTGTAAAGAACATTATCTTTTTCGCTTCACTTACGCTCGGTGATGCAACAATATATGTGGAACCTTTCGACTTTTTTGTCCAAAGTATTGACATAGATCCAATATGGTTGCGAAATTCACTTTCCGGACATAGACAAGACGGTGTTTTTCGCGCACCACGCCCGCAACTGCATGGTTGTGGCGGCGAAAATCTGCTTAGGTGTCGTGATTTATCGGTGGCTATGTGGAAAACGACTGAAACTGGAAAGAGGTTCTTATGCTTAACATATTTTTTCTCGGCTTGGTCAGTTTTTTCACCGACCTCAGTACCGAGATGGTCTATCCGCTAATTCCCTTGTATCTTACATCCGCCTTTGGCGCAACCCCCGCTCTGATTGGTGTGATCGAGGGCATCGCCGAGAGCCTCGCCAGTCTGCTAAAAGTATTCAGCGGCTATGTTAGCGACAGATTTCAAAAGAAAAAGGCGCTCGCCTTTTCGGGCTACGCCACAGGGGTGCTGTATAAACTGGCTCTGATTTTTGCTGGGTCATGGTTGGGCATATTAGGGGCGAGGGTGATTGACCGAGTGGGCAAGGGCATTCGGACAGCGCCGCGCGATGTGCTGGTCAGCGAAAGCGCAGACAAAAACCATATGGGTAAAGCGTTTGGTTTGCATAAGATGCTGGACATGGCCGGGGCGGCCATCGGCATTTTGATTACGTATTTTCTGCTACGCGGAGTCAAAGGGACTTACGACTACAAGGGTTTGTTTTGGATTTCTATGATTCCGGCGGCCTTGGGACTGTGTATGTTCTTTTTCATCAAGCAGAAAAAGGTGCCGAAGCAAATCAAAAAACGGGAGCCATTCTGGAAAAACATCAAGGCAATCGACGGGCAATTAAGATTATATTTATTGGTAGTGTTTTTGTTCACACTGGGTAACTCGTCAAATACATTTCTGCTGTTGAAAGCGAAATCCATCGGTTTTGACGATATCAGCGTGATTCTGCTCTATTTTATCTACAATATTACAGCGTCAATTTTGTCCATGCCACTGGGCAGACTGTCGGACAGAATCGGCAGAAAAAAGCTGCTGGTTCCCGGCTATATTCTCTTTGCGGTGTGCTATTTGGGGTTTGCGTTTGCAAAGAGCAGTCCTGTGATGATGGTGGCATTTGTGATTTATGGCGTGTACACGGCGATGATTGCCGGAGTGGAGCGGGCGTTTGTGGCGGAGATTTCGCCGGAGCATCTCAAAGGAACCATGCTTGGACTGCAATCCACAGCCGCGGGTATTGCGCTGCTCCCAGCCAGCGTCATTGCCGGGTTATTGTGGAACACCTTTGGCTCTACTGCGCCATTTATCTTTGGCGCTGCGCTTTCCCTCGCGGCAGCGGTGATATTGATTGTCTTTATGAAAAGCACACGCACAGCAGCATGATTGGACGGACTAAGCACAAGTGCAGTTCACAAGGAGGGCGACCATCGTGTGCGGACGCTATAACAAGAAACTAAAACTTTTTGGAGGACACAGCAATGAAAATTCACAAAATTGGGAACGCCCAGCGACATACTGCCGACGACTACCGTGCCGAAAAAGTTATGTTCGTTATAATCACGGACGGCGAGGAAAACAGCGGCCGTAAGTATTCGGCGGATAAAGTCAAAGTGCAGATTGAGCATCAGAAGGCAAAATACGGCTGGGAGTTCATATTCCTTGGAGCGAATATCGATGCCGTGCAGACAGCGGGTCGTTTCGGCATCGCTCCTGATCGTGCAGTTGATTACATCGCTGATGGCGCAGGAACAGAACTGAATTTCAAAGTGATGAGCGCGGCGGTTTAAATTTAACGATTACCCTTTGCGCCAAACGGCAAAATTGGTATGGTTTTTGCAAATGATTGTCAAGAAAAAACACTTGACAGTATTTTGGGTTTATAGTATGATAGCAAAGATAGCGATTTTGAAAATAACTATAAGGAAATAGCCCGAAACGAAGCATTCCAACGCCGGATATTTCTTAAATAATAGATAAAGGAAATGCAGATGCAATGATGATTCAATATCCCAATGGATGCAAGGAAGGGACGCTGGAATCGTGGCTTGCACATATAGATAGGCAAAAGATGGAAAAAAAAGTAAGGCAGACATATCTCTATGATTTTTACGGGGAGCTGCTGACCGAACATCAAAGGGCAGTATACGAAGATTTTGTACTGCATGATTTTAGTTTAAGTGAAATTGCAGAAGAATGCAGCATCAGCCGCCAAGGGGTTCATGATTTGGTCAAACGCTGTGACAAGCGATTAGATGGCTATGAGGAAAAACTTCACCTTCTGGAGCGTTTTTTAAAAGCAAAAGATAAGATGAAACGGATTCATGCACTTGCAGCCGGTGAGTGGAATACCAATCCCGACAGGAACAATCGTGCTTGTAGCGATCATCATCCCGATAGGAACAATGACAGCAATCGAGATACAAACGCTACAGGCAATCCTGCTATCTATCAAAATGAAGGAGCGGTTATGGCAGAAATCAGACGAATTTCCAAGGAAATCTTAGAGGAGTTATAACAATGGCATTTGACAGCTTATCTGAAAAATTGCAGAATGTATTTAAAGCGTTGAAAAGCAAAGGGCTTTTGACGCAAGCAGATGTAAAGGTGGCCTTAAAAGAAGTAAAAATGGCATTGCTTGAGGCAGATGTCAATTTTAAAGTCGTAAAGCAGTTTATACAAGCCGTGCAGGAACGTGCCGTTGGGCAGGATGTTATGAATGGCTTAAATCCCGGGCAAATGGTGATTAAGATTGTAAATGAAGAAATGGTCAATTTGATGGGCAGTGAAACGACGGAAATTGCCCTAAAGCCATCGAACCAGATGACCGTTTTATTGATGGCCGGCCTACAAGGTGCCGGAAAGACGACGACCACTGCGAAAATAGCAGGCAAGCTAAAGCAAAAAGGCAAAAAGCCGCTTCTTGTGGCCTGTGATATTTACCGTCCTGCAGCTATTTTGCAGCTGCAGGTAAATGGAGAAAAGCAAGGTGTGGAAGTCTTTTCGATGGGCGACAAGCATAGCCCGGTAAATATTGCAAAGGCGGCAGTGGAACATGCAACGAAACATGGATTTAATGTGGTTATTTTAGATACGGCAGGACGCCTTCACATCGATGAAGAAATGATGGACGAATTAAAAGAAATCAAGGCGGCGGTCAAGGTAGATCAGGCCATTCTCGTTGTAGACGCAATGACCGGGCAGGATGCGGTAAATGCAGCGACGATGTTTCAGGAGAAAATTGGCATCGATGGCGTTATACTGACAAAATTCGATGGCGATACAAGGGGCGGTGCGGCACTCTCTATCCGTGCGGTTACAGGCAAACCGATTTTATATGTCGGTACGGGGGAAAAGCTATCCGATTTAGAGCAATTTTACCCGGACCGTATGGCATCAAGAATACTAGGCATGGGCGATGTCCTTACCCTAATTGAAAAAGTACAAGACGAAATCGATGATGACAAGGCAAGGGAACTGGAAAGGAAAATAAAGAAAGCGGAATTTGGCTTTGACGACTACTTAGAATCGATGAACCAGATGAAAAAGATGGGTGGATTGTCAAGTGTTTTAAGTATGATGCCGGGTATGGGAGGCTCCCAATTAGCAGAGATTGAAGGGGCTATGGATGAAAAAAAGATGGCAAAGATCGAAGGCATGATCTATTCGATGACACCGCAAGAAAGAAGCAACCCTGCGATTTTAAACCCGAGCAGAAAGCGAAGGATAGCAAAGGGGTCGGGTGTAGATATCAGCGATGTCAACCGCTTGGTAAAACAATTTGAGCAGTCTAAGAAAATGATGAAACAGATGCCCGGCCTAATGGGCGGTAAAAGTGCTAAAAAAGGAAGATTTAAACTACCTTTTTAGATAAATGATGGAAAGGCAACATCCAAGCGTTTCATACAATGAAACAGGATGTGCTTGATACTAGGCTCGAAGCGATCTTGCCAGAGCCCATGCAAAGGAGGTGAAATGTAATGGTAAAAATCAGATTGAAAAGAATGGGACAAAAGAAAGCTCCTTTCTATAGAATCGTTGTGGCAGATTCCAGATCTCCAAGAGATGGGAAATGCATCGAAGAAATTGGTACTTACGATCCAACCAAAGATCCAAGCGAATTTCATGTGAACGAGGAATTGGCAAAAAAATGGTTAGCAAATGGTGCTCAGCCGACAGAAATGGTAGGAAAAATTTTCAAAGTGGCCGGTATCGAAAAATAAGTTCGTGAGGTGACGTTATGAAAGAATTGGTGGAAGTAATTGCAAAGGGACTCGTAGAACATCCAGAAGACGTTGTAGTTACACAAAAGCAGAGCGAAAAGGCGATTGTAATCGAACTACGGGTTGCCCAGACAGATATGGGCAAGGTAATTGGAAAGCAGGGGCGCATTGCAAAAGCGATCCGAGCGGTAGTAAAAGCTGCAGCGACAAAGGAAAACCAAAAAGTAATTGTAGAAATTATGCAATAAGATTTTCGCATGAAATACTTCGTTTTGTAAGATGGAGCTTCGTAAAGAGTGCCCACCCAGTCCAGATAGCTTGCGATTTGAAAGCTTTATGGCTGGGTGTTTCATTTAAAACAAAACAGGGTAAGAGGAACGAAGGAGTACTTATGGATGAGAACATACAGGTGGGTATTATCACGAGTACGCATGGGATTAAAGGCGAGGTAAAAGTATTCCCAACTACAGACGATGCTACACGCTTTCAGCAATTAAAACAGGTAATCTTGGATACCGGAAAAGAACAGCAAACCCTTGAAATTACCCAAGTAAAGTTTTTTAAAAATAAGGTAATCTTAAAATTTAAGGGAATTGATGATATAAATGAAGTGGAAAGATACAAAGGGAAAAGTCTTTATGTTACAAAAGAGCAGGCCCTGCCTTGTGGGGAGGACGAATACTTTATCGGGGACTTAATCGGTATGGCAGTCGTATCCGACGAAGGAGAGGCATTAGGGGATATTGTGGACGTACTTTTGACTGGGGCAAATGACGTGTATGTAGTTGCGGGGCAAGATAAAAAAGAACTGCTGCTGCCTGCGATTAAGGAGTGTATTTTAAATGTTGATATGAAAGGGCGAATCATGCGTGTGCATCTTATGCGGGGCTTGCGCTAAAGGGTGGTAGGATGAAGTTCTACATTTTAACGCTATTTCCTGAAATGGTGATGGCCGGACTAGATACAAGTATCATTGGACGGGCAGTAGAGAAAGGGACGCTTCAGATAGAAGCCATAAATATCCGCGACTACGCTACCAATAAGCACCATAAGGTAGATGACTATCCTTACGGAGGAGGACCCGGAATGTTGATGCAGGCGCAGCCTATTTATGATGCCTACCAATCCGTTATAGGGCGCATCGGTAAAAAAATACGTTGCATCTATCTAACGCCCCAAGGGACGCTATTTACCCAGCAGGATGCAAAATCGCTTGCATTAGAAGAAGATCTTATGTTTCTGTGCGGACATTATGAGGGAATCGATGAACGAGTATTAGAAGAAATCGTGACGGATTACCTGTCGATCGGGGACTATGTATTGACTGGAGGCGAACTTGCGGCGATGGTGATGGTAGATGCCGTTTCCCGCATGGTGCCGGGGGTGCTAAGCAATGATGTATCCGGCTTTCATGAGTCGCTAGAAGGCGGTCTGCTTGAATATCCCCAATATAGTAGGCCAGAAGAATGGAATGGGAAAAAAGTGCCTAAGGTACTGCTGTCCGGGCATCATAAAAATATAGAAGCTTGGCGCAGGGAACAATCAATATTACGCACAAAACAGCGCCGACCGGATTTGCTTGTTGCTGTTTATGGCCAGCCGTGAAAGTAACGTTTCTGTACACAAACTGCACAAAGAGCGTGTGGCTTGGCACATGTAGCCCTTGCACTTTTATACAAAAAATGCACAAAAGCGACTGCGTGGCAATGAGCTGTGAATCGTAACATTTGCTCGCCAATATGGATGATTAACCCAGAAAAACCACTTGCAATTTCCCTAAACTTGTGGTAGAATTAATTTTCGTGAGAATAGTTGTAGACAAGGTGATGGTCCTCTGTTACGTATGTAGTAAGAACATCTAAAAATTAGGAGGTCACAGATAAATATGAATGCACATGAAATGATTAAGAGCATTGAAGATGAACAGTTAAAGGCGCAAGTACCGGAATTTCGTGTAGGAGATACCGTTCGGGTATATGGTAAAATCAAAGAGGGGACCCGTGAGAGGATTCAGATCTTTGAAGGCATTGTTTTAAAAAAGCAAGGCGGAAGCAATCGGGCAACGTTTACCGTAAGAAAATTTTCGAATGGCGTTGGTGTAGAAAAGACATGGCCACTGCATTCACCAAATGTTGAAAATGTGGAAGTAGTTAGGCGTGGTAAAGTTAGAAGAGCGAAATTGAACTACTTAAGAGGACGCGTAGGGAAACGTGCGAAAGTAAAAGAGCTGATAAGATAACATCTATAAACAATATTGCTAGGCGAACATAAAGGATGGTTTGTCGCAATTTTTTACACACATAAGGTTTCATGATATAATGTGAGCAAAGCGAACTTTATATCGCACCGAGCGAAACGAAGTGTGCGTCCGCCGGAGGGTATCGTGATTATGCAATAATCATGATACCTTGTTGTAGGAGCAGGAAGAGGGTGTCTCAAAAGCCGAATGGATCGCAAAGAGATGTCGGATATAAAAACCAGCCACATTGATTTTTATATTTGGTCGTAATCTCTGGGCAGATCGGCTTTTGATTCAGCCTCTTCTTTCCACAACAGGCACAGGCAGATTCGTTTCGCCAAGATGCAATCGGAGTGCAGATATCATATGTGAAAGGTGCCGTGGCCATGGGTAAACGTAAAACGAGAGGATATAAGATAAAGAACAATAGATCACGGAAAGCAAGTACAGGAGGCTTGAGTTTCGGGCGGAAAAAGAAGAAAGTCAATCTAAGCTTTCTGAGGGAACTATTCATATGGGCATTGGAAATTGTAATAACGATTGCAATAGCTGGTGTCTTGGTTTTTTATATTGCCTACCGCGTTCCGGTAGTAGGACAGTCTATGTCAGACACCTTAGAAAATGGGCAGCAGATTTTCGTAAACTGTTTTGTATATAAACTAAGGCCTCCGAAAAAAAATGACATTATTGTTTTTTTGCCGAATGGAAATGACAAATCACATTACTATATCAAGCGGGTGATTGCAGTGCCGGGCGAACGTGTTGTCATTAAAGATGGCATAATCTATGTAAACGATGAGCCTTTTGAAGAAAAAATGCATGCCGTGGCAATTGACAATGCTATGTTGGCAGAAGAAGAAATTACCGTAGGGGAAGATGAATATTTTGTTTTGGGCGACAACCGCAACAATAGTGAAGACAGCAGATTTGCTAATATAGGAAATGTGAAGAAAGAACATATTATCGGAAAAGCTTGGTTTAGCCTGTATCCATGGGATAAATTTGGATTTTTGTAAAAGAAAAAAGATGAGGTGACAGATGCATTTTCAATGGTATCCCGGGCATATGACGAAAGCAAAGCGACAGATGCAGGAAGACTTAAAACTAATTGACCTAATTATTGAATTGATAGATGCACGAATTCCGTTAAGCAGCCGTAATCCTGACATAGATGAATTGGGAAAAAATAAATATAGATTGATTCTATTAAATAAGGCAGATATGGCAGATGAGAAAGCTACGAGGGCTTGGGCGGAATATTTTAAAGGGAAAGGATATTTTGTCGTAACCGTAGATTCTCGAAATAAGGGCAGTATGAAAGCAATCAGCCAAGAAATTTTACATGCTTGCCAAGAAAAACTAGAGCGGAACCGTAGGAGGGGAATTTTAAACCGGCCGGTGCGTGCGATGGTAGTTGGCATTCCCAATGTGGGGAAATCAACATTTATTAATACCTTTGCAGGAAAAGCCTGTACAAAAACCGGCAATAAACCGGGTGTAACAAAAGGAAAACAATGGATTCGGCTAAATAGAAGCGTAGAACTATTGGATACGCCGGGAATCCTATGGCCAAAGTTTGAAGACCAGCGTGTTGGACTGTATTTGGCTCTGATTGGGTCAATCAAAGATGAAATTTTAAATATTGATGAACTGGCGATTGAACTGATTCAATTACTGCTAAACTACTACCCGTCTGCATTGGCGCATCGCTATGAAGTAGAAGAAACGAACGAGCCGGTGGTTGTATTAGAACAGATTGCAAGAAATCGAAACTGTATACAGCGCGGGAATGAGCTAAATTATGCAAAAGCGGCGGCACTCTTGATTGATGAATTCAGAAATGGACGTTTGGGCAAAATAACACTTGAATTTTCGAATGCAGAAGCATAGGATAGATTGATGAATTCAGAAATGGACGTTTGGGCAAAATAACACTTGAATTTTCGAATGCAGAAGCATAGAATAGGATAAGTGGGGGAAAATAGGAGCGATTCAGCCCCAATCTCGAAAATAAAAGGAGTTGGATAGTATGCTTGGTGATAAAAAAATAAAATTAGATAGCGAGTATGACGATTGGAATACTTTAAATACTGCAGATAAGAAGACAAGTGTGCTGCGGGAGCTGCTTGGTTTTTTGGCATATATTCTTATCATTTTTATACTCTCTTATTTAGTTTTGCATTTTGTAGGACAACGTACGAAAGTAGAAGGTTCCTCCATGGAAACGGCATTAAGCAATGGCGATCACTTGATTACAGATAAAATTTCCTATCGTTTTAAGTCGCCGGAGCGCTTTGATATCATTATTTTTCCGTTTCAATATGCGGAAAAAACGTACTACATAAAACGAGTGATAGGCCTTCCGGGAGAATCTGTACACATTGATGATGCGGGCACAATCTTTATAGACGGAAAAGAGCTTGTGGAGTCTTATGGTAGAGAAGTGATGGAAAACCCCGGAATTGCGGCAGAAGAATTTACGTTGGCGGAAGATGAATATTTTGTACTAGGCGACAACCGGAATGCAAGTTCTGACAGTCGGGATCAAAGCGTGGCTAATATTAAGCGAAAAGATATTGTTGGGCGGGCATGGCTTCGCATTTATCCCTTTAATAAAATGGGGTTTTTAAAAGATCACGAGGGTGAAAAGAATTGAGTAGGTTAAAGAGTATTCGAGAAGTAAAAGAAGAAGTTAAGGCGGCAAACGATACCATGCTGCCTTTTTTAATCGCGCAGTATGAACAGGATTCCCGCAGTGGCGTAAAAGCACTCATAGCGCAGGCCACCGGCAGGGTTCGCAAATTAGAGGCCGAAAGGGATAGGATAAAGCAGAGCATGCAGTATGAACGTACCTACGCATCTTATGCACATATATGTGGCATTGATGAAGTTGGGCGTGGCCCATTAGCAGGGCCGGTAGTGGCGGGTGCAGTCATACTGCCGAAAGATTGTACGATTTTATACATCAACGACTCTAAAAAATTAAGTGCAAAAAAGCGGGAAGAATTATATGATATCATTATGGAGCAGGCGATATCCGTTGGAATTGGCATGGTAGGGCCTGCTCGTATCGATGAAATCAATATTTTACAAGCAACCTATGAAGCCATGCGTCAAGCTATT
Organism: Lachnospiraceae bacterium ZAX-1; assembly: GCA_046533095.1. Taxonomy (GTDB): domain Bacteria; phylum Bacillota; class Clostridia; order Lachnospirales; family Lachnospiraceae; genus ZAX-1. Next base: position 96,845 of record JAJQRA010000031.1, on the reverse strand, counting down.
CAGAATTTGACGATAAAACCCGATATATTACTAAATGATGCAGTTACGATTCCGATGGTATCCATCAAGCAAGTTCCAATTATCAAAGGCGATGAAAAAAGCCTCTCGATTGGGGCGGCAAGCATCTTGGCAAAAGTGGAAAGAGATCGGCTCATGCAAGCGTATGATACAATCATGCCGGAATATGGTTTTGCCTCCCATAAAGGATATGGGACGCAGATGCATATGGATGCGTTAAAAAAATATGGACCATCCCCAATACACAGAGCCAGTTTTCTGAAAAACATGTAACGATTTCGTACTACCTCCTTTTAAAATCAAGTTGCAAAAGACCAAATTCCAGTCATATTCCTACCTATTTTTACAACTGGATTTTCGTTTACAACGGGAGGGTTAAAAAACCAAATCCAGCCATATCTCCTACCTATTTTTATATTCTAATAAGCGAAGACAGGTGAAAGCCATGCCATTTATAGAAAGAATTTCTCAATATCAAAACAGCAATTTGCAAGGTGGGCAAACAGTGGCCACCATAAAAGGGACCCCTCAGACGTTAACCGCATCTTTGTCAGAATTGACAGCGGGAAAAATATTTGAAGGCACGATAACAGCAGTTAAAAATGATCAGGTCACAATCGGGCTTAGCAATGGGCAAAGCATTACCGCACGAATGGAAAATGGTGTGAATTTAAAATCCGGTGCACCAATGCTTTTTGAAATAAAATCAAATGATGGAACGCAGGTTCTCATCCGTCCCGTTTCGGTTGACGGCGCACAAAATGCCACCCTTAGCAATGCATTAGAGGCAGCCGGAATAAAGCCAAATGAAAGAAACCTTGCGATGGTGAGTGAAATGGTGAAAGAGCAGATGCCGATTGATAAAAACAGCCTGCTCAATATGCTGAAATTATCTTTAAATTACAGCAAGGTCGATGTTGCGACGCTAGTACAGATGAGCAAGTTGAACTTAAAGGTGGACAGTGCTTCTATTGGCCAGTTTGAAAACTATAGAGCGAATCAGCATATGCTGCTGGACCAATTCCGTAATTTTATGGATGAAATGCCGAACGTGATGAAAAACTCCGGTGCAACACCACAAGAAATGCTTGTGTTTTGGCGCCAGCTTTTCAATATATTTGATAGCCCTATGGGTGCAGGAAGGCAACAGCAAGGAATCTTGCCGGATTCTTTTGGAACGGTAGGTGGTGTAGGTACAGGTGAGCTTGGACAATTAGCAGATGCCAGATTGCATTTGGGCAGTGCACAGATCGATACCAACCTAGATCAAACGATGCAAAACCAAGGACAGCCGGATGCCGGGGTAGGCACTGGAATGCAAAACCAAGGACAGCCGGATGCCGGGGCAGACACTGGAATGCAAAATCAAGGACAGCTAGAGGCAGATATTGGTCAAACGATACAAAATCAGGTAACTGCCAATCCGCTGACAAATGATGCGGATTTCAATCAGCGTATCGGGCAGGCGGCACAGGAAGATTTAAACGTACAGCAGCTGGAGAAAAACACGGAAAAGGGAGTTTCGGTAGCAGATATCCTCACAAAAAGCCAACAAGCGGAATTGGTGGCACAGTTAAAAGAATTTCCCGGGATGGAAGAGAATCCGGTCATTTTTCGGGATGGTCAACTCAATACAGCGGCAAGCTCCGCAGAACTTTTAAATGCAATCCAACAGGCGTTGCAGGAGAGCAAAGGGTTCTCCAGTGCATCTTTACAAAAACTTTTTTACGGTGATGAATACCAGGGGCTGATGAAGCATGTAATTGAAACGCAATGGCTCGTAATGCCAGATGAGCTTGCGTCAGAAAATAAAATCAAAGAATTGTATGAGCGGATTAACCGGCAGATGGAGAGTTTAGATATCTTGTTGCAGAATACCGGAAAAGGCGATTCGGTACTCTCAAAAACGGTACAAAATGTACGGAGCAATCTGGATTTTATGAACCAGATCAATCAAATGTACAACTATGTACAAATTCCTCTAAAACTGAAAAATCAAAATGCACATAGCGATTTATATGTGTATACAAATAAGAAAAACTTAAGAGATAAAGAGGGGGAATTGACTGCACTTCTGCATTTGGATATGGACAATTTAGGATCTACGGATATCTACCTAACAATGCGGGGCACTGATGTAACTGCTACTTTTAAGATGGATGACAAATCAGCAGTTCGCTTGATTATAGACCATAGTGGCGAATTGGCCAAACGTTTACAAGCAAAAGGCTATACTTGCAAAATCAATGTAGAAAACCAAACCAAAACCAAAACCAAAGATTTTGTAGATGATTTTATGAAACAAGAACAGCCGGGAGGCAAAGTACACAAGTATTCCTATTCTTTTGATGTAAAGGCATAGGAAAACAGATGCATTTGCTAAGAAAACCACTCACAACGAACGTGCTTTAGAACTGTTTGCCTATACCACCCTCATCATCAAATTGGTTCTATAGCTACCGTTGCATTTTGCGCATTGAGCGAGGAGAAAGGAAGTTTATTATGAGGACAAGAAGTATTTATGCAAAAATTCTGAGCTTGTTGCTTAGTGCAGTAATTGTAATGGCGACAGTTCCGCTGTTTGCCATGAAAGCGGATGCGGCTGCATCGGGGATCAATGTCGAGACGCATACGCAGGCGGAGATTAAGGCGTATATCAAGTCAAATGGAGCAAAAGTGGAGGATCCGACTACTTACGGTACGAAACCGAAGACAAGCGCACCATATAGTGCGGGTACACTGACTTTAGGCTCCTTAAAGTCGGCATTGAATATGCTAAACCAGATGCGCTATATCGCAGGAATTGATGATGATGTAACGCTTAATACGGACTATAATAAACAAGCACAGGCAGCTGCGCTGCTAAATTATGTGAATGATACCCTATCCCATACCCCGGCAAAGCCTTCCGGTATAAGTAATGGATTGTATCAATTAGGGTACGAAGGTGCAAGCCATTCAAACATCGCCTACGCGGCAAGTTCAGCAAACATGCCCGGATACCATACTTTAAACCAAAGGATGGTAAAAGGATGGATGGAAGATGGAGATGCGTCAAATATCAGTCGCGTTGGCCATCGCAGATGGGTGTTGAATCCTGCCATGGCACAGACCGGTTTTGGCATGGTAGCAGGGCAACTAGATTGGTACACGTCTTATTATGCGATGTATGCGCTTGATACCAGACGCGCATCTACCTATCAAGGTGTGGCATGGCCGGCTCAAAATATGCCGGTTGAATATTTCGGAAGCATATATCCATGGACGGTGTCGCTTGGAACACCGGTGGATATTGATAAGGCTAAGGTTACGCTGAAACGCAAGTCGGATGGGAAGACGTGGACATTTAGCAAAAATAAAACGACAGATGGATATTTCAATGTAGACAATAGCGGATATGGTGCAACCGGCTGTATCATTTTTAGACCGAATAATATTACCTATGCACACGGCGATACCTTTGATGTAAGTATTTCCGGCATATCTTCGGCAGTATCCTATACGGTCAACTTTTTTTCAATTGCAGATGGATCTTCGGATACGGATACCAATACAAAGACTACCTATGCAAAGACATACAAAAAGGCCGCTACAGACAAAGCATTTACGGTTAAGACAACCTTAACAGCAGGTGGTACCAAGCCGACGTACACCAGTTCTAATACAAAAGTTGCAACGATAGACAAAAATAACGGTAAAGTAACGATGAAAGGTCCTGGATATACGATCATAACGGTGAAAATTGCCAAAACAGGCACCACCAAAGCAAAGAGCGAAAAAATTCTCATAACGGTCAAACCAAAGAAACAGGCTATAAAGGACGTATCGGCTGTAAAAGATGGAAGATTGACTGTGCAATGGACGAAGGATACCAAAGCTACGGGTTACCAGATGCAGTATTCTACAGACAAGCATTTCAAAAAAGGTGTAACGTCAGTCCCGATCAGCAAGAAGGCAACGACATCAAAAAGCATTACAAAGTTGACAGAGGGCAAGATTTATTATGTAAGGGTACGCGCCTACAAGAACGTGAAATTGGATGGAAAGAATACAAAACTCTATAGCGCATGGAGCGTAGCGAAGAACGTCAGGGCAAAATAGAAGGAGAGATTTTAAGATGTTTCGATCCTTTCATATACCAAGCATGGACGAAAGCGAAACGTACAAGGAAGATGTTAGGAAGGAATGGGCATGAGTATAAAAGTGGAAAAACCAAAAACAGCGGTTGCCCTTTCTTATGAGGCGGGGGAAACGGCTCCTAAAATTATTGCGGCAGGAAAGGGGCTCATCGCAGAGAAAATTATTGAAAAGGCAAAAGAGGAAGATATCCCTTTTTACAAAGATGATAAATTGGCGGCGACTCTTTCAAAGCTTGACATCGGAGATAGGATTCCACCGGAGCTTTATGAAGTAGTAGCGGAGATTTTGGTATTTGTGAGTGATATGGACAAAATGAAAAGTAAGGTAGGCCAATGATTGAGAAACACGAGTAAGGAAACAGGAATGCATGATGAAAAACACGAGTAAGGAAACAGGGATATATTATGAAAAACAAGCAGCAGCTTATTTCGGGCAAAAGGGCTATAAAATCGTACAGCAAAACTTTTATAGCCCTTTTGGAGAAATTGACCTGATCGTGCGACAAGGGAAATATCTTATTTTTGTAGAAGTAAAATACCGCTCCGACGAGAGGGGCGGGCATCCCCTAGAAGTGATAGATATAAAAAAACAAAAGCGGTTATGTAAAACAGCCGCTTTTTATTGTCTGCGGAAAGGCTATCCGCAAGATACGCCCTGCCGTTTTGATGTGCTGGCAATTTTGAAAGATAAAGTACACCATATAGAAAATGCATTTCCTTATCGGGAATAAAATATAGTTTATTGGCTACGATTCACAGCCCATTACCACGAAGTCACTTTTGTGCGTTTTTTGCATAAAAGTGCAAGGGTTTGATGTGCCAAATTGCACGTTCTTTGTGCAGTTTGTGTACATAAACGCTACTTTCACAGCTAGCTGTGAATCGTAACGTTTATTGGCATTCATGTAGTAGCAGAGCTTGACAAAAGGGATACGCACAGAGAGCGATGCGGTAGTGATGAACGAGGGTATGACATGGAATTTATAAAAAAGAACCAAGAAGAAATACTAACATTAAGAGAGTACAAGGTAAGATTAGACTTGTCGGTGCCATTGTTGATTTATAAGGGTTTTTCAGATACTGGATTCGTGAAGCATTGCTTTACTACCCGTAGGGGAGGATGCAGTGAGGGAATATACGCTTCCATGAATCTAAGTTTTACTAGAGGGGATCAGACGGAATCAGTAAAGGAAAATTTTAGGCGGATTGCCGATGCAATGAATGTAGATTATAATAAATTTGTATTTGCAGATCAAACCCATACAACAAATATACGTGCGGTTACGGAATCGGATGCCGGTCATGGGATTACTAAGAAAAAAAATTTTTTTGACGTGGACGGATTAATAACGAATGTACCGGGGCTTGTGCTCGCAACGTTCTACGCAGACTGTGTACCGCTTTATTTTTTAGATCCGGTAAACAAAGCAATCGGCTTAAGCCATTCGGGGTGGCGGGGAACACGAAACAGGATGGGGCGTGCTACGATAGAGGCAATGAGGAAGGCATACGGTACAAGGGCAGAAGACCTAATGTGCGCGATAGGCCCTTCTATCTGCCGGGATTGTTATGAAGTAGGAGAGGAAGTAGCAGAACAGTTCCTGGAAGAATTTAAATCTAAGGCAGAGGAACTATTGTGGGAAAAGAGGATGGAAGAAAAAGCAGTTTCAGAAGGCATAGATGGAACTAAAGTGAAGCAAGATGTAGTTCTAAAAAAATATCAGCTTGATTTATGGCGTGCCAATGAAATCGTATTAGAAGAGGCAGGGGTTATTCCCACAAATATTGCAACTACAAATATATGTACTTGCTGTAACGCAAAATTACTGTTTTCTCATCGTGCAAGCCAAGGGAAACGTGGGAATCTGGGCGCATTTCTAAGTTTGAATGATACATAAAAAATAATCCGGATTCTATTTGTATGATCCTTTTTTCGTGCATCCAAATAGTTGCCTAAATTGTCCGAACGGTCATCCCACTCGCCGTTTTTAAGTGCAAATTTATATAATCACTACAATGAAATATCCGACCTATGCAGGGAATACGATGGCCTGTTTTTCTTATGCGTAAATAAGGTAAAAAAACCCTTCCATGGGATTGCTTTTCACGAAACATGGAAGGGTTTTTTCCTTTATTTAATAAATTCGCCGGCTTTGATTTGTTCTACAATTTCTTCATACTGTGTCTGGATATCTTGTGGAACAAGTTTGGTGCTGAATGTACCAATGCTTAAACAGCCGTTTTCGAGGTCGCCCTCAATTGTTTTGTTGCCATAAGTTCCGGCTTCTACATCTTTGATGCAAGCAAGAACTAAAGCTGCATTATCCGTAACAACACTGTTCGCGATAACTTCATCGTCTGCACCGCCTAAATCACCAGGCTGACCAACTCCAAAACGTCCTTCTTGCCCTTTGATTGCTTCGCGTGCGCCACTATCAACGGCAGATGCATCACCAAAGAATACGTCAACATCATAAGTAGAAACCATAGAGGAAGCAATTTCTTTTCCCTTTGCAGAATCATCGAAAGAACCTGCATAAGCGGATTGAACTTGAATGTCCGGGTTTACTTTCTTGGCAGCTGCGGTATAGCATTCTAGTTTTTCCTTTGTTGTATCAAGCTCTACGCCGCCGATAAAGCCAACATTGCCTGTCTTGTCTAAAAGGCCTGCAAGTGCACCTGCCATATAGCCGATTTGTGTTGCATTGGGCAGTACAGATGTTACATTGTCTTTTTCAATCGTTCCATTGAGCAGACAGAAATAGGTGTCCGGGAAATCTTCGGAAACTTGGTCAACAGCATCTGAATACTGGTTGCCAGGTGCGAAAATTAACTGACAGCCTTGCTCGCAATATTCTGTGATAGCGGTTGCATAGTCAGAAGCGGCAACACCGTCTGAAAAGACAGTTTCCCAACCGGCTTCTTTTGCGGCATCAAGCATAGCCTGATAACAGCTAGAACCCCAGCCACCGTCTGATACGGATGTATCGGAAATCATTGCAACGGTATAGTCGCCACCACCACTCGTGGAATCATCGCTAGCGGCGTCATCGCTGGCTGCGCCATCATCTGTAGCTGCCGGTGCAGAATCACCGGATTCTGTTGGTTCTGTGCTGCCACAGCCTGCTAACACGGAAATTGACAAGAGGCCTGCAACAACAAGTGATAATAATTTTTTCTTTTTCATAATGCTCTCCTTTTTAAGAATGTGTTGTTTGTAAAAGTTTTTGTAACGATTTCGTATCCTCATGAACGAAAAGGGGTGCACTGTCCTCTTAAAACAGGTACAGTCCTAAAACTTTGAATCCCCATGAACGCAAAGGGTAGAGTGAAATAGCTACAACTTTCTTGATAAAGGTTCTATATACCACAGCACACAACTGTTTTCAAGCTTAATCATCGTTTTACTATTTCATAAACTCGCCGGCTTTGATTTGCTCCACAAGTTTTTGCGATTATGTTTTCATATCTTCCGGAACAAGTTTTGTGCTGACAGTACCAATACGGAAACAGCCGTTTCAAAGATTGCCTTCGATTGTTTTGCTGCTATATAGTGAAAGGAACAATCATCCGACTACAGCCATTTCAAAGATTGCCTTCAATTGCTTTGCGGCCACAAGGGAAAGGAACAATCATCCAATCACTGCAGGTGGCTGTACTTTTGATGATAGAGGCAACCTGGCTTATCCAAAAAAATGAGGATAGGTTATGCCCTGTTTTCCCTAAAATACGGCTGGCCATTGGCTCTTGGTCCACTCTTTTTAATGCCGAATACGATCAAGGCCAGTAGGGTAAATACATAAGGAATCATCTGCAGCAATTGGTAGGGCGTTTGCGGGCTCATAATCTGCAAGCGAATCTGTGCGGCATCGCAAAAACCAAACAGCAGGCAAGCAAGCAGAACGCCGCTTGGCATCCAACGTCCAAAGATAACAGCCGAAAGCGCGATAAATCCACGGCCTGCAACGATTCCCTCGGAGTAGGAACTAGTATAGCAAAGTGTTAGGTAGGCACCGCCGATTCCAGCAAGTGCGCCACAGATTGCACTGGCTAAATATTTCTTGGCAACAACGTTGATCCCTAACGTTTCGGCGGCTTGTGGAAATTCGCCAACTGCTTTGTAGTTAAGCCCTGCTTTTGTCTTGCTAAAGAAGATGGATGTAAATATGACAAATAGATAAGCTAGGTAGACAAGCAGGCTATGGTTAAAAAAGATTGGCCCAAGGATAGGAATGCTTGATAATCCCGGAATCGCAATTGGATGCATAACGGTTCCTTCAATGAGGGAAGACGTATCGGAAAACGTCATTCGATAGATAAAGGAAGCCAAAGCCGGCGCTAAAATGTTAAGTGCCATACCATAGACGATTTGTTCGGCACAAAGGGTGATGGTGCAATATGCATAAATCATGTTAACAGCGACTCCGGCACAGGCACCGGCCAGAACGCCAAGCCATGGATTGTGTGTAAAGTATCCTACAACAAATCCAATCAATGCGCCAAATGACATGATGCCATCAAGGCCGATATTTACAAGGCCGGCACGCTCGGAATATAATTCAGCCATAGCAACAAACAGTAAAGGCGTTGCCATACGAACGGTTGACAAAAATAATTGTGTGATAAAATCTACAGTATTCATTAAGACAACGCCCCTTTCGTTTTTGGTGATTTTTCGTTTCGATGCAACAATTTTTGGAAAAATGGTTTCTTAATCAAAGCCACGCCGGCAACTGCAAAAATGATAACCAAGGCTTGAATAATGTCAACAATTGATGTTGGTACTTTCATACCGGACTGCAAGGTAACGGCACCTTTTCGAAGGATTGCAAATATAATCGCAACAATGGCGGAAGCGCCCGGGTTTAATTGTGCAATCAATGCGATTGCAACACCGTCAAACCCAAAACCTGCACCAAATCCACTCATGAGCCGAAATTGTTTTCCATGCAATTCGATCGCGCCGCCGATTCCTGCAATCGCGCCGGACATAATAAAGGAAATCAATACGAGCTTTGCTACCGGAAAGCCGACAACTTTTGAAGCGGTAGGGTTCATGCCAACTGCACGGATTTTAAAGCCGTTTGATGTATTCGATAAGAAGTAGGTAAGAAAAATAGCTAACAGGATTGCTACAATAATACCGATATGTACACGAAAATCATCTGAAAACCGAGGAAGTTTTAAAGAGTCGGCAATTGCGGCTGTTTGCGGTGTGCTTCCTTCACGTAGTAGATTCGTATAGACATAGCCCATAAACAAAGTTGCAACATAGTTTAACATGATGCTGACAATCATTTCATTTAATCCGCGCCATATTTTTAACAGGCCGGGGATTGCCCCCCAAATACCTCCGGCGATGCAGCCTACGAGGATGCTGATGAGAATGCCGAAAGGACCAGTCATGCCTGACTTTATGGAAAAAAAGATACTCATAACCGAACCCATAATGAATTGTCCCTCGCCGCCTAAGTTAAACACGCCGCAGTTATAGGCAAAAGCCGCCGCTAAGCCCGTAAAGATCAAAGGGCATGCCATGGTCAGCGTCTGCGCTATTTTTTGTGAAGAGCCTAAGGAACCTGAAAACAACATTCCATATGCTTCAAATGGATTTTTACCAAGACAGGCAATGATGATGCCCCCAATGATAAATGCACACAAGATGGAAACGAGCGGCACTGCTATTTTTACCAAAGAATCATTCTTTTTCATGTTAAAACCCCCCTTTCATCCGGTACCTGACGCTTCCCCGTCATTGCAAGTGAAATTTGTTCTACCAAAGGATGCTCACCAGAGAATACACCCATGATTTCACCTTCAAACATAACGATAATCCGATCGGACATCTCTAAAACTTCATCAAAGTTCGCACTGATAAGAAGAATGCCGCAACCGTTGTCCCTTGCTTCTACCATCGTGTTATGTACAAATTGTGTTGCACCGATATCAAGTCCACGCGTTGGATGGACGGCGACAAGCAATTCCGGGCTTGCTGATAGTTCACGTGCTAAAATAACTTTCTGCTGATTCCCCCCGGAGAGGTTTCTGCTTTGCTGATCAACAGACGAACATCGTATGTCATTCTTTTTTTGCATGTCAAGTGCAAACGCATTAATTGCTTTTTTATTCAGGTACCAGCCTTTTGCTTTGGAAAAGCGAATATCCTTTGTGTCTTTCATAACTAGGTTTTCAGAAACAGTCATCGATCCGACCAGCCCCATTTTGTTTCTGTCTTCCGGAATATGGGAGACACGTGCACTAATAAAACCATTTGGGCTAAATTGTGCGATCGATTTTGAATCGACCAATACATGGCCCTCGTGCGGTTTTAGGACGCCGGTTGCAATCATGGCAAGCTGTGACTGCCCATTGCCGTCAACACCTGCAATGCCAAGGATTTCCCCCTTTTTCACCTTGAGCGAAACGTTGTTTAGGCCATTGTGCTTGAACTGTTTGTTGTAGGAAACATTTTCAAGGGTTAAAACATCTTCTGCATTTGTCCGATCCACTTTTTTATAGGAGCTATCCACCATTTCATGCCCAATCATAAGGTTGACGAGTTCTTTTTCATTGGTATCTGCCATGGTAAGCGTTTTAACGGCTTCCCCCGCGCGTAAAATAGTAATGCGGGTACTGATGTGCAGAACCTCTTTCATTTTGTGGGAAATAAATACAACTGATTTATGTTCACTTAGGAGCTTTTGTATAATTTTAAATAAGCCGTCTACTTCCGGATCCGTTAGTGCCGCCGTTGGCTCATCTAAGATGAGGATATCCGCACCCCGATAAAGTGCTTTTAATATTTCCACCCTCTGTTGCGCACCTACGGAAATTGCAGCGATTTCCTTGTCAAGCTCAACCTGTAGATCATATTTTGCCGAAAGGTCCATAATTTCTTTTTTCAGCTGTTCTTTCTTGATGAAAGGCGATTTGTCTTTTGATGTGCCAAGAATAATGTTTTCAAACACAGTCATGACTTCTACCAACATGAAATGCTGGTGCACCATCCCAATCCCCATTTCAACTGCCATTTTTGGCGATTCCATCTTAACAGGTTTCCCTCTAAGAAAAATCTGCCCTTTTGTGGGCTGATACAATCCAATTAAAATGTTCATCAAAGTGCTTTTCCCCGCTCCATTTTCCCCGAGCAGCGTGTGTACCTCCCCCTCCTGTATGGTTAAGGATACGTCCTTGTTGGCATACATATCGCCAAATCGCTTACTAATACCCTCCATCCGTAACAGTTCCGCCATTTACTTACACCTCCATTTGCTTTTTATATGCGTACCTTGGAATCTGTAATCTTATGTTAAAAATAAGGTTTATAGACCCCTGTAAGAATAGAAATCCCATTTAAAAAATGTGCAACAAAATTGGTTGAAATATCATTTTTTTAAATGGGAGATTTTATTGGCAGCTATTCAGTCGTACATCTTGTCACCTGCTCGCAGGAGTACTGAATAGTTACTTTTATAGTTTGATATGGTTGGCTATCTAGCCGTATATCCAATCGCCTGTTCGCCATACATTAACTTCTGATAAACTGATTATAACACAGAAAAAAAATAAATCAAGCATTTTACTAAAAAAAAATTAGGTTTTCTAAAAAAAAATTAGTAATATTTAAATAACCTTTCAATAAGGTATTGTGAAGGATATATAAATTGACCAATCAAACAAAAGAAGAGAGAACGATAAAGTAACAATTAAACAAAAAAGGAGAGATCTATAAAGGACCAATTAAACAAAAAAAGTAGCTATTCAGCCAAATTTCCCCATATGGATACGCAAAATTGTCGAAAAAAGTACAAGTTTGATTTTGCGGAATACATGCAGATTGAACTGCTTAGTACCCAATCGGAGATCTGATTGTGAATAGCTACCAATGAATCTCCCCGCCGCAAGCAGCGGGGTATCTGTGGGGCTATGGTTTAACGGTGACGCCACAAGCAGCGGGGTATTTACTTGGAGTGAATAAAAATGCTTAATTATCTTCTTCCTGCAGTTCGGAAGTAGAATATACGTGCCGTTTACGCGCCGTCTCATCGTTTTCTAGATATTCGTCATAGGTTGTGATTTTGTCAATCATGCCGCCATCGGGCAAGAATTCTATGATTCGATTGGCCGTTGTTTCTGTAATCTGATGATCTCTTGATGCGAACAAGAGTACGCCGGGAAATTTAATCAATGAATTGTTAAGGGCGGTGATGGCTTCCATATCTAAATGGTCGGTAGGTTCATCTAAGATCAAAACATTCGAACCGAGAATCATCATTTTAGATAATAGGACACGCACCTTCTCCCCACCGGAAAGTATCCGCATTTTTTTGATGCCGTCTTCACCGGAAAACAGCATTCTGCCCAAAAATCCACGGACATAGGTTGCATCTTTTATTTCGGAATATTGGGTCAGCCAGTCTACGATTGGCAAATCCGTGTCAAAAATTTTGGTGTTGTCTTTTGGGAAATAGGACTGCGAAGTCGTAACCCCCCATTTGTACGTACCCTCGTCCGGCTCTAATTCCCCGGCAAGAATTTGAAATAGTGTCGTCTTAGCAAGCTCGCAGCCACCTACAAAACCGACTTTATCTTCCCGCCCTAAGATAAACGAAATATGATCAAGCACCTTTATGCCGTCAATCGTCTTGCTTAAGCCATCTACGGTTAGCGTTTCATTTCCAATTTCACGCCCGGGGCGAAAATCAATGTAGGGATATTTTCGGCTGGACGGCTTGATTTCATCAAGTTCAATTTTTTCAAGCGCTTTTTTCCTTGACGTTGCCTGTTTTGATTTTGAGGCGTTCGCAGAAAAGCGGGAGATAAAATCTTGAAGCTCTTTGATTTTTTCCTCTTTCTTCTTATTTGATTCCTTCATCTGCCGGACAATAAGCTGGCTAGACTCATACCAGAAATCATAATTTCCTGCATAGAGCTGTATTTTCGCATAATCAATGTCGGCAATGTGGGTGCAGACCTTGTTCAGGAAATAGCGGTCATGGGATACGACAATGACGGTATTTTCAAAATTAATTAAAAATTCTTCCAGCCATGCAATCGCATCTAAATCCAAATGGTTGGTAGGCTCATCAAGGAGCAGGATATGTGGGTTGCCAAATAGGGCCTGTGCAAGCAGCACCTTCACCTTTTGCGCACCAGTCAAATCCTTCATAAGGGAAGAATGGAATGCGGTGTCAATGCCAAGTCCGTTTAAGAGCTGTGCGGCATCCGGTTCTGCATTCCAGCCGTCCATATCGGCAAATTCACCCTCAAGTTCACTTGCGTGGATGCCGTCCGCATCGGTAAAGTCCTCTTTTGCATAGATAGCGTCTTTTTCTTTCATAATTTCATAGAGCCGTTGATTACCCATAATGACGGTATCCATGACAGGAAATTCGTCATATTTAAAATGATCCTGCTGTAAAAAAGACAGCCGTTGCCCTGGTGTCATGACGATCGTTCCGGTGGTAGCTTCAAGCCGTCCCATTAAAATTTTTAAAAAAGTAGATTTCCCGGCACCATTCGCACCGATTAAACCGTAACAATTGCCCTCGGTAAATTTAATATTTACATCTTCAAACAAAGCTTTTTTCCCAATACGAAGCGTTACATTATTTGCACTTATCATCGCTTATCCCTCATTTCTTTCCTTGTAAAAATGTGACTGTCTTTCTGTAAAAGCACGGCTTCTTCTATATTAAATATAAAATATAAAAAACGTGGCTTCTTCTTAATTTTAAATATAAAATATAAAAAATGTGGTCTCTCCTATATTAAATATAAAAAATGTGGTCTCTTCTATTATTAATTATTGAAAAAACATGACCTCTCCTATATTAAATAGAAAAAAACATGGCTTCTCCTATTTTAACGCAAATCTATGTTTTTGCAAGTGCTTATCGAAAAATATGTAAATTTTTATGCTTTAGCGCTAGAAATTATGCATTGACCATATGTGAAATAAATGGTAAAATTAAGTAAATTTAAGCAAACTTAATTTGGAGGAATCAAAAAGTATGGATGATACAAAGGGAATCACTTTTTTTCCATTTACACCAAAAGGCGGTTTTTTACAGCCGGAGGCAAAAGAAAGCCTTTTCGCTATGAAAGAACGGACAAGGGCCAATACGGTGATTTTCGTGCCGGGAGGATGGCAGGAAACTGCCCAGTCTGTAAAAATTTCCTACACAACGGATAAAACGCTTGGAGATGATGAACTAAGAAGTTTTATAGAATATGCAAAAGGGTTAAATTTGAACGTGATGTTAAAGCCAACCGTAAATTGTTTGGATGGAACGTGGAGGGCCCATATTAATTTCTTTGATGAAGATGTGCCTTGCGAGCCAAAATGGTCTGAGTGGTTTGAGGAATATACGGCATTCCAAGTACATTATGCAACGATAGCACAAGAGATGAAATGCGATATGTTTATCGCCGGCTGTGAGATGGTAATGGCGGAACGCAGAGAAAAGGAGTGGCGAGAAGTTATCGCTGCGATAAAAAATGTATACAGTGGTCCTGTGTCCTATAATACAGATAAATATCAAGAGGATCGCGTGAAATGGTGGGATTGCGTGGATGTGATATCTTCGAGTGGCTATTATCCGGTGGATGATTGGGAAAAACAGCTGGATAGAATTGAAAAAGTTGTAAAAAAATATGGAAAACCATTTTTCTTTGCAGAGGCTGGATGTATGTCCACGACAGGGTCGAAAGAGGTTCCAAATGATTGGGGGCTTTGCGGAGAAATAGATTTGCAGGGGCAGGCAAGCTGGTATCAAGAAGCGTTTGCGGCAATAAAAAAGCGCACATGGGTTAACGGAGTGGTTCTTTGGTCTTGGAATGGCAAATTGTACACGCAAGAAGAAGCAAAACAGGATCGGTACTATGAGATATACCAAAAGCCTGCCGAAGAAGTGGTGTATCAATACTTCACCTAAAATACCTAGATAGGAGCTTTTCTATGGGGCAGAAAAAAGAGGTTAAGCTAGAAGATATTGCAAATCAATTGGGCGTTAGTATCGTGAGTGTTTCCAATGCTTTAAAAGGGAAGAAAGGCGTTAGCGAAAACTTACGCCTTAAGGTGCAAAATGTGGCACGGCAGATGGAGTATACACTGCCGGGAAGCTTCTTGCACAGAGAGCAGAAGAGCTATCAGATAGGCGTTATCGTAGCAGAAAGGTATGTGAAAGAATACCCTTCGTTTTATATGGAAATTTATAAGCAAATTGCAAAGGCGGCAACCAAGATTAGCAGTTTGACTGTCCTTGAAGTGGTTGATATTGAAAAAGAAAAGCTTTCTTGTGAGTTTCAAATCTTTCGGGAGGCGCCGGTACAAGGCATCCTAATCATAGGGGAAATGAATGCGCTTTTTATAAAAAAAGTAATGGAAATGAGTCTGATCCCAATTGTGTGTGTGGACTTTTATGGCGTTGCAAGCAAATTGGATTTTATTGTTACAGACAGCTATCATGGAATGCAGCAGGTCATGCGAAAATTAATAGAGTATGGGCATGAGGATATTGGCTTTATCGGGACGCCGCTAGCGACAAATAGCATTATGGATCGCTATCTAGGATATTGCAAGGTACTTTGCCAAAAGGGGATCAAAGAACGGCCGGAGAGGGTGATTTTTGATAGAAGCAAAGACGGATATGACTATACAATCGATTTCTCGCTGCCGCAAGATTTGCCGACTGCTTTTGTGTGCAATTGCGAGAAGAGTGCACAGATTTTAATAAGCAAGCTGAACCGGAGGGGGATAAAGATTCCGGAAGAAATATCGGTCGCAGGATTTGACAGTTCTTATGCGAATGCGCGGGAAGGGATTACGTTGACGACCTATCAAAGTGACGAGAAAGCGATGGCATTGATTAGCGTTAATACATTGCTTAAGAGGATTGAGGGCAAGAAAAAACCGGAAGGGGTTAGAATCGTAGAAGGGCGTGTGATAGAGGGGAACACCATAGCAAAGAGAAAAGCTTGAAAGAAAGAAGGCGATTGTCATGAAAGTAGTAGCGTGCGATAGAGGGGAACACCATAGCAAGGGGAAAAGGGTAGATGATGGCGGCAAAAAGCCGTGCCCGGCTACGAAGATGACAGGTGATAGCTCGGCAGTACGGGAAGGATAAGGTTATGGAAAATGTGGTTAAGCTAAAAGACATCGCACATGAAGTAGGGGTTAGTGTTGTGACAGTTTCAAACGCTTTAGCAGGGAAACGAGGCGTTAGTGCACAAATAAGGGAACGTGTCATAAGTAAAGCAAATGAAATGGGCTATGATGTTTCAAAGTATGATAAGAAAGAAAGCAGAGCGGTTAAAATCGGAGTTATCGTATCGGAAAAATACCTTGAAGTAGGGACATCTTTTTATTGGGACATGTATCAGCAAGTGGCATATGAAACTTCACGAAAGCAGGGCTTTACGATATTTGAAATTTTAGAGAAGAATAAAAGGAGCCAGGAAACTTTGCCGCAAGTCTTAAAAGAAGAAACAATTGATGGGCTGATTGTCATAGGCTGGGTGGAAAAGAGGCTGATTGAACGGATTGTTTTTGCATCAAAGGTACCAATTGTACTATTGGATTTTTATGATGTGGATGTTGAATGTGATTGTGTGATGTCAAATAATTATATTGGCATGTATAAAGCAACCAGATATTTGCTTGATCGAGGGCATAGGGACATCGCGTTTGTCGGTTCGATAAGAGCAAATGATAATATTATGGATCGGTATTTTGGCTATCGAAAGGGGTTGGCTGAAAGCGGGATGGAACTTAGGGAGGAGTGGAGAATAGAGGATCGCAATATTGATACAGGAGAAATGAAGCCGCTTCATCTACCGTCTAGGATGCCCACCGCTTTTGTCTGCAACAGTGATTTTACGGCAGGGCTATTATATGACGAATTAACAAAAAATGGTTATCGCATACCGGAGGATGTCTCCATTGTCGGGTACGATAATTACCTTTATGGACATCCATTTGCAGACGAAATCACAACGTATAACGTGGACATGGAAAAGATGGCCAAGGCGGCCGTAAATATACTGTTTAAGCAAATGAAAAAGAATAGTAAGCATCAAGGGATACGCTATATTGATAGTGACATCGTAGAAAGGAACAGCGTCCGGTGCCTGTGAAAAAGAATAGTAAGCATCAAGGGATACGCTATATTGATAGTGACATCGTAGAAAGGAACAGCGTCCGGTGCCTGTAAATGATATCGCGCCTGTACATGACAAAGATTATCGATGAATTCGCCTACAAAAAATGCAAGTATTTTTTGAAATAGAAAAATACTTGCATTTTTGCCGTTATCAATACGGTAGGTGTTTCTTTTTGGGAGTTTATTCCCATTATGACAAATTTTTAGATTAAAATAGATTAAATATTTAAATTGATTTAATTAAATTAAAAAATATTTAATGTCAAAAAGATGGTGAAAAAGCGCATAAAAATTAGTAATAATAAACAAAAACAAAACGTTAAAAATATGCAAATCGTGGAAAATTAAATATTATAACGTAGTATATTGACGAATATAAGTCAAAGTGTTAGAATTTAAATAACTTAAAAAAAGTTAAAAGACTTAAAAAAATTAAAAAGGAAGATTCAAAATCAAAAAGGAGAGAGAATATGAAAAGTAAAGTAGTGAAAAAAATTTTATCAATTGGACTTTGTTCCACCTTAATGATCTCAATGGCGGCATGTGGGAATTCAGGAACGAAAACGGACACAGGTTCTAGCTCGGACTCAAATTCAGATTCAGATGTGGGCACAGACACGGACGCAGGTACAGAGGCAAGTGGAAATACAGAAGTACCGACCATTGATCAAATCAAAGTAGGGGAGGATTATACGGACATAACGGCGGATTTAAAGTTTCTTACACACAAAACAGATGTTGTAGACACTTTGTTTAGCGATTACGTAGCAGAATTTAAAAAAATATATCCGAATGTCAATATCGAATATGAGGGAATTACATCTTATGCAGATGATATTGTAACACGCCTAACGACAGGTGATTGGGGTGATATCTGCATGGTTCCCGTTGCAGTTGACAAAAATGAACTTTCAAGCTATTTCACGCCATTTGGAGATGCGAAAACACTCGGCGAATCTTATGATATGCTGACAGACTATACCTACCAGAATCAGGTTTTCGGTATGCCGTCGATGGCAAACGCACAAGGAATCGTATATAACAAGGCAGTTTTTGAACAAGCCGGAATTACAGAACTTCCAAAAACGCCGGATGCGTTTATAGACGCGCTTAAAACAATCAAAGAAAAGACAGATGCAATTCCGCTTTATACAAATTTCGCAGCCGGCTGGACAATGACGGCATGGGATGCATATATTGATGGCAGTGCAACAGGCGACCCGGATTTTGCAAATGTAGGAAGGACGAAGGGGAAAAATCCATATGCAGACAGAGGAGATCAAACCGGTCCTTATGCAGTATATAATGTATTATATGAAGCTGTAAACCAAGGTTTGGTAGAAGACGATCCAACAACGACTGACTGGGAAGGTAGCAAGGGAATGCTTAACAGAGGCGAAGTCGCTACGTTGGCATTAGGCTCATGGGCAGTTTCACAGGTAAAGGAAGCCGGAGATAATGCAGATGACGTTGGCTATATGACGTTTCCAATTTCAGTAGGTGGAAAGCAATATGCGGCTGCAGGAGCTGACTATAATTATGGCATTAACTGCAATAGTTCGACGGATGATCAAATCGCAGCGATGTGCTATGTGAAATGGCTGGTAGAAAAATCAGGTTTTGCAGCATCTCAGGGTGGAATTTCAGTTGTAAAAGGCGATCCATTGCCAGATGCGTTGGCTGCATTTGAAGGAGTAGAATTGGTAGTGAATAATCCACCTGCAGAAGGCGAAGAAACATTAGTAAATGATGTGAATAATGAATCTGAACTGGGTATTAATGTAAGTGGCGCAGTACCATCTCAAGTAGTTGAGGCTGCAATTGACGGCTCGAAAACAATGCAGGAACTAAGTGATGACTGGAACGCAAGATGGACGGCCGCTCAGGAGAAATTTGGTATTACGAATTAGAGGGAAGGCAAGTTTTAAGCGGCTTTCAGTTTGAAAGGAAACACCCGGCCACGAAGAGCCTGTAAACAAACAACATGCATGATTGAGCGGGGATGTTTGTTGGTCCTAAGGCGGAAAAAGCTTCACGTTCATGAAGTGAGTGGGCCGGGTGTACTTTTAAACGAAGGACGAAAGTACGTTGCAAATTGTTTCATGCGAGGAGGAAGGTATGACAGAAAAGAAGTCATTTCATTTTATAAAATGGATTTCATCAGGGAAAGTCAATCGCAGATTATGTATGTTTACGTTCATGCTGGCACCATTGCTCTTACTGATTGTCTTTACCTATGTCCCATTTGCTAAAATGATTCAGTTTAGCTTTTATGATATGAAGTATATTGGTAAAAGGGAGTTTGTGGGGCTTTCAAACTACCTGGAGGTATTTACCAGAGATGACTGTTTTAAGGCTCTGAAATTAAGCCTTTACTATATTGGCGCATCTTTTATACAACTAGGGCTGGCACTCTATTTCGCCTCTGTATTGAGCTTTAAAACAAGGGCAAGCGGCGTATTTAAAGGATTTATGTTTTTCCCCTACTTGGTATGTGGAATTGCAGTCGGTTTCATTTTTAAATTCTTTTATACCAGAGGATTTGTTTTTGATACGGTATTGCAGTGGTGCGGATTTGAATTGGATCAGTTGCCGTATTGGCTGAAAGATACAAGCATCAATAATATTTCGATTGCCGCCACTTCGATTTGGAGATATATGGGGCAAGGCATGGTGCTGTTCATCGGGGCAATTATGTCGGTAGATTCTTCCTTGTATGAAGCGGCCGCAATTGATGGGGCTTCTGGTTGGCAAAAGTTTAAAAGCATTATTTTTCCGAGTATTAAAACGATTATTGTACTCAATATGATTTTGTCGATTACAGGGTCGCTTAGTGCGTTTGAACCTCCTTATGTAATTACGCAAGGAAACTTTGGTACCGGCACCTATTTTGTAGTCATGAATAAATTGGCGCATGAAAGCCAGAAAGTAGGGTTGGCTTCCGCTATGGCGGTTGTCATGCTGTTCCTTATTTTTGCCGCAACGATATTGCAAAAAGCCTTCTTTGCATATTTCCTTGGTGAGGGAGAAAAAGAAGCAATCCGTGTAGTAAGAAAGCGTAAAAAGAGGCTGGAAGCAGAGGAGAAAAAACGGTTAGAAGAAAATGCAATCCGTGCGACAGGAGGTGTCCCAAGATGACAATCTCAAAAATAAAACAAGTAATTTGGATTATATTTAAATATGCCACTTTGATTTTAGGGGCTTTTGTTGCAGTGCTGCCGGTTGTAGTATGCGTGATTACAGCATTTAAAACACCGGAAGAATATGTGGGTACCAATGTAATGCAGCTGCCAAGCAACTGGCTGTATTTTGACAATTTTGTCGAAGCGTGGCAAAAAGCGAATATGGGGGTTGCATTTCTTAATTCGGCTATTATTTTGGTGTTTGTGCTTGCAGGGTCTATCATGACAGGGTCTATGATAGCCTATGTATTAAACCGATTTAAATTTCCGGGGAATGGATTGATTCGAAATTTATTTTTACTGGCATCCTTGCTTCCAGGCATTGCCATGCAGGTAACGGTTTACCAGATTATGTATACGCTTCATTGGATTAATAGCTTGCCCGGGTATATTGTCTTGATGTGTGGGACGGATGTTATTTCAATCTACATCTTCATTCAATTTTTTGAAAATATACCTAATTCACTTGACGAATCGGCAATTATGGATGGATGTACTTATTTCGGCGTGTTTTTCCGGATTCTATTGCCACTTTTAAAACCGGCGATCCTTACCGTTATGATTTTAAAAGGCGTAGGCGTTTATAATGAATACTATGCGGCGAATCTATATTTGCAAGATAAAAATCATCTGGTAACAGTTGCAACATCATTATTTAAATTTACAGGGCCTCTTGGCAATCAATATAATTACATTTGTGCAGGCGTTATTATTACAATGCTGCCTGCGCTACTGATCTTTATTTTGTGCCAAAAGCAAATCTATAGTGGATTGACGCAAGGGGCAGTGAAAGGGTAACAAGGAAATAGGCAGACACTACTTCATGCAGGAGGAAGAAGATGAGTGATACAAAGATCATAGGGCCTAAGGTGCCAAATGTACCTTGGCAGGAGAGGGATAGCAGCAGTAAAGAGTGGATGCCGGTGTGGCGCTATAGCGATAATCCAATTGTTGGGCGCAATCCTAGCAAAGGGGTTGCCCGTATTTTTAATAGTGCAGTTATGCCATATGGCGATGCTTTTATTGGAGTCTTTCGTGGCGAACAGCAAAATGGCATCCCAAACATTTACCTTGGTAGAAGTAAAGATGGGATTCATTGGGAGTTCGATGAGGAAAAGATTCCATTTAAAGATGAAGATGGGGCAGATTTTATGCCGGTATATGCATATGATCCTCGTTTGGTAAAAGTAGAGGATATATATTATATTATTTGGTGCCAGGATTTTTATGGCGCATCGATAGGAATTGCAAAGACAACCGATTTTAAGTCTTTTACGAGGATTGAAAATCCGTTCTTGCCATTTAACAGAAATGCAGTACTATTCCCCAGAAAAATCAATGGGAAATATCTCATGCTTTCAAGGCCAAGCGACAGCGGGCATACACCTTTTGGCGATGTGTTTGTTTCAGAAAGTCCAGATATGGTTTATTGGGGCAGGCACAGGCATGTGATGGGAGCAGGCAAGGAATGGTGGGAATCCCTAAAAATTGGCGGAGGTGCAACACCAATTGAAACAACAGAGGGCTGGCTACTGTTTTACCACGGAGTGAGTGGGACTTGTAACGGTTATGTATATAGTATCGGTGGAGCAATCCTTGATATTGACAACCCCTCTATTGTAAAATACCGCTGTGAAAACTTCCTCTTAACGCCGGAAGAATGGTATGAGGAACGAGGGTTTGTGCCAAATGTGACATTCCCTTGCGCTACGATCCAAGATGCTAAGAGCGGTAAAATTGCCATTTATTATGGGGCGGCAGACACGTATGTGGGCCTTGCCTTTACAAAGGCCGACGACATCATAGCCTATATAAAAGAGCATAGTGTGGTAACGGCGGAAGATACAAAGGTTGGGAAGAGGTGATAGCCGATTTGTGGTTTTGTAAATTGGCTATGTGCAACTTAATGGATGAAAATGAATGTATACAAGGCATCATTCCCTTTTGGGAGGGGCTAACGGATCATGATGTGGTTTTATAAATTGACTATGTGCAACTTGAGGTATGAAAATGAATGTATTTGTAGAAGAAATAAAAGAGCACCTTGAACAAGGCATCATTCCCTTTTGGGAAGGGTTAACGGATCATGAATATGGCGGATATTATGGCTATGTAGGATATGATTTGAAGGTAGATGCAAAATATCAGAAAGGCTGTATTTTAAATAGCCGGATCCTGTGGTTCTTCTCGAATGCCTACTTATTGTTGGGGCAAAAGAACTTGCTTAAAGACGCTTCCCATGCTTTTGCATTTTTAAAAGAGCATTGCCTGGATCAAACGTATGGTGGCGTGTATTGGGCAGTGAACTATGATGGCAGTATAGAGGATGCCACTAAGCATACGTATAACCAGGCATTTGCAATCTATGCGCTGACTGCCTACTATGAAGCTTCCGGCGATAAAGAAGCGCTAGAGCTTGCGTGGGGCCTATATGAAGTAATCGAAGAAAAGTGCACGGATGCGTATGGGTATATGGAGGCGTTCGATCGGGAATTTCATCCTGTGAAGAATGAAAAGCTATCTGAAAATGGTGTCGTTGCAGAAAAAACGATGAATACGCTGCTCCATGTGTTCGAGGCATACACGCAGCTGTATCGGGCAAGCCAAGAAGAAAAAGTAGCAGATAGGATGCGTTTTATGCTGGATCTTATCGTTGACAAAGTCTATAATAGAGAACAAGGTCGTCAAAATGTATTTTTTGACAGGGAATGGAATAGCTTGATTGACTTGTACTCTTATGGGCACGATATTGAAATGGCGTGGCTGACCGATAGAGGGCTTGAGATACTGGATGATAAATCTTATACGATGAAATTAAGTCCGATTACGCAAAAAATCACAAAAAATATTTATGAACGTGCCTATCAGGGACATTCCCTTTTAAATGAGGCACAGGATGGAATCGTAGATACGACACGTGTATGGTGGGTACAGGCAGAAGCAATCGTTGGATTTATCAATGGATATGAGCGCAGGCCGGAGTGTGGCGCATATCTAGAAGCCGCAAAAGACATCTGGGAATATAGCAAAGAATATCTGATTGATAAAAGAAATGGTTCAGAGTGGTATTGGGCTTTGGATGAGCATAAAAAGCCCTTAGAAAAGCCTATCGTGGAACCGTGGAAATGCCCTTACCATAATGGTAGAATGTGCATAGAAGTGATTTTGCGTGCTGGAAAAGCCTATCATAGAACCGTGGAAATGCCTTTGCCATAATGGTAGAATGTGCATAGAAGTGATTTTGCGCGCTAGAAAGCTTATGGGAAGGAACTCCATGCCTACTAAGGAACAGTTCCTAAGCTTAAAATACGAATCACAGCCACTAGGTTTTTGAAAACCTCGCCAAGCGTTTTGCGTGGCTGTTTCATGGGAAGGAGTCCAGATCATGCTACATAGACAATATTATGTTGAGCAGGCAAAGTATGAAGAACGATTGTCTTTAAAAAATCAAAAAACTGATTTTTATAATGGAATTTATGAGCGGTACAAAAACCCTGTTTTGACAAGGGAACAGGTACCGCTGCACTGGAAGTATGATTTAAATACCGATACGAATCCATATTTTATGGAGCGTATCGGGGTAAATGCAGTGATGAACTCCGGTGCGATAGAATTGAATGGTAAATTTTATCTGGTGGTGCGCGTAGAAGGCGCAGACCGAAAATCATTTTTTGCAGTTGCAGAAAGTGAAAGCGGGATCGATGGATTTAGGTTCTGGGATTATCCGATCAGATTGCCGGATACTTGCAAGGAAGAAACAAACGTATATGACATGCGGCTCACAAAACATGAAGACGGCTATATTTACGGCGTTTTCTGTTCGGAAAGCAAAGATACGTCTACAAGCGATTTGTCGGCGGCAGTAGCGCAAGCGGGAATTGTGCGGACAAAGGATTTAAAAGAATGGGATAGGCTGGATAATTTAAAGACATTAAAGTCCCCACAGCAAAGGAATGTTGCCCTGCACCCGGAATATGTCGATGGCAAATACGCTTTCTATACACGGCCGATGGATGGATTTATTGAAACCGGAAGTGGTGGCGGGATAGGGTTTGGACTTTGCGAAGATATAAAGCATGCAGTTATCGATGAGGAAAAAATTATCAGCAAAAGGATTTACCATACCTTAACAGAAGCAAAAAATGGAGCTGGGGCAGTCCCGATTCGAGGGCACAAATGCTGGATCCATATAGCGCACGGGGTGCGAAATACGGCGGCCGGCCTTCGGTATGTCCTTTATGTTTTTGGAACAGATCTCTTAAATCCGGAAAAAGTAGTAGCGGAACCATCAGGCGTTTTCTTAGTGCCGCTTGGCGGCGAACGGGTTGGCGATGTATCGAATGTCGTGTTTACGAATGGAGCGATTGCAAGGGAGAATGGCGATGTATTTATCTATTATGCATCAAGCGATACGAGAATGCATGTAGCAACTACAACGATAGAAAAATTAGAAGATTATCTATTTATGACACCAAAAGATCCGTTGCGTTCCAATGAATGCGTCGTACAAAGATGTGAATTGATAGAGAAAAATCTAGCGCTACTAAAAGCATGAATGAAAAGAATGAACCAGAACGCAGAAACGGCATTGCATTTGAGGGTAAACATGCAGATTTAAAGTGAAAACGGTGATGGACCAGCAAGCAGAAACGACGTTGCGTTTGAGGGTAGATATGTAGATTTAAAGTGAAAACGGTAGGATGAGCCGGCAAGCAGAAACGACGTTGCGTTTGAGGGTAAATATGCAGATTAGGAGGGAAATAAGGTGCTGGTTGCATTGGATAGCCAAGAGATAATATACAGCGGCAGAATCGATACCACGGATGCACAGAAGCCGGAATTTATATTTCCGGCTTCTTCTATGCGGGTTCGATTTTTTGGGAAAAGCGCCCATGTTTTATTAAAAAATAAACAGGCATATTGGAAGAACTCTGTCGGTGCAATCATTGATGGCGAGCAAAAAAAGTGGGATATAAATGATGAAGGGCTGACCGAAGTTAGATTGCTAGAGGAAGAACAGGATGCGAACCATGAAATCCTGCTTTTTAAAAGGCAAGATAGCTGCCATACGTTTACAATCGAAACGTTTACCTTGTCAAAGGGCGCAAGGCTGTTGCCGATCGACGATATACCAAATAGGAGAATCGAAGTATATGGGGATTCCATATCTGCCGGAGAAGTATCAGAAGCGGTTGATTATGTGGGGCAACCGGATCCGGAACATGAGGGGGAGTATTCAAATAGCTGGTATTCCTATGCATGGATGGCGGCGAGGAAATTAAATGCACAGATACACGATATAGCACAAGGCGGCATTGGGCTTTTAAATGGTACTGGATGGGTTTTTCCGCCAGTGTATCCAGGCATGGAATTTATGTGGGATAAAGTACATTACCACCCACAGCTAGGAAAGGTGACGGATTGGGATTTTTCCAAGTATACGCCACATATTGTCATTGTGGCAATTGGGCAAAATGACAATCATCCGCAAGACTACATGAAAGAGTCCTTGTACGGGGAAAAAGCAAAGCACTGGAAGAAGAAATACCAAGCATTTCTTTGCGGTTTACGAAGTAAATATCCGACAGCCCTAATCATCTTGACTACAACGATATTAGAACATGATGCCAACTGGGACACCGCAATCGAGGAAGCATGTCAAGAAATGAAAGACGAAAGGATCAGGCATTTTTTATATAGCAGAAATGGGCGTGGCACAAAAGGGCATATTCGGATACCGGAAGCAGAAGAAATGTCAGATGAACTAGTAGCATATATTGAAAATTTAACCTTGCCAATATGGGAAGTCTGAGGATAAAAGATGGGCAATACAAAGATGAATCGGATAAAGCAGTGCATGAACAAAGCAAAAAATGGCGAAGAAATAACAATTGGTTTTTTCGGAGGCTCGATCACACAAGGAAGTCTGGCTTCCAACGAGAAGCGGTGTTATGCTTATCGTGTGTTTCAATGGTGGGAATCAACATATCCGAATGCCAAATGCCATTATGTGAATGGCGGCATAGGGGGCACATCTTCCCATTTTGGCGTTGCAAGGGTGAAAGATGACTTGCTGATCTATCAGCCCGATTTTGTAGTGGTGGATTTTAGCGTCAACGATGAAGCAAATGAATTTTACAAGGAAACATTTGAGGGGCTGATCAGGAAAGTACTTTACAGCCAGCCTTGTAAAGCGGTGCTTATCTTGAATAATGTGTTTTATGATACAGGGTTAAACGCACAGGATTATCATAACGAGGTTGCCGCACACTACCAGATTCCGTGTGTTAGTATGCGTGATACCGTGTATGCGGAAATGAAAAAAGGAAGATATACAAGAGAGGAATTGACGCCGGATGGACTGCACCCAAATGATAGGGGGCATCAGCTCGTAGCAGATGAAATTATAAAGTTGTTAGAAAAAGTAAAAGCAGAATTTGAAAAAGATGGATTGGAGCATAAGGATAGCAGTTGTGGTAGACCGATTACGGCAAATGCTTATGAAAAGGCACAACTCCTTAATATTACAAATTGTTTTCCGAAGCTTTCTGGATTTTTTGTAGATGCACAAGAAAAACAAGGGCACTTAGATATTTTTAAAAATGGCTGGATTGGGAAAAAGCAAGGGGATCGGATTTGCTTTGAGCTGGAGTGCGCTTGTATTGCAGTGCAATATCGAAAAACGATACAACAGCCTTCCCCTGTTGCAAGGTTGAAACTAGATGGAACAGATACCTTCATACTGGATGGCAATTTTGAAGAAACGTGGGGCGATTGCCTGTATTTAGGAGATATTTTGCATCAAGGAGTATCAAAAACCCATACAGTGGAGATTGAAATTATACAGGCGACAATGGAAGATAAAGTGCCATTTTATTTAACGGCGTTGATTGTGGCATAACAAAATACTACGAAGTGGAGGCTTAAAAGAAGGACAAGTATCTAAGAAAGCAGTAGGCGTTGATTGTGGCATAACAAAACACTACGAAGTGGAGGTGTTAGAAATGAATGCAAGGCAAAAATATGAAGTATGGTGTAGCGATGACTGCTTTGATGCGGCAACAAAGGAAGAGCTAAGAAGCATTGCAGAAGATGCACAGGAAATAGAAGACAGGTTTTATAAAGATTTGGAATTTGGGACAGGTGGAATGCGAGGCGTGATCGGGGCTGGAACAAATCGGATGAATATCTATACGGTACGTAAGGCGACACAGGGTTTGGCGAATTATATCATAAAAGAGGGAGGAGAGGAAAAAGGAATTGCAATTGCCTATGATTCTAGAAACATGTCCCCTGAATTTGCGCAGGAAACAGCTTTGTGCATGGCGGCAAATGGGATAAAAGCATATATTTTTCCATTTCTTCGACCCACGCCAATGTTATCTTTTGCAGTAAGGGAATTAGGGTGTGCGGCAGGCGTTGTGATAACTGCAAGCCATAATCCAAGTGTATACAATGGATATAAAGTCTACTGGGCAGACGGTGCGCAAATTACAAGTCCCCGCGATGCACAGATTATTCATGAGGTAAATGCGATTACGAGCTATGACGGTGTGAAAACGATAGGGCAGGACGAAGCAAAAAGGGACGGACTATATCAAGAAATAGGAGCAAAGATAGATGATCGCTATATGGAGGAACTAAAGAAGTTGGTACTTCGGCCTGATGCAATCAAGAGCCAGGCAGATAAGCTAAAGATTGTCTACACGCCACTTCATGGAAGCGGAAATATGCCGGTGAGGAGAATTTTAAAAGAACTGGGTTTTGCACAAGTTTACGTGGTAGAAGAACAGGAGAAGCCTGACGGGAACTTTCCGACGGTAAGCTATCCAAACCCCGAGGATAAAAGCACATTTGTACTGGCGCTTGCGTTGGCAAAAAAAGTGGATGCAGAGATTGTGCTTGCAACCGATCCGGATGCAGATCGCTTGGGGATTTATGCCAAGGATCCAAAGACTGGCATTTATGAAAGCTTTACGGGGAACATGTCCGGTATGCTTATTTTGGAATATATTTTATCC
The DNA here is from genome assembly GCA_046533095.1 of Lachnospiraceae bacterium ZAX-1. Taxonomy (GTDB): domain Bacteria; phylum Bacillota; class Clostridia; order Lachnospirales; family Lachnospiraceae; genus ZAX-1. Next base: position 68,322 of record JAJQRA010000031.1, on the reverse strand, counting down.
CAGAAAAAGGAGTTGGGGCAATTGCCGGATAATGGTGCGGTGGCTACAACGATTGTTTCCGGAAAGATGGCAAAAAAAATCACACAATATTATCAAGTGGCTTTGATAGAAACGTTAACAGGCTTTAAGTATATTGGAGAGCAGATAAAGTTTTTTGAAGAGTACAAGAAGAATAACGAGAATAAAAGCAACGAGAATAAGAGTATAAATAATAAGAGTATAAATAAGAAGGACAATTATGACTATGAATTTTTGTTTGGATATGAAGAAAGTTATGGATGCCTGCAAGGAACCTATGCGCGGGATAAAGATGCAGTGGTAGCAGTGATGGTACTTTGTGAAGCGGCTGCATACTACAAGCAGCAAGGCATTTCGCTTTGCGAGCAGATGGAAAAATTATATGCTGCCTACGGCTATTATAGAGAAGATTTGTGTACGGTAACGCTAAAAGGGCAGGATGGCGCAAAGCAGATTTTAAATATAATGCAGGCAATACGTAAGAACCCGCCTGCCAAAATCGGCAATAATAAAGTCCTTTCCTTTACAGACTATCAACTGGGGGAAGAGCAGACGAATCTTCCAAAGTCAAATGTACTTTATTTTGAACTTGAAGATGATGCATGGTGCTGTGTAAGGCCATCCGGGACAGAACCTAAGATTAAATACTACATTGGGGTAAAAGGAGAAAGCGGTGCACAGGCGGATGAAAAACTGTTACAGTTGACAAAGGCAGTAGAACAATTCCAGTTCTTACCGAGTATAAATTTGTAAGAACCGGATGACTTTTTGCCATTTTCTTGGTAGAATGATAATGGTAGAGCGTATTGTTCTACCATTGTCATTCTGATAAAAAGTGTGTTCTTTGCATCGTATGAAACGATGAATGTTTCATGTGGCGATGATGCTATGAAAAGGAAAGAACCACAACGAGTATGCGAGGAGGATCGTATGGCATTGTTAAAATTGGCGCCGAGCTACAAAGAGTATCTGTGGGGAGGGCATCGGCTGGTAGATGAATATAATAAACAGTATGAAGGAGAAGTCCTAGCGGAGAGTTGGGAACTGTCTTGCCACCCGGATGGACCATGTGTTATTACGAATGGGGCATATGCCGGAAAGACGTTGGAGCAATATATAAAGGCAGAGGGGCAGCAGGTGTTAGGAACGAACTGCAGGCGGTTTAAGGATTTTCCAATTCTAATCAAGTTTATCGATGCAAAGGATAAGCTATCGATTCAGGTGCACCCTGATAATGAGTATGCATTGAAAAATGAGGGGCAATATGGAAAAACTGAGATGTGGTATATTATGGACTGCGAAGAAGGTGCATTTTTGTACTACGGATTTAACCAAGAAATTAGTAAAGAAGAATTTGCAAAACGCATTGTAGATGGCACGTTGCCGGAGGTTTTAAATGCAGTTTTGGTTCAAAGGGGCGATGTCCTTTTTATTGAAGCAGGAACGATTCATGCGATTGGAAAAGATATTGTGATTGCTGAAATACAGCAAAATTCCAATGTTACATATCGTGTATACGATTATGGACGTGTTGGAAAAGATGGGAAAAAGCGGGATCTGCATATAGAAAAAGCACTGGAAGTGACAAATAGGGCACCGGTGATAAAAAGTAAATCCGCAAACCCCCATATTGCCAGCTGCGATTATTTTACAGTCGATAAATGGAATCTGGATGGAACAATGGTACAGCGATTAAGCGGCTACATTGGAAATCATTCCTTTGCCAGCATTTTAATTATGCAAGGAAACGGAACCATAAGCTGTGGTGGCGAGACGCTTTCTCTAAAAAAGGGGGACAGCTTCTTTTTGCCGGCGGGAAGTGGAACATATGAGATAAGCGGTAGCTGTGAGGCACTCGTTACGACAATTGGCGAAAAGCCATGAAGAAATGCCTGCGCTGCTGACATTAGGAACGTGAGGATCATGCAGTCCGAGGGCGTATAATTGATTTCGATATTTATGGGGCGAAGGCTCATGCAGTCCGGGGGCGTATAGTTGATTTCGATATTTATGGGGCGAAGGCTCATGCAGTCCGGGGGCTTATAGTTGATTTCGATATTTATGGGGCGAAGAATTTGTAATCCGCTTAAATGTTTTGCTAAAATGTGCCACATCGGAAAAGCCGCATAGTTCTGCAATCTGGTATACTTTATATTGAGGGGTTTTTAAGTATTCTTTCGCTCTCTCGATGCGGTATGCAAGAACATATTGTGAAAAAGTTTGATGGCATTCATCATGAAATATTTTGCTTAAATAAGTGGGGGAAACATAAAGCTTTTTCGCAATATCTGCCAGAAGGATCTCTGTGCCATAGTTCGCATGGATATATGCTAAGGTAGCCCGTATTAATTGCGAAGAGCCGGTTTCCTTTAACTTTTCAAAGCAAGAAAATAAATTGAAAAAAATATTCTTAGTTATTTCATAAATTTTATCTAAGGTGCCTTGTGAATGAATACTCTTCTTTGAAGTCAAAGAATCTGTTTCCAGATAGGTATAAAGTTGATATTTCCTCAATTCTCCAATGATAGAATCAATAAATTCAATACATTTTAACTTTACAATATCTAGATCATAGATGATATCGTCCCGTACAAAAGAAAGGAACATCTGCTGAATAAGCTCCGTTACAGTGTCCGGAGAATAATTTTTTAATAAGGCAGGCTGTCCCTCTGTTACATACGGGAAGGTACAATGAAGGCTGCTGGTTTTGATTTTTTCAAAATAGTAAATCCCGGGCACATTTTTAATTTCGGAAAGAGCCTGTGTTGTGGCAAGCTCTGCCGAAAGCGGGAGGAAGTTATTTTGATAGGGTTTTACAGTACTGACAAAAAAATTGGCGTTTTCTATATGGCTGCTGCAAAGCGTACATAAAGAATCTAAAAGTTTGGAAAGTAGATGCTGCGTCTCGCTACGCGCTTCTTTATTGCTTAAATAAATCAGCACGTGGATATCACTCGTGATATGAAGCAGCAATTCATCTTTTCCGATTTGCTGTTGCAATGCCTCCATGATGTCAGAAGTAAGGATGCCGACGTCAGAGCCGGCGTTTCTGCCTTTAGAACCATAAGAAATACCAATCGCCGCCATGGCCTGAAAATTTCCGGAGAAAATATGGCGGTTACAGAGAAATTTAAAATCAGCATCTGATAGTACATAGTGATAGTCAAAAAAACAATGGGCCAGCAAAGAGTGCATATTTTCAAGGCTCTCTTTTGTCATACAATGCAAAGAATTTTCTTTCTCTGCATCTGCATTGATTTTTTCGATGCATTTTGCTACCGTATGCAGCAGTAAATCTTCCTCTATGGGTTTTACAATATAATCAAAAGCGCCATATTGTATTGCGGCTTTTGTATATGCAAAATCTGTATAGGCACTAACAAAGATTACTTCCGCTAAAATATGATGTGTTCTTAAAAATGAAAGTAATTCTACCCCATTTAGCATGGGCATATTGATGTCCGATAAAATGATATCGGGAGGATCGCTTAAAATAAGGTCAAGTGCCTTTGAACCATTTTCCGCTAAACCGCAGACCGTTGCACCGATAGATTCCCAATTGATAAAACGTTTTAAACTTTCCCGGATAACTGCTTCGTCATCAACAATAAGTATCTTCCACATGGGATGCCCCTTTCGATGATTGCGCCATCAAACATTGGATGTTCCTTTCGACTGTGGCGCCATCAAATATCAGATTTGCTTTTCAACGCTTGCAATGGAAGCTTAAACCATACGAAACAACCATTTTGCTCCTTAGATTCAATATGCAAGGCACTACTGCTTCCGTATTGAGAAAGGAGCTGTGTTTGCAGCGTCTTTAATGCAAATGAATTTTCCGTAGATGCAGTATTGCCATCAAGTTCACCTAAGAGGCGTTCTAAAGCAAACTGCGCCATACCCACTCCATCATCTCTTACTTGAAAAACCAGATACGTATCATCTTGATCCACTTGCCGATAGAAACGAATAAGAATATGTTCTTGATGTGGCAAATTTAAAGATCCATGTAACAGGGCGTTTTCCACAATCGGCTGGAACAGATATTTTAAAACGGTATAGTCAAGCAGACATTCCTCGTATTCAATTTGATAGACAAAACGTTCTTCCATACGTATCTTTTGAATTTGAAGATAATTTTCAATCATTTCAAGGATATCGCGAATGGGTATAAATTCTTGACCGGAAGAGAGGCTGACCCGGTAGAATTTGGCAAGTGCAAATATCATTTTACAAGTTTCGGGCGCATGCTCTAAACGCGCTTTCCAATGAATGGTATCTAATGTGTTATAAAGAAAATGTGCATTCAGCTGATTTTGGATTGATTTTAACTGCGCTTCCTTACTGCTTAGCTGGTTGATATAGTTTTCATTAATTAGCTTCTGCAAATTAGAGGCCATTGTATTGAAATTTTCATTGATATATCCAATTTCATACGAGGCTGCTTTTGGGAGCCTTGTTTGAAAATCCCCTTTTTGCACCTTATGCATGTGAGAAAATAGGTCATGAATGGGCGTATAAAAATACCAGTAGGTGATCAGTACAAATATCACGAAAATAAGAAGGGTGCTCGCGATAAACATAACATGCAGATTGCCTAGCAATGGGGAGCTTGTTTCAACATTTCTAGCCGGAGAAGCGATAATGTAAGTAAAATTGCTATATTCGGACAGTAAGGAAGCGGCAAAATAGGCTTGATTGTCTATCGTAATACGTTGCAGGTGGTCATATGCATTCGGTGCGATCGAGTTTTGGCCATCATACATCGTTTGAAGTATCGTGTGATAGACAGAGTCGGGAACCTGTTCCTCTGCTCCAATGTAACGCCCGGCATTGTCCGTGACGAAACAGTAGCTTTCTAGGCCGCTATCAATATCCTGTAAAATACTGCGGATATCCATAGCATCTATATTTAGTGAAACAAGTCCATAAAGCGGGGTGTCCAATTCTTTGATTTCCCGATAGCTAGACAGCATTAAGGAATTATCTTCAATACTGTTGGTAATAAGCCATGGAGAAGTAAAATCACGCTTGGCCTGATAGGTTAATAGCCAAAGGCTAGAGCCTTCTTCATAGTGGTTAAAAGCCTCGTTCCAGCTTACTTTAGTGGTGAAAATACGATTGGACAAATAGCTATAGGCATAGGCAGAATCAATATATTGATTCATAATGGTAGTATCGGAAAGACGAGACTTAATAATTTTAGTTTGTAAATAATCGCTATAGGGATCTTTCCTATCATAGGATTTTAATTTTTTCATTGCATGTACAAATTCTGTATTCAATACCAAAGAGATATGGTAATATTCCGCATTGGTTAAAATGCCATCTATCGTAGAAGAAACAACCTGCAAATTAGAGGAAAGATATTGATTGGCATTTTCTGTTTCAATGATATTGATATTTTTAGAAGTAATGGATAAGAATACGGAAAATGGAATAAGCAATGCAACAATCAGCAAAATAGTAAATCGAATCAACATGCTATTTTTTGGCAAAATATTCTTCATTAGCATTGTACCCCCCTTGCGGCAGCATGGCTGCATAACCACGATACCTGACGGCGCACCTTCTATTCTTCCTTAGCGTTGTTGTACCCTCTTGCGGCAGCATGGCTGCATAACCACGATACCTGACGGCGCATCCGCGCTTTGCCCAGTGCAGATATATCAGTTGCAGTGGTAACATTATATCATTTTTAAGTGGGGTATAGATACACAATTTAGCTTATTCTACACATTGCATAGCAATATAAAAGAAATCATAAGAAAATACAATTTTTAATTTTTCAATTTCTCAAAAAAGATAAATATATAAAAGAAATCGTAAGTCTACAATCTGTTCATTTCGCGCAAGACATTGCATAATAAGGATATGAAAAAAAGGAGGGCTTGTTTATGAAAGCGAAAAAAATACAGTTCGGTCTAGTGGCAACATTGGCAGCGGCAACCATTCTTGCCGCATGTGGGAGCAGTAGCGATAACGGCGGTAGCAGCAGTGGCGATAGCAGCGGTACGAGCGGCGATACGAGTAGTGATACGGATTCGAAAGCAGATGATGCAAAGTCAGATGATGCAAAATCAGATGGAGGTGGAAGCATTACCTTTTATGGATTTTCGGATTGGGTAGATACAGATCCATATAAGGCTGTATACCAGGAAGTAAAGGCAAAGTTTGAGGAAGAAAATCCAGGATATACGGTAGAGCTGCAATCGGATCCTTGGGGCGACTGGGAACAGAAATATAAGACGATGTTTGCAAGCGGCAATGCGGCAGATGTATTCATGGTGAACAATCCGGATTTTCCGGTATTTGCAAACAGTGGCAATCTACTTGATATTGGCGAATATGCTAAGAGCGGGTATTTTGATCAATTTTTCCCGGGGGTTTTGTCCATGTATACATGGAATGGGAAAAATATGGCAGTACCATTTACGACGGATTGCCGTATTTTATGGTATAACAAGGAAATGTTTAAAGAGGCAGGACTTGACCCCGAAAGCCCGCCGACTACTTGGGAAGAACTTGTAAAATATGCAAATCAGATTACAGAAAAAACCGGAAAATATGGTTTCGGAATGGATATGGGACTTAAGGAACTTCCAACAGCCTCCTTATTCTGCGCAAGCGGAAGTACATTGATTACAGTGGATAACGATGGAAAGATTACACCAAATGTAGATACAGACGAGTTTAAAGGATATTTACAGACCTTGCTTGATATGAAAGCAACCTATGAGCCGGACTATCCAAACTTGATCATGCATGATGTGGCGAAACAATTTGCGGAAGGCCAATTTGGAATTATCATTGGCAACACCTTAACAGAAACAGATATTTACGAAAAAGATTTCTGGGGGCAGGCATTGGTGCCAACAATGAGTGCCGGCACAGACAAAGGCTCCTTTGGAGGGGGATTTGGAATTAGTGTAAGCAGTGAAACAAAAAATCCCGAGCAAGCAGTAAAATTTGCACAAATGATGGTAGATGCACAGTATAATGCGGGCCTCGTATCTGATATTCCGGCAAGTGAAGAGGGAATGAACCATTCTACCTATGTATCAGATGAAAAGTTTGAAATTGTGCTAGAGCAAATCCAGTATGCAAAACAGTCTATGCCCAAAACCTTATATTATGCGGAAATTGAAGCGGCGGCATATGATACTGTGGTAGAAGTTGTAGTAGGAGGCAGTGATATTAATACAGCAGTACAAGATTTAACTGCCAAAATTGAAGAAATTATACAGCAGTAGACTACAGTAAAGGGCGTTGCACATATGGTGGTAACGCGCATGGAAAACAGTTTCGGCTCATAAGTGGATTTGCTACAGTAAAGGGCGTTGCACATATGGTGGTAACGCCCTTTTTGAGGGAGGATAAGATGAATCAGAGGAAGAAAAAATGGATGCCCTATGTCTATCTATTGCCATCTACCATTATTATGGCAGTCATGCTGGGTTTTCCAATTATATACAATATTGTGATTAGCTTTTTCGATTGGACGCTTAAAAATAAGGAAAAGACATTCCATGGACTGGAAAACTATATCAAAATCATAACAGACGATAAATTTGGAAGTATTTTAATCGTTACGATTATATGGACGGTGCTAGGCGTTGTACTTCAGATGCTGCTCGGCATTGGAATGGCATTATTTGTAGATCAGCTGACATTTGGCAAAAAATATTTAAGGACGATTATGCTGATTCCGTGGATTATACCAGGTGTGGTAACTGCCTTGATGTGGAAATGGATGTTGCAGGCGGATATTGGGATTGTAAATTATCTGATTCAAACGTTGCAGATGGCGGATAAGAATATACTGTTTTTGTCAGACAAAAATATTGCATTGTTCACGTTGATTTTAATAAACGTGTGGAAAGCAACGCCGTTTTGGTTTTTGATGATCACGGCAAGCCTACAAAATAAGCCGGTGGATCAAATAGAAGCGGCCAAAATAGACGGGGCAAAATATCCTCATATCCTACGCTATATCCTGATGCCGCATTTGTCTCCGGCGGTTGCGTCTACGGGGGTCCTGACTACGATATGGACATTGAACTACTTTGATTTGATCTGGATTACAACAAAAGGCGGGCCGATGAATGCCACTTCGACACTTCCGGTGTATACCTACCGCCTGGCATTTGAATTTAATGATTTTGGAGCCTCGGCGGCTATGGCTGTGATTTCGCTGATTTTAGTATCTATTATATGTATCCCATACATTAGAAAGATGTTTCAAAACTTAAGGCATGAGGGGGTGTTGTGATGAAGAAACGAATAAAACATATCGTGTCGATTTTTATGATGGCCTTGATGACGGTATTAGTTGTAGGACCGCTCTATTGGCTGATTGTAACTTCCTTAAAAAACGAGTCGGAAATATATCGGATTCCCCCGACCTTAGTCCCTGCAGATTTGACGGTTGAAAATTATGAATATACGCTGACCCAGACCGGCATTATGAAATATTTTTTAAATTCCGTAATTTATGTAGCGATTACCTTATTTATTGTACTCGTGTGTGTAAGCCTTGCGGCATTTGCAATGAGCAGATATCGCTTTTTTGGAAAAAGGGGATATTTAGTTACGATTTTACTTTCGCAGCTTATGCCTCTTACGACATTGATTGTTCCATTATATGTAAGCATGGGAAAGATGCATCTTTTAAATACGAGGTTTTCGATTATTGCAATTTATGTGGCAATACAGATTCCGATCGCCCTGTGGCTTTTGATTGGATATTTTAATTCCATTCCAAGGGAAATTGATGAAGCCGCTATTATTGACGGGTGTTCACAGATTCAGGTTTTGACAAGAATTGTAATCCCCTTGGCAAAGCCGGGTCTAATGGCAGTTAGTTTGACCATTGTAATTTCGGTATGGCAGGAACTTATGCTGGCTATGACATTTAATAGCAAAGATGCATTGCGCCCCTTGATGGCAGGGATTAGCGCGTCAATTACAAAGGCGGGAATAAAGTGGGGGCAGATGAATGCGACCGGATTTATTGCACTCGTACCGATTATTATTTTATATATCTGCTTTCAAAAATACTTGGTAAAGGGATTGACCGGAGGAGCCGTTAAAGGCTAATGCATGGCGAAAAAACGGAAAGGATGATGAATGTGAAGGATATTTATATACATGGAATTGGCCAGATAACAGAAGAATCTGGTTTTTTTGAAAAAGCAGTTTGTAGTGATGGGCATTTTGCAAAGGGGAAAGATGGCGTAAACAATATTGTTTCTACGAAAGATCAAAAAGTAGAATTGATTTCTTTTGAGGAACGTACGCTTGCCTACGTAAAGTCTAATATGGGATATCCGGCTTATTATCCAATCACTTCTGTAGAATTAAAAAAACCGATACAGGCAATTTTGATGGATTTAGACGGCACTACCGTAAGAAGCGAAGAATTTTGGATTTGGATTATCGAAAAAACAGTACAAAGCCTGCTTGATAAACCAAAGTTTTCTTTGGAAGATGCAGATATTCCGTATGTATCCGGACATAGCGTGTCAGAACATCTAACCTATTGTATCCAAAAATATTGTCCGGAAAAACAAGTGGAAGATGCAAGAAAATATTATTTTATACATACGAATCAAGAAATGCAGGCAATTATGAAAGGGACAGGAAGAAACAATGCATTTACTCCTACAAAAGGAATTAAAGAATTTTTATATGAGGTAAAGTCAAAAAATATCAAGATTGGTCTGGTCACTTCAGGATTATATGAAAAGGCATATCCGGAAATCCTATCGGCATTCCATACACTTGGGATGGGAGAACCGACAGACTTTTATGATGCCATTATTACAGCGGGGCAGCCACTTTTAAAAGGGCGCACAGGTACTCTTGGAGAATTAGAGGCAAAGCCGCACCCTTGGCTCTATGCTGAAACTTGCAGGGTAGGCCTTTCTATCCACGCCAGTGAAAATGAGCACGTAATTGGAATTGAAGACAGTGGAGCGGGCGTTTGCGCAGTAAGGCTTGCCGGATTTTATACAGTCGGAATTGCCGGTGGAAATATTATAACGAGTGGAACAAGAGGAATGTGCCACGAATATTGTGAGACTTTTGATGAAATCACAGCGATATTGTAGGGCTGCTTTCACAGCCCGTTGCCACTACAAGGAGAAAAAATGGATAAAAAGCAGAAGCGGGGAATTATATTGCCCCATACACATTGGGATCGGGAATGGAGATATCCGATGTGGAAAAATAGAATGCTGTTGATTGATTTTATGGATGAGCTTTTGGATATTCTGGATACGGATCCGGATTACCACTGTTTTTTAATGGATGGCCAGTCCGTGCCGATCGAAGATTATTTGGAAGTGAAGCCGGAAATGGAGGAGCGGGTCAAAAAGCATATTTTGGATGGGAGGATATTAATTGGACCATGGTACACGCTGCCGGATTTGTATCCGATTGATGGGGAATGTCTGGTACGAAATCTTTTAAAGGGTATGCGGGTTTCAAAAAGTTATGGAAAGGTTATGAAAATCGGATACAATTCATTTGGCTGGGGGCAGACCGCACAGTTGCCACAGATTTATGCAGGGTTTGGAATTGATTTTATTATATGTGCCAAGAAAGTTTCAGAGGAACGTGCGCCGGAAAGTGAATTTTTCTGGGAAGCGCCAGATGGAACGAAAATTTTAACAAGCAGGCTTGGGCAACATGCAAGGGCAAATTTTTATTTTAATTTATATCTAAAAGTACGCTATGGCGTTGACTGCCTAAGCAAAGACTTTAAATATAGCCCCAAACTTTCCGGTATGGCAATACATAATGCGGATGAAGCGCATTGGCAGGAAGATTATTTCGTGATAGAGCCTACGAGGCAATATCAAAATAAATTTTTAAAGGACGGTATCGCTCAGGCGTTAAAAGCTACGGATGATACGCTTTTTAAAGATATCAGGCTATTTTTAAATGGTACGGATTTTTCAACTCCTCATCGGGAATTAAGCGCCATGATTCAATCATTGAATCAGTTATCAGAAGATACTGTGTATGAAAATGCGAATTTAGAAGTCTATGCCAATGCATTAAAAGAAGAAATGCAAAATAAGAAACTTCGTGTAATACAAGGTGAATTACGGGATGGCCCTGCAAGCGACTGCTCAGGCAATGCGCTGTCCTCACGTATTTATTTGAAGCAATTGAATAAAAAAGCGCAGAATTTATTGATTCACCAGGCAGAACCTTTGCTTGCTATCTATGGGATCAATGGAATGAATGAACAGAAAAGCTACCAGGCATTCTTAGATAAGGCGTGGAGCTATTTGCTAAAATCTCATCCCCATGACTCTATCAATGGGGTGACGCAGGATAAAACGGCCAATGATGTAGAATATCGTTTACAGCAAGTATTGGAAATGGGGCAGGTTTTGGTGGATCAGGCTATTTTTGCCCTTGTAAAAAACGTTGATTTGAGTGGATGCAGCGAAGATGAGCAGATTTTATTTTTATGGAATCCGCATCCGTTTTCGGTGTCTGAAGTGGTAAAAGTGAATATTGATTCTCCACAAGAACAGGAAGTATGGAGTTTTACGGCAAAGGATGGAAAAGGAAATGCTTTAAGGCTACAAGAGATTGCCAAGAATGAAAAAGTATATCCAGTACATGATCAGGAAGCAAGGCCGTGGCCATATGCGGCAGATAGACACGAGTATTATCTGGAAACCGGGGAGATAGAAGCTTTTGGATATAAGGTGGTCCGTTTTACGAAAGCATTGCATTTAGAACGCACACACTTTTATTGGATGCCAATGAAAAAGAGTGAAGGGGAAGATATTTATAAAGGCGGCACGACGTTGGAAAATGAATTTTTAAAGGCAACGATACAAAACAATGGAACGATTGTACTGGTCGAAAAAGAGCATGGACGAATTTACGAGCGGCTGCATTATTTTGAAGATACAGGAGATGTAGGAAATTACTGGGCATATTACCCGCCTTATCATAACAAGACTTATACTACTTTAACAAAAAATGTGACGACTTGGTGTGAGGATAATGGACCGCTTAGTGCAACGATGGCGATCCGCTATGAAATGGAATTGCCGGTAAAAGGCTATGAATCGAAATGTGGTATTCGCGGGGAAGGAAAGCGGAGCGAAGAAACGACAACGTATCCTATCGTTTCTAGGATCACTTTGAAGAAAGGAAGCAGGCGTCTGGACATAAAAACGACAGTTGACAACACTATTGAAAACCACAGGCTAAGGGTTGCATTTCCAACAGGGATACAAACAGATTGGGTTCACGCGCAAGGGCATTATACAGTGGATAAAAGGCCGTCTTTACCGGTGAAAGATGCGTCGGGCCTTTACGATCCACAGATGCAGACGTTGCCGATGCAGAATTTTGTAGATATGAATGATAGTAAAAGAGGTTTGAGCCTGATAAATGATGGACTGACGGAATATGAATGTGGAATGGATGAGGATAGGACATTATATTTGACGCTCTTTCGGGCTATGGGAAATATGATTGTAACCTGGTGGGAAGCAGTCGGAGAATTTCCAGATCAAAATGGCAGCCAGCTCCTAAGAAAGATGGAATTCCAGTATTCGATTTATCCCCATGAGGGCGGATGGGAACATGGCTGTACTTATCAACAGGCTCAGCGCCATAACATTCCCCTGTTAACATATCAAGTTCGTGGAAAGGGCAAGCATGGCGGGGAAAGGCCAGAATCGGAGGAGCTGTTAGAAGATCAAGTTCGTGGGAAAAACCAGAAGGCACTTCCAATGGAACATGGCTACTTAAAGATAGAAAATCCAAATCTGATCCTCTCTGCGTTTAAGAAGGCAGAAGATAGGGAAAGCTACATTTTACGTCTCTATAACCCTACCTTGGAGGAAATAGCAAGCAAAGTTTCGATAAAATTAGGAGATGTGTGGTACGCAAACATGTACCAATGCAATCTAAATGAAGAAAGGGAAGAGGAATTAAAGAACATATCCGAGGAAAATGAAACATTTATCGTGCGAGCAGCCAGCAATAAAATTTTGACATTTGAGATGGAAGTGAAAAAATTTTAAAGTATACCGTCTTAAAAATGTCATTTAGCTCTTCTGGGCACGTTGAAGGCTCTTTGCTGGTAAATTCGTAACCGAATAATTTCCGGTTTTTCATCATTTTGGTGAATGAAACCTGTCATTTCTAAAATACTCGCTTAAAATGTGTATAGGGTAGAAACATAGTTTTACGTGGTTTAGATGCTAATGCGGTCGGATTCGTTGCAACGTGCCTAGGAAACGGCAACAATCAAGCTTGTTTTTATCGCATATGACGTTTATATCCGGCTCAACGGTAGTTTTATCATCACTGTTCAATTTAACGGCAAAAGGGGCAGGGAACACTTCACATGGTCCGTTGTGTGATTGGATATGATTATAAATAGCATTATTAATAAAATTTAAAATCCTTTGGTGCGTGGTGCGACTTGATAGTAGATTCGACCGTCAATTAGTTCTATCCTCACATCTTCGGGGAATGAATCATAGTCTTCGTTTGTGTAGATCTTCTTTTTCTGTACGAATGGTATGATAGCACTTCCTTTCTATTTAGGGATGTGTTTGGATTGCACCGGCGCAACGTTACAGCTGACACCCAAATGGGTGTAGCTATTGGCCGGTTTCCTTCCTATATTTGGGCATGTCGTGAAGGTCGTTTATATAGGCATGCGCCTTTGACTGCTCTTGGTAGTTCATGTCGTCGTATTTTTCAAAAGCGTTTTTCCGTAATGCGCCCTGCCTGGTTTGGGTTTCTGTTTGCAGTTTTATAGCTTCAATTATAAGCTTTTCGTCCGTTTTTGCAATCTCTGCATTTGGGAAAGATTGAGCTATCTTATTTAAAAAATTTTCATCTTCGTATTTTCTTATGTTCGCCTCATCTATTCCGCTTAGTTTGCCTAACTTCTTTTGCGTCAGTCTTTTTTCTTTGCGTATTCGCTTAACGTTTTCGCCAACAGCCATAAAATCACCTGCCTTTTAAACAGTATATCATATTTGATTAAAAAAAAGGTTGAAAATAATCTTTTATACTTAATAGGGTATATACAACCTGTTTTAGTAATACATATTAGGATTGTTCGTAACCTTATATGGCTATAAATACAGACCAACAAAGCAAGGAGGTAAAAAGAATGAAAATTGACAGACAAAAGCTAGAAATAGCAATGACTACCGCCTGCATGGACAGCAAAGAGCTATCAGGAAAATCAGGGTTATATAAGGCCAACCTTGAACGGCGCAATCACTAGGGGGACGGTTAGACCGTCAACAGTCGGCAAGATAGCCAAAACCCTAGGCGTACCAGTAGCGGAAACACGAAAGGACGAGTAAACGAAGCAAGTCGGGCAGGCGTGAAAGGGACTGGAGGAGATCCAATGGAGCAGGAATAGAGCCGGTTCATGACGGTTACCGAAGTAATAGAGCTGATGCATACCAGTAGATCGTAGGCGTATCTAATCATGCGGCCGATGAACAGGGAGCTGAAGGAGCAGGGCAAAATAACCGTATGCGACAGGGTATCGAGGCGGTATCTGGAAGAAAAGGTAGGAATATAGGAGGTGATCAGAGATTGACGCTAAAAACAGCCTACTAGAATGGGCACTGTACTATGCAAGCTTAGGATGGGCAGTGTTCCCAGTTGGAAAAGACAAAAAGCCTGTCATTGTCCCTCATAAATTCCAAGAAAAGCTCATCTTGCCCATCTTAAATATTCATCTTTTGCCGTGAATACCGTTATACCATCCCTTGAGGGGTGTGTTTTTTGTTACCTACCTATCTATTGTAGTTAAGTAGCAAGCGAATTTATTCTAGCCAAAAAGGTGTTGATCAAATTAGAAAGGTATGATAGGATATAAAATGAAGTTTATAATAATACAAAATAGGAGATTATGGCAATATCGTCCTTTGTGATGACAACAAAATATTTTAGGAAATGTCACAGTTAAAAACAGAATAAATACAATTCCAAATGCAAGGATCAATCAAGATCCAAATAAAGGCACATTCAATTTTGAATAGGAGGAATGAAAGATGGCATTTATAAATGCTCGTTTAACAGAGGAAGAACAAGAGGAATTTAAAGAAAGGAATATCCTGTTTCCACCATTTAATCCATTCAGGAAGTGGCAAATCCTTGGGTACTCCCCATTGGAAAGTCTACAGCCGTGCACAATGGATAAAGAAAACAAAATGTATCTCTTTGATTGTGGGGATATAGACCGAGAGGACTATGGCCGGTATAAGGCGGCAACAACCTACCTTTACAGTGGAGGCATCTCCGATATAGGAAATGTTACAGTTAAAAACAGAATAGATACAATTCCAAATGCAAGGATCATCGACAACACCAAAGCAGGGTATTTCTTAAGTAGCATAGAATACAAAGAAATATTAGAAAATGCAATCAAGAATGAAATTTGGGCTGGAACCTTTGACATCAATAGCGTGAGTGCAGGGTTTAAGCAGGGAACGAGTGATTTTGCTGATCTAGCAAATTTATTATCGAAACCCGCATTAAGCGAGAGCGAATTAGATAAAGCAGTACGCCTTGCATCCATCGCCTACAACTTTGAACTGACAAAGGGCGCATGGGCAAACCTGTCCAAAAGCTTTGATGAGAAATTTGAAAATGGAATCCAGCGATTGATCCTTGAAATCAATACCTATAAAGACCAGAAAATGCAACGTCAAAAATAGCTTGAAGAGGCAGAGGAGAGCATTGTAGAAGCAAAGGAAGCGTTCGAAGAAGAAAACCAAGAGCGAGAACGAGAAAAGAACGGACTCAACATATTGGAAGAACAGATTGCAAAAAGGGGTGGCAGATACCGGCAATGCTTTAGAGATGTCCAAAGACCTTGACAAAGATCGGGATGTGGTCATGAAGAAAAGGCAGAAACTAGAACAAGCAAAGTAGAAACTAGAACAGGCGAAGCAGGCTGTCGCACAAACAAAGTTGGATCTAGGGCAGGCAAAGCAAGAATACACAGACAAAGAAGGAACTAAAAGAAAGAAAGCAAACATTAAAGCAGACCATGAAGGGGATTGCAGAAATACAGGAGCGTATCAAAGAAAAAGAAGAATCAATTGCAGTGGCCAAAAAAAATGTGGCAGAGATGGGAGCAGATCTGGCAAAAAAAGAAAAAGGGATCACACAAGCTGAGAAAGACATCGTGCAGGGCAATGAAGTTGCCCAAGAAAGGCGAGAGCTGGAGCAGAAAAAGAAATCCATGGAAGAAATGCAAAAAACAGCCAAGGAAAGCGATGAAAACCGGATACCCATGAAACATATGGGAATGTTTACATTGTGGATATTGAAATAGACAGTGACAATTTAAATCCGGACATCGGGCTTACCCCCGGACTTTCTGGCAATGCCGAGATTATCGTTGGACAACGGACAATACTGCAATATTTCCTTGACCCGATTACAAAGGGTCTTGGGGAAAGTTTAAAAGAGAACTAATTATGCGAAAGAAGAGGGACCGATGAAGGCTGAGCTGTAGCGTAAACAGGAAAAGAGGGAGGTCAAGCGAAAGGCTTCACCTAATGGGTGTTCGCCATCCGCAAGGCCTCCCTCTTTTATATGAGTGATCCCCTAAGGAACATTCCTAACTCCAATGGAAGAAATATTGTATTTGCAAAAGACCTGCAAGGCCTCCCCCTTTATGTGGGTTATCCCATCGTAACAACTACATGATATGCCGTCTTGCCCTTTTCATAGGGAATAATATGCCCCTCTACAGGAACGCCGTCTACAAGCAGTTGCTTGATCCCTTTTTCCACCTGATCGGGATTCTTTACTTCAATCCGGTAAACCCCTTCCCTGAATTTTCTGGTGATCGTGTAATCGCCGAAATCCTTGGGCGTACATGGATTTACACCCAGCCCTTGATGTGTAGGGTAGATGCCCAGAATATACTGCGAAATATTTACAAACGTCCATGCCGCGGTTCCGGTGAGCCAGCTGTTCTTCGCCTCGCCGTGAAATTCTGCATCGGCGCCGGCAATCGTCTGTGCATAGACATAAGGCTCTGTACGGTGTATTTCACTAAATTCTTCCACATATGCAGGGCAGGTCTTTTGGTAGACCGAAAATGCCCGGTCGCCCCGCCCAATGAGAGCTTCCGCACTAGATATCCAAGGGTTGACGTGGCAGAAGATGCTTCCATTTTCCTTATATCCCGGTGGATAGGAGGAAATTTCACCCAGCTCTAGGTGGTATCTGGTATAGGAAGGCTGTAAAATCATAACGCCATACTTCGTATCTAACCGTTCCTTCACACTGTCCAAAGCTTTTTTTGCAATGCCGCTGTCGATACCAACACCTGCAAGGACACAAAAGCCTTGTGGTTCAATAAAAATCTGGCCTTCTTCACATTTAGAGGAGCCAACTTTATTTCCATAGGCATCATATGCCCGTAAAAACCAATCGCCGTCCCAACCGTGGTTTAAAATTGCCTCTGTTACAGTTTGAACCTCTGTACGTGCACGTTTCGCTTCTTGACCATCACCCAAGAGTTCGCATAGCTGTGCGTATTCTTCACCATATTTTACAAACATGCCACCAATGAAAATAGATTCTGCGACAACGCCGTCACTCGGGCCAAAGGTCTGAAAAGACTCGCCCGGGTGTGCAGAAAAGCAATTTAAATTCAAACAGTCGTTCCAGTCGGCACGCCCGATCAGTGGCAGTCCATGCGGACCCCTATGCTGGATGATATAGTCAAGGGAACGCTTTAAATGCTCCATCAAAGGCTGTGCTGAATCAAGGTCATTGTCAAACGGGACGCTCTCCTTTAACAGCGATACATCGCCACTTTCCTTTACATAGGCCGAAGTAGAGGCAATCAGCCAGAGCGGGTCATCGTTAAATCCACTGCCGATATCGGAATTCCCCTTTTTAGTCAAAGGCTGGTATTGGTGATAGGCGCTGCCGTCCTCAAATTGAGTAGAGGCAATGTCGATAATCCGCTCACGTGCCCGATCTGGAATCAGGTGTACAAACCCAAGGAGGTCTTGGCAAGAATCCCGAAATCCCATTCCGCGGCCAATACCCGATTCATAATAAGAAGCGGAACGCGACATATTAAAAGTAACCATACATTGATACTGGTTCCAGATATTCACCATCCGATCTACCTTGTCGTTTTGGGAGGAAATTTGATAATTGGAAAATAGCTGTGTCCAATAGTCCTTTAATTGGGCAAAAGCAGTTTCTACCTGTGCGTCTGTCTGATACTTGGACAGCAGAGCTTCGGCAGGCTTTTTGTTGATGATATCTTGTGCCTCCCATTTCTCCTCTTCCGGATTTTCAAGATAGCCAAGTACGAATACAAAAGATGCCGTTTCACCGGGCTGCAGAGAAATATTTAGCTGATGGGAGGCAATCGGCGACCAGCCGTTAGCGATGGAATTGCCCGCTTGCGACTGCATGACAACATCGGGCCGATCAGCGCCATTGTAAGCTCCAAGGAAACGATCCCTACTTGTATCGAACCCATCAATGGGCGCATTTACAGAATATACGGCATAGTGGTTGCGGCGTTCGCGGTATTCTGTTTTATGGTAAATGGTAGAGCCAATCACTTCTACTTCTCCGATATTTAAATTTCTCTGGAAATTCTTCATATCGTCGTCTGCATTCCAAAGGCACCATTCCACATAAGAAAACAGCGAAACGGACTTCGGGGCATCGGACAAGTTGGACAATTTTAACTGGGAGATTTCACAGTTGTCGCCCATTGGAACGAACGTCAGCAGGTTTGCCTGCAATTGATTCTTTGTGGAGAGGAAACGGCTATAGCCCATACCGTGCCGGCATTCATAAGAATCTAATTCGGCCTTTACCGGCTGCCAGCCTGGATTCCAAACAGCATCGCCCTCCTTTATATAAAAATATTTGCCGTTGGTATCGGCCGGAACATCGTTGTAGCGGTAGCGGGTCAACCTTAACAGCTTTGCATCTTTATAGAAGCTGTAGCCTCCACCGGTGTTGGAAATAAGGGAGAAGAACTCGTTGCACCCTAAATAATTGATCCAAGGAAGTGGGGTTTTAGGGGTAGTGATTACATATTCCTTGTTTGTGTCGTCAAAATAGCCATATTTCATGATAGAAACCCTCCATTTTAAAATTGCTGCTTGATTATCTGCACATATTGAAACGATTACATCTTGCGAAAACGATGAAGCAAATGAATGAGCTGCATGTTGCGAAAATGATGAAACGAATGAATGAGCTGCACATTACGAAAACGATGAAGCAAATGAATGAGCTACATGTTGCGAAAACGATGGAGCAAATGGGTTATCTGCATAGATTACGAAAACGATTAAATAATTTGGCTCGTAATAGAGTATACAGCAAAAGTGCGGAGAAATCAATATAATTTTATAGCAAGAGCGAGAAAATTTTTTGGATAAATACAGAAAAAAGCAAAATGAACGATAAAATAAAGCAGAAAGAAAAAATAAAAGATTATAATAAATGTCTATAGTTAAATAACTGTACAATATAACCAAAAAGTAAAGCGGAAATCTGGTTATAAAATACTAAAATATGTTAAGTAAAAAATAAGGTATTGCAAATATAAAAAAAGTGTTGTAATATAAAATCACGAAAACGATTAAGTAAAGCTTAAATAGACGAAGGGTGGCAGGGTGAAAACATATGGTTTCAATGAAGAATATTGCAGCTGCCTGTAATGTATCCGTAGCTACAGTAAGTAAAGCGCTAAATGACCATAAGGATATTGGTCCAAAAACGAAAGTGGCGATTCGCCAGAAAGCAAAGGAAATGGGATATTTTCCGAATTCATCCGCGCGGGCGCTGCGAACGAATAGAACCTACAATTTGGGGATTTTGTTTGCAGACGAAGCAAATAGTGGGCTGACACATGACTATTTTGCATCTGTCATCAATAGCTTTAAGAACGCAGCAGAGGAAGAAGGATATGATATTACATTTCTAAATAATAAGAAGACCAGTAAAGCAAAGATGTCCTATTTGGAACATTGTTGGTATAGAGGATTTGAAGGCGTGGTCATAGCTTGTATTGATTTTCGCGCCCCGCAGATTTTGGAACTGGTAAATAGCAGCCTGCCACTCGTAACCATCGACCATCTCTTCCATAACAAAGTGGCTGTGATGTCAAACAATGCGGACGGCATGCGGGATCTGGTAACTTACATATATGGGCAGGGGCACAGGAAGATTGCGTATATCCATGGTGCGGACTCGGCAGTAACCGGGAGCCGGGTTGCCAGTTTTTTTGAAACGATGGAGCAAAAGGGTGTAAGGGTGAAAGACGAATACATCAAAGAGGCAGAATACAGGGATGCTGTGGCGGCAGGAAAGCGGACAGAAGAATTGATTGATTTACAGATTCCCCCTACCTGCATCATCTATCCGGATGATTTTTCGGCGATGGGGGGGATGAACGTATTAAAGACAAGGGGACTTCGTATCCCGGAAGATATTTCGATTGCAGGATACGACGGCATCACAATTGTTTCGCAACTGGAACCTAGGCTTACAACGATTGCGCAAGATACAAATGCAATTGGGCGTAAAGCGGCCGAAAAGCTGATTGGGCTAATCGAAAAGCCGAAGAGTACCCGTGTAGAAATTATTACGGTAGACGGAAAGCTGGTTTGTGGCAATTCCGTTGGGAAAATCTAATTTGGTGCATACAACAGATGTGGATGTTATAGATAACGAATAGTAGATCCATTGATTTTATACGGCCAGCAGAGGAGCATTGCTATTTTTTAATAGCAGAATCCCTGGAACATAGAAGAATTTAAGTTTAAAAACGTGGTGTAAAAACACTACCAATTAAGAAATCAGGAGGAAGAAAAATGAGAAAAACAAAACAAATTACAGCATTGCTTCTGGCAGGATTGATGTTAACCCTTACTGCCTGTGGCAGCAGCACGTCGGATTCGAATACCGGCACAGATTCAGCGGACTCTGCAGAAAGTGGAACAGCAGCTGGCTCAGGGGAACAAGGAAAGGTACTTCGTATCTATAGTTGGAACGAGGAGTTTAAGGATTACTTTGACGAATATTATACGCCGAAACTTCCAGAAGGCGTTGAAGTGGAATTTGTGATTACACCGAATGAAGGCAATGGATACCAAGATAAGCTGGATGCCGACATCGTAAATAACGTTGGTGCGGACAACCCGATTGATATTTTCCTGACAGAAGCCGACTATGCAATCAAGTATGTCAATTCCGATTATGTCCTTGATATCAAAAAGGACATTGGACTAACAGACGAAGAGCTTTCGGATCAGTATGAGTATACCCAGAAAATCGGCAGCGATACGGGTGGCGTGCTAAGGGGCGTTGCATGGCAGGCAACACCGGGATTATTCGCTTATCGCCGTAGTATTGCAAAAGATGTGCTTGGCACAGATGATCCGAAAGAAGTGCAGGCCGCTTTGGCAGACTGGGATAAATTTGATGCCGTAGCAGAAAAAGCCGCAGCCAAAGGCTATAAAATGTTAAGTGGTTTTGATGATTCTTATCGTACGTTTTCCAACAATGTGTCTGCTTCATGGGTAGATGCAGACAATAAAATCGTAATTGACCCCAATATTATGCGTTGGGTAGAACAGACGAAGGACTATACAGACAAAGGCTACAACAACAAAACCAGCTTATGGGCACCTGAGTGGAGTGCGGATCAAGGCCCTGCCGGCAAAGTATTTGGATTCTTCTATTCTACATGGGGTATCAATTTTACCTTGCTTGAAAACAGCCTTGCCGATGCGAGTGGCGAAAAGAAGGTAGGAAATGGTGCATATGGTGATTATGCCGTATGTGAAGGACCACAGAATTATTACTGGGGCGGATGCCAGATTCATGGTGCAGTAGGAAGCGATAATATTGATTTGGTACATGATGTTATGTATGATTTTACCTGCAATGCGGAATTCATGAAGACATTGACCTTAGATTACTTGGATTATACGAACAACAAGACTGCAATGGGTGAACTTGCAAATGATCCAAATTACGGCTCCGATTTCTTAGGCGGACAAAATCACATCGCTTTGTTTGCAGAAGCAGCACCTGGCATCGACCCACAATTTATGGGACCTTATGACCAAGGGCTAAACGAAAGCTTCCAAGGCGCCATGGTAGATTATTTTAATGGAACGGTTGATTTAGATAAGGCACTGGCCAATTTCTACTCCTCTGCAATCGAAAAATATCCTGCTTTGCATGAATAAGAAGTTAGTGGCAGCACGAAAATAGTACACATAGCAGCCAGCGTATGCGAGGCAGTGTGTAGACTGTAACTGTTTTGCCGTATATACGGCCAGACAGTTACAGTTATAAAATGAAAGGAGGAGGAGTCATGTCTTCTAATACCAAGGTTGTAAAAGGAAAAGGCGATAAGAGCGCAAAATGGGGCTATATCTTTCTTGCCCCTTTTTTTGTAGCGTTTCTTTGCTTTACGCTCATCCCATTAGGCTCCACGTTCTACTATAGTTTTTTTGAAATGTACCGCGATGGTTTAAAGCAGGTAGGGCCAAATTTTGTAGGGTTTGCCAATTATGCAAAAATGCTAAGTACCGATTTGCCGATGTACTTTGGAAATACCGTAATTTTGTGGGTCATTGGTTTTGTACCGCAAATTATCGTAGCACTGGTACTTGCAAACTGGTTTTCTAGCCTTCGCCTGCGTTTGAAGGCACAAGGCTTTTTTAAAACAATTATCTATATGCCCAACCTAATCATGGCTACGGCATTTGCCATGTTGTTTTTTACACTCTTCTCTGATAATGGTCCGGTAAATATGCTTTTGATGCAGGCAAATGTGCTGGATAGCCCTTTTCGGTTTTTGGCTTCTGTTTGGGGTACGCGTGGTTTAGTCGGGTTGATGAATTTCTTGATGTGGTATGGGAATACAGCGATTTTGCTGCTTGCAGGTATGCTTGGTATTGATACGAGCCTTTTTGAGGCGGCGCAAATCGATGGCGCTTCTTCTTTTCAAATGTTTAAAAAAATTACACTGCCGTTGCTGCGCCCCATCCTGGTCTATGTTATGCTGACAGCCATGATTGGTGGTCTGCAAATGTTTGATGTGCCGCAAATCCTTACGAATGGCAAGGGTACGCCGGATAGAACGAGCATGACTGTCATCATGTATCTAAACAGCCATTTGTTTAGTAAAAATTATGGCATGGCCGGTGCGGTTTCTGTGATGCTCTTCCTTGTAAGCGGACTCTTAAGCATATTGGTATTTCGCAGCGTCATGGGTGACTATAACGAAAAAACAAGCAAAAAAGCAAGTAGCACTTTAGGTGTCTACACAGCAGTAAAGGTATTTTTTGGAAAAATCCAGAAGGTTTTTGAGCCGTTGGGACTTAAAATTGAGTTGGCACAAAGTAGAAAGGCGGCCGAAAAACGAAAAAGAGAAAATGTTAGAACGGCTTCTTTTGCACAGAGGGCGCAATTGAGTTTGTTTCTATCTCGGTTTGTCGCCTATCTTGTTTTGCTGATACTTACGGTGGTTTCCTTGTTCGCTTTTTATATCCTCTTCGTCAATGCGACACGGGGCCATGCAGATATCCAAAAAGGTTTTTCCCTGGTACCGGGAAAATTCTTGGTGAAGAACTTTAACAGTATGATTCATAGCAGCATCACGCCGGTGGTGTCCGGTATTATAAACAGCTTGCTTGTATCGAGTGGGGTGGCAATTGTTGCCTGTTATTTTTCGGCACTAACGGCATATGCCCTCCATGCCTATAATTTCCGTTTGCGCAATGTGGCATTTAATTTTATTATGGTCATCCTGGTCATACCAACGCAGATTTCCGCATCTGGTTTTGTACAGATGATGCGCAGCATTGGACTGACGGATAGTTTTATTCCGCTGATTGTTCCGGCGATTGCTTCCCCTGCAGTGTTCTTTTTCATGAAGCAATACATGGAGGCGTCACTTCCGCTTGAAATCGTGGAGGCTTCTAGAGTAGATGGTGCAAGCGAGTTTAAAACATTTAACAGAATTGTAATTCCGATTATGAAACCTGCGCTTGCGGTACAGGCCATCATCACCTTTATTGGTTCATGGAACAACTATTTTGTTCCGGCATTACTTTTAGAATCAAACAGCAAAAAGACTATGCCAATCGTGATCGCACAGTTGCGTAGTGCCGATTTTGCGAAATTTGACATGGGCCAGCTTTATATGACCATTGCATTTGCTATCCTTCCAATTGTTGTCGTATATTTTATCCTTTCCAAATATATCGTGCAAGGGATTGCAATGGGCAGTGTGAAAGGTTAATATAATGGTATAGGTAGGCAACTCGTTGATCAAAGGTCGAATGCTGCAAGGAACTTAGGAGCTGTTCCTTATGGAAACGTTCGGCCTTTTTTGCTAGAGGAGGTAGTGCAAGATATGGGTTTTCGAAATGATTTTAAATGGGGTGTGGCAACTTCATCCTATCAGGTAGAAGGTGCTGCTTATGAAGATGGGAAAGGCCTTTCTATTTGGGATGAATATAGCAAGGAAGGGCGCATTTATGAGAACCACAACGGCGATATTGCGTGTGACCATTACCACCGGATGAAAGAGGACGTAAGGCTGATGGCAGAACTTGGCGTAAAGGCATACCGCTTTTCGATTTCTTGGCCAAGGGTGATTCCGGACGGTGAAGGAGCGGTGAATCAAAAGGGACTTTCTTTTTATTCGGATTTGGTGGATGAACTGCTAAGCTATCATATTGTCCCTTATGTCACCTTGTTTCACTGGGACTATCCGCAGGAGCTTGAAATGCAGGGCGGTTGGCTAAACAAAAAAAGCTCTGACTGGTTTGCATATTATACTAAAGTGGTCGTAGAAGCGTTAGGGGATCGGGTAAAGAATTTTATTACGTTTAATGAAACACAGATATTCCTATGGCTTGGCTATGATAAATGCAGCCATGCCCCCGGTATTAAGTATCCAAGGAAACGTATTTTGCGCATGGCACATAACGTGGCACTTGCACATGGCAAGGCGGTCTTAGAAATCCGCAGACAGTGGCCGGATAGCAAAGTAGGATATGCGCCAACTTGTGGAATGGCATATTATCCGGCAGTGGAAACGAAAGAAAACATAGAAGCGGCGCGTAAGGCGAATGAAGATATAGACCCCGATACATGGCTCTTTTCGGCTCCGTTTTGGAATGAGCTGATCTTAAATGGACAATACCATGAAAAATGCTACCAATATTTTCCGGAAGACATGCCAAAGATTGGAGCGCATGACATGGAAGTGATTGCGCAGCCCTTAGATTTTTGCGGCATGAATATTTACCAGGGGAATGCAGTAGAGGTTGGGCTAGATGGAAAGGTGCAGTTGGCGACAAAGGCGATAGGCCATGCAAAGACAGCGATGAATTGGCCAATTACACCGGAATGTATCCGATGGGCAACTAGATTCTTTTATGAAAAATACCATCTGCCGCTACTCATTACGGAAAATGGAATGTCCGCACATGATACCATTTCGCTAGATGGAAAGGTGCACGACCCAAACAGGATAGACTATCTGCACCGCCATTTGCTAGAGCTTTTAAAAGCCGTAGAAGATGGTGTGGATGTGCTTGGCTATTTTCAATGGAGCTTTCTGGATAATTATGAATGGGAACAAGGATATAACGACCGTTTTGGAATTGTGTACGTAGAGTATGCAACGCAGAAACGGATCCCAAAGGATAGCTTTTTCTGGTATCAAGAAGTGATAACAAAGAATGGCGTACTGCTATGAACACCGTTGCCTATGGTAAGCCATCTGTGCGCTTTTGTGCACAAAAGTACGTGACCGGAAGGTAATAGCCTATATACAAAAATGCAGCGAATGAAACAAAAGCCGCTGCATTTTTTATGTTGTTTTCATTCTATCATCGGATGGGGTGACAAATGTTTTATCCGATAGCTGAGCAGAAGCTGCAGCAAAATTGTTTCAATCATGTGATTTTGAACAAAATAAGGATTGATTATTTTCTTATAGTTTAATATGATAGGGGAAGGTGCAAAGGATACAGATGATGCAAAGGACACAAGGCGCAGATGATGCAAAGGACACAAGGTGCAGATGATGCACAGGACACAAGATGCAGATGATGCAAAGGACACAAGGTGCAGATGATGCAAAGGATGCAAGGTACAGATGATGTAGATAGGAGGAAGAGTGAAATGATACTTTTTGATTGTGACTATACGGAAGGGGCGCACCCGCTGGTTCTGCAAAAATTAGTGGAAACAAATATGGAACAGACGATTGGCTATGGAGAGGACAAATATTGTGCAATGGCGGCTACGCTGCTTAAGGAAAAATGCAAGGCGCCAAAGGCTGATGTGCATTTTCTTGTGGGGGGGACACAGACGAACATGACGATAATTTCTGCGGCTCTGCGGCCTCACCAAGGTGTGCTCTGTGCTCCAAGAGGGCACATCAACATGCATGAAGCCGGTGCAATTGAGTCAACGGGGCATAAAGTCATCGTACTTGAGAGCGAAAACGGGAAATTAAGTGCCGCACAGGTAGAAGCATATGTAGCAGGCCATTTTGCAGATGAAAGTTGGGAGCATATTGTTCAGCCGAAAATGGTTTATATATCAAATCCAACCGAACTTGGAACCATTTATAAAAAGGAAGAACTAAAAGCGATCAGCGATGTATGCAAAGAACGCGGACTATATTTATTTTTAGATGGAGCACGTCTTGGATATGGGCTATGCTGTGAGGAAAATGATATAGAATTGACGGATTATGCAAAATACTGTGATGTGTTTTACATCGGGGGGACAAAGGTTGGGGCACTTTTTGGCGAGGCTGTTGTCATCGTAAATGATGAATTAAAAAAAGATTTCCGCTACAATCTAAAGCAAAAGGGTGGAATGCTTGCAAAAGGCAGATTGTTGGGCCTGCAGTTTTTGGCTTTGTTTGAATCTGATTTGTACTTTGAAATTTCTAGCCATGCAATTAGGCTTGCAGAGCGGATAAGGACAGAACTAAAGCAGCAGAATATATCTTTTTACGTAGACTCTCCCACCAATCAACAGTTCCCCATTTTACCGGATACTGTCTGCGAAATATTAAGTCAGGATTATACTTATGCGTACGAGGCGAGAGTAGACGAAAACCATAGCGCCATTCGGTTCTGTACAAATTGGGCGACGAAAGAAGAAAATGTAGATGCGCTCCTGCGTGATATAAGAAAACTTTTGGAAACGGAGCAGTAAGGATAGAACAGATTGGTCAATCAAGAAAAGTGTTTTTTTCTCTTGTATTATGTGGGATTATGTGGTATTGTAAGAAGAAAAGGGGTTGATTTTTGTGGAAAAGATGCGGATCGTGCAGGAACTTGTTCCAGGAAAACAGGTTACGCTTGCCCATATCATTGCAAGCCCCACTGCGGCCATATATGAAAAGATAGGTTTCGATACAAGTGTTGACTATAGCACATCTGCAATTGGGATACTTAGCATGTCTCCGGCTGAAATTTCAGTCATTGCAGGTGATTTAGCAGTAAAGAGTGCGGATGTGCAACTTGGATTTATTGACCGCCTAAGCGGAACCTTGATTTTTACCGGATCAGTTTCTGCCGTAGAAGAGGCAATTCATGCGATTGTTGCCTATTTAATTGAAAAACTAGGTTTTGCAGTCTGCGACATTACCAAAACGTAACGAATAAAGCAATTACATCAAAAGAAGGAAAACCAATAAACAATAGTTGATTTTCCTTCTTTTGATGTATTACCCAATTTTTTCCAAAATCAGTTGATATTATAGGAACAAAATGCTGTTCCTATAATCGGATGTACGGTGCAAAAAGATGCACCTTTTATCAGAACTTGCCCTGCAATTTCTGATAAGCTATATTATAGGAACAAAATGCTGTTCCTATAATCGGATGTACGGGAAGGGCAATATTGCTGAAAGAATGCTTAAAGCAAGGAATGTTGCCATTTATTATCAGGGATGTTAATAAATCGGAATATTATCTTGCTTTAAATAAAGCACAAAAAGAACAAGAATTTTCAAAACTAACAAATTATTTCAAAAAAGAACAGGCAAAATATTACCAGGCGCTACAAAAATATTTGGAATTGTATGAATAGATAGCGTTACGATTCATAGTTCATTGCCACGAAGTTTGTCGATTTGTTTTGAGAAAAAGCCATTGGAGGTTAACGAATGCTGGAATTTATTGTTGTCGGATTTGGCGGATTTATTGGTTGCTGTGCCAGATTTGGATTAGTAAAACTGCTGGGGCGCATAGCCCACACTTTCCCGTTTGCAACGCTTATCTCCAATATATTTGCGGGGCTGCTGATAGGCTTTATTGTTGGTGTGGAGCAGCAATCGTCCACCTTGCCACAAAGGGCAAAGTTGTTTTTGACAACCGGATTTTTGGGTGGGCTGTCAACATTTTCCACTTTCAGCTTGGAGACAGTGAACCTTTTTAATGATAACAAAATACTACTCGCTGTCGGAAACATTCTGCTGAATGTGGGGCTGTCTTTGATTGGCGTGGTCATCGGTCTGGCGATAGCAAAATTGATGATACAAAAAAGTATATGACAACTCACGTTGCTATTGAGGACAGCGCAACATGGCGGAAAAAGACCAAGTCAGATGTCAAGGCTATTAAGGAACAGTTCCTTAACTGCGTACTCCCCGATCGTCTTTTTCTCATGGTCAAAGAGTACGCCGATTTTAACCAGTTTCTTGCCTGTTGCTGTATAAGGAATCAGATACCCCTTGTCATCTATTTGTAAAAGCGCTGCATCCGTAGTCGTTTGCTGTGTACCAGCTCCTAACTTAAACTCAAAAGCATACACCGTATCATCCGTCTCTACCACCGCATCTGCCCTGCCGACGGCACTTTTGACTTCTGCTTTGATGCTATTAAAATTCTCCCCATTTAAATCAAGATGAATCACTGGATATGCGTCCCACTTTTGTTCTAGTTCTAAAATTGCCAGACCTTCAAACAGTTCGTGCTTTCCCTCAAAAATAGGCTTTGATCGTAGACACGAGCAGGCTTTTTCCGAACCGCCTTGGACGTGCCAGAAAATACGGTTTCCCATTCTCCACCATATCGTAAATATATGCGGTTTTATCCACATAGGCAAAATTCCGCTCAATCATATCCGGGAAACTTTGGATTCCTATCGGTAATTTTTTCATTTCAAATCTTCTCGCTTCCATATCCCATGCTTTCATTATATCACCATTTTTCAAAACAGGGAAACAGTATCTTGTAAATGAAAAAAATGATACACTTCATTGTCAAGCAGCCGATTACCTCTTGACAAACAAGGAAAAACAACATATAATGAAAGAAAAACCAATAAAAACAAAGAAAAACAACAAAAAAAGGGAAAACAACCAAGTAGCAGAAGCCAACGGCAAGGAACGAAACAAGAATTTATGAAACGAAAGGGTAAGGAGGTTTTTATGGGTGATTATTACTTGGCAATTGACATTGGGGCATCTAGCGGCAGGCACATCCTTGGCAGTAGGCAAGATAATAAAATTGTATTAGAAGAGGTCTACCGCTTTGAGAACGGAATGGTAGAGCGAAACGAAAGCCTTTGTTGGGAGCATGAAGCACTATTTAAAAATATTCTGGCAGGCCTTAAAAAATGCAAGGAGCTAGGGAA
Organism: Lachnospiraceae bacterium ZAX-1; assembly: GCA_046533095.1. GTDB lineage: Bacteria > Bacillota > Clostridia > Lachnospirales > Lachnospiraceae > ZAX-1. Next base: position 38,592 of record JAJQRA010000031.1, on the reverse strand, counting down.
AGTACCGGTAAGCATGAGTGTTGACACCTGGGGTGTAGACTTTGTACTTTTAGATGAAAATGATCAAATACTAGGAGATACCGTAGGCTATCGCGACTACAGGACAAGGGGCATGGACGATAAAGTCTATGAGGTGATTCCAGAAAAGGATTTATACGCAAGAACCGGCATCCAAAAAGAAATTTTTAATACGATCTACCAGCTGATGGCTATAAAGACAAAGGTTCCGGAGGATATGAAACGGGCAAAGGCAATGCTGATGACACCGGATTATTTCCAGTTCCTTTTGACTGGGGTCAAGATGCAGGAATATACAATGGCAACAACCGGGCAGCTTGTAAATGCAAAAACAAACGACTGGGACTATGAATTAATTGACATGCTTGGATTTAACAAAGAAATGTTTCAAGAAATACATATGCCAAAAACGCTGGTGGGAAATTTTAAAAAGGAAATCGAAGATGTCGTAGGGTTTTCCTGCAAAGTGGTTATGGCAGGCTCTCATGATACCGCCTCTGCAGTCCTTTCCGTTCCGGCAAACGACGATGATTTCCTCTATATAAGTTCTGGAACATGGTCGCTGATGGGAATTGAAACAATGGCGGCAAATTGTACGCCGGAAAGTGAGGTGGCAAATATTACGAATGAGGGCGGGTTCGATTACCGTTACCGCTATTTAAAGAATATCATGGGGCTGTGGATGATCCAGAGTGTAAAAAAAGAACTGGGGAATCAATATAGTTTTGCACAGCTTTGTGATATGGCGGCAGAAAATGATGATTTTACATCAAGGGTGGATGTGGAAAATGATTGCTTCCTCGCTCCAAAAAATATGATTTTAGAAGTGCAAAGATATTGTGAAGATTCAAACCAGGAGGTTCCAAAAAGCCCGGGGGAATTAGCGGCTGTTATCTACCATAGCCTTGCGAAATGCTATGCACATACGGCAGAAGAAATTGAAAAAATTATGGGACGGCACTATCGAAGGATCCATATCGTAGGTGGTGGAGCAAATGCCGTATACTTAAATGAATTGACTGCAAAATATACGAAAAAAGAAGTTCATGCAGGTCCGACCGAGGCTACGGCAATTGGAAATATCGTAGCACAGATGATGAAAGCAGAAGAATTCCACACGGTAGAAGAAGCGCGGGCATGTATCTACAACTCATTTGAAGTGAAGCAATATTAATGTGTTGAACGGGAATGGGCGAAGGAAGCAACCAGAGGCAGAATGTAAACGTAGTTATTAAATCTGAATTTCAATAAATCCAACAAGTTTCACAAATGTAACAAGCTTAACCATAAGGAGGAAATTTGGTAAATGAAAGAAAGATATGATTTTGCAAAAAATGTTTATGCAAAGCTCGGTGTGGATACGGATAAGGCAATTGAAACGTTAGAAGGGGTTGCAATTTCCATACACTGCTGGCAAGGCGATGATGTAACCGGATTTGACCATGAAGGCCCTTTGACCGGCGGTATCCAGACAACGGGAGACTATCCGGGGAAAGCGAGGACGCCGGATGAATTAATGGCTGACATTGATAAAGTTTTATCCTTGGTGCCGGGAAAGCATAAACTAAACCTCCATGCAAATTATGCAATTTTTGCTCCGGGAGAATTCGTGGACAGGGATAAGATAGAGCCAAAACATTTTGCAAAATGGGTAGAATTTGCAAAGGCAAGGGGATTAGGATTGGATTTTAACCCAACCTATTTTTCCCACGATAAAGCAAAGGACGCCATGACGCTTTCAAGCATTGATGATGATATCCGCAAATTTTGGATTGAACATGGAAAAGCCTGTATCCGTATTTCACAGTATTTTGCGGAAGAGTTGGGGCAGGCCTGCACGATGAATATCTGGATTCCGGATGGGTATAAAGATATTCCGGCCGACCGGTTAGGGCCTAGGGCAAGATTTAAGGATTCTTTGGATCAGATTCTTTCCATTGATTATGATAAAGAAAAAGTGCTTGTATGTTTGGAATCAAAAGTGTTTGGAATCGGCATGGAATCCTATACGGTAGGCTCCTCTGAATTTACCGCAAATTACGCTGCAATGAACGGAATTATTAGTTTGATGGACAATGGACATTACCATCCGACAGAAGTAGTTTCTGATAAGATTTCTTCACTCCTTTTATTCTATGATAAAATTGCATTGCATGTGACAAGGCCGGTTCGTTGGGATAGCGACCATGTTGTTTTGTTTGACGATGAAACAAAAGAAATTTGTAAAGAAATTGTCAGAAATGATGCTTTAGACCGTGTAATGCTTGCAACGGACTATTTTGATGCAAGTATTAACCGGATATCCGCATGGGTCGTTGGCGTGCGAAACGTGCAAAAAGCATTGCTGTATGCGTTGCTGTCGCCAAACAAAAAACTAAAAGAGCTGCAAGACAAGGGGGAATTCACCGAATTGATGATGTTGCAGGAAGAGTTAAAACTATATCCATTTGGTGATGTGTGGACACAGTTTTGCGAGAAAAATGGCGTGAAAGCAGATGAAGAGTGGTTTAAAGAAATTACGGCATATGAAAAAGAAGTGCTGTCTAAGAGGAATTAAGCGATCCGAAAGAGGGTAAGGTACGTTCGGGCAACGATTTGGACAGAAAGAGGAATGAAATGATTCAAAATAAATGAAGGTACGTTCGGGCAACGATTTGGACAGAAAGAGGAATGAAGCGATTCAAAATAAATGAAGGTACGTTCGGGCAACGATTTGGATAGAAAGAGGAATGAAGCGATTCAAAATAAATGAAGGTACGTTCGAGCAACGATTTGGATAGAAAGGAAGTGAGGATAGATGTTGAAATATCAGGAAGAGGAATTGCCAAAATCGCCACGGATTGCAAGGCTTGTGGAGCATTTGTTTGCAAAAATGCCTGAAATTGAGGCGGATCGTGCAGTCTTGTTGACGGAATCGTATCAACAGACCGAGAAGGAACCTATGATTACAAGACGTGCGAAAGCATTTTTCCATATTTGCGAGGCGATTCCCATTACGATACGCCCGGAAGAGCTTATCGTCGGAAGTGCAACAAAGGCACCTAGAGGCTGCCAAGTTTTTCCAGAATTTTCTTGTGAATGGCTGGAAGGAGAACTAGACACGATAGAAACAAGAAGTGCTGACCCATTTTATGTTTCGGAAAGTACGAAAACGACGTTGCGTAGCGTTTATCCCTATTGGAAAGGGAAAACAACCAGCGAACTGGCAAATTCCTATATGGCAAAGGAAGCAGCAGTGGCCATTGACCATAACATATTCACACCGGGAAATTATTTTTACAATGGCGTGGGACATGTTACGGTGAATTATGGTGATGTGCTAAAACGGGGTTTTTTTGGGATCAAGGAAGATGCGGCAGCTGCATTAGGCAACCTAAGCCTTGGCGATAGGGACTATAGCAGGCAAAGCCATTTTTTAAACGCAGTGATACGAAGCGCGGATGCGGCAATTACCTATGCAAGACGCTATGCAAAGCTTGCACTAGAACAGGTGCAGCAGGAAACGGATGCAAAAAGGAAACTGGAATTGCTGCAAATTGCACAAAATTGTGCGAATGTGCCGGAAAAGGGAGCCAAGAGTTTCTATGAAGCTTGTCAATCTTTTTGGTTTATCCAAATGCTGATACAGGTAGAATCCAGTGGGCACTCTATTTCACCGGGACGGTTTGACCAGTATATGTACTCTTATTATGAAGAAGATATCGAAAAAAATGTAATCACAAAAGAGGCGGCGCAGGAGCTGATTGACTGTGTCTGGGTAAAATTAAATGATTTAAATAAGGCGAGGGATGAGGCAAGTGCCCAAGGGTTTGCAGGGTACAGCCTATTTCAAAACTTGATTGTAGGGGGGCAGGACAGCGAGGGGCTAGATGCTACCAATGACCTTTCCTTTCGATGTATTGATGCAGCCCATCACGTATTTTTGCCACAGCCTTCCCTTTCAATTCGGGTTTGGAACAAAACCCCGCAAGAATTGATGATAAAAGCGGCAAGGCTGACGAGAACCGGAATTGGCCTACCGGCCTACTACAACGATGAAGTGATTATCCCATCGCTTTTAAACCGTGGACTAACGCTGGCAGATGCAAGGGACTATAACATTATTGGCTGCGTAGAGCCTCAAAAGGCAGGGAAAACGGAAGGGTGGCATGATGCGGCATTTTACAATATGTGCCGGCCGTTAGAACTGGTGTTTGGAAATGGAGTAGATAAAGGGGAGCAGATTGGGCCAAAAACTGGTGATGTATGCGCTATGAGTACCTTTGAGGAATTTTATGATGCCTATAAAGCACAGACCAATTACATGATCAGCCTTTTGGTAAATGCAGACAATGCCATCGACACAGCCCACGCAGAACGTTGCCCATTGCCTTTTCTATCGGGCATGATCGATGACTGCATTGGACGGGGAAAGAGTGTACAAGAGGGTGGCGCCATCTATAATTTCACCGGTCCACAAGGATTCGGGGTTGCAAATATGGCCGATTCCCTTTATGCCATCAAGACGTTGGTTTTTGAGGAGAAAAAAATATCTATGGGCGAACTAAAAGATGCCTTGGACTATAATTTTGGCAAAGGCCTAAACGAACATACGATGCAGGAAATAACGGCAGGGCTTGTCAAAGAAATAGCGGGAATCGGGAAAAAAGCGGCAAAAGAAGATGTTCGAAAAATCGTATCGATTGTGGCGGCTGTAGTGGCACAAAAGAAAGGGCAATATGAAGCAATCAGGGAAACGTTAGATGGCGCCCCTAAATTTGGAAATGACTTAGAAGCGGTAGATGCGCTTGCAAGGGATGTCGCCTATACCTATACAAAACCCTTAGAAACTTATAAAAATCCGCGGGGCGGGCAATTTCAGGCAGGGCTTTACCCGGTATCTGCGAATGTTCCGCTGGGTGCACAAACTGGTGCGACACCGGATGGAAGATATGCATATACACCTGTGGCAGACGGTGTTTCGCCATCTGCCGGGAAAGATACAAAGGGTCCTACTGCTGCGGCAAATTCTGTATCAAAGCTAGATCATGGCATCGCCTCAAATGGAACTTTGTTTAATCAAAAATTCCACCCATCCGCACTGGAGGGAAGGCAGGGGCTTTCTAATTTTACCGCATTGATACGATCCTATTTTGACCAAAAAGGCAGCCACATGCAATTTAATGTGGTAGACAAAGACACCCTGCTTGATGCCCAAAAGAATCCGGAACAATACAAAGGTCTGGTCGTACGTGTAGCAGGCTACAGTGCCCTTTTTACAACCCTTTCCAAATCATTGCAGGATGATATCATCAACAGGACAGAGCAAGGATTAACGTGATAGGAGCTTTCGATGACTGTGAACAAAAACGAATGTAAGATGATATCGGAAAAAAGGCAGAGTAAGGCTTAACGTGATGGGAGCTTTCGATGAGTAGAGAATATCAAGATGTAAAAGGACGAATTTTTGATATCCAAAAATTTTCTGTCCATGACGGTCCAGGCATCCGTACGATTGTATTTTTTAAAGGTTGTGTACTACGTTGCCGCTGGTGTTGCAACCCGGAATCGCAGCGGTATGAGATAGAAACCATGCAGGTAGGGGGCAAGGCAAAGACTATTGGATGGGATGTCACCGTAAAAGAAGTGTTGGAGGAAGTAAAAAAAGACAGAACCTATTATCGCAGAAGTGGCGGTGGATTGACTCTGTCCGGTGGCGAGGCGCTCTGCCAACCGAATTTTGGCGAGGCATTATTGTTTGCGGCAAAAGAAGATGGCATTCATACGGCAATGGAATCAATGGGATGCGCAGATTTTAAAACAATCAAACGCTACTTGCCAAACCTTGATTTATATCTGATGGATATCAAGCATATGGATGGGGAAAAACATAAAGAATTTACGGGCAAAAGCAATGAATTAATGTTGGAAAATGCAAGGGAAATTGCCAAAAGCGATACAAAACTCATGATTCGGGTTCCGGTCATACCGACTTTTAATGACACGAAAAAAGAAATAGGCGACATTGCAAAATTTGTGGCAACATTGCCGAAAGTAGAAGAAATGCATCTTCTCCCCTACCATCGGTTAGGGCAGGAAAAATACAACGGCTTGCATCGTCCCTATCAAATGGGCGATGTCCTTCCGCTGCAAAATGAAAAAATGCTGCAGTTGCTGGAAGAAGTCACAAAAGCGGGACTGAAAGGACAAATCGGCGGCTGAAAAGTGAAAACCAATCAATAATAAACAAGCAAATAGCAAAAAAGCAAATAGTAAATAAACAAATAGCAAAAAAGCAAATAGTAAATAAACAAATAGCAAAAAAGCAAATAGTAAATAAACAAATAGCAAACAAGCAATAGCAAACAAACAAATAATAAATAAGCAAATAGCAAATAGTAAACAAACAAATAATAAATAAACAAATAATGAATGATAGAAGAAAAATGATAAAAGAAATAAGATAAAAGAAACAAAGAAAAAACAACATAAAACAACAAAAAGAGGTTGACGATTGCTTGGAATTGTACTATAATCAAAGAAGAAACAAAGAAGTAAGCAAAGATAGCAGTGCCAAGATGTGGGTTTTGCCTCTTGTGTACATGAATGTGGCATTGCAGGAGGTACGACTAAAATCGTTGCAACATAGGGAAAAATGAGCTATTAAGTTTTAAAGGAGGATTAGAATGGTATCAGAATATGAAATCAAAAAACAAATCTGTGACATTGGCAGACGTATTTATGACAGGGGAATGGTTGCATCAAATGATGGCAATATTTCCGTAAAGCTAAATGATAATGAGTTCTTATGTACGCCGACAGGTGTTTCAAAGGGATTTATGACACCGGATTATATTTGCAAGGTAGATAAAGAGGGAAATGTTATTCAGGCAAATGCAGGATTTCGTCCATCTTCTGAAATAAAGATGCATATGAGGGTATACCAAAAAAGGGACGATGTAGGTTCGGTGGTTCATGCACATCCAATCTATGCAACCAGTTTTGCAATCGCTGGAATACCGTTGACCCAGCCGATTATGCCCGAAGCTGTGATTGCACTAGGCTGTGTTCCGCTTGCAAAATATGGTACACCATCTACAATGGAAATCCCGGATGCGGTAGAAGAATATTTGCCTTATTATGATGCAGTATTGCTGGAAAGTCATGGAGCATTGACCTGGAGCGTTGATTTATTGTCAGCATACCACAAAATGGAATCCGTTGAATTTTATGCAGAATTATTATTCAAGGCAAGGCAGCTAGGTGGGCCAAAGGAATTTGACCAAGCCAATATTGAAAAATTATATGAGATAAGAAGACAAATGGGACTGCCGGGAAAACATCCTGCAGATCTGTGCCTTAATAATAAAGCAGGCAACAAGAGCTGCCATAGCTGCGCAGGCGGTAGCGGGCAGTTAGACGGTGGATTAGCAAGTGCAGAACTAATCACAGAGATTACGAAAAAGGTGATGGAGCAGCTCGGCTTTTCAAAATAAAAAGAACGTTGCAAGAACAGCCCGGCTTTTCAAAATAAAAAGAACATTGCAAGAGCAACCCGGCTTTTCAAAATAAAAAGAACGTTGCAAGAACAGCCCGGCTTTTCGAAATAAATAGGAGAACACCACAAGCGCAGATGGGTGGGAGATAGAAATGTCAGATTTAAACATATCCGCCATTGTAGAAGCCGTTGTCAGGCAAATGGCAAACAGCCAGCCAAACAACCAAACTGCACAACAGCCACCAATTACCGATGTAACGCTAAAAGCCGCAGTAAGGCTGATTGAGCAAATTGAAAAAAAAGCGAGATCGCTAGGCGTCAATGCAGTGATTGCAGTGGCAAATAAAGGCGCAAGGCCGGTGGCAGTACATTGTATGGACGATTCTTATATTGCAAGCTACGATGTTGCATTTAATAAAGCGTACACCTGTGCGGCGCTTAAAATGCCGACAACGACACTAAAGCAGCTGTGTCAGCCGGGTGGTGAATTATATGGGATTCAGCATACCAATGAGGGCAGGATTATTGTTTTTGGAGGTGGCGTTCCAATTGAATATGATGGCATTGTAATTGGAGGCCTTGGAGTTAGCGGTGGAAGTGAAAGCCAAGATACGTTCCTTGCACAATATGGGGAGCAAATATTAAAGGAATTTCCAGACAGTATATTTTATACATAGAATGAAAGGGATTTCCAGACAGTATATTTATACATAGAAATGAAAGGGGTTTCCAAACCACATATTCCATACATAGAAATGAAAGGGGTTTCCAAGCCGCATATTCCATACATAGAAATGAAAGGGATTTCCAAACCACATATTCCATACATAGAATAAAAGGAATTTCCAAGCCGCATATTTCGTAGATCCGCTAAAACGGATAGTTAGGAGCTTTATGGCAGTAAATGAGTCAGAACTACGGCTCATTGTTTCGGAAGTCGTTAAAAGGATGCAGGCAAACAATACCGCCCCTGTGGGGCAGCTTGGTATTTTTAATGACATGAACGTAGCAATTGCAGCCGCAAAAGATGCACAGCAAGTGATGCAGAAGATGCCGGTGGACTTTCGGGAAAAAATTATACAGAAAATCCGTGAAAAAACAAATGAAAATGCAGAACTCTTTGCAACAATGGGTGTAGAAGAGACCGGCATGGGAAATGTAGGGCACAAAATATTAAAGCACCGTCTGGTCGCTGAAAAGACACCGGGGACAGAAGATATTACAACTACCGCGTGGTCAGGCGATCGGGGGTTGACGTTAGTTGAAATGGGGCCGTTTGGTGTCATTGGTGCAATCACACCATGCACCAACCCAAGTGAAACAATCCTTTGCAACAGCATCGGAATGATAGCCGGAGGCAATACCGTTGTATTTTGCCCCCACCCACAGGCGGTGAAGGTTTCTAATTTTACCATTGATCTGATCAATAAAGCGTCGCTGGAAGTGGGCGGGCCGGTAAACATCGTAGTTTCCTTGGCACAGCCCACGATAGAAACAAGTGCAATCATGATGAAACACAAAGATATCCCATTGATTGCGGCAACCGGAGGACCGGGAGTCGTCACTACAGTTTTATCCTCCGGAAAAAGAGGGATCGGGGCAGGAGCGGGAAATCCGCCGGCACTCGTAGATGAGACGGCAGATATAAGAAAAGCCGCGATGGATATTGTAAATGGAGCTACGTTTGACAATAATTTGCCTTGTATTGCGGAAAAGGAAGTTGTGGTTGTGGATGTAGTGGCAGATGAATTAATCCATTGGATGCTAGAAGAATGTGGCTGCTATCGGGCAACGGCCGAGGAACAGGAAAAACTATGTGGCGTGGTATTCACAAAAAAAATGGCATTAAACAGAAACTGTGTCGGAAGAGATGCAAAGACACTCCTTTCCATGATTGGCGTACAGGTAGCGGACGATATTCGCTGTATCATCTTTGAAGGCAAGAAAGAGCACCCGCTAATCGCAACAGAACTGATGATGCCAATCCTTGGTATTGTCCGCGTAAAAGATGTAGATGATGGGATTGCGCAAGCAGTCTGGCTAGAACATGGCAATCGCCATTCTGCACATATGCATTCCAAAAATGTTGACAATTTGACCAAATATGGAAAAGCAATCGATACGGCAATTTTTGTAAAAAATGCTCCAAGCTATGCGGCAATTGGATTTGGTGGCGAAGGGTACTGTACGTTTACGATAGCAAGCCGTACAGGCGAGGGCTTGACGAGTGCAAGTACGTTTACGAAGAGAAGGCGCTGTGTCATGTCAGACAGTTTATGTATAAGATAGCAAAATGCAACAAAAGCAAAAGGATGAAGATTCTTTGCAGAAAAGGGGTGAATCGTTAAAATGCCGATAAACGAAAAAGAAATAGAGGATATTGTAAAGCAGGTATTAGATGGCATGCGGGATAAAAGTGCATTAGAAGCAGGCTCTGTTGGCAATCGCAATCCATATGAAATCCCAAAAACAAGCCGCGTTGCCATGTTGACGGCACTGGAACATTTTGAAATAAAAGAATATAAAATACCGCCGCTTGGAGACGATGATATTCTTGTAAAGGTAGAGGGCTGTGGGATCTGTGGTACGGATGCCCATGAATTTAAACGTGATCCATTTGGTCTCATCCCGGTTGTACTAGGGCATGAGGGAACCGGAGAAATCATTAAGATTGGTAAAAATATAACAGCCGATAGTGCAGGAAAGCCACTTCGCCTTGGCGATAAAGTCGTTACCAGTATGATTTTTAAAGACAGCCCGGACATCACCATGTATGACTTGAATAAGCAAAATGTAGGCGGAGCAGATGTCTATGGATTGCTGCCGGACGACGACATTCACTTAAATGGCTGGTTTGCAGATTATTTGGTGATCAGAAAAGGCTCTAGTATATTCAATGTAAGTGATTTGGATTTAAATTCCAGAATTTTAATTGAACCATGCGCAGTGCTAATCCACGCAGTAGAACGTGCAAAAACAACCGGCATATTAAAATTTAACAGTCGGGTCGTTGTGCAAGGCTGTGGCCCAATCGGCTTGATTTGTATCGCAATCTTAAAGACAATGGGAATATTAAACATCGTTGCAGTAGACGGCGAACAAAAGCGTTTGGATTTTGCAAAACAGCTCGGCGCCGGCGCAACCGTGAACTTTAAAGACCATCAAGGGATCGAAGCCCTCGCCGCAGGCGTTCAAGAGGCCTTTGATGGACATTTTGCAGATTTTGCATTCCAGTGTACCGGTTCCCCGGTTGCCCATGCAAATATCTATAAATTCATTCGAAACGGTGGCGGACTTTGCGAACTTGGATTTTTCATCAATGGGGGCGATGCAACCATTAACCCGCACTTTGATATTTGCTCAAAGGAAATTACAATCGTTGGTTCTTGGGTATATACCTTAAGGGACTACGCAACAACATTTGATTTCTTAAAAAGTGCAAAAGCGATTGGACTTCCAATTGATAAATTAATCACACATACCTATCCGTTGAGCCAGATTAATGAAGGGCATAAAACGAACCTTGCAATGGAGGGCTTGAAGATAGCAATTATAAACGAATAGTCCGGAGGTAGGCGATGCAATGTAGGGCTTGAAAATAGCAATTATAAACGAATAGTCCGGAGGTAGGCGATGGCACAGGCAGTAGGAATCATAGAAGTATTTGGTCTGGTGTGTGCATTTGTGGCAGGAGATGCCGGGTGCAAGGCGGCGAATGTAACATTAGAACCGTTTGACCGCAATAAGCCTGCAAATGCAGACGAACTTCTCGTACCGCTTATCATTTGTGTAAAATTTCGCGGCAGCGTTGTTGATGTAACGGCGGCAGTAGAAGCGGCAGGCAAAGCGGCAGAGAACCTTACCGGTGTGGTAAGCAAGCATATCATAGCCGGGCCAGTAGAAGATACGGATATGATGTTTAAACTAAGTGGACTGGATAAGGATTAAAAAATTCATATCTAATAAAAAACAACGATGATCAAAACAAGGAGGATACAACAATGGCACAAGAAGCATTAGGAATGATAGAAACAAGAGGATTGACCGCAGCAATTGAGGCGGCAGATGCAATGGTAAAAGCGGCAGAGGTCGTATTGATTGGAACAGAGAAAATTGGTTCCGGACTGGTAACCGTTATGGTGCGCGGCGATGTAGGGGCAGTAAAAGCGGCAGTAGAAAGCGGAACGGCAAGTGCATCCCGCCTAGGAGAGGTAGTAGCTACCCATGTCATCCCAAGGCCACACGCAGATGTGGAGAAGATTTTGCCGTCTATAAAATAAGCAGAGGCAAGAAGTGTGAACGATTTTTGCAGATGGAAAGAAATGTGGTGAATGATGCAGTCTTTAGGATTTATTGAACTATCTGGAGTAACCGCGGCGATAACAGCACTTGATACCATGTGTAAAACAGCCAATGTAGAGTTTGTTACTTGGGAGAGGAAGTTAGGGGGCCGCCTTGTAACGGTCATTGTACAAGGTGAGGTTTCAGCGGTCAGCCAAGCAGTAGAAACGGCGGCGGCCCAAGCGTTAAAGCAGCCTTGCATCTATGCGGTGATTGCAAGGCCACATGAAGAAACAGTTAAAATGGTAACGTTAAGTGCCAACCGATTAGCCAAAAGCAAAGGTTCTATCATAACGGGCGGTGAAGAAAATGGCAGATGAAAAAAAAGCAAGGGGCAAAAAAAATACGCAAGAGGCAAATGTGCCAAAAGAGGTAAAACAGGCAAACGTGCCAAAAGAGGCAAACGTGCTACAAGAGGCAAACGTGCCAAAAGGGGCAAAAGAGGCAAATGTGCCGGATAACCAAAAGGAGGTTAAAATTATGTCGCAGGAAGCTTTAGGAATGGTGGAAACAAGAGGGTTAACAGCAGCAATTGAAGCGGCGGATGCAATGCTAAAAGCAGCAAATGTAGTGCTGGTAGGAACAGAAAAAATTGGATCAGGGCTGGTAAGCGTTATGGTACGCGGCGATGTTGGAGCAGTAAAAGCGGCGGTAGAAAGTGGATCGGCAAGTGCATCTCGCTTAGGCGAATTAGTAGCTACCCATGTCATCCCAAGGCCCCACGCAGATGTTGAAAAAATTTTACCTGTATTGAAATAGCGAGGTTGCTTTCACAGCTGATTGTCAACCGTAATCGCATGGTAGGATCATGTGAACGCGAAACACAGGGAGTTTAAACATGGTAAATGAAAAAGATGTAGAATCCATCACAAAACTTGTGATGGAGATGCTTTCGGGAACGGATACAAAAAGTGGAAGTGGCGGCTATATGATTCCAATCGGTGTGTCTGCCAGGCATGTGCATTTAACACAGGCAGATGTGGAACTTTTATTTGGTCCCGGATATCAACTTACAAAAAAAGCGGATCTAATGGGGGGGCAGTTTGCATCGTGGGAGCAAGTAACGATTGTAGGAGCCAAATTAAGGGCAATCGAAAATGTACGGATTTTAGGGCCCGTACGCTCTTTTTCTCAAGTAGAAATATCCCAGACGGATACCATGAAACTTGGCATTCGTGCACCCCTTCGCGACTCCGGGAATGTTTTAGGTTCAGCCCCCATTGCAGTGGTAGGGTCTAAGGGAGCGATTTATTTAAAAGAAGGCTGCATTGTAGCCAGACGGCATATCCATATGGATCCAAAAGACGCAAAAGCTGCAGGGGTGTCGGATAAAGCGCTTGTTAGCGTAATGGCTGCAAATGAACGAGGAACGACATTTGAGAATGTATTGGTTCGTGTGGACGAGCATTTTACACTGGAAATGCATATTGATACAGATGAGGCAAATGCCTCCGGCATCAAAACCGGAGATACAGTGGTTATGATATGAGAATGGATGAGTCATTATGATGATAGGTAAAGTAATAGGAAGTGTTGTATCTACACGAAAAAATGAAAAATTGGTTGGAAATAAATTTCTGATTATCCAGCCGCTAAAATCCATGGAAGGCGCGGCAGCGAATCTGGTAGCCATCGACAACGTTGGTGCAGGTATTGGCGAAGTTGTCCTTGTTGCCCTTGGAAGCGCCGCTCGCATAGGCTGTGGCATGGAACTCTCGCCGATCGATGCCGCCATTGTGGGGATTGTGGATAATGGGACAGAATTGGAGTAAAGCCATGGAGCGAAAAGAACTCATCGAAATTGTAAAGACAAATGGGATAGCAGGTGCAGGTGGAGCGGGATTTCCTACCTATGCAAAAATAGATGCTCGGACAGAAACAATTATTTTAAACTGTGCAGAATGTGAACCATTGTTAAAATTGCATCGTCAGCTGTTAGAAGCCCACACCTATGAAATTCTAAGTACGCTTCAAATAATGGCAGAGGCAGTTGGAGCCAAATCTGTTCTGATCGGTGTAAAAGAAGCTTATCAGGAAACGATCACAGCAATCAAACAGCATATGAGTTCCTGTAAGCTTCTTTGCCTTGGCCTCTTGCCGGAGATCTATCCGGCGGGGGATGAGGTGGTATTAATCTATGAAACGACAGGAAAGGTGGTTCCGCCGGGAAGCATTCCGATTGAAATCGGGGTTGCCGTTTTTAATGTAGAAACAGTTTATAATATATACCAGGCCCTAAACAATAAAAAGGCGGTTTCTTCGAAATACCTTACGATCACAGGAGAAGTAAAAAACCCCTGTACAAAGGTTGTTCCAATTGGCATGACGGTACAAGAGGCAATTAAAATGGCAGGGGGAGAAACGGCCAAACATCCGGCCTACGTGTTAGGCGGTCCTATGACAGGGCAAATTGGAAATAAAAACGATGTTATTACGAAAACAACAAATGCAATCATCGTACTGGAAGAATCGCATCCGGTTGTACAAAAAAAGAATGAAAATATACGGATTAATCTGAAAAGAGCAATGGCGTCTTGCTGTCAATGCCAGATGTGTACGGATCTTTGTCCACGCAATCTGCTTGGGCACCCAATCGAGCCACATGCATTTATGCGGGCGGCAACGAGTGGGACAACAAGAGATATCAAGCCATTTTTAAATACAATGTTTTGCTCTGCTTGCGGAATATGCGAAATGTATGGCTGTATGCAGGGGTTATCTCCAAGAAGCCTGATTGTGGAATATAAAAATGGGCTAAAGTCAAATGGAATTAAAATGCCAACAGCCAAAGCGGAGCCGGTAAAAAAAGAGCGCAGTTATCGGCAGATACCTGTAAAGCGTTTACGTGCAAGGCTCGGCTTAGAAAAATATAATGTTGATGCCCCCTTAGATGAGCACAGCATAGAAGTGCTGTATGTAAAAATACCAATGAGCCAGCATATCGGAGCACCTGCGGTTCCGATCGTAAGCATTGGTGAACGAGTAGAGGCAGACCAGATGATTGGGGCTGCAAAAGAAAATGCACTCAGTATTCCGGTCCACGCATCCATCGATGGTATCATAACAGATGTAAATGAACAGTTTGTTGCAATTACAAAGCAAGGCTATCATGGATAAGCTGGTTGGACGAAATAAAAAGCATAGGAAAGAACATGTGTAAAGTATCATGGATAAAGTAGTTAGGGACTGTGACGAAATAAACTTGACAAGATGACGCAGGGATTTTTTCGTCAGGCAAGGCGTCCGAATGAGGTGTAGCCTAAGCTACGCTGATTGAGGACAACGTAGCATGGTGGAAAAAGACCAAGTCAGATGTCAAGGTTATTAAGGAACAGTTCCTTAGGGAAAGGTGAGCGGCATGGGCAAAGCAATCGGCATGTTAGAATATAAAACAGTATCTACTGGGGTTTTGGCAGCGGATCTAGTCATCAAAACGGCACAGGTAGATATCATAGAAGCGCAGACTGTATGTCCGGGCAAGTACATTATTATTTTTACCGGAGATTTAAGTGCAGTACGCGCATCCTTGGATGCGGCAAAGAAAAGCTACCAAGAACAGCTTATAGACAGCTTTCTTCTTGGAAATCCACATGAGGGGATTTTCCCGGCAATCTATGGGACGGTACAGATTAAAAACCGCAATGCCCTAGGGGTTTTAGAAACCTTCTCATCAGCGGCAATCTTTGTAGCGGCAGACGAGGCGGCAAAGACGGCACAGGTAGATTTGATTGAAATTCGGGTGGCAAGGGGAATGTGCGGAAAATCCTATGTATTCCTTACCGGAGAAGTAGCTGCAGTACAGGCGGCAATTTTAAAGGCGCAGCTGGCAGTAAGCGAGGGTGGAATGTATCTAGACAGTTCTATTATTGCAAATCCGGATCCAAAACTATGGGAAACCATTCTGTGATACAGAAACGTTTGGAAACCATTCTGTGGTAGCTGAATTTTTGGGAACCATTCTGTGGTAGCTGAATTTTTGGGAACCATTCTGTGATACAGAAACGTTTGGAAACCATTCTGTGATACAGGAACATTCATAGCCACTTTCACAGTTAGCCGTAGATTATAGTAGTTCATGGTGTAAGATAGGAGGAAAAATCATGCTTGCAGCGGAAAGAAGAAATGAAGTACTAGCACAATTAAGAGAAGAGGGCAGAGTAATTGTTGCAGATTTAAGCAAGAAATATAATGTAACCGAAGAAACCATAAGGCGTGATTTAGAAAAAATTGAGCACGATGGATTTGCAGAACGTACGTACGGAGGCGCGGTCTTAAAGGAAAACGAAAAAGAGGAATTACCATTTTTTGTGCGAAAACGTGCAAATGTCAAGGCAAAAAAAAGTATTGCCGTGGCAATCGGGGAGCAAATCAAAGATGGAGACCATATCATGTTAGATGCTAGTACGACGGCACTATTTGTAGCGAAGCAGATACGGCATAAAAACAATATAACCGTTATCACAAACTCCATTGAAATACTGCTTGAATTGGGAGACCGCAAAGATTGGAAAATTTTATCTACCGGAGGGGCGCTAAAAGTAGGGGCATTGTCACTGGTTGGGTATCAGGCAGAACGCATGGTGGACAGATTTCACGTAGATAAAGCGATTGTTTCCTGCAAAGGCGTAGACTATCACAAAGGGTTTACCGATTCGAATGAACTAGAGGCCAGCATAAAACAACAGATGCTTTCTGCAGCGACACTTAAAATTATGGCAGTGGACAGTGCAAAATTTGAAAAGATATCCTTTGCCAAGATTGTAGGATTTTCCGATATTGATATCATTGCTACAGAATATGAAATGAATGAGGGATGGAAAGAAAAAATGCAAGAATGCCATGTACAGCTACTAAAGGCATGAGGCGATATATAATCGCCCTATGCCTTGTTTTTTGTTTAATAGGAAAGTGCTCCTATCATACAAAAAAACCTCCGGGAGTATCGCACTGTGGCAGTCGCATCAGTCAACCGCGCGCTCTAATTTGGAGGTTATGTCTGCCAACCATGCTTTGAAATTCTCGTTTGTTGCGTACGCAAAAACCGCATCATCGTGGTCTGTGCCACGCTCCATAAGCGCTAGGATGGCCTCGCGGTCAGCAATTGCCTTATCCTGCAAATTAGTTTCTAATATCCCCCTTGCCTCAGCACCGCCACGAAACGCTTTGTTGGTATAAAGGGTACTGTCTGCCATATCGGCAAGTACAATCTGTAAGGTCTCATCTACAATGGTTGAAATAGATTGGCTTTGTTCCTCTAATTTTTCGGATATAAACTTGTAGTCTGCCGCCTGTTTCTTGACGGGCATATATCCGCTCAATGCAGAGAAAATGGTGTTGTTGTCGATATCCGTAAACCATTTAAGAAATTCCGCGCTTGCAAATTCCATTTGTGGGGAAGCCTTTGTTACGGCCATGCCCGCACCCTGCTGGACAAGAACTTTCTTTGCGTGTTCAAAGTGCGGTACGGGTAGGATTTTTGCGGTAATGGGGTAAGTTGTGCCATCCGTGGATACTTCTTCTGGAAAGAAATCAGAAGAGGATGTGGAGCCTACATATGCGAGCAGTTCGCCGACTTTTACATCATCACTGCGGTAACGTCCGTAGGAGGAAAAATATCCGCTGATGTATGGTACATAGTAGCAATCCCAAAGTTTCCTCATGACATCTTCGTTGATGTTTAGATGCCCTTTGCCATTTTCAACCTGAAAGATTTCTTCACCGAACTCCATTGATCCAATGATAAACATATTTGCGATAGAATCCCGGCCGAAAAAGGCTTTTCCATCGTTTCGAACATCGGGTGTCTGCGCATTTGTCCAATCATAGTACAACTTTGACACTGACACAAGGCTTTCAAGCGTGGAAAGGTCACTATAGCTAAGATTGTGTGCCTGTGCAAACGGTGCCCAATCTGTGTCGTTGAGCATAAATGCTTCGGTGGCTTTTGCGATTGGGAAGATCCGAAGTTCACCGTTTTGCCCAATTTTTCCTTCCTCGATGTAGGAAGATAAATATGTCTGCTGTTCACTTTCGGGAAAATAGTCATCGAGATTGGCGAGGATTCCCATTTCTTCTGTAGCATATACCGTGTCGGTATAGGATGCAAAGATATTCGGGATAGGCATACAGCCGACTTCATTGTTAGCAGATGCCAGCACGGCTTTTTCTAGTTCCGATACGCTTCCGTAACCATAGTCTTCTACGATAATGCCTTTTTTCATGCCGACCGTTTCGTTAAATGTCTGCACCAGTGAATGGAACGCTTCTAAAACCGTGCCATTGTAATAGTGCCAGACGGTCACCGTGACAGGATTCTTAGGATCTGGTTTCGCCTTGTTGCCTGCACAGCTGTTAAGAATCGTGGCAATCAAAACAAATGACAGTAAAAATGCGACAGTATAACGTTGCCTTTTGTTGATATTTTTCATAAATAAAAATCCTCCATTCATGAAACGCTTGATAAGATATCGCCTATCCTAGGTCGTGGCGCTTCTTTGCGATTGCGGTGCTTTTGTTTACATCAGTGAATCTAAGAGCTCATACAATTTGGCATTGTCAATCGGTTTTGTGATATATCCGTTCATACCGGACTCAACGGAAATCTGCATATCTTCGTCAAAGGCATTTGCGCTCATCGCCGCAATTGGAACTTTGCGTGCATCGGGGCGTTCCATTTGTTTACGTATCTGCCTCGTTGCCTCAAGCCCGTCCATGACCGGCATTTGAATATCCATTAGTATCGCATCGTACCAGCCCGGTTTTGATGCTAAAAATTTATCAACGGCTTCGCGCCCATTTTCTGCGCTATCTACTTCAATTCCTACATTTTGCAGGACAAATAGGGCAATTTCTGTATTAATTTCGTTGTCGTCCACTAAGAGCACATGTTTTCCTACGAAACGTTGTCCATAATCAATCATAGGCTCGTCCTCTTTCGGTTCGGTGCAGTCCGCATAAGGCAAAGCGATGACAAAGGAGAATTCTGAGCCTTCCCCTAGTTGGCTTACCAGTTCAATCTTGCTATTCATGGCGCAGATAATACTGCTGCTGATGGCAAGGCCTAACCCTGTACCACTTTTTTTCCTATCCAGTTCTCCCACCTGCTCAAACGCATGGAATATCTTTGCTTGGTCTGCGCTGCTTATTCCTACGCCTGTGTCTTTTACCGACATCTTGTAATGCGACATAGCGGTGCCGATACCTTCTAATTCCGCTATACTTAGGGTAATCGCCTCGCCTGGATCCGTGAATTTCGTGGCGTTGCCCAGCAGATTGATCAGAACCTGCCGCAGCCTATACTCATCGCCGGACACAGACCCATGGCGAAAGGAATGCTCTACGGTAAATAGGATGCCTTTTGCTTCAATTTGTGGGCGCATCAGCATATCCAGGCCATCTATAAAATCATCAAGTAAAAAAGGATGCGTTTCGATTTTTAGTTTACCGCTTTCTATACGCGACATATCTAGTACATCGTTAATCAACGCTAAAAGGTGCTTTGCGGAAAAGTCGATTTTGTTTAGGCAATCATTGATGCGCGCCTTGTCGTCGATTTTTTCCTTGGCGATGCCCGTCATACCGATGATTGCATTCATTGGAGTCCGGATTTCGTGAGATATTCTGGACAAAAATTCGCTTTTGGCCTTGCTTGCGCTGTTGGATTTTTCAATGCAAAGTTGAGCCGATATGATTTTGGATACTTCGTGCAGACGGTAGATATCCGTGTCAAGCCATTGTTTTGATGGATTGTTTGCGCAAAATAGGATACGTCCCATATCAAGCCCATTTTCATACATGACACAACAAAACGTGCTGAAATCCTCATTTTCCGGTACGCAAAGGAGCTTTAAAACGCCGGAAGCCATACCATGTACCGTATCCTGATTGTAGCACAGTGTACCGCTTTTATTGAGCATTTGAATAAACGTGAGGTAGTCTTTGTGGGGTATCATTTCAATTTTATCAAAGGAAGGCGGTAAGGACGATAAAGATTCCTTTTCCCAATGGTATGATATCTGGCTGGTATAAAAGTCGCTGTCAAAGTTTAAAAGAACAATCTGCTTTAAATCAAACACATCACCCAAAATTCCAAGGGCAATGTGGATCGCACTTTGGATCGAGGCAGTGTTTTCAAATAGTGAAAACGCGATCCCAACGATGTTGTCTTTTGAAATGTCAAGAGAAACGCTGATTGGACGTCCGGATTTTGTGGACATTTTTAAAATAGTATCGGGCTTTGCGGGCATGATGGCTTCTGCCGCAACAAAAAGCCGCAAGTCGGCGTTCTCGCCGGCATACAGCGCGTTTGCCTGTTCACACAGGCGATCCACCTCGTCCTTTGTCTGCGTATGGCTACGAGCGTACAGGAACACGAAAATCTCATCGTTATACATACGTACCGCAAGGTCGCCATCGAAAAGCTTTGTGGTTATCAGCTGACAGACATTACGCACAATCACAGCGGTAATGATGCGCCCATAATATGCCTCAAACAGTTCCAATTGATTTATATGGATACGGTAGACGCAATACAGCAGATTGTTTTTGATACATTCCCGTATCTGTGCAGCGATAAGCATCGTACCATATTTACAATTGTAAAGCCCTGTGGTCAGGTCGCGTCGCTCTGCCTCTAATAAGGCATTTTCACGGAGTTTTTCGGCGGTTATCTGATGTGCGTTTCCGATTACTTTTTTCAAAAATCCACGTTCATCATAAAGGTTCTTTGCTTTTAGGGCAAACCAATAATATGCGCCGTCAGGCGTATCCTTGATCGCAGGGAATAGACTTGCTTTTGCCCGATAAGTAATGGAATCGGTAAGTTGTCCGGATATAAATGCTTTTAGCTTTTCTACATCCTCTTCCGGGCAAAAAGCCATTGTTTCTATTTCAATCGAAAATGACGCTACGATTTGTGTACTTAGGGAAGAACTTTCATTGTTTTCATCGAAAGAGTATAGCATAAAACTGTCGGCATCGATATCGTACTCTACAAAGGTATCCGTTGCGCTTTCGAGTGCGATTAAATAGCGTTCACGTTCTTCACGCAATGCGGCATCCATCTTTTTGCTCCTGCTTTTCATTTCATTTAACGTAGAGCACAGCAACGACAATTCGTATGCGTCTGCTTTGGCAACGACAATCGGAACATCGGGGTCGTTTTCTTCTATTTGCTTTGCAATGTTGGTCAGGGGGGTTGTAAACTGCTTTATCGCAAATACCAAGAGTATGACACCCAACAAAAGCGCCAACACCGAGCTAAAGAGGATTCCCAAAAATACGTGCCTTGAAGCATCAAAGAGCATATTGTTCGTTTCAATTGCAACAAGTGCCCACTGTTCTTGGGAAAAAGGGGTGTTTGAGTTGTATAATTTCAGTGGATTTAGTACAACCTGCACGGCCTCATACTGCTTGTCCGACAGGTTATAGATGCCGCTTCTGCCATTTTTCGAAAATGAGAGCTGAGAAATTGGTCCCAACATATGACTGATGTAGCTACCCGTAATCTCTTGTACATTGCACACGAATTCGGGGCTATTTGCATCAGCCAAGGCAAAATTTACAAGCATATACCCGCCCTGGCTGGAAGAACCAAAATCTTCATCAGGGAAAAATTCCCACAGGCGCTTTGACTGCAATTCCGTTCCGATTGCGCCGATAACCTGCCCGTCTACAATGAGTGGACGCGTATAGCTGATCTGTGCATTTGGGTCCGTTGACGATTGTTTGCCAGTAAAGCGAGGTCCACTCCAGCGAGAGAGGTCAGACGACTCTAAATTTGGATATTCTTCGGCAACTTCAAACATTTTTAAATAGCTTGCAAACAGTGATGGATTGTCTGCAGAAAAAACAAATTTTTCACTCCAAAGGCTGTCCAATGGGATATTGTCTTTGCGTGCTATATTAACGGATCCTTTTAGGAGCATAATATCAGAGAAATCCGCCGGAGTGGATATGGGGTCAGGGTCATGATAATAGATCCCCTGACACAGAGCCACTTGCTCGCTATTCGCATCTTCATCTTTAAAATAGATGAAGATGCCGGTTGCGGAAGTAAGGCGCAACGTATCCAATGCGGATTCGGACATAGACGTTAAGGCGTCATTGGCATAATCAGGGTTTCTTAACATGGCAGGGACAGAAATTCCCAACATGTCGGATTTGGTTTTAAGGATTGTAATTGCATTTGATTCCAGGCGGTTTAAATTAGATAAGTTATGAACCATCATATTTTCCAAAGTGATACTGCGGTTTTCCATATTCTTGCGCAACGTAGCGACTGCATTGACTTGGAGCGACTCCATCGTACCATTTATATAAAGCGCAGCTCCGATAAGCAGCGACTGCAGCGTCATAATGCAGACAATCGGAAGCAGCAGCTTCATGTATATTGAATTTTTTCTTAGTATTGTCCGCACCTCCTTTTGCAAAAAATGGAATATGATAAACGATTATAAATATTATACGCACATCTTAACGCGATTGCAATACAATTTTTCGGTTGTTTTTGCATTGTTTTTGCGTTGCTTTTGCGCTATGTTCAAGAAAGGCAAGCCAACAGCTTATCATTCATTTCGGGGCTCATGAAGCAGAACCGTATATATTTATTGTCCAAAAAGGGGAAGCTGGAGCAGTCGCGGATCATCATTCCTTGCCGGATTGCTTTTTCAAATAGGTCATGGGAATTGATGGATTCGTCTGTGATCCGAACAAGCATGAAGTTTGCAGTAGGCTCGTATACAAGTAGCTTCGGGTTCTTTTTTAGCGTTTCATATATGCGCTTTCGCTCTGCGGATATGAGCAGCCTTGTTTTTTTGATATAGTCAGTATCAGTAAACATTAGTTCCCCTGCAATCACCGCCAAGGAATTGATTGTCCATGGATTTTGCCTCGTATTGATTGATTTTACCAAATCGTGGTTTCCCGTTACGGCATACCCAAGCCGTAGTCCGGGTGCCGCAAAAAACTTTGAGGTTCCACGTAAAATAAGGATGTTGTTATAGTATCCGGTAAGGGGTACGGCGGTTATGTCGTCATAATGTTCGGTAAATTCAACATAGGTTTCATCTACCATTACAAAAATATTGTACTGCTTACAGACGTCTAGGATTTTTCTCATATCGCTGCGGTAAATAGAAGTAGAAGTGGGGTTGTTTGGATTGCAGATAACGATAAGGTCAATCGTTTCACTGAGCCTTTCTGTAAAATTAGCAACATCTAAGGAAAAATGACGATCCTCTTTTAAAGGGTAATACAGGCACGAGCCGCCTCCAAGCGATATTTCCCGTTCATATTCAGAGTAGGTAGGCCCGATGATGAGGGCATTTTTTGGGTGTTTAAGCTGAATGAACAGGGAAATAAGTTCGGTAGACCCATTTCCAACAATGATATTTGTATAGTCTGTCCATAAATAGTTTGCAATGCACTTGCGCAAGGAGGTATACTCCCGATCGGGATATGTGGTGATGGCATCGATATGCTGTGTCAAGGTTTCCCGTAGCGCAGAGGAAATGCCGAGGGGATTGATATTTGCACTAAAACTTGTAATATCTTCTTTTTTTATGCCATACCGCTCTTCAATTTTTTCTAAATCACTTCCGTGAAAATGGTCTTTTTGTTTTATCATACTTTACCTCATTCTTTCCGAATCCATTTGTTTATCCATCATTTGCAAAAGATCAAATTGATCCGATATCATTTTAGATTAAGCATTTACAGAGCAAGTTTAATCGTTTATAATTACATAATAAGGTGCGTTCTTAGCACCGTGAATCTGATTATAGGAACCGTATTTTGTTCCTATAATATAGCTTATCAGATGATAGAAACCGTATTTTGTTCCTATCATATAACGTTTTCAGATAAAAAGCAACTATAGGGTAGGTGACAATTTGCAAAAGAAGGTTCAAGAATTAGCGGAAGGGAAATTTACATATGAGGCGTCAATCCTTATGTTTTCCGCAGAAAGGCTAGAATTTGAGATCCAGGAGGAAGCGTGCTACGAGGGTAGTTTTTCGATAACAGGGAAAAATGAAGTGCCGCTAAAAGGGATCGTTCATTCATCCAATGTCCGAATGGTCTGTAAAAACCCGCAATTCGAGGGAAACGAGGCAGAGATATTTTTCAAATTTCATAGTGTGGGACTAGCAGAGGGCGATGTTGTGAAAGGAAAATTTTCTATTATCTGCAACGATGGAGAATACGCCCTTTCTTTTGTTGCGACGATTACAAGGCGCTACCCAGAGTCGTCGCAAGGGAAAATAAAAAATTTATTTGACTTTGCAAATCTTGCACAAGTTTCATTTTCAGAGGCATATGCAATTTTTTGCTCTGCTGATTTTGAAACGATATTAAAAAAACAAGGGGTACGTGAGAAAACGTTATATGGCATATTGAGCAAAAAGCCGGTTTCCATGCAGAATATGGAAGAGTTTTTATGTGCGGTAAAAAAGAAGACAAAAGTTTCCTTTATGATAGATAAAACGGAATTGGAATTCCAAAATAGTGGGCAGGATGTTGTAGAGCCTATCGTGATACAAAAAGGGCAATGGGGCTATATCGCGATTGACGCAAGTGTGGACGCAGATTTCCTCAGCCTTCCGAAAAAGCGGATTACGCGCGAAGACTTTGTAGGAAACACGGCGGAACTTAAATTCCTGATTCATGCGGAAAAACTCCATGCCGGATGGAATTTTGCAAGAATAACGCTACAGACGACCTATCAAAACGTGTCCTGTGAAATTTGTGTACATAAAGCAAAAACGAATATCGGTTCGGCATTGCCCCAACGAACGGATGCAAAAAGCCAGTCCCACCATAAGCTGAAAAAACAAAAACTGGCCCTAACCAAGGATTACTTAAAGTTTCGCAGCGGAGGGATTTTAACGGGTACATGGGCGAAAAGTACCTGTGAGCAATTGGATCTTCTCATTTTTCTAGAGCCAAAGAATAGATGGTACCCTCTTTTTAAAGTACAGGTATTCCTTGCAAATAGACAGAGACAGGAAGCCGAGTGGATCATGAATGAATTTAAACATTCCGCCGTGTCAAGGGATACGCCGCTCTATGGGTATTATCTGTATCTGTGTACGCTGATGGATCGGGAACCACTTTACGTGAATAAACTGACCGAGCAGATTCAGGAAATTTACCATGCGCATCAGGACAATCCGTTTTTACTTTGGATATTACTATTTTTAGATGAAGAATTAAATAATAGCAAAGAAAGAAAGATGCAGGCGATTGAAAAGCATGTACTGCTTGGCTGCCACAGCCCTTTGCTTTATTTAGAGGCCTATTATTTGATTCGCAAAGATACGCTTTTGTTGAAAAAAACAGGACCATTTGAATTGCGTGTCTTGCACTGGTCGGCAAAAAGAGGCACCTTGACAAAAGAAATTGCCATTCAAGTAAAGAATCTGATTCCAAAAGTAAAGCAATTCTACCCACGATGGTATGACGTATTCTGCAAATGCTATGATGTTTGGCAAAGCAGGGAAATGCTTAGCCAAATATGCAGCTATTGTATCAAATACAACCGCTATGGGCAAGATTATATTTCTTGGTATGAGGAGGCAATTAAGGCAAACCTGCGCATTACCGGCTTGTATGAGGCATGGCTTAGCTGCGCAGGCAGCAAGGAAATGCAAACGATCCCAAAGAGCGTTATGATGTATTTTCAATATAACAATCGTATTTCCTACAAGAAACAGGCATTTTTATATGCCAGTATCTTAAAAAGCAAAGAAACGCAGAAAATGCAAATGAACGATTACCAGGATCAGATGGAAAATTTTGTAAGGGGGCAGATATTAGAAAGGCATATCGATGAAAATTTAGCCCTGCTCTATGAAGAAGTATTGACAAAAGATAGGATAGATGCAGCCACGGCGGCGGCACTTTGCAACCTATTGTATACAAACAAAATTACCTGTTTGGAGGATGCGGCGGCATATATCATCATAAAGCATAGCCAGCTAAAAGAAGAACAGCGGGTGCCACTCATTCACCATACGGCGTTTATCCATATTTATTCAAGTTCCTATTGTATTTTATTTGAAGATACAAAGGGAAACCGCTATGCATCAAGCAATTTTTTTGAGTTAAAAAAATTAATGCAGGCCAGTCATTTTTTGAAAACATGTTTACAGTTTACCCCAGAACAGATTTCCTATTTAATTCATTATTTTGATGGGAAAAGAACATGGCAGACGTTTCGGGAAGAGGATATGAAAAGTTTGCATTTTCTTATGGAATCACCAAGTATAAGTGAAAGCTATAAAGAAGAATTGCGTCTACAGGTGATCGAATATTATTACAATACCTATACGGGGGAAAGCCTAGACCGGTACCTGCTCGGATTAAAGCCGGAAGAGCTTACGAAAGAGGTAAGGGGAAAATGGATACAGCTGCTCATTGGCAGACGCCATTATGATAAGGGATATGCCATGCTGACTGCTTATGGAAGCGAGCATGTTACACAAGGAAAACTGATATCCGTCATTAGCTATCAAATGGAAAGAAACGGCTATAAGGCGGATCGGATTTTGTGCTGCATTGGGTTTGATCTGTTTTTGCGAGGCAAATACAACGATACCATATTAGATTATTTGTGCAGGAATTTTGAAGGTACAATCAAAGAACTCTCGGCCTTATGGAAAGTGGCATATGAAGCCGACCTTAATACGTATATGCTGGAAGAACGTTTTTTGATACAGCTTCTTTATTCAAATGATTTTGCGGCAAATATGGATGAAATTTTTCAAAGCTACGATAAAGCAGGCGGAAAGGAAATCGTCATTCTTGCCTATTTGACCTTCTTTTCTTACTTATATTTTGTGAACGGAGCAGTCGTATCGGATGATATATTTTTAACGATCGAACAGTTGCTTTACGATGGGAAAGAAATAAACGACCACTGTAAGCTGGCTTATTTTAAGTGGCTTTCACTGCACGTAAAAATGACTGCCGAACAGGAGGAAGTAGCTTGGCGATTGATGAAAGAATATATGCTAAGAGGTATGCGGTTTGAATTTTATAAAAATCTACCCCTAAAGTTCCTGCGGGAATTTCATTTATGCGACAAGACATTTTTTGAATATCATACTTTAAATTGCCAAAAAGTTATGATATGCTATTGCGATGCTGATTTAGATAGTTCGGTAGAGTACGAAGAGGAAGAAATGACGCCTATGTATGAAGGGATCTTTGTCACAGAATTTGTCCTATTTTATGGAGAAACACGCTACTATTATATAAAAGAAGAAAACGGTGGTGTGAATGGAGAGACAAAGACAGAGATAACGCAAAGCTGGTATTTAGAGCACGACGAGCTTAGCGACAATGAGAACGACGAAAGCTGCTACGATTTAATTAATGGAATGATGATTAGCCAAATGATGGGGGACGAACAAACATTATTAAAACTAATCGAGCAGTATATGAAGATGGAAGAGGTTGCGGAGCGGCTATTTCGACCGCTGTAAAAAAGCATTTAGAAAGTGCGGAAGAGGTTACGGAGCGGCTATTTCGACCGCTGTAAAAAGCATTTAGAAAGTGCGGCGAAAGTTGCGTATATGGATGTTTAGGATAGGGTAGGTGATTAAACGACGATGAAGCCTCAAATGGGAGAAATGTACATTGGTGTGGATATAAATAATAAATGGATACAGATGAGCAGTTACCGACAAGGCGATGAAGAACCGCAAACGGTCAGTACGATAGCCGGAGCGGAACGCTATCTCATTCCGACCATTCTTTTGCAAAAAAGGCAAGGTGGGCAATGGTATTATGGCGATGAGGCAAAAAGGCTGGATGAAATGAAGGAAGGACCCTGTATAGACGGACTTTTAAACCGTGCGTTAAAACAGGAGGTGATTCAATTAGAGGGAAATGTGTACCAAGCAGAAGAACTGTTTTGCTTGTTTTTGCAAAAAGTATTTCGCCTGTTGCCGATCCAGATAGAATCGACACAGGTAACACGGATTACGTTTACCGTGGAACAGATTTCTCTCCCCCTTGCAGTGCTTTTAGAGGATATGGCAAAAAAATTTGGCATTGACAAAAATGCCGTTATCATCCAAGATTATAGGGAAAGCTTTTGCTATTACGCGCTTTGCCAAGAAAAAGCATTATGTAAAAATGATGTGGCTTTGTTTGAGTATCATACAAATGAAACCTTGATTTGCCGGATTTTGCACAAAGACATGAATACGCTCCCAAAGATTACGCAAGTAGAAGAATTCATACTTGGCACATTGCCGGAAAATGAAACGGAGAAAGATGCTATCTTTTCTTCCTTGATACAGCAGACTTTTGTAAAAAGATTAATTTGCGCCGTATACCTTATCGGAGAGGGGTTTGAGGGGGAGTGGATGAAAACGTCTCTAGCGATGCTCTGCCGGGGGAAAAGGGTGTTCCAAGGGAAAAACCTCTATACGAAAGGTGCATGCTACACGAGCTATATGGCAGTGCATAAGAGCGAATGGGAGTTTGCATATTACTGTGGATATAAAACGGCGGAAGCGATTTCCATAAAAGTAAAGAATGAGGGGCGAAACCAGTTTTTTATACTGGTAGAAGCATGGACAAACCAACATGAAGTAGACGTTGCCTGTGAGGTTATGCTAGATGGGGGGCCAACGATTGAATTGTGGCTGCAAAAACCGGGGAGCAAAGAGGCTAGAATAAAAGTATTGGAATTGGAAGACCTGCCCCAAAGGCCACCACGAACAACAAGGTTGCGGCTGGAAGCGGCACCACATTTAGAAGGTGGGCTTTTTCTAAAAGTAATCGACTTAGGGCTGGGTGAACTGGTGCCGTCCAGTGGGAAAATCTGGGAATTTGTATTATAAAGCTACGATTCACAGCCCATTACCGCAAAGTCGCTTTTGTGCGTTTTTTGCATAAAAGTTACTTTCGTAACTAGCTGTGAAAGTAACGTGATAAAGGCAGTATGGGATATTAGGATGCGTGTGGCAAGTGTTTCATGCGGGGGGATGATAATGAGTGAATTATGGTTATGTTGGGAGAAAAAGGCTGCGGTTCCTTTCTATTGTGCGCAGGTTGGCATTCACATCCATACAATAGAAGAACTAAGCTACTATCTATATCAAAATATTTATTTGCTCGATGAAGATCTACTTAATATGGCATTGTATCAATGGATTGGAAAAGAACTCTCAAAACAAGCGCTATCCGTTGCCCTGCAAAAAGGTGCACAGGAGGGCAGAAGTAGTCTTTGGTGCGCCATGATGATTATACAAGAGGGCGGATGCCGCACACAAGAGGAACTGGAGGACTTAAAAAAGCTTTATCAGGAGATAGGAAGCAAAAGTAGGCTGGAATGCCGCAAATTACGTGCTGACAGCTTTCTGGAACATAAAAAATATGTAAGCTGTATCATGGAATACCACCGAATCCTGCATGATGAGGAACTAAAAGATGCGACGCCTATTCTAGTTGGAAACCTATGGCATAATCTTGGCGTAGCACATGCAAGGCTATTTCTTTTTGAAGATGCGGCACAGTATTTTAAAAAAGCATATGACCTTAATCAAGATAAAGAAAGTTTAAAAGACTACTTGTTTGCAGTGTCCTGCGCAGAGAAGAAGCGGCCTGCTTTCATCGGGCAAGAGCAGCTAACAGAGGTGGAGAATGAAATTATGGAGCTTCTTGCTGATGCGCGGAGCGAAGCATTTGTAAACATGGCGTCTAAAATCGCAGAAGAGCTAAAGAATGGCGATAGGACCGGGTATTATCATATAATCAAAGGATTCTTGGATGAATTAAGAAAGGACTATAAAAAAAGAGTGACAGTACATGGGATTATTTAAAAGGAAAAAGAAGCCTGAGGATATGGGGAACTATTTGGACGGGGCATCGTCCGAAAAATCGGCGCAAGGGAAAAAGGAAGCTGCCAGACAGGTTCGGCAGTATGCGCTAAATTATTGTGGTCAGATGATGCAGTCGGCAAAGGAACTTCAAGAGACGAAAAAAGAATATAAAAATACAGAAAAATATTTAACGGATATCAGGACAATCGAGAAGATGCCGCCTGAGAAGTTAAAAACAGTGAAGGAAAGTGCGCAAAGCGTCGCATTTTTGACGAAAACAAGAGATGACTACGTAAATAAGGCAAAGAAAATTACAGATGCCCAATTTGCCCAGATGCAACAGCTAGAAGAGGAAATACCGGATGCAATCAAGCGCCTAGAGGCCAATGAAAGTTACCAGGGAGCTGTAAAACGAGATATGCAGTACCTTGAGGGGGAAAAAGGGGAATGGTCCTATTATTTAACCTCGCTTGGACAGGAGCAGATTCTATTAAAACGGCTATTCGTGTGCTTATTTGTGGCATTTACAGCAGTATTGGCAGCTCTACTTGTTTTGAATTTGAACTTTCGTACCGATGTGCATACCCCGCTTGTCATTACGATTTTCATTGTAGCGGCGATAGGGGGGCTCGCTTTTCTTAGAATGCAGAACAATGCAGCAGAATTAAAGAAATCCGGTGCAAATATAAACAGGGCGATTTCACTTATGAATTCTGTTAAAATGCGTTATGTCAGCGTAACGAATGCGGTGAATTATGCTTGTGAAAAATTTCACGTAAATAATGCATATGAATTAAACTATATATGGGAACAATATTTAGAAGCGGTGCAAGAACAAGAACAGCAGGAACGTAACAGTGATGATTTGGAATACTTTTCTAGAAAGTTAATGCGCGATCTAAGGCCGCTAAAATTACACGACCAGTCTGTTTGGAGTTCACAGGTCAATGCATTGGTAGACAAAAACGAAATGATCACGGTAAAGCGTGATTACATTACGCGCTGTAAAACCCTGCGAAGCCAGATAGAAGAACAGATAAAATCGATCCAAGATGTAAAGGTGGAAATCGAACTATTGCTGATCAGTAAAAATAATTTTGACAAAGATATCTTGGACGTTTTAAACGCGATCGACAATATATGCAGAATGAAATGGGATGGCGAATAGAGTTCGAATAAAAAACGGGTGGAAATGGCGAATCGGTTTCGAATAAAAAATGGGTGGAAATGGCGAATCGGTTTCGAATAAAAAAACTGGTGGAAATGGCAAGTAGGTTTCGAATAAAAAAACTGGTGGAAATGGCAAGTAGGTTTCGAATAAAAAATTGGTGGAACTAGCAAGTAGATAGGAGTATGAAATGTTTGGGAATATCATGTTA
This sequence comes from Lachnospiraceae bacterium ZAX-1, assembly GCA_046533095.1. Lineage (GTDB taxonomy): Bacteria > Bacillota > Clostridia > Lachnospirales > Lachnospiraceae > ZAX-1. Next base: position 7,543 of record JAJQRA010000031.1, on the reverse strand, counting down.
ATTGTGCTATGGTTTCTTGTAGTCCCGATTCTTGTCGGCAGGCTTTGTATGGCTAAGGGCATAGGAAATTCACTTAAAATTTTTTCCGCTATGCCAGCAGGGTATATGGTTTTATTTGCACTATTTGAGGTGATTACTCTGCCGATGCTTTATATGAAAAAAGAATTGCATCTGCTTACGCTTATTTGGAGCGCTGTTTGTATTCTCTTATCTGTGGCCTCACTCGTATTTCGGCCGTTTCCGGTTAAATTCATGGTGCACAATGTGAAAATCCATTTGAAAGAAAAGCCTTGGATTTTAATGTTACTGGCCGGCGTATTCATTTTTTCACAAATGGTTTTATTGTCCTATTTTCAACATATAGACGAGGATGATGCATTTTATGTAGGAAGTGCGGTGGCCGCCTATGATACGGACACGATTTTTGAATATGACGCCTATACGGGCGAAGCATATAAAAAACTGCCTGCAAGATATGTACTGTCGCCGTTTCCGGTATATCTGGCTGTAGTATCAAAACTTACCTTGTTAAGGCCGGCAGAAACGGCACACACAGTTATGCCGATTATTTTTATTTTATTAGCCTATATCGTGGACTTTAATATTGCTGGCGTATTGTTTCCCGGAGAGCAAAAATCAAAGTATCTCTTTTTGATTCTAATTAGTGTATTAAACATTTATGGAAATTTCTCAGTCTATACGACTTCTTCTTTTTTACTGTTTCGAATCTGGCAAGGGAAAGCAGTGCTGGCAAATATTGTCCTTCCATTTGCCTTTTATCAGATGGCGCAAATATTAAAAAATGGGAAAAGCAATCGAAGATGGTGTGTGATGTTTGCTGCGATGACTGCGGCATGTATGGTTTCGTCAATGGGTGTATTTCTTGCACCGATGATGCTTGGAGCGATGGCCTTGGTATGTGCGGCCAGTAGAAAAAAATTCATGTTCCTGGGAAAGGCGACAATCTGCGTACTGCCATGTATGTTGCTTGGCATTGCATATTTAGCGATGAGGTAGGGTGGAAGAAATGAATCAGCTTATGGAGCAGGTAAAAGGATATTTTGATTTGTATTTTGCAGGAGGCATGTACCTGCTCTTATTATTGAGCGAATTATTTTACATTTATGTAAGGGATGGCCAAAAAGAAAAGAATAAAGAATTGCTGCAATATTATCCGGTGTTCATGCTAGTTGTGATTGGAAATCCGGTGGTTATTTATGTTGCTACAAAATATATGATTGGTTCGGTATACTGGAGGGCCTTTTGGCTCTTGCCGGTTTTGATTGTAATTGCCTATGGGATGACAAGGGTAGTGGCAAGTGAAAAGAGAACAGGAAGGCTTTTGGTGGCATTGCTTTGTGCAATCTTGCTTATTGTAGTGAGTGGCTCTAATATTGCAACAAGGGACAATTATGATTATGCGGAAAATAAGGAAAAGCTTCCCCAAGCGGCAATTGAAATAGCAGATATCATAAAGAACCATAGCGAAAGGATGGCGGATACGCAAGAAAATCAGCCAAAAGCAATTGTAGATGGAGATTTAATTTGTTATATCAGACAGTATAATGCAACGATAAAATTGCTTTATGGCAGAAATGTTACAAGGATCACAAATCCAAAGTCCAAAGCATTGCTCGTGTATAGCCAGCTACAGGCAGAATATCCGGATTTTGCCTATGTTGTTAAAATTGCACGCAAGTACAAATGCAACTATCTTGTTGTTAAAAATACGGACTATGCGATGCAAAATCTGACGGATCTGGACTTTCAATTGGTTCAGGCCTATGATGTTTATAGCGTGTTCTATGATAAGAAATAAAAAATGCCGGACGATCTTTTAAGGGAGCTGAAAAGCTGATCGGCAGAAAGGCATAGGTAGAGAAAAGAGGAGGAGACATCAAAGCCCTAGGCGAAGTGCTAAGTGAAGATGGCTATGATGCAGATACGATACAAAACAAAATTATGTGCAAATATCATGCCCCTGCGCACGAGGCAAAAGCTTTCTGGTTTATCATCAACCATTTTGAAAATATATCATGCCCCTGCGCGCGAGGCAAAAGCGTATGTGGAAAGGTATCTGCCCATTTCCGTATGATTTTTGTCCAAAAACCCAATGCCCTTTCAAAATGGAAATACCTGCTACCAAGCCATCTTGTGCCCGGTAGCAGGTATTTTTTCTATTCTCTCGGCCGGCATTTTACGATCGCCTGTTTTGCTTCGATTTCTCGTGGCTGTGTTTCAATCTACTTTTCTAACAAGTCATAAGGTGGCTTTGACCGGTGCGAGGTTCTGCTAAACAGGGTTCTTTGTTGCTTTGGACAGATGTATCAAAGGCAGGGTTGCATGCATAGAAATTGCGTGAATCAAGGTTTTCCTGTACAAGTCTAAGCCCTTCGCCAAACCGTTGATAATGAACGATTTCACGGGCCCTTAAAAATCGGATGGGGTCGGCTACCTCAGGATCTTTTACAAGCCGTAAAATATTATCGTAGGTCGTCCGGGCTTTTTGTTCTGCGGCAAGATTTTCATGCAAATCGGTGATGGGGTCGCCTTTTGACTGAAAACCAGCGGAACTAAAGGGAACACCTCCGGCAGACTGTGGCCAGATGCCCAAAGTATGATCTACGTAATATTTATCAAAGCCGGATGCCTTGATTTCATCCGGGCTTAAGTTCCTTGTAAGCTGGTGGACAATGGTAGAAACCATTTCTAAATGTGCCAGTTCTTCTGTCCCTATATCGGATATGAAAATGTCGCACTTTCCCAAAAAGCGGACAAGCCTTGTTACGGTGGGGCTTTAATACATACTATTAAAACGAAAGAAAAAGTATTAAGATACCATGGCGGTAGCAATGAAAACTCTTTTGATAAACGCCCAATCACTAAGGATGGCAAGACAGAGAAGATGATTAATCTTTACATAGCGACCCCATTTGAATTAACTGTATAAAATATTTTCACATAATCCGTTTGCACTTAATTGAACAGACGGATTTCATTTTTCTTATACTAAAACCACCGCTAATTGTTATAGTTTTGCTAAATCAGTTAGAGTAAAATATTAGTTGGCAATAAATAAAAAAATAGGGAAAAGGAGAAATCCCCTCTTCCCAAACGCTCAGTTTTTCTTTATTATATTAATTGACCAAAACCAATATAAGGGAGACTGCGTGATGGATACTATTGTAAATGAAGATGGACTAACTTTCAAGGATATTGAAGAAGAAATTTTTAGATTTGTATGTGCGTTAGGAGTAGCAATTGCCCAAGGACTTTTAAAACGATATGATAAAGAATTGATGGTATCTAGAGATGCCAATGTTTATAGACATAAAGGATACAAGGAAAACCACATTCGATGTGTATATGGAGATGTTCCCTATAGGCGAGCTGTCATTCAAAAGATACGAAAGATGTTGGAAAAGGCCCATCGCTGGATGCCCAAATCTATTTGGACGTTTTGTCTATTCAAAAGATACGAAAGATGTTGGAAAAGGGTTTGAGTTTTTACTAGATGAAGCCTTGAAAATGGATACAGCAGGAAAGATGTCCATGAATTTAGTGGAGGCTATGATTGGAGTTGCAGCAAAGATGAGTTTCAGAAAGTCAGCGGAAGGGATTAATCAAAATACAAATGCGAATGTCACATTTCAAAGCATATGGAATGTATTGCAGAAGTTGGGGGGAAAAATTAAGTGAAGAGGAAGCCGGCTTAATACGTGGCTATGAAAAAGGGGTCATAGAGGGAGGGAAAGAGGTGCCAATATTATTTGAAGAGGCTGATGGGGTGTATCTACATCTGCAGGGAAAAAGCAGGTCAATGGGGGAGGGAACTAAAAGCTAGTACAGCATATGAGGGCTGGAACGAGAAGAATGAATTAGTTGGAAAAGTGACGAGTGCAGGATTTGAAGCAGGAAAAACATTTCAGAAGCTACGGGAAGCAATGATAAGGAAAGTATACAATACGGATGAAGCCAAGCTAAGGGTAATGAACGGTGATGGGGCAGAATGGGTAAAAGGGTATGAGGATATGGAGACCGTATTCCAGCTGGATAGGTTTCATGTATACCAAAAGATACTGCAGTGTATAGAAGATAAAGAAATGCAAAAAGAGTTTCGGGAATTATACGATAAATGTGAAGTAGACAAGCTGCTTGAAGAAATACAAATGTATGCAGATAGCGTAGATACAGACATAAAAACGGATAAAAGAGAAAATAATGCGCTTGAATTGCTGGGATATTTGAAAAGTAACAAGGATGCAAAAATGAGTTTTAGTAGAAAGGCATTTTTAGGAATTTTCAAAAATAAAGATTTTAGTCAGTTGATATACCGATAGTTGTAAGCAAAAAATAGAGAAAACACTAAATAAAGAAAAATCGAAAGTAGTGCCAACTTTTACTTGACTGATTCGCTAAATCAATCACTGTTGACTTCTTCATTTGCATAGGTTATAATTATTAAAATGACCGCTTATTCAGAAATTGATGTGTTGTTTCGTAAAGAGACTAACTATATGAAGTCAAGAGAATTTTGAAATATTTCTCTTGCATTGTGATTGTTCTTTATTGGATCGCTGCGATTTAAAAAAGGGTATAACAAACAAAGCAACGAATGTTGCCCTAATTGCAAGAGTTCATTAAGACTAAAGTTGTGGCACGAATGCTTTATTGTTTTTCAACAGATAGAAAATAACCCGAATGAGCTTTTTCCCGACGTGGCTACGTTCAACATTAAAATGATTGCCCTCGGAACGTTTTTTATCCATATAAGCACGGAAAGTGGCATCGCGCATTAGGCACAAGGCGGGCGACCTGCATAATTGCCCACTGGAGATAAGTTGAGCCCCGCTTGACCATTGGCGTTGTGAAGCGGTATAATTCCTGATTGATAGGTTGATGGCTCCATTCTAGCAAAGGCAAGCAACTTGGCAGGTACTGTAAAATTACTGATGTCGCCGATTTCAGCCAGGATTATGGCGGCAGATGGTATAGCCAATACCCGGAACAGTAATAAGTGGCGTGTCGAGTTCGTCAACAGCTTCCTTGATTTGCTTGTCCAAAGCATCCATTTCCAGCTGAACGGTATTAATCAAGCGTATCGTCTGCTGCAGTTCGAATGCAGTTGACCGATTCGACGAACCGATTGAGTTGGCGGCTAGTTCCTTTAATGCAGCGGCTTTCTCTTTGCCATATTTACCATGCGAAGCCCTGCTAAGGAGATTGGAAAGCTTCGTTAGGTGACAATCGCAAATATCCTTTGGGGTAGAAAATTCCGACAGCAAAGTGTAGCTTGAGTTTTGATGGACTGACCAGAAAATACCAGGAAGTTCCGGAAATATGATGTCCACCAATCTTGTAGCAGATAATTTAAGCTTGGAACGATGACCGGGCAAACGGCAGCGATGTTTTGCTAGTGGCTTTAGCTCGGAAATTTGGTAGGATACTGGTGAATAGGATTTGGATTCATCAGTAAAGAGCATGGCCACAATGGCCTTAGCGTCGGTCTTGTCTGTTTTTGTTTTCCTGAGGGTTCCAGCCTTACGGAAAAGATTCGTGGCAAGGGGGTTCAGGATATGTACCTGAAAACCTTTGGAAAACAGAGAGCTTGTGATGCTTATCAGAGAGCTTGTGATGCTTATGCTGTAATGGCCTGTGGCTTCAAGTCCTATTTTTACGTTCTTTAGGTCTTTTGGGTCAAGGATTGAAAAGCTGGTAGTGCAAAGAGGTTCAAAGCCACTTTTAGAATTTTCAATGCGCAGAGAACCGGTGTGAACCACACCATCAGAATCAATCATACAGCAATCGTGTTTAGACTTAGCAACATCAATACCAATAAAAAGCATAGCAACAACTCCTTTACAAATAAATAGTACGCTGCTTATCCACAGACGCCATGCTAAATGTATCCTTGCTATATATCAAACGTCGAGCGTTATCTAACTAATTAACAAATAAGCATAGAGCTGTGGTTAGAGCCTCCAAAGGAAACAGTCGGCTGCATAGGGACAGCTGCCATAGGTGAACGCACTAAACCACAGCGTCTAGTTACTTATTATACAAAAAAAATAAGGAAAGGAAATGTATAATGATTTATCCATATGACTTCATTATATAAGGTGAACAAATGCTGTCGAACGATGAAATAAAAAGTATATTTCAAAAGCACGGTAATGTGATGAGGACATCCGAACTCAGTGCTTCCAAGATATATTATAATGATATTCAGACCTTGCTTAAAGAGGGCGTTATTGAAAAGCTCAAGCAGGGCTATTACTATTTTATTGATGAATACAATACAAACGAAATTGACATTATCAAACGACTTTACCCCGATGCAATCCTTTGTATGCACACAGCACTATTTCATTATGGTTATAGTGACCGCACCCCTTCCGAATGGAATTTGGCAGTTGATAAGAATATATCAAGGTATAAAATTAAAATTGAATACCCTTTTATCAAAAGCTATTTGTTTGAGCCACACTTGCTTGACATAGGACTTACCGAACAAATAATTGATAACACCTATGCACGTATTTATGACAAAGACCGTACCATTTGCGACTGTCTGCGTTATATGGGTAAGATGGATAAAGAAATTTTTAATAAAGCAATCCAAAAATATGTGAATGACTCGAAAAAAAATATCCCTAACCTCATTGAATACGCAAAACCTTTGCGTGTGCAAAAGAAAGTTAAGGATTTGATTGGAGTGTGGTTGTAATGGCTGATATAGGAGCTTCTATCCTTGCAAAGCTGAAGAACAAAGCAAAGGCATCCGGCGTTAGCTATCAACAATGTTTGCAATTGTTTTTTCAAGAGGAATTTTTACGCAGACTCTCGAAAAGCCAATATGTAGATTATCTCGTTTTAAAAGGTGGCTTATTTATATATACACTAACCAATTTTGAAAGCCGTGCCACTATTGACGTTGATTTTCTTTTAAGAGGATTATCAAACGCAATTGATGATGTTAAGAGCATGATTGAGGAAATTATCAATACTCCCACCGGCAATGATTTTATTGAAATGTCTGCCAAAGGGTTTGAGGAAATCTCCCCACAACGTAAATATAAAGGTATTAGCATACAAATTATAGGTCGTATTAAAAATGTCCGAGTACCGTTTAATATTGATATTGGTGTCGGGGACATTGTTGTGCCAAAAGCGGAATCAAGAAAAATCAACACTCAGCTTCCCGATTTTGAAGTGCCGGAAATCATGACCTATTCCCTTGAAAGCACTATTGCAGAAAAGTTTGATGCTATTTTGCAACGCTACGAGCTTACAGGGCGAATGAAGGATTTTTACGATATTTATTATTTGGCAAGAACTTTTGACTTTGATGGGGCAAAACTTCAATCAGCTATATTTGAAACACTGCAAAGGCGGAGTACATCATATGAGAAAAATAGCTTTAACCGAGTCGTGCAGCTTGCTAATGACGACGTGGTCCTATGTCAAGAAAAAGCACAAATTAAATGGAACAAATTTTTTCATAATTAACTTGCTGCTTTCTGGATCGTTTTTTCCAGAGTAT
>JAJQRA010000030.1:0-333033 GCA_046533095.1 Lachnospiraceae bacterium ZAX-1 | reverse complement strand
TAGGCCTGGTAAACAAGTTGACTTTATCCCCTTTATCAATTAGCTCCTTAATCAGCAGCGTCTTGTCTACATAGTAGCCTTGTTTATCAATTACTTCTTTAAAATCCTCTGTCCCTACCAGCAACTTTTTAAGTGGCATTGGCTTCCCTCCTTTGCTTTGCTACATCATAACATACTTCCCCACATTTTCCAACGTTTTATGGTGCTGCTGCCAGTTAAGCTGTGCGCCTGCACCGCCGATTCCATATTTTAAAGAGGAAAAGAAAGATGTGGGTGGGATGGGCCGTGCAGCAGATGGAGTATTCGAAGAGATGAAAGCCGAAATACGGGAAGAAATGGATGCCAGGGTGCAGAAAGGAATGACCGTTTCATCATCGTATCAAAAAAAGCCGTTGCCAAATGATCTGTTTTATTCAGTCATTTGGGCAACAGCCCTTTTTTATTTGAATTTTTTCGCTTTTCGCTTCATGGCAAATCCCTGGGAGGGGCGGATAATAGATCGGTATAGATCCTAAATCCCATGAAATAGCAGCGTGGTTGTTATGCTGTTTTATCTTGCCTGTGCTGTTTTGTCTTTAAAGCCTATTTTATTTTTGCCGTCGTCTTGGTCGGGCTCCATGCGGCATATATTTTTGTGTCCTTCCCGTCCACTTTTGCGATCTTGTAGGCACGTAGCCTTACGTAGTATGGCTTGCCTTTTGTTAATTTTTTAACCGTTGTTTGGGTGGTGCTGTTCTTCCCGACCGCTATTGCTTTTACGGATTTTTTGAATTTCCTGTCGGTAGAGTACTGGATTTCGTAGCCAGTTGCCCTTGTATCCTTTTTCCACTTTACGGTCAGCTTTTTGCCATTAACCGGCTTTGCACTGGCAATCTGCTGCTTCTTTGGGGCGACCTTGATGGTGATTTTTACGCTCGCTTCGCTATATTGTGGCGTAGCGCCCACCTTGACCGTTATCGTGGTGGCTCCGGTGCCTTTTAGCGTTACTTTGCCTTTTCCGTCTACCGTAGCGACTTTCGAGTCTAAGGTGGTATAGACCAGCTTGCCGTTTCCTGTATTTTTTACATTGAGGCTAAACGATTTGTCCCCGTATCCCTTATTGTATGTTTTTATACCGGAAAGCTCGGGGCGCGCTTTTGCGATTATAAATGGTTTTGATATACTTCCAGTGTAGTTATCCTTGCCTGTGATGGTTGCGGTTGCCGCCCCTACTTCTATGTTTTTCTGGTAGCTGATCGTGTAGTCTGTGGCATTCGTTAGGGTTTTTCCTCCATCCTTTACCGCTACGGCTGGCCGTTTTTCACTTCCATCGTAGGTATAGCTTGTTTGGGCTAGGGTGATGGTGCATCTTAAGATGTCTGCTTTTGTTATGGCAAATTCTTTGGTGATGCTTCCTGTATAGTCCCCTGTTCCGGAAATGGTTGCGGTTGCCATCCCTGCATTTATATTATTTGTATAGGACAGCGTGTAGTCTGTGTCCTTTCCTAAGGTTTTTTCTCCATCCTTTACTGCTACGTCCGGCCGCTTTTCACTCCCATCATAGGTATAGCTTGTTTGGGCAAGGGTTGTGGTGCATTCTAAGATATCTGTTTTTGTAGTGGCCGTACCATCTGCCACTATATAAAAAGGAACATTATTTTCAGCTGCATAGGTCTGGGCATAAGAGCCTGCCACTCCGAAAATGGCCACTTTCATTGTGCCTTCAATTGTACTATAAAATGCCGACCCTCCTATGCTTGTAACACTTTCTGATATCTCTATACTGCTCAATCCTTTGCATTCCCAAAATGCATATTCACCTATGCTTGTGACGCTTCCTGGTACTTTAACAGTCCCTTTGACCGTGCTTCCATCTATCAAAATATTGTTTACAACCACAAGTGGATTCTCTTTTTGTTTATCGTTTAGCCACTGCGTTCCATTAAATACTTCCCGCTCTATACTTTTGACGCTACCCGGTATCTCTATACTGCTCAATCCTGTGCATTCAGAAAATGCACTCGCTCCTATGCTTTTTACGCTTCCCGGTATCTCTATACTGTTCAATCCTGTACATCCATAAAATGCACCCGCTCCTATGCTTGTGATACCATCTGGTATTTCTATACTGCTCAATCCTTCACATCCCATAAATGCAGCCTCCCCTATGCTCGTGACACTTCCTAGTATTTCAACAACTCCTTCGGCCGTTCTTCCATCTATCAAAATATTGTTTACAATCACAAGTGGATTCTCTTGCCGTTGATCGTTTAGCCACTGGGTTTCCTTAAATGCATCCCTTTCTATGCTCGTGGCACTTCTCGGTATCTCTATACTGCTCAATCCTGCGCATCCCTCAAATGCATACCTTCCTATGCTTGTGACACCATCTGCTATCTCTATACTACTCAATCCTGTGCATTCAGAAAATGCACTCGCTCCTATGCTTTTTACGCTTCCCGGTATCTCTATACTGCTCAATCCTATGCATCTAGAAAATACACTCGCTCCTATGCTTTTTACGCTTCCCGGTATCTCTATACTGCTCAAGCCTGTGCATCCAGAAAATGCTCCCGCTCCTATGCTTTTTACGCTTCCTAGTATCTCTATACTGCTCAATCCTGTGCATCCAGAAAATGCTTTCTCTCCTATGCTTTTTACGCTTCCCGGTATCTCTATACTGTTCAATCCTGTGCATCCAGAAAATGCTTTCTCTCCTATGCTTGTGACGTTTTCTGGCATCTCAATACTGCTTAATTCTATGCAGGAAGAAAATGCACCATCTCCTATGCTTGTGACACCATCTGCTATCTTAGCAGCTCCTTCGATCGTTCTTCCATCTATCAGCATATTGTTTACAATCACAAGTGGATTCTCTTGCCGTTTATCGTTCAACCACTGAGTGTCAGAAAATGCCAACTCCCCTATGCTTGTGACGCTTCCCGGTATCTCTATACTGCTCAGTCCTGTGCATCCAGAAAATGCATACCTTCCTATGCTTGTGACACCATCTGCTATCTCTACACTGCTCAATCCTATGCATTCATTAAATGCACCCACCCCTATGTTCGTGACGCTTCCCGGTATCTCTATACTTCTCAATCCGCTACATTCATTAAATGCATCCCCTCCTATACTTGCAACGCCGTCTTCTATCTTGATGCTGTTCAATCCTTTGCAGGAATAAAATGCACACCGCCCTATGCTCGTGACGCTTCCCGGTATCTCTATACTGCTCAATCCTGCGCATCCCTCAAATGCATATCCGCCTATACTTGTGATGCTTCCCGGTATCTTTATACTGTTCAATCCTTTGCATCCATTAAATGCCCAAACTCCTATGCTTTTTACGCTATCTGGTATCACAACATCTGCTGCAGTACCCGAATAGCCCCACAGAACACCATTGCTGTCAATCTCAAACCCATCGGCATCTGCTACACCTAGCCTTGGCAGGTCCTCTTGCTCATGAACTGCTACAATCCCCTGTGCATTCACTGCCTGTATTAGCGTGCTAAATACTACGGCCGCACTCAAGGCGACTGCAAATACACGCTTCCATAATCTTCTGTTCTCCATTTTTTCTCCTTTGCTTTGCCAGATCCACTCTATGCTCCATCGGCATCGTTCCCGGTGCATTTTTTAACTGCAAGATTTCATTTTGCTGTTTTACTGTTTTGGCTATCGTCTTGACTGGGACTACATGCATGGTAAATTTTTGTATCCTCTCCATTTATTTTTCCATCCTTGCAACGCAGGCTTGACATCCTTTTTTCCTATAGTCTTTCCTTATCTAGTATACCACCCCCCTAAGTTAGTCAAGACTAACTTATGAATTTTTCTATTTTCTTCCATTTTTCATTTTTTGCACATTTTTCTTCCACTTTTATAAAATTTAGCAATGGTCGCAAGCAGGTTTAAATATAAATCCAGCGTACGGCACTTCCAAAAGCACTCGCCCAATATTTTTTCCTAGTGCCCGCCTAACATCCATCCATAATGCCTATGCTTTCCTCTATTGCCACAGGAATCGTTTCTTCAGCAACACCCTACGGCTTAGTACCAAGCCATTCACAGCCAAACTCGATCCACGGCTGACCCCCATAGAAAAAAATACCTGCTATTAAGCACATAATGACTCGATAGCAGGCATTTCGATTTTAAAAGGAGGATTGTATTGAAAAACAATTCTGTTATCTTCCATTCATTTTTTGTCCCATAAAGAATATGCCTCTTCCCATTCAAGCAGCGGCTCTTGCAACATTTTCTTCTTTGTGATTTCCTTTTGCAGATATTCCCGCTCCGCCATCCCTAATATCGGAAAGATTTCTTGATATTCCTCTCCAAAAAAACATGCTTGTAGCACTTCTTTAAAATCAGCTATGCTTTTTACGGATTCCTTTACGATCATTCGTTTATCGCTTATGAAACGGCATTCTTGTATTTCATCAATCAATTTGCGCAAATTTTCATCTTCCATCTGCTTGCCATCTACAAAAACAGTCCTCTGTTTGACTCCTTTTTTCTGCACCGGGAACATACGCCCATAATTGCCGTGTGGTATCGTCTTGGTTAGTTCCATCACATAGGCAGGGATGTATTCTATCACATATAAGATCGCATCGTCGTCTGTAAACGCCAGATTTTTGCTGATGGTTGTGGTGTAGGCGGTTAATTGATGTAGCAGCTCTTCTTTTGTTTTGTATTTTATAATGTTTGGAAGATATGCCAGTTCTTTTTCCCCGATTGTATGTAAAGTAACCGGGATTTCCAGCAATATACAAGTAAACGCCTGATTCAATACGATTTGGCTCAGATTAAAGATCTGCCTTTTGTAGTCTGTTAAGTAGCTGCGAAAAAACATGGCAAGCTCTTCCTCTAAAAAAAAGTGCAGGCAGATTTGCTCTACTCTGCTCCGTTTTAAATATTCATAGATCAAATCAATCCCCTCTAAATCGGAAATGCCACAAAGCAACGGATATTCTAGCGTTAAAATATTGTTGCAGGCATCGAATCGGGCATCATAGCGCTGAAAAAATCCCGGCATCCCTTTTATCAGCGTTTCTTCATAACAGATGTTTCCATAAGCGCAAAACCCTTTTTCTATTTTATGATACAGTTCCTTTGTTTCCTGCACTTTTTCCATTACCATATGAAGTCCAAGTTCATAGACCTGCCTTACCGTTCTTGCTTCTTGGCTACGTATATGCGTCTGTGCGCTTTCATTTTCTACGCTTACCCTTTGTATGTTTTCATCTTGCACTTCTTCCATGCAGTATAGAATCGATCCCATCAGTTGTTGGGCAACATGATAAGGGACCGATGTGCTTTCATTTGAAGTATACTTGCTCACATTTTCAGCGACAATTGCCATGAGCTCTTTCATTTGCTCTTCTGTGTACTCTTGTTTCACGTTCCATCTCCCCTGCTCGCGGCCCTATCCGCTTTCATTTCATGTTATGTAGATACTAGATATGGAAAATTGCCAGAACATAAGATTTTCGTTCTGTATTTCCATATCCAGTATGAAAGGAATATCGGTGTTATCTTGTATCAATTCCTCAGATTCCATCATTTTCTTGCCAAATTTTGGATGGAACGTTTTATATTCCCCAGATTCCATCATTTTCTTGTCAAATTTTGGATGGAAGGTTTTACATTCCGGAACTACACTATTTTTTTGTCAAATTCCGGATTGAAATAGTAAAAATTTTTCGCATCCAATTGTTCTTTTGTTTTTTCCAACGCCTCGCCGAAACGTTGAAAATGCACAATTTCCCTTGTCCTTAAAAATTTAAGGGGCTCCCTTACTTCTGGTTCTTCAATCATCCTTAGCAAATTGTCATACGTGGTGCGGGCTTTTTGCTCCGCCGCCAAGTCTTCGGTCAAATCTGTGATTGCATCGCCTTTTGATTGAAATCCAGTCGCCGAAAAAGGCACGCCTGCGGCTGCCTGTGGCCATATCCCAGCCGTATGGTCTACATAATAGGCATCAAAACCGGCTGTTTTTGCCTGCTCAAGCGTAAGGTTTTTCGTAAGCTGATATACCATAGCGCAAATAATTTCCATGTGTGCCAATTCCTCTGTCCCAATATCCGTCAAAAGGCCCCCGACTGATTTGACTGGCATCGTATACCGTTGCGCCAAATAACGCATAGAAGCGCCTAGTTCACCATCGGGCCCGCCATACTGACTGATAATCAGCTGTGCTGTTTTCGGACAGGTTTTCGTTATTTTTACCGGATATTGCAGCCTTTTTTCATAATTCCACATCTACACGCACGCTCCTTCCCACACAATCGGCCCTTGCGACCATAAACTGATTCGCTCTTGATCCTCACATTTTGCAATACATGCCAATGTCAAAGGATAGAATTTAGCAGCAAAGGTTTCCATTAATTGTGCCCGCTCTTTTCCTTTTTCATGGAATAGCTTTAATGCCTCCGGCTGTGTTTCATGCGTATCAATATATAATACCAAATCATTTAGCAAAAAAGAAACTTCATTGATTTGCTCCATAAGCTGCTCCTGCTCGGTAAGCTTCTTTGCACACGCTTTTTCATCCGGTGAATCAACAACAAAAAACGGCATGTTCAACTCCGGAAAAATCGTACCTTTACAAAGGGCAGTATCCTGCTCATATACCTGCGCCCACGCTTGGCATGGTACACTGGCAATCGCTAATGTCTGCTTTCCATCTTTTTGCATAATACACCTCTTTCCCAATCAATTTGTACATATCATCCGCTTTCGCAGATGCATATATCGTAAAATTCATTTGTCATTTTTGCTGATTTTGACCTCACTAGTATATGCAGATTTGACAAATTTACATTGGGAAGTTTATACAAAAAATAGATCAGATTTTTTTATGGTATGTCTTTGTTTTTTTTATAATTATACAAGCGATATGACATTGACAGGCGATATGGAAACATATGGTTTCGTTCGTATGAGCGGTGAAACACTGGATTTGGATATGCATACCTTAATCGTTGAGGAGATATCTGGCAGTCTGGCAATGTCATCAAAACTTTAGAAAAAAGAAGTTATTTTAGAATAAAGAATCCTGCGCTTAGGCAAAAGATGTACACTACACTAGTATTTTCCAATATCGTATCCGTCCTAAGATTTTTTATAATTGAAGTATCTCATTTTTTATTCGAAATGTAAAGGATTTTTGCAAAGAACTTAAATGATTGCTTAGATAAAACTGTACTTCCTCCATGTTTTCATTTGGATTAGATACACGCACTAAGTGCAGGTATAAATCCCCCAACAAAGGAATCTCCCAAACCAATGGTTGTTGCATTGGTCTCATCCGCCTGGATACAAGCAAGGCAACATACCTTATTCCCCATCAATTCCTCTATCTTAGCTTTAAATACTACTCCTTGTTCTTGCAATACAAACTGTTCTGTTTCCTTATAATCTTCTACTGTAAAATCATCTCCAAACCGAAAACGCGTGCCAGCCATCGTAATGCCGCCTTTTATGGCTGATGCATAAAATCCTGCATTCTCCCCATAAGCCAGTACCCAATATCTCGTATGTACGACAAGCAGGGGAGCCGGAATCAACTGATAAAGATCTTTTAAGGCCTGTTCCATCTGTTTTGGATTTAATAAATCCAGTTTTCTTTCCAAATATTTTTGCAGCTCGTCTTCGTTTAGGCTATAAATGTCAATGCGCTTTATCAGGGCAGCCCGCACCTGTCCGCTGAATTCTTCCGTATGAAACCCGGCATCTTCATAAAAGACCAATGTCGTCGATGGAAGTTTTGTCATCATTCTCAAAAGAGTTTCGAGTCGTGTGGCCAGCAGCTCTTTACTTTGCATCGCGTTAAACCCTGAAACCAGAAACACCTTGGCCCCTGTCATTAGCTCTGCAAAATCTTCATTCAATTCCATGACAATGTTGTCATAATCATTGTCATAGATAATGCGATTGGACCGACTCGTGCAGATATCGATGTCAGATGCTTTCACTTTGGCCTCTGCACCGAATTGTACAATCAAATGGGGATAGGAGCTCTCTTCCTTGGCACTGCTCACATAAGGACTGTCATGAGGAATCAGTCTTCGCACATGTTCATTCATGGTTACTAAATGCAGTGCTGAAGTATAGCCGAGCTTCCTCATGACAATTGCCGCCCTAACCGGCGTGCCTCCCAAGGTAATCTTATACTGAAAATTCTTAACAAACGTTTCGATAATTTCCGGTCTGGCAACAAAACGTTCCCCACCGCTTTCCGTCTTTAGAAAGCCTAAAATTGAAACCACCAAATCGCGCTCACTTTGTATCTTGATCTCTGTTGATAGCTCTTCATCAAGAATCTGATATTGATCAACGCACCTCTCTAAAACCTTAGAATCCCATGCAATTTCATAATCGATATTGTCTCCAAGTCCTAGAATTATTTTTTCTTTCATAATATGAAAATCCCCTGTAACGATTCAATACCCCTACAATGCGAGGTGTTTTTTGCAACTTAATTATGTGCATAAATCGCAACGATTCAATTGTACCTTCTGAATCGTTGCAATCCCTTTAAATATGTTGTCTTCTTCAATTAATTATATTCTTATACGCAGTTAAAAGATCTATTTTCCTCTTCAATTAGTTATGCCCTATACGCAGTTAAAAGATCTATTTTCCTCTTCAATTAGTTATGCCCTATACTCAGTTAAAAGATCTATTTTCCTCTTCAATTAATTATGCCCTATACGCAGTTAAAAGATCTATTTTCTTTTCGGCTACCGCCTGTACAGCATTTCGCGCTGCCAACATGGCATCAATCACTTCGATGTCAATATTTTCATTTAACAGCTTATTCAGTGTGGTTTTGTAGGCTGCAAAGAATTCTCCACCCACATTCAGCTTTGCAATGCCCATTTTAACCATTCGCAAAACATCTTCATCCGGCGTGTAACTGCCACCATGTACCACGACAGGACAGGGTATGACTTTGAGCAATTCTTCAAGAAGATCAAAATTCACCTTGGGTGTATGGGTATAAAAGCCATGAGCAGTACCGATAGAAACCGCCAGGCAGTCTATTTTCGTTGCCTCTACAAAATTGCGTGCAACAGTAGGATCCGTATATCCGGTAGCAATTTCTTCCGGAGTCTGGTTTGCGTCAAATATCTTACCAAGTTCCGCTTCAACGGATACGCCTTTTGCATGTGCCAACGCCACGACTTTTTTTGTTTCTGCCACATTGTAGTCATAATCTTCGCTTGCCAGGTCAATCATAACACCCGAGTATCCTGCTTCAATGCATCGTCTTGCCTGTTCAAAAGTCTTCCCATGATCCAGTCCCAAAGCGATTTTTACCTTTGTATGGTTGGACGCAATCTGGGCAATGGCCTGCATATAATCCGCTCCCGCATACTCCATGTGTGCATGATATGTTTGCACAATCAAGGGAACATCTTTTTTATCCGCCGCTGCAACAAGTGCTTGCAGACTTTCCATATTATAAGAATTAAATGCACCTACTGTAAAATGATGTTCTTTTGCATAACTTAGTATTTCATTGTAAGGGGTTAATGACATTCTAATTTCTCCTTTTTGAAAATATTCTACGATTAGTTCCTATAGAGCTTGTCTATACTTAGAAGTTAACTTCGGCAATAATCCGCCTGCAAAATAATCTCCCAAACCCACCGAGGTCGGTTTCTCTACAAAAGTCAAATCTTTTGCCGGAACACAGCATATATGGCCATTGCCGATTTCTGCTATGCGTCTGCAAAACTCCGTGCTCTCTTCACTTGATGCTAGGACTTTTGATTCTTCAAAGTCTTTTTTAGCAAAAATATCGCCTATCCGAAATCTCGTCGCCGACATGGCTACTCCGGACTCCAAAGCCTGCTTGGCAAATCCAGGATTTTCTCCATACAGCAAAGCCCATTTTGATGAGTGGATCAAAATATATCGGATGTGCACAAATTCGTGCATATGTTTGACAGCGTTCAAAACTTCATCCGGATTCAGTATATTGATTCTCTGCCCTATATAGGTTTGCAGCTCATCTTCATTCATACTTAATATATCAACAAAATCTTTTAGTTCCCTATGAACATACTCCCTATGTTTTTTTACGACATAGTCGCCATCTTCCATGACAACAATTGCATTTGAGGGAAGGCTTTTCAGAATTTTCTTTGTCGTGTTTATTCTATCTTCTAATATCTGAAAATCCAAAACCTCACTAAAGCATGACAGCAAAAACACTTCCGCATCCTGAATTAGAGGAATAAAACCCTCTGTCAATTTCATTTGTATACCCTCAATATCATTTGAATACATCACCCGGTTTTCTCTTGGGGTGACAAAATCTATATCATTTGCCAAAATGTGAGTGTTGCTAGGATACTGTAAGACCACATGTGGATTTTTTGTTTTCAGTACACCTACGCTTGAAATATAACGGATGCCCTTGGGCAGTCGTTTTTTCATTTCCTCATTAAAACAACACATATGAACGACACTGCTGTAGCCAATTTTCTGTATGGCCATTGCCGCTCGCGTGGCTGTACCTCCAATTGTTATTTCATAATGAAAATTATTGGCAAACTCAACACACGTCTTTGGATCTTTTGGTACCATTTCCCCGCCGGTACCAGACTTCATATAGTCTAGGGATGCAATGACCATCTCCCTTTCTGAACAAATGACATCTTTCGCCATAATCTCTGAATCTTGTATTTGATATTTCCGAATTAAATTTTCAATTGTATCCTTGCTCCACTCAAGCTCAAAATCCATACAAGTATGAAAACCAACAGCAATTTTCTCGCCCATTATTACACCCCATTGCATATCACGGGAAACTCGTGATACTGCCACAAATAGATAAGTGAAAAGAGAAGCTTTTCACCCTTTCTCCATATGTCTTTTTCATCTCATACTTCATAAATCTATCGATACAAATTGGCTTTTCCATCGGAATGGAATAAACGGATCTTATCTTTTGCGGCATCCTTTAATACTTCTATGCAGGCGGGATAAATAAGATTGGGTTCTCTGATAGCGTCATCTTTTAGAACTTCCCTACATTTGCGATAGAAAGGATCCTTGATATCGCTGGAAATATTAATCTTGTTAACGCCGTGCTCTACAGATTTTGCAATTTCCGTATCCTTATTGGAAGAGCCACCATGCAAAACCAAAGGAATATCGACAGCCTTTTTAATCAAATCCAATATATCAATACGCAATTCCGGTTTTTTATCTTTCGGATATATTCCATGAGAAGTACCTATCGCCACAGCAAGAGCATCTATCTTCGTTTCTGCTACAAATTGTTTGGCCTGCTCAGGATCTGTATATAGTATTTGATCTGGAGGAGTGGTCTCATTTGAATCTGTATTGCCTATTGTGCCTAGCTCACCCTCTACGGAAACATTAACCGCATGCGCTGCTTCTACAACTTGCTTACAAATCTTTATATTATTTTCAAAAGTCTCTTTTGACGCATCAATCATTACAGATGTATATCCGCACTGAATCGCTTCTATTACCTGTTCAAAAGAAGCGCCGTGATCTAAATGGATGCATACTGGTATGCTGGCATTATGAGCCTCTTCAACAACCGCTTTCACAAATGATGGCCTCACAAAATGTAGTTCATCCGGATGAATTGCGACAATCAACGGAGACTGTAGCTCTTCACTCGCTTCTAGGATACCGGACAGAATCATATTGCTCGAAGTATTGAACGCAGGAACCGCAAAATTATTTTTATTTGCAACCTCTAAAATCTCTTTTAAATTTACTAACATAATGATCTCCTTTGATTTTAATTTATCCTTTTACCGCTCCAGAAGACATACCGGCAATAAAATATTTCTGGAACACGATAACCAACAGTAGAATAGGCAATGAACCAATAAAACTCATAGCCATCATCTGGCTCCAATCATATGAATGCTGGCCCATCAACAGGTTGATGCCTACAGGCACTGTACGCATTTCAGATGTTTTTGTGAGCGTCAGTGCAAACAAGTACTCATTCCATGACTGCATAAATGTATACATTCCCACAGATATGAGTCCTGGTACTGATATAGGAACAAGTATCTTCCATATAACTACGAATCGTGATCCACCATCTATCATCACCGCCTCGTCCAAATCTGTCGATAGCGTGTTAAAGTAGGCCGTGACCATGAGAATACAATATGGGAGTGTAAATACCAAGTAAGTCAACATCAATGCGGCATATGTATTAAATAACTTCAATGATACGATTAAACTCATATATGGTATCAGCAATACGATGGGCGGTATCGCCTGTACACTAATTATAGTTGTATTAATCAGACCCTTAAAAGGAAAATCAAAGCGACTGAATGCATATGCGGCCATGATTCCTATCGCTAAGGTTAATACCACCACTACTGCGGATACAAGATAGCTGTTAAGGAAATAACGCACTTTGGTTGGATCTGTTAAGATAGCCACATAGGAATCCAAACTAAAAGTAGAATCAATAAATGTCGGTGGCCAAACAAATATTTGTCTGTTCGACTTCAACGAGGAAAGAAACATCCATAGCACAGGAAATCCTGCAAATAGTCCTCCTAGTATAAGCAAAATAGAAACGAGGACTTTCATATATTTTTTATTTTCCCCTACCATTACTAGTCCCTCGCTTTCTTTTGATTCTTAGCATATATGACAGCTAATATAACGCAGATAATCAATGTTATAACTGCCACTGTCGACGCAAGCGCATATTGACTGCTATTAAATGCAAATTTATAAATGTAAATACTTAATGTCTGTGTATTATTTACGGGTCCTCCACCGGTTAGCATCCAAATAACGGCAAACGATTGTATAGACCAGACAAAATCCAATAGCGTGATACTGATAATGACCGGCATTAGCTGTGGGATTGTAATATGCACAAATCTCTTCCACGTAGTTGCGCCATCTAACGCCGCGCTTTCATACAAATCACCCGAAACGCCCTGTAACCCTGCTAATAAACTAATCATATAAAATGGATAACCGCACCATATGTTTACAAAGGTAATTGCATACAAAGCCAACGTTCTAGAACTGAGCCACTCCGTGTTCCTTGTTGCCAGATTTACAAATGATAAAAGGTAATTAACTATCCCTTGAGGCTATAGCATTAATTTCCAAAGGATGGCGATTACCGATGCGGTAAACACCCATGGTAGAATATAGATTACCCTGGCGATTGTTTTCGTTCTTTTTTTGAAATATTTGGAATTAAGCAACAACGCAAAGCCCATGCCCAAAGCGATGTGCGCGATTACACTGACGATCGCAAAGAAAGCTGTATTTTTTACAGCTTTAAAAAATTTGGCATCCGCGAATATCTTCCTATAATTATCAAATCCAACAAATACAGGATCCTTAACAACAATCGCATTGTTGTAAAAAGAATAGGTTATAACCAAAACAATAGGCAGCACCAATAATATAAACATCAATATGATTGTTGGGGAAAGAAACAGATATGGCGTAGCACTGATTCTATGCTTTGGTTTTTTCTTTGGTTTGGTTTTCTCGATTTTCTCACTAGTTCCCACTCCAACATCTCCATTCCAATGATGTAATTCTGCAATCTTTTGATTTTTATTAAGATATGTGGCCATTCATTACATGGCCACATATCTGGTTTCAATTATTTATTTCTTCATTCAATCAATCGTGTTAGTTATAGACAGAATCAATTGAGTCCTGGACTTCTTGCAAGTACGCATCAGCATCAACATCGCCATCCATGTAAGGAATCAAAGCGTCAATGAATTCTACCATGATGGTATTTGCTTCTTTCATACCGGTGAACTCATTATATGGATATCCTTTTTGAAAAATCGCAAATACATCCTGGAAAACAGGATCCGCACTGCTAAAATCAGGGTTCGCAAGCGAACTACCCGGGAAAGCAGACTGGGTAACAGCCAAATCAGCGTCTATGGAACCATCTGTGCCATCCTTGCCCGCGAAGAGATATTCAATAAACCGCAAAGCTTCCGCCTTGTGTTCGCTGTTTTCTGTAATACCAAGCGACCAAGATGCCACGCACATACTACATTTTTGCACTAGCACTGTAGCATTCGCTAAAGTAATTGAAATCGTCAACGACATATGCTAAACTATAAAAGTGATCATTAACGCAAGTACATAAGAAAAAAATGGAGGATGATATAAATGGAAACAAAGCCTATAAAATACAACACAGATAGCGACAACAAGCCAAGAAGAACTGTAAACTTAATTCCACTTGACACAATTGCAGGATATGATGTACGTCCGGGTTTCTATGAGGTAAATGGAGCTACTGCAATTCCTTGTGGCGTAAACTTTACCGTACATTCCGTTCATGCCACGTCTTGCGAGCTGCTTCTATTTCGCCGTACCGAATCGGAGCCTTGTGCCGTACTGCCCCTCCCGGAACACTATCGTATCGGCTATGTATATTCCATCATCGTGTTTGGGCTAAGCATATCCGAATTCGAGTATGCCTACCGGCTAGATGGACCCTATGATCCACCGAGTGGGCTGATCTTTGACAAGAAGAACGTTCTGCTTGATCCCTACGCTAAGGCGGTTACCGGACAGAGCGAATGGGGGAAGCATGAGGGCAATATTAGCTACAAAGCCCGTGTGGTGGAGGACGATTTCGACTGGGGCAACTTCAAGCAGCCCATGCTTCCAGCATCGGACCTCATTATCTATGAGCTCCATGTTCGGGGCTATACACGCCATGACTCCTCCAAAGTGGAACTCCCCGGCACATTTGCAGGGCTATTGGAAAAATTGCCCTACCTTAAATCTCTGGGCATAAACGCCGTAGAGCTAATGCCCATATTTGAGTTTGACGAGATGGCTGACTCACGAGAACACAACGGCAGGCAGCTAGTGGACTACTGGGGCTACAACTCCGTATGCTTTTTTGCACCTAATACGAGCTATACGGGGGCTTTAGAATACAATCGGGAGGGCAACGAACTCAAACAGCTTATCCGCTCTCTTAACGAAAACGGCATTGAGGTTATTCTAGACGTCGTGTTTAACCATACCGCAGAAGGCAACGAACATGGACCATCCTTTTCATTTAAGGGATTTGACAACAATATCTACTATATGCTCACGCCCGGCGGCTTTTACTATAATTTCAGTGGCTGCGGCAACACACTAAACTGCAACCATCCCATTGTACAGCAGATGATTTTGGAATGCCTACGCTATTGGGTCATTAACTACCGCGTAGATGGTTTCCGGTTCGACCTTGCATCTATTCTGGGTCGAAACGAGGATGGTTCCCCGATGAACAAGCCACCTCTGCTTCAGAGTCTGGCCTTTGATCCAATCCTTGGCCATGTCAAGCTGATCGCCGAGGCATGGGATGCGGGTGGCCTCTATCAAGTAGGCAGCTTCCCATCTTGGAAACGGTGGGGCGAATGGAATGGCAAATATCGTGATGATCTGCGCGCTTTCTTAAAAGGGGATGGTGGCATTGGACGCACGGTATCCCAGCGAATTGCCGGATCCCCTGACCTATACAATCCGGAATTACGAGGCACCAACCCCTCCGTGAATTTTCTGACTTGCCATGATGGCTTCCCTCTCTATGATCTTTATGCCTATAACAATAAGCATAACGAAGCCAATGGCTGGAACAACACCGATGGAACAAATGATAACCTTAGTTGGAACTGTGGTGTGGAAGGAGAAACCGATGATCAGGCTGTCTTAAATTTGCGGTATCGGCTGATCAAGAATGCCTGTGCTGTCCTTTTATGCAGTCGAGGAACACCCATGTTCCTGGCTGGGGACGAATTCTGCAACACGCAGTTTGGCAACAATAACCCCTACTGTCAGGACAACGAAATCTCTTGGCTGGACTGGGATTTATTGCAAAAGAATAAGTACACGTTTAATTTCTTCCAGTACATGATTGCATTCCGTAAGACCCACGAAATACTCCGCCGCAGTATGGAACCTTGCTCCCTTGGGTTTCCTGACATCAGCTTTCATAGCACACAGCCTTGGAATGAAGACTTTGCTCAGGATGGTCGGGTAATGGGCGTGATGTTTGCAGGGCGGCTTCCCTCTGGAAAGGATGATATCGTCTACCTCGCCATGAACATGCACTGGGAATCGAATGAACTTTTACCCCCCACACTACCGAGTGGTTTTTGTTGGCAAATGGCCGTGAATACCGGACTGCAGACACCCATTCCATTAAGCGGCAACACGCTTGGAACCGTGGACCACACCCTATGGCTAGGTCCCCGGTCAGTGGCTCTACTCTGGGCAAGTCAACAAAAATAAAGGAAATCGTTTCAAGATGCAAAGCCATAGGCATTCCTTTAAAAGGTACGATCATCGAATACGGCTAAGGATATTTTTCGTTACAAGGAGCAAAACCATAGGCATTCCCTTAAAAGGTACAATCATCGAATACGGCTAAGGATATTTTTCGTTACAAGGAACAAAACCATAGGCATTCCCTTTCGGGAGCCCATGGTTTTGTTCCTTGTAGCGGTTCATCCGTTACCAGTGAGTACGAAATCGTTGCATATTCTGTTTTTTTCCGTCCAGAACATTCGTTCCTACTCCTGCTTCATTTTAAAATGTTACACGAGTATCGCCAAACTTTGATATGGTTCTAACGTAAAATCCTTTATGTTCGATGTTTTTTTGTCATAATTGCTTATGAGGATTTCACCATTTAAAAATTTAGGTGGAATGTCCATCGACACTTGCTTTGGAAAGAAATTATTTAAAACGAGAAGCTCTGTGTCACCCTGTTTTCTGATATATGCATATACCTGCTCATGTTTTTTCGCATACGGTTCATAACTTCCTTCACGAATTACTTTATGCTGTTTTCTAAGTGCGATTAATGTCTGATAATATCGAAAAATACTCCCGGATTCAAGTTCGCTTTTAACATTGATCTGCTGATAGCTTTTCCCGGTTTTCAGCCATGGTGTGCCACTTGAAAATCCGGCATTTTTTTTATCGTCCCATTGCATGGGTATTCTTGCATTGTCTCTTGATTTTAACTTGATCAGTTCAAACGCATCTTCTTTTTGCATTCCTGCCCTTATCATCCTCTGATAGGCATTGATGCTCTCAACATCTACGTAATCGTCCATCGACTCATAGTCAGGGTCTAACATACCGATTTCTTCACCCATGTAGATATAGGGTGTGCCACGGTTTAGGTGGATGGCGCTAGCAAGCATCTTTGCCCCCTCTACCCGATATTGGTCCGTTTCTATAAATCGATTCAATGCGCGTGGCTGGTCATGGTTGTTCCAAAACAGTGCGTTCCATCCTCCGCCTTGGCTCATCCCTACCCCCCATTCGTGAAGTATGGCTTGTAGTTTCGCAAAATCAAAATCCGCTTTTTGCCATTTTTCCCCATCTACATAGTCTACCTTTAAATGATGGAAATGAAATGCCATGCTTAGTTCCTGCCGCTTTGGTTTTGTGTACAAGATACAGTTTTCTATGGTCGTAGAACTCATTTCTCCAACCGTGACCATTTCGGGGTCTCCACCAAAGGTCGCCTTGTTCATTTCTTTTAGATACTTATGGGTAATCGGCCTATCTGTATATTCCGGTTTGCCACCTTCTGTTTTGTTGTCTTTTAGCACGCTATCTTTTCCAATAAGGTTAATGACATCAAAACGAAACCCTTTCACCCCTTTTTGCATCCAAAATCGGAGGACATTGTATAGCTCCTCTTTCACGTCGTCGTTCTGCCAATTTAAATCCGCTTGCGTGACATCAAAGAGCCTTAAATAGAATTTGCCGGTATCGCCAAACGGTGCCCATGCACTGCCACCAAACTTGCTTTCCCAATCTGTCTTTTCGTCTCTGATAATAAAATAATCTTGATATTTTTTATCGCCTGCCAATGCTTTTTGAAACCAAATGTGTTCTGTTGAGACATGGTTAAAAACCATGTCAAGCATCAAATCAATCCCCAATGCTTTCGCAGATGCAATCAGCCGGTTTAAATCCTCCATGCTCCCAAACGCTTCATCTACACTGCAATAGTCCTTAACATCGTAGCCGTTATCTCTTTGAGGCGAAGGGTAAAAGGGATTTAGCCAAATCATGTCAACCCCAAGTTCTCGCAAATAAGGGAGTTTTTTTATGATCCCTGGAAAATCACCAATTCCATCCCCATTTGTATCAAGGTATGATTTTGGATAAATCTGATAGACTACTTTGTCTTTAAAATTCATTTTTAACTCCTATCCTTTGCTGTTTTACAAGCTATTTAGAAGTGAACCGCGGCGATTAAATCACCAATGCCCACAAACGTTTCATATGGCGCGTTTGATGTATCGACAGCAAGCGAATCTGAATTTGTCACAATAATCGGTGTACCGATTTCATATCCGGCCTGCTTTATTTTTTCGATATCAAATTCGATTAAAAGGTCGCCTTTTTTCACTTTGTCGTCCTGCTCTACATGTGAGGTAAAGTACTTGCCGCCTAGTTCTACTGTGTCAATTCCGATATGTATTAGCAGCTCCACACCGCTGTCGCTAGAAAGTCCTATGGCGTGCAGCGTTTGAAACAGCGATACTACTGTTGCGTCAAATGGAGCATACAGTTTTCCCATGGTAGGCTCAATCAGTACACCATCCCCCATAACACCTTCTGCAAAAGCGGCATCCCTTGCGCTGCTTAAAGGCATGAGTTTTCCGCTTATTGGCACATATATATTTTCCGTGAGAATGGATGATTTTGCTGTAATCTCCTTCTTCTCCTGTGCGGTTGATTTTGCAGCAGCCCCATCTTTTCCTAGCATTGGTGCTGTTATGGCTGTAGCGCCGCCTGTTTCTTCTTGCCCTACTTTGTCCATCTTATTAAACAGGCCTACCCTACGGAAAAATAAGGTTAGTACAAATGGTACGACGATGGCGATTAGCATCGCTACTGCAAATGTTGCATAATCCTGTCCTCGAATGGCCAGTATTCCCGGCAATCCTCCGACGCCTATCGCATTTGCCCTTACTCCCAAAAGTGTGACAAACAAACCGGCAATCCCCGAGCCGCACATGGCCGCAATAAAGGGGTACATATATTTTAAATTTATTCCAAACATAGCAGGTTCGGTGACGCCAAGCCATGCGGAAATGACCGAAGGTATGGATATGGATTCTTCGCGTTTGTTGCCTTTATGTGCTACAACTACGGCTAATACGGCGGCACCTTGTGCAATGTTTGATAGGCAAATCATCGGCCAAAGGTTCGTAGAGGTAAAGTCCGCAATCAGCTGAGAATCTATGGCGAGTGTCGTATGGTGCAGCCCTGTGATGACAAGTGGTGCATAAAGTGCGCCAAACAGTGTTGCAAAGAGCCAGTTAAAGCTTGAGGTCAATCCGGTATTTACAACAAAGGAAATCGCCGCTCCTATTTTCCATCCAATTGGTCCAAGGACTACATGGGCTGCAAGGATTGTCGGCACCAAAGAGAAAAATGGCACAAATATCATCGAAATGGATTCGGGTATGTGCTTTCTGAAAAATTTTTCCAGATAGACCAGCATAAATCCTGCAAGCATTGCCGGAATTACCTGCGCCTGATAGCCAATTTTATCTATCGTAAAAAATCCGAAATCCCATGACCAGTTCGCTGCAATTTCTGCTAACGGGGTACCGTTTACTGCGTATGCATTTAAAAGCTGTGGCGATACGAGCGTAATACCGAGGATAATTCCAAGGATTTGCGTTGTCCCCATCTTCTTTGCTACACTCCATGTAATTCCAACCGGAAGAAAATGAAAGATTGCTTCTCCCGGCAGCCACAAGAATCCGTTTACCCCTGACCAGAACTGTGATGTTTCTACAATCGTTTTCCCATTTAAAATACCCATTGGAACACTTTCTAAAATGTTTCTAAATCCAAGGATTAACCCGCCCACGATAATCGCGGGAAGAATCGGGGTGAAAATTTCTGCAAGCAGTGTAACGAGCCGCTGAACCGGATTTTGATTCTTCTTTGCAACCGACTTTGCGGCATCTTTTGAAATTCCTTCAATGCCAGATACAGCCGTAAAATCATTAAAAAATGTGGAAACATCGTTTCCAATGATTACTTGGAACTGCCCTGCATTGGTAAACATTCCTTTGACTGCCGCAATGTTTTCGATTGCCGTTTCATCTGCAAGTTTTGGGTCGTTTAGTACAAACCTCATTCTTGTTGCACAATGCGATACAGCTGCAACATTTTCGCGTCCGCCAACTGCTCTTAAAAGCTCTGTGGCATCATTTTTAAATTTCCCCATACTCTTCTCCTTTTCGAATTGCCTGAATTATTTTTTAGACGATTGGTTCCTTTTGTTCCTTTTTGTCGTTTGTCCCCTTGTTTGCATGTGTTTTACTTGTTTGCATATGTTTTTCTTGTTTGCATTTGTTTTTCTTGTTTGCATTTGTTTTTCTTGTTTGCATGTGTTTTACTTGTTTGCATTTGTTTTTCTTGTTTGCATTTGTTTTTCTTGTTTGCATGTGTTTTACTTGTTTGCATATGTTTTTCTTGTTTGCATTTGTTTTTCTTGTTTGCATTTGTTTTTCTTGTTTGCATTTGTTTTTCTTGTTTGCATTTGTTTTTCTTGTTTGCATTTGTTTTTCTTGTTTGAATATGTCTTGCTTGTTTGAATATGTCTTGCTTGTTTGAATATGTCTTGCTTGTTTGAATATGTCTTTACTTATACGTATATGTTGTCTCTAACGAGAGTATAGCATATAGATTTATAAATTGCAACACTATTTACAAAAAAAATTCCTGTTTTTTTTCAAATCCATACATAATTATCATTCAAATTGATTTTTCAAGAAATTCTGGATCATATTTTTGTAGAACCAGCCAAATGGATTTCGCTTAATGCGTTATAACATCATCTATCTTCCAACGATTCAAATATTGTATGAAAAACCACCAGAGTAACTTTCGATGTAGATGCGCAGTTGGTTGGGGCTTCGGTTGCCAAAATCCACAGCTTTCTTTTTTTATCCATGTGGTTCTTGATCCATCCATTACAAACAAAAAGCCGCCGGCACATACATGCCAACAGCCCTTTATCTTTCCGCATTGCTATCTTGAAACGCATAGCTTTGCCATCAGCGCATCCTGCAAAACTCTGGATACGTTGCTGTTCGCAGCATCTGCCTCGTGGTTTGGCCAGTTCGGGAGCGTTACGTTCCTCACCGTCTTGTTGTCCGCCTTCCTGCTATCGACAATCGAAACGATGCCACCCCTCTCCTATGCAAAGATCGATTCGATTGTGTTCTAGTAAGTCATGGGGACATTCCTTAAACTATATTACTTAAATACAGTAAAAATTACTGTAAATTTTGAAAAATAAAAAAACATAGATATTATGCTTCATAATCCCTGTATTTCTATATTCGTACTTTTTTATTCACCCCGGGTAAATACCTCACCACTTGCGGTGTCACCGTTCAACCGTAACTCCGGAGATACCCCGCTGCTTGCGGCGTGGAGATTCATTTTCCTATTCCATACCCATATTTGTAAACTCCCGTTGCCATGATACGGCTATCCGGCAAGCAAGCCCATCCGTCAAACTTCCCCTTGTCCTTTTTATTCTTGTTCTTATTCTTATCTTTTTTCATCCTACAAAAATAAAAAAGGAAAAAACAAAAATAATATTTTTGAATACTTGGCAAATATCATCAGAATGTAGTATGCTTACTATAGGCCGATTGGCTACTGCCTATACACAATCACAATCGCAGCCATACCTTGCATGGCTTCCTATATGGCATAGCTGCGATGATTGTACGGTGAATTAGAAAAAAGAATCTATAGATACGAAAGATTTGGAGGTTTATATTTTGAAACGTTATGAAGAAATTTATCATTTGATTGCCGGTAGAATCACAGACGGTACGTATCCTAAAAATTCCACACTGCCAAGCGAAGCTTTGATGCTTAAAGAGTTTCAAGCATCCAGGCATACCGTTCGTAAAGCATTAGACATGCTGATGGATAGCGGCCATATTTTAAAACGCCAGGGGAAAGGTTCACTCGTATTAAGCAGGGAGAAGTTTGAGTTCCCTATCGTAGGGCTAACAAGCTACAAAGAATTACAGAAAATGTATGGATTTGAAAGTCTGACAAAAGTGATTCATTTGCAAAGAGAAAAAATAGATGGGGAAACCGCCAATTACACGGGCCTACCGGAAGGCGCCTTCGCATGGTTCGTTTTAAGGACACGCACGATGAACGGTGACGCTGTTGTAATAGACAAAGATATTCTTCTTACAAAGTTTGTGCCGCATCTTGACGAAAAAATAGCAGGCGACTCTATTTATGAATATCTAGAAGCAGAACTGGATCTTGAAATATCCTATGCAAACAAGGAAATTACCATAGATTCCTTAAATGCCGACGACAAAAGCTATTTAGATCTAAGAAAAGCAGATACGAACATCGTATCTGTAAAAAGCAAGGTGTATTTAAGCGATGCCAACCTATTCCAGTACACGGAAAGCAGGCATCGGGTAGATAAATTTCGATTTGTTGATTTTGCACGGCGTAGAAAAGGTCTCCTATAAATTTAAACGTCATCATTTAAAGCATACAAAATTGGTCAAGGCGGTGCACAAAGATAGGCTGCGCCGCCATCCTGCCACATCCTGTAGACTGTTCCATTTTAGTACATCAATCGGATAGCAACATTTGCTCAAACGTAGTAAATCCACTGGAGCTATTCGATTCTTTGATGGTGATTGCCCCGATTTTGTTTAATCCATTTTGGGCATCCCACACACCCTCATTTGCAAATCTTATCGAATACAGCGGATTATCGCTAAGTGAATCAAACGTGCTTGAAAGGCTAAGAAAAACATCCCATTTTCCCGGCTGCATCGTTTTTGGAATACTGAATTTGTAACGTTTTATCAGCATTCCAGCTTCATCATCCCACCATCTAGCATCGTCATCTATCGCAGTTTGGATCTTTTGCGAACCCTTTGACAAGACCAGTTTTAAATTCTTTTCTTTCATCAAATTGCCGAATCCGGTATTCTTTAGTTGCAGTTCCAGATCAAGATGCCCGCCCTGCGTGATTTTTTTATTAAATCCGACCTTGTCCAGCACAAATCTATAGCCTAAATTCATGCCAATATAATCGTATGCATTCATTTCATGATACGTTTCGCCCTTCCAACTGTCTAGAACTTCCGGTGAAAACTGAGCATTTAACGACTGAAAATTCATCTGGGCCAACAGCGGAACAGCAGTCTTTGCCAAACAGTATTCTGAAAATTGATTTGCTTCACCGACAAGCGGCGTATAGCGCGTATGGTTGTTTGTCCATGTAAGCTCTTGCGCACGCGTATAGTACTCGTCTGAATACGTACCCATGTCGGATTCGCTTGACAAAACCGCATCATTATGATAGGCTACCCGCGACAGTGCACTTCCACTAAATGCCTCCTTTTTTGTAAGCGTCTGCTCCTCATTGATTGTGCGGACAAAAACAGGTCTTCGCAACTCTATGGCCACACTTTTTGGAGCGGCATCCAACAATGCCTGCACAACGAGATTCTGTGTAACAACGTTAATTGGTTCCCCATACAATGAATCATGCCATTCACCCCATGGACCTAAAAATCCCGCTTGAATACAATACAAGATATCTTCATTTTCATAAAACAAATCGCTTAATTGGCCGATATGCCCCAGTACAATATCAAGTTCTTGCGGCTCTGGATTTGCCATACCATCATAATCATATGCCGCACGAAAAATAACACCGTCATTTGCCTTACGTATCACATCAAATGCTCCTTTGATTTCACGAAGCTTGTTATCATCTAAAGGTCCAAAGCGATAATCGCCTAAATTCGTCTCCAGAAGAATCAGCCCAATCTTCTCATTTTCCCGATAAGAAAGAAGCGATTCCGCCGAAAATTGTTCCGCTGTATTTTTAATGATATGCCACCCACGCTCCGGATTGACAAACACGGTTTTATCCTCACTAAAATTTGTATACTTCAATTTTTTGCCCTTGTACAGCACAAGCAGTATGCACACAGCGGCAACAAGAATCGCGCCTACTACGCAAATCATAATTTTCTTCATCTCATCCATGATATTCTCCATTGTATTGAACAATTGTCAACTCTTTTACTCCATAAAAATTACTGATTTTTTCTGTAAACGCTAGGTTGTCTTTACGGACATCGACTAAAATCGTAACCTCAACTGCATCGCCACGCAGGGTTTTTGACTTGATCTCGTAGTTCATGTCCTTAAGCGCCCGCCTAATTTTGCCATCAATATCACCCGTATCCTCATCTTCTACATATTGGACAATCAGAATATGGACTTTCGTATCAATGACTTTTGCATTCAGCACAAAAATAAGGAATAGAACAAACGCACTACCCAGGCAAGTAAGCAGATACATTTTTGCACCGGTTGCGATTCCTGCTGCCACCGCCCAAACAAGGAACATTAAATCGACCGGTTCTTTTACTTCGGCACGAAATCTAACGATTGACAATGCACCTACCATACCGAGCGCCAATACGATATTCGTGCTGATCGCTAAGGTTACCATACACGTTAGCACCGTCATTCCCACAAGCGTCATTGCAAACGACTTTGCGTACACTATGCCTTGATAGGCTGCTTTATAGATGATGTATATCAAAAATCCAATCAGGGTCGCCACCGCCAAGGAAATCAGCATTCCGATCAGCGTTTCCAGCGTCATTTTATTTTCCGATATCCCGAAATTCATCATAGCGTTTTTGATAGCATCTTGGGTACCTACATCCATCTTTCACCTCTTTCCTGCACAGTTCTTTGTGCATATTCAATCGCATCTTGAGTGCTTACATCCATCCTTCACCTCTTCCTGCACAGTTCTTTGTGCATATTCAATCGCATCTTGGGTGCCTACATCCATCCTTCACCTCTTCCTGCGCAGTTTCTTTGTGCATATTCAATGTTTGCTTATTCGGTGATTTGATCAGCAACACGCGCCACTTCACCATTCTCGTCTACGTTAAATGCAAGGATAGCGTACTGTTTCGAGAAAGATTCATTTACAATATAATCAAAGGCATATTGCGTATGAGCACTGTTATCGTATGCCATTACCCTATAAAAGTACAGTCCGGGAGCCAAATCCAAATCGTCAAGTTCAATGTTTGCATCATAGAGCTCTTCATCGATATGGATGATGCTATTAAATTTGTAATCTTTCGATAATTCAAACTTATACTGTATGATGGCATCTTCCAAAAATGAATATGCATAATCCCATGAAAAGCGGTATCCTGTTTCTGTTTTCGTCGGAATTCCCATATAAAACGGCATCAAGCTGTCTAGCGACTGTTTACAAAGTTGATAATTTAGCTCCACTTCCTCAGCGAGGCCATCATATAGACTATGCCAAATCCTTGAATCCACCGGGGTTTTATAACTGATCAATTCACTATCCGGAAGCCTCTTTTTAAAAGGAACCGTTACATCAAGATATTCTTTTATACGCTCATTTATCTTGTCGCGTGGCAAGTATGCCATCATTTGATCTAATTTTTCCAAAAGCAAATCCCTATCTTCTTTTTCCTTTAAGATCTTCCTCATCAATGGATTGCCCCAGTAATTCGTTATCCCATATTCCCAGCCTAACACCTTAAATTCAGCAGGCACCTCATTTACCAATTCATCCGTATCATTTAATACATAATTCTCTTTGCGGGTCAATGCGCCATTCGCGTCCCCACTTATGTAATACCATTTTTCGCTGTTGCGCGGGCTGTAAAGCATGTAGTTTTGGCTTATCGTATCCGTATTTCCAATCAGTATCTGAAATGACAGCCATGTAAAGAAGTTATCCTTGTCAAAATATTTTTCAAACACCTCTTTAAAATTTAACGAAGTGTCGTTTAGATCTTTCAGCATGTTTATTAATTTAGAATGATCCTCATTCCCATTACACTCAATCACGCGCTCGAATTGTTTTTCGCTATATGCCGGGTCATTTTTCAGTTTTATCGCATCCTCATAAGTATCATACTCAAACATAACAGGTTTGTAAAAATGGCCATTCTGATCCAAGCCATGGTTTCTTAAATACGTTTTATCCGGCTGTTCGATCTGCGTAAACAACCCGTAGTCTTGATACCTTTCCTGTGAACGATTCTTTGTTTCATCCTTGACATATAAATGTACAAACTGCGTGCGAAATGAGATCATATCGGGGATCTCTTTGATTAAATCATACGCTAGTTTATTGCGTAGCCCCGTATAGTCATAGGCATGCTTGTTCAGGTTGACTACATCCTGTCCACGCCAAAGGTTCGCTCCTTCTTTCAAACTAATTTTATACGACTTAAGCGGTGCCTCAGACGATGCATTTCCAGTTATCTGAACCACACCATTTGGAATTGCCAGCCCATATCCAAACATACCTTCTATCGGACCATTTTCATCGCCCTCTTGTAGAATACACTCCACGCGGTCGTACTCTACGCCAAGTTCTTGATACTCCATCGCAGAATGTTTCGCCAATTCGCTCCAGTCTTTATCGCTGTTTTCGCTGGCATTGCCTTTTTGAATTGTCATATACAGATACACCATTGACAAATCGTCACCATACCCATCACGCAAGTACACCGCATCATCGTCTTTTACAAGCTCCGGCAAATAGGAATCTTTGCTTTTTTTGACTACGGCCTCTTTCGGCAAATCGGTCGTTTCCTGGATGTTTGCTTGCGTGTCTCTCGTAGCCGTAGCCGGCAGCATGGAAAGCCATAAGACGCATACGGTAAGAAGCGCGATAAACAGCACCACGCTTGCAAGAATAAATTCAAACTTGAACTTGTCCTTTAACTTGTTGTTGAACTTGTTTTTGAACTCCATCCTCCGTTTCATCCTCCGCTTCATTTTCTGTTTCATTTTCTATTTCATTTTCTGTTTTATTTTCTGCTTTATTTTCTATTTCATTTGCTATTTCATTTTCCGTTTTATTTTCTGCTTTATTTTCTATTTCATTTTCCGTTTCATTTTCTGTTTCATTTGCTATTTCATTTTCTGTTTCATTTTCCGCGTCATCTGATTTGAATGGATCCATCCCTAAGAACATAAAAACATAGGACTCCAGAATTCCTTACTCCATAATAATCCTCATAATAACAGTTCATTTTTCGTTCTTCCCCATTGTCGCCTTTCGCTGTCACTCGAACAAAATACTGTCCCGGCGAAAGTTTTACATCTGTATCTGCAGACGTTTCGTGCAGATCCTTTTGACTATAGATCATATTTTGAAACGAATAGTCGACCGCAAGCTCCACCGTATAGCGAACATCAAAACCGTCAACCATCTTAGAAGCTTCCCACTCAAATACAGTCGATTGACCTTGCGAGAATACCGCAATTGGCTTAAATGGTATGGGACGCTTCAGCGTATTCTTATAATCTTCGTAAGACCGATCCATTTCCTTATGCAATGCCTGCGTTACCTCGTCATATTCAAGTTCACTCAAATATTCGTAAATAACATCCGGCTCATGAAATACATATTCCTTGACGATATCCCGATACTTGCCGGTAAACTTTAAAAGATTGCCGCTAAGCATCTGATACATGCCTTCTATTGCCACATCCAGTTTTTCGCGGCATCTTTCATCAAGCAGTACCCGCCGGTGCAGTACGGAATCAAAAAAAAGGGAAAGTCCCTCTAAATTTTTGGAAGCATCCTTTTGCAACGGAGCATCAGGGTTTGTAAGCTCCTCTTCATACGACTTTTGCAGCAGATCGTCAGGATTTGTAAGTTCCTTTTCATACGATTTTTGCAACGTATCATCAGAGCTTGTAAGTTCCTCTTCGTATGACTTTAGTATCCCATCCGTATCCCCAGCAATAAAGTAAAATTTAGAACTTTCGTTGGGGCTGTAAAGGTAAAAGCCTTTGTAAATTGCCGCCTTGTTCCCTGTCAAAATCTGAAATGCCAGCCAGTTGTAATAATTATCCTCATCAAAATACTGCTCCATAATCTCTTTGATATCTTTATCCGGATGGTTTACATCTGTTAACATTTGGATGAGCTTATCGTAATCCGAATTTAATTTCGCTTCCAGCACGGTATTAAATTTTGCTGTATTATCTGCACTGCTTTCCAAGGTAAGTTCTTCCTCATGACGTCTAAAATCAAAATTAACCGCCTTGTACAAGGAACCTTCCTGCGCAAAGCCGTGGTTCGCCAAAAAGTCTTCGTTGATTTGCTCTACTTGCGTAAAGAGTCCGTAATCGTAAAATTCTTCCTTCTCATCGTCCTCCGATTCATCCTTTACATACAAATGCACAAATTGGGTCTTACATGCAACCATATGCCCCGTTTGTGAAATAAGTTCACGGGCAAGGCTGTTTCGAAACCTCAAGCCGTCGTTTATATTCTTATTTAGCAAAATCTCCGTCTGCCCATCAAAATCGCCTGCATTTTTCTTCAATTCTATCTTATATGACTTTTGAACTTCCAATAAAGCGTTATCTCCACACAAGGTCACCATCGCGTTCGGAACCAAAATTCCATCTCCAAGTTCTCCGCTAAGAGGTCCATCCTCGTTTCCAACCTGCAAGATTCCCTCCACACCGAACCGTTCTTCTGTATCGACATTCCCATCGTTTAATTCTCGCCATGAATGTGCGCCCTCGTTTTCATTGCCACTGTAAACCGTCAGGTACATTGTTATGATCGGAATGGCCACATTTTCCTGCGCTATGCCTTGGCTAGCCCCGCTTGGCTCCATTTGCGCATCATCGCCACTTTCTAGCTCCGTATTGAAATTGCCGTATACGAAAATGCCTACGCTAAGAGGTACTACCATCAAAAAGCAGGCTACAACTAACATCCAGGCCTTTCGAACCTTTCTTGTTTTTATTTCTATTTTTTTCATGTTCCTACCTCTTTTACTCTAGTGAATTGGACGTTACCGACTTTAGCATAACATGATACCTTATTTTGCTCAAATACTTCCAGAGCAGCAAAGCCGATGCAAGAAACATGGCCGCTGCCCCAACAACGAATCCATAGCCTAGATATGTAAGGTTTTCTCTTGTCAAAATTACGCCTATCACCGTAACGGATGCGAACAGCAAATTGGCGATGAGTGCGTCACGATAATCCGAAAAATATAATAGAAACATTGTGATGCTGTTTGCAACAGCGTAAAAGCCATATGCTACGCAAAGCGTATAAAATATCTCTGTCTCCGTTTTATTAAAGTCCACAAGTCCAAACCGATGAAACCCGATTCCTCCGAGTGCAATCGCTATCATAGTAAACACGAATTGCTTCATCGCTAAATACACCAATTCCCGCTCTAACGTAATGATCATTTTATCCTCGGCAGTATTTATTTGGCGGATTGTTCCATTTCCACTAAGCAAATCAAAATAATCTTTATATGCCGGATAAAAGTTAACTTCCGCCGTTGCCGAAAAATTGACTGTCGTCATCAGCATGGAAACGAAGGCAAACAAAGCCGGAATATCGTATTGCGGAGAAGAACGAAAGAGCCCAAGCACCGTCTTTCCATAGATGCTATACCATACAAAAATCATATGCGAAAACAGCCCTATGGACGATAGTATCCCGATAAATAGCAGTGTCGGATAGTCCTTTAATCGGCTTAAAAATTGAAAACATCCATCCATGCGGTTTGGAAAATACTGACGTACGACGTTGTAGGCCCCTGCCAATATTACGCCGTAGCCTATATAAACCGCCCCAATCATCGCATATACGATGTAGATTTTAAGGGTAATCATTACAAATCCTGCCAATACGCTAAGTATGGTACCAAAGGCAAATATCATTAGAATACGCTTATAGTCCTTTACCGCAGTGATATACGTCACCAATGTCCATACTACGGTTAGTTCACAAAACAGCGCAAATGCCATTATCCCCAACACAAGCCCGGCTCCGGAAAAAAATACAAACACGCCGTAGGTAGGTATTCCAAGCAGCAGTTGAATCCCTATGCTGCCATACATGGAAGGTAAAATTTTGTCCATACGATCGGTATAGATCATATCGGCCGTGTAGCGGGTCGTTACAAGAGACAGCAAACTGTTTAGTATGTTAGAGGCAATCAAAGAATAGCTAATCACTACAATAACCAATTCTTTTTCGCTTGGGGGAACATGAAAAAGCGATGCCATGAAGCTTATCATATAGAGCATGCAAAATCCAAGCAGCATAGGTCCTGTGTAAACGACCGCCGCAACACCGTAAAAGCTAACACAAGAAACAATTCCACGCCTTCTGATAAGTTTATTTAGTTCAAATCCAATTCCAGCCATTTTAACACCTCTATGCTCATTCCTAATACAACTTATATGATATGTCGCCATCATCACGAAATATAAGAAAATCTAGTACTTATTTAACACCTCTAGGTTCATTTCTCATACAGCTTATATGATACGTCATCATCACAAAATATAAGAAAATCTAGTACTATTTTATACCCCTATGTTCATTCCTCATACAACTTATATACTACGTCATCATCACGAAATATAAGAAAATCTAGTACTTATTTCATACCTCTAGGTTAATTCCTCATACAACTTATATGATACGTCATCATCACGAAATATAAAAAAATCTAGTACTATTTCTTACCTCTATGTTCATTCCACATACCGCTTATATGATACGTCATCATCACGAAATATAAAAAAATCTAGTACTATTTCTTACCTCTATGTTAGTTCCTCATACAGCTTGTTATACGATGTAATCATTTTCCCATAATCAAAATATGCCGCTGTTCGCTGCTTTCCTATTTGCCCCATTTTCTCCCTTAACGTAGGACTTACGCACAAACGTTTCATGGCGCTTGCAAGAGCCTCTGCATCCATAGGGGGGCAAACAAATCCGCAGTCTCCTAAATCATCAATTCCGATGCCCTCAATCATTTCGCGGCACGCACCTACGTCCGTTGCTACAACTGGCAATCCAACCGCCATCGTCTCTAGCAGTGCAAGGGGCTGGCCTTCGGATATGCTCGTCAAGATCGAAAAATCAAGTTTGCGTATATACTGCCTTACGTCTACATTTCCCACAAACTCTATTCCTTTCACGTTTAAATACTTTACAAGCTGTTTACATTCTTCAAAATATTCCTGATTATCAACATCGCCCAAAATATGAAGTTTTGCATTAACCACACTGTTTGTTAGCTCAGCGAACCCATAGATCATGGTTTTTATATCTTTTATCTGTGCTATCCTTACAACTGCCCCAATGTCTACGATATCGTCAGTTTCTTTTTTCGGAATAGCACTAAAAACTTCCACGCGAATACCGTTTCCAATAATACTCAGTTTTTCTTTTGGGCATCCTAACTGTTCCTGAATCTCACCTGCGTGGCCATACAGTGCCGTTACACGTTGTGCGCATAGATAGGCACACCGTGATAGCATCGCAAACAAATCAATCCACAAGTCCTTTAAATGCGATTTCACCCACTTTGCCCGTATTACCTCCTCCTCACGTTCTCGCGAATATATTCCATGTTCCGTCACCAAAAACGGCTTTTTGTTTTTCCAAGAACCAATACTTCCAAGTATTCCACCATAGCCTGTCACTGCCGAGTGATAAATATCAGCATTGGGAATATCCTGCGACAATAAAAAGAGCAACGGAAGCAACATAGACC
Source organism: Lachnospiraceae bacterium ZAX-1 (assembly GCA_046533095.1). GTDB lineage: Bacteria > Bacillota > Clostridia > Lachnospirales > Lachnospiraceae > ZAX-1. The sequence goes on along the minus strand of JAJQRA010000030.1, from coordinate 301,324 downwards.
TCATCGTATGAAACAAATCAGAAAATGGCAAATAGGGGTATCTCGCTTCACACAATTCATTTATTTCATTTAGGAAAAGTTCACTGGTCAAAAACGATACCGGATCAAGCCTGCCGCAATCGGCGCTTTCAAAAACAACCTCCCAGTCCGGATCCTTGAATTTTAGCAGTTTTAATAGTTCCTCTTTTTCTTCAACGCCAAAACGTGGAAGTTTTTTATGTAAATAAGGCAGCGTAAATGCATCGTTTAGAAACACCTCATGTATTTCAACTACATTTTCAGGAATTTCGTATTTAAATTTTCCTTTCGACTCGCTGTCTGCACCGATCAGCCATAAAACAAACTCATAGTCAGGGAAAGCCTTGATATATCCATCCGTCCACGATGATACACCTCCTCTAGAATATGGATAGCTGCCCTCAAGTATCATACATATCCTCAAAGATCATCCACTCCTTCCAAAGAAATCAAGACATTCGGATCGTCTGCTTTTAGCAGATAAAGGTTTCCTTCGACATTTGTCAAGGTTCCTCCGGCTACTTCTAAAACCGTCCCCTCGTTAATCCTTACCAGAAACCAAGCCTCATCATAAAAGCCACCGATCGAAAGTTTTAGCTTATTGTCTAAAACTGTACGCGAAAGCGTCAGCTTATCAAATCGCGAAACGGCGCCGGCACCCTCTTGGGCCGTCATATTCCGCATTGGAAATTTACTCAACCAGCTGATCAGTTCAATATATCTGTTTTTTAGCCATTCCCATCCTTTGTCTGCGCCACGGTTCAGATCGACCACATCATCCGGATGTACAAAGTGCGTATTTACAAAATGCAGATTAACCTCACTGATCATAAACCAGAAAATGCTTTCCCCAATGTCGTATCCGCTGGCAACTCTTGGTAAGGTAATCAAACCATACTGATCGATCCCAAATTCATCCGCATTTCCCAAAAAATCGTCAATATAAATCCCTGCGATTGTGTTTATTTCCGGAAACTGCTCTGCAATCATGCGCCTACCCTCCGTACTAAGTACATTCGATGGCGGTACATATGTATGCAAGGTATAATCTTTAAATAGTTCGTTTCCAAAGTGCGTTAATTCGTCCAACGCCTGCGATGCATCCTCCATGCTCTCCCATTGGTTATAGCTTAGCCTATCCTTATAATCGAAGCCGACCGGCACAATTGACTGATGATTATACCCATGTACCGCAATTTCACCACCTTCGTTTAATAATCGTTTCCCAAAATAATCCATTCTGTCACTTGATAAATTCCGTTCAAATGGTGGCGTAACCTTATCTGCATAGGTTTCGATTAAACCTCCGGTATATTTTATATGATATTCCTTTGAAATTTTTAGAATATCGGGGAACCAGACGTTTACAAAAAAACTTTCTAGTGAAAGGCCATAATCCCGATCGACATATTCGTTATACCCTTCCGGTATCGGTGCCGGAAAGTCATCCATGAAAAACACGGATGCATTGATCACCGGCCATGCAAATACATCGCCAAAGCGGCTGTACTCTGCAGAAATCAATCCACGCGACCACCGTTCGTGGATGGCGTCGTTATTGTTTACGATAATCTTTCCTCTACCCAAATTTTTCTCCCAAACCATCGCCGTTTCGCCTTCGCTCCCGGTTGATTTCATATGTACCATGCAACTATCGTCCAATTTATAATTGCCGCCTAGCCTTTCAATCTCACCACCACTGTCCCATTGCATCGTTAACCCTTTCGCACCGGTTAAAAAATCCGAAACGACACTACAGTTATTTTGGCTTACCAAATCCCATTCACTGTCTTTGATGCCGATTCTACCCGCAAACAAGGAAATAATGCTCGGGTTGTCGATTGGATTTGCAAAAAGGACATTTCCGCCTTCCTCTACCCAGGCAAACAGTTCATACAGGAATTTCATTGAGACATCATTGAAATACCGTGTTGAAAAAACAACGGTTTCATACTGCAAAAAAGACGGCATTTCTTCCACGGCATCCGTATCAACCGTCGAATAGGCAACTCTCATTTCGTCAAGCACAAAGCAAATATTGTGATAACATTCCATCTGCGTAAATGGCTCTGTTGAATCGTATATCACCAAGCATAAAGGCTTCGACTTTACCGCAGGAGAAATCTTTGCATCTTTTGGGATAAGTACCGATTCGCTCATCTGATTTCCCGTGTATGCTAACCCTTTTCGTTCAATTAGTATCAAAATGCCAATCATACAAAATAGGATAAAAAGGATTGCAAGCATCAATGACATTTTTTTGTGTATATTTTTCACCATGTTTTCGCTACATCTCCTTTGAACATATAATTTATGTACTCTTTCCCATCTTGCGACCATTGTATCTTCGTATTTTTGATTTCCGATTCTAGTGCGCGTTTCCACTTCGCATTGCCGGTTTCCATACAAACATTTAACACTTTCATCCATCCTTCTTCGTCTTGTGGCCACTTCTTACAAAGTGTACGTGCTAAATCTGTCGCGTAGGAATACTGTCCTAGGGCAAGGGCGTTATCGGTCGCTAGCGAATACAGCCGTTTCGCATCCGGATAGCCCTCTATTTTCTTTTTCAGCGCATCCGCAAGGGATTTTCGTTGGTGCTCCAGTGAACTGCCTTGCAAAAGCCCGCTCTTGATAAAGTCTATCAGCGTCTTGATATATTGGTCCAGAATTGTTTCATTATCCGGATCGTTTTGCAGCCTTTCCTCAATTTCTTGCACCGACATGTCAAATTGACGCTGAACTTCCATAATCGCAGTGGTCGCATAATGTGCGGCCTCTGAGTCAGTGCCTAGACGAACCATCCTTAGCACGTCTATATTGCTCCCGGGGTCGTGTTTTATGATCTGCATCATCAAGTCGTGGCGTGCTTTACTGTCGTTTACTTCCAACGCTTCCTCAATTGACACCGGCTGAAACGATGCATCGCCCGCTTCAAGCACCTCGGCATCCGACTCGCTAAATACGCTAAGGTCATCGTCTTTTAATGCAAGCGTTTTCTTGCGATCCGAGAAGGAACGAAACGCACAGATCGCTCCAAACAATGGAACCATAATGACAAGCGGCAGCATGACAAACGTAAAGCCATTTTTACCTTGAGCCTCACTAAGCCCAACGCATACCCAAAGTATGCACACCGTGATGTGAATAATGAAAAGAATCATAAAACCCGTCAAATGGCCACCTCCGCTCATATAGCTTATCAGAATTTGCAACGCAAGTTCTGATAAAAAGGCACATCTTTTGTGCCGTGGATCTGATGATTGAACTACTAATGTTCAATCATATAGCTTATCAGAATTTGCAACGCAAGTTCTGATAAAAAGGCACATCTTTTGTGCCGTGGATCTGATGATAGAAACAGCATTTTGTTTCTATAATATGTTGCTTGAAGCATCCATTGAAATTCCAGTCATTCCATAGTTTTCCAGTCGTTTTAGTACTTTCTGCAAATCATCCAGTGAAATATGCGTAAGGCATATCCCAAACGCTCCATTCGCAAGTATCCCCATTGAGTCCGTTTCACGAACACAGTTTTCCAATTTACTGCTTACCTCATCTAAATCCTGTCCATTTGCTTTGACCAAGATGGTACTAAGCTGTATCTTTTCTTGTTCCGCAAGTTTTTGGTTCGCCCGGTAAACATCCGCAAATGCATCCTGCGTCATGATACGCGTACCGTGAATATAGTTTTTTTCCTCATTCCCGTGGTGATATTTAATTGCACGCACCAGTGCATCCTGAATAAGCCCGCACAATATCATGACCTTGTTACTATAGTACAGGTTCATTTGGTCAGTGCGGACTTTGTTTATCATAACGAAAGCGACAATGTTATTTTCACTGTATATTGGAGCGCAATACGCAGGATAGCCGGGAAGCAGGTCACGGTTAAACCATACGCTGCCTGGAGAGATTTCTAAAGTCATCGCTTCGTACTCCGAAAGCTTTATTGATTTTTGTGTAATATCCGTCAACGACCTTGAGCGTACCGTCAATCTCGCATAAGCACCATTTGCAGCAATAGAATACACTGCTATCGACTGGGTATCAAGCAAATCTTGTAGTATGCTGATGGCTTCCGAGAGTACATTTTCCTGAAGTTCGTTATCCAGTTTACGCACAACGGAAAATATTTTGCCAAAGCTATCCCTCTGTCCTAAAATTTGATTCTTGTAGTTTTCACTACTCTGTGCCGCCTGATCAAGCAAACTGGATAAGTGTTCATTTAAGAGTTCCATCGTTCGTATTTGCTCGTAAGCGTTCACAAGATCATCCCGTTTTTTATCCCCAGTATATCCAAGCGCCGCCCCTACCGTTAAGTAGATGACAAACGGCAGCCAATTTTCGGGATTATACAGTATCATACGCCAATCACTGTTTAACGATGAAAATAAAAGCGATCCCATTGCCAAAAGTGCAGACATTATCCCACCGGCAATCCCATGCAACGAGCTAAGAATCACTACATACAACAGTCGAAAATCGATAAATCCGGAAACACTAGAAGCATCAAATTTCATAACCAGCATCTGCATAACCACCGATGTTAAAGCAAACTCAAGTGCGATATAGAAACGTTTCACACGTAGTCCTTTCAACTTCGCCACAACACCCTTACGGTTTGATTCTTTCGCATAATCAAAGCAAATATCGTGAAAGTCCTCGTCAATGCTGTTTAAGGATACCCAATCATACGCTGTCTTTGCCGTTTCAATCATCATGGAAAACGGAACCTCTGCATCAACGTTGTTATAATTTATGCTTACATCCGGATATTCTGCTTTTATTAGATGCTCTAGATCCGCAAAAGTAATCGGATTTCCGGTTCCCGCATTTACAACTTCAATATCTCTTTGGAATACTCTTTTATCAGCAGTAAGCAAAAGCAGATGAACGACATCATCCACTCTTAAAAAGTCGCACTTTGTAAACGGAAAACCTGGCAGAGTTACTTCTTTTTTGTTCACTGCGTCTAGAATAACCTTCGTTATCAGCGCGTCATTTAATCCACTTTGAACATCCTGTTTAGGATAGTATACATAGGGCAGATGCACGATGGTAATCGACCCTGAAAGTTTGATTTGATAATATCGGCTCAAGTCTTCCGCCGTTTTTATTAATTTGCCGTTGACTCCAGCCGGAGCAGCCTTAGAAGATTCGGATACGTCTTCATCCGGCCAGCCTGAATAAATCTCGCTTGATGAAATAAGGATAATGTGTGCAACATTTTTTGCACGACAGTGTTCTAGCACAACTGCAAACTCCACCGGCGATCCATTTGCATCTACCGTATTTACGGATGTCGCTGCTTCTTCGCTCCTTAACAGGAAATATACCATGACATCAATGCCATTTAGCTCAATGATATGTCCGAATAATTTATCTTGTGGAGAAACACGATAAGTGCGCACCTCATTTGACCCAAGTTTCTGCTTGGGTAATTTTTCAGCCACAATGATCGCTTTGTTCTCTTCATTTATCGCCTGTGCAAACTTAAATGCCAGTGAACCTATTTTTCCTGTTATCAAAATATTCATCAGATTTACCTATTTTATCTGCTTTATCTGCTTTATGTATATTTATGCATATTGACACATAACTCTACTGGAATTGATTGCGGAATTTTCCGTTTTATCTGCTTTATGTATATTTATGCGTATTGGTTACTTTTCTGTACGGTTTTTTGTGCATAACCAATTTGTATCAAATCAGTTCTATCGCCTGCTATCTATTGATTTTCGGCTATATTAGATGGAATCAGGCTAATGTAGATAATTATACTCCACAAAACATCAATTTTCAATACATAATAATTAGGCAAGTTTGATTATTTTTTTTCACTTTCTTGTATATATTGTCATTATTATGCATTCTGTATGATTTTCCAGTCAATCCCACTTTTTTCAAATACAATCCTTCCTGCACCTATGCAACTGCTCCTGCGAAGTCATATCCATTCCAAATGCTATTTCGACCGGATGGTAATTGTCCATCTTCCTGCACCTATGCAATCGCACCTTCAAAATCGTATTTATTTCGAATACTAGTTCGGTCGGATGGTAATTGTCCCAATTTTGTTCCATCCATGCGTGGCGTCCCACACATTCTTGTTTGCAAACCTTACTGCGTATAACGGATTGCCACTAAGGGAATCAAATGTGCTTGACAGACTTAGCGAAGCTTCCCACTCTCCCGTTTGCATCGTTTTCGGAAGATTGAATTTGTAACGTTTTATCAAAGTTTTGGCATCATCGTCCCATAGCCTTGCATCGTCATCAATAACGAATCTAACATTTTTTGAACCCTGTGACAATATCAGTTCAAATTTCTTTTCCTTCATTAAGTTGCCAAATCCGGAATTTTTTAGCTGTATTTCAAGATCAAGGCGTCCGCCCTGCTTGATTTTTTTACTAAATCCGACCTTTTGTAGTACAAATCGATAGCCTAAATTCATACCAATATATTCATAGGTATTCATTTTCTTATATTGCGTGCTTTTCCAACTGTTTAAAACCTCTGTAGAATACTGTGAATTCAGCGACTGAACGTTCATTTGCTCCAACAGCGGAACCGCCATTTTAGCAACGCTGTACTTCGAACGCTGATTTACCTCCCCTACAAGCGGCGTATAGCGCGTATGATTATTTGTCCATACAAGCTCCTGCTTGCGGGAATAATTCTTGTCCGAATACGTCCCCATATCGGTTTCATCCGACAAAATTGCATCGTTGTGGTACGCTACCCGCGACAGGGCGCTTTGACTAAACGCTTGCTTTAACGTAAGCGTTTGCCCTCCATTGATTGTTCGAACATAGCTAGGCCTTCGTACTGCGATTGATACGCTTGGCGGAACAGCTTTTTGCAATGCCTTCATAACAGCAATCTGCGTATCGACATTAATTGGATCTGCGTAGAACGAATTCTGCCATTCACCCCACGATCCTAAGAATCCCGCTTGAACAGAGTACAATATATCTTCATTTTTGTAAAATATTTTCTTTAGTTGTTTGATATGCCCTAGTATCCGTTCAATTTTTTTCGGTTCCGGATTTGCCACCCCGTCAAAATCATACGCCGCACGGAAAATTACGGAATAATTTGCCTCGCGTATGACATCAAACGCAGCTTTGATTTCGTCAAGTTTTTTCTTGTCCAAATCCTTAGAGCGATACTTGCTTAAATTTGCCTCAAGGAGAATCAGCCCAATATTCTCTTCTTCCCTGTAGCTCTTAAGTGCTTTGGCCGAAATTTTATCATCGGTACAATAAACGATATACCAGCCACGCTCTGGATTGACGAACGCAGTTTTGTCCTCGCGAAAATCCGTATAGTTCATTGCAGCATCCGCTCCGATACGTTCCCAGCGCGCATACAATACGTGGGCGGCTGTTTTTTTCATGGTAGTAGATGCAGTCACCTTACTGCCACCCGATTTTTTCGTGTACCAGCCCTGAAATGTATAATTTGTTTTGGCAGGTTGTTTTGGCAACGAATATTTTTTTCCATAGGCGATAGACTTCGTCACCGTCTTTCGATTTCCTATGTTCCCACCGTTGCCATCAAAAGTAAGCTTGTACTTTTTCGCTGTCCAATGCGCATAATAAGTGACATTTTTTGTAAGCTTCGTCGATACCGATATCTTATTCCCGCCCTTTGCAGCCGTATACCATCCGGTAAACCGATAGCCTTGGCGCGATACGCGCGGCAATTTGCCAATTGCTTCATTCCTGCCCTTTTCTATGATACCAGGTTCGGCCTTGCCGCCTTTGTTGCCTTTAAACGTTGCAGTGTAGCACGTGCCCTTTAAAACTTTAACCTTGCCTATATCATATACCTGTCCATCAGATGCACAAACTTCCCTTATTTCGCGTACCGACAGCAAGGTCAATGTAATAGCTGCAATCGTTGCCACAATAAACAACATCCGGCTTTTGTTTGACGTTTTCTCTTTCCATTTGGGTTTCAACTTGGGTTTCATCTTGAGTTTCATCTTCATCTTACACCCTTTCTCCTTATGGTACGGCTCCCATATATTCAAAACAATGATATACACTGCATGATTCGTTTGTTTGTGCAAGGTTTCGTGCTTTCTTTGTAACTATTGTATTTGTAAAACAGAAAATTGTCAATCCGATAAACGCTATTTATATCGAATCAAACATGCCATTCATGAGCTTTCCCTCCTGTTGTGGCTGTCTGCTTCATCTGTGTATCATGGCGTAAGAAATGGGTTCAAAATTTTGAAAAAAATAATAGCAGAGGCTTCTCTTTCGAAAAACCTCCGCTATGCTATCCCATTTCCAGTTCATCATGATGATTTCATCATCACGATAGTCTCCGGCGGATGCACACTTGCTTCGCTCGGTTATTTTTTATTATTTCGTGTTGCTCCTCGTGCCTGTAATGTGCCATGACTGTCCACTATTTTTAAATTTCCTTTTGTTCTTTTGCCAAAACCTCCAAATAAAAGATCACTTTTTACGAAGTCAGCCCCTCTTGTGATTATCATATAAAGCTATATGTTCAGGCAAGCCGTTTTTATATCGGATTCCTGTATTTTCTTGAATAAGTGGTAGGAGGTATTGCATCATTTCATCTGTTACATCATTGCCACTTGCATTAATCCATTCTAATGGTACGGTTTTTTCTTCATTTGCAACTTTGCTGACATCTACGGTCGAGAATTTGATTTTATACGTTTGGTCATCGGTGCGATTTAAGGTAACCATTTTACCTGTTTGCCCAGCTAAGCCTACCTTTACCGCTTTTGCCCCCAGCATCTTTGCTTCATCACAATCCACTTTGCTTGCTAGATGGGAAGCGCAGCGTTGCATAAGGCTAAGTTCTATGGAACGCACTTTACACCCGATACGCTCCCTTACGATTTCTTCTAGGATTTTCCCTGTTCCCGCAATATCCTTATGTCCAAAAACATCTGCTTCATTGCTTGTCTTTTGCTCTGTAATAAATTTCCCTGTTTCGTCTTTCACGCCTTCGCTCACAGCAATTAATACATTCCTATTTTCAGATTGCTTACTTTTAATATCTTCGACAAAGCTCTCCACATGAAATGGCTTTTCACATAAATAGATGAAATCTGGACCCTTTGCTCCATTTATTCTTGCAAGTGCCGCAGATGCTGTAAGCCAGCCGGCATTTCTGCCCATGACTTCCACAATGGTCACCCCGAATTTTTCATATACTGCGGTATCGCGCTCTAGCTCCGCAAATGTTGTTGCAATATAGCGGGCTGCGGATGGAAATCCCGGGCAATGGTCGATTTCCATCAAATCATTATCAACTGTCTTTGGAACCCCCACGATCTGTATGTCAGAAATGCTTTTCTTTTTGCAAAAAGCAGATAATTTATCCACCGTATCCATGGAGTCGTTTCCACCGATATAGATAAACCATGCAATATCATATTTACGGAATATCTGCACAATCTTTTCATACTGCTCTTCTCCATTTTCGAAAGATTGCAATTTAAATCTACACGATCCTAATGCGGCTGCCGGTGTTTGCGCCAACAGTTCAATATCGCTTGTATTTTTTATTGCTTGATTTAACTCAACAAATTTCTCTTCTAGTACCCCTTGAATTCCATTCACGCCGCCATATACTTTATCAATTTCTTCACTTATCATGGACTCCATGATTACCCCTGCCAACGTTGCATTAATAACAGCTGTAGGCCCCCCGGATTGTGCTACCAATATGTTTTTCATAAATTTCATGCTCCTTTCGCATGTTGCTGGTGTATTAAATAGTTTCCCCACAGTATACTTTATTCCTGCCCGTGGTTTTTGCTGTATATAAATGTTCATCGGCTTTCGAGATAAAATCCTTGGCTTCATCACCTTCCTTTGGCATAAAAGAAATAGCTCCAATGCTTATCGTCGCCGATGTCATGCCAGCCCCTTCTGTAAGCGGTATTTGTGTTGCGGCGACCTCCGTGCGGATTGCTTCAGCAATTTCAAATGCACCTTCTAGTTCTGTATCCGGCAACAATACGCCAAATTCCTCTCCACCTAATCTGGCTGCTAAATCGGATGGGCGCCGGGCTACGGATGTGAATATTTTTGCAATTGTCTTTAGGAGGACATCTCCTTGTGGATGGCCATAGGTATCATTATAGCTTTTAAATTTATCCACATCCATCATTAAAAATGAAATTGGTGATTTTTCCCTGATTGCACGCCGCCATTCTATTGCTATGTGGTTGTCAAAACTACGTCTATTTGGAATATCCGTGAGCGGGTCAAATAGCCCTAGCCTTTCAATTGTTCGGATTTGATCCACAATTTGCATATGGGTTTTTACCCTTGCACGAACAATTGCATTGTTAAACGGTTTTGTAATATAATCTACCGCGCCTAGGAAAAATCCTTTCTCTTCATCCCCTTCGCTTGTAAGTCCCGTTATGATGATAACCGGAATATGATGCGTTATTTCTGATTTTTTTAGTTTTTCAAGCACATCGAACCCATTTATATCTGGCATAATAATATCAAGCAAAATAAGATCAGGGAGTTCCGATTCTGCACGGCTTAACGCTTCGGTACCGGATTTTGCCATAAGAACGGTATACTCCGTTGATAAAATCCGGTTTAGCAATAGCAAATTCGCCTTTTCGTCATCCACAATTAAAATGGTATCTTTTGTATTTTCTGGCATATTGCCCTCCATTTCTGCACAGTTCCTTGTGCACACGAACTTTTTTCAACATCTTATCATAGAGCTTATCAGAAGTTGCAACGCAAGTTCTGATAAAAGGCGCACCTTTTTGCGCCGTACATCTGATGATAGGAACCGTATTTTGTTCCTATCATAGAGCTTATCAGAAGTTGCAACGCAAGTTCTGATAAAAGGCGCACCTTTTTGCGCCGTACATCTGATGATAGGAACCGTATTTTGTTCCTATAATAGCCCTTTGAGGATATTTAATGTCTTAGCCGCGGCGCTAAATTCAAAATCTTCCACTTGTTCTATGAGGATCTTGCTCTTTGCGCCTAATGGTGCAAGTGTATCTTTGATGTCATTTATGAAATCTAAACTACGGGCATTCCCGGCGTTAAGCAGTGGCTCAAGCCGATAGATAAGATGAACTGCTTCTTCTTTATCGAAAAAAGTGGAATGGCCGGTTTCACTGCTATTATTTTGATCTTCCTTGATTTCGTCTTGAGCTTCGTTCATTTGTACCATCTGCCGCAGTTTTTCAATTGCCGCAACAAGCTCCTCGTTTAAAGTTTGCATTTGCAAAGGAATGGTTTGGTCAGCGTCCATTTCGCCACCGGTTTCTGTTTCTTTTTCCATTGCAGCCGCTATTTTCCAAAGCCTTTTTGCCCCAATCAAACCAGCCGTACTTTTAAGGGTATGCGACAAGCGGTGTGCAGTTTTTAAATCCCCTTCTTGCAGCGCATTTGAAATTTTTTGATCATCGTCCTTATGATCTTTAAGAAAGTTTTGCACAAGCTGCCGATATAGATTTTCATCGCCTACGGCGTTTTTTATGCCTGCTTTGGTATCAACGATGAGGAGATCTGCCACAGTTTTGTTCGATGCCACCGTATCCTTATGTTCACTCGAAGATATCTGCGTACCTTTCTCTCTTTTCAGTTTGTATCCATCGGTAGGCTCATTCTCCTCCATGGATTTTTCATGGGAAATTTTTTCGGGGGGAAGCCATTTTAACAGTATGGTATTAAGCTCCGTTGCGTCAATCGGCTTTGCGATAAAATCATTCATGCCGGCTGCGATAAATGTTTCGCGCACACCTGCAATGGCATTGGCGCTAAGCGCCACAATTGGCAAATCCCCATATTTACCGTCTTCCATCGCGCGAATCCGCTTTGTACTTTCAATGCCATCTAGTTCCGGCATCATATGATCCATAAAGACCAAATCATAGTGGTTGCGCTTTATTTCTTGTATTGCCATGTATCCGCTTGTTACTGCATCAGCCTTTATATTATGTTTTGCAAGGTATGCTAAGGCTACCTTTAAGTTAATATTATTGTCGTCAACGACCAAAACTTTTGTACCACTTTTTGCGATGGAAAAATCTATGGCATTCTTTGCTGCTACTTGGCTGGTGTCTCCTCTTATAAGCGGCAATCGGATGGTAAAGGAAGAACCTAGCCCATATTCGCTTTCTACGGCTATTTCGCCATCCATTAAATCCACTAGTTTTTTTGTAATCGAAAGGCCGAGCCCCGTCCCCATAATCCCTCGATTTGTATTTGTGTCAAACTGCTGAAATGTTTGAAACAATTGGGGAAAGTTTTCCTTTTTTATGCCGATTCCCGTATCTTTTACAAGGAATGCAAGATAGGCACGATTATTTTTTACCGTGTATTCTGCCTTAAAATCCACATAGCCCTCACGCGTATACTTAATCGCATTGTTTATAATATTTAAAAGGATCTGCCTTATGCGCACATCATCCCCATATAAAATATTAGGCAAATTTAAATCCAAGGAAGATCGAAAGGCCAATCCCTTGTTTTTTGCCATAAAAAGGCTTAACGAGCAGATGTTGTCCAGCAATTCATGTAAGTTAAAATGCACCGGTGCTAAGTCCATTTTCCCGGCTTCTATTTTGGAGAAGTCCAAAATGTCGTTAATGATGTGCAAAAGTGCCTGTGACATTTTTTTTATATCGTCTAGATAGCTTAATTGCTCTGTGTCCAGATTATCTGTACGCATGAGGTTGCTCATTCCAATGATTGCATTCATGGGTGTGCGTATCTCGTGGCTCATGGATGCTAAAAAAGCGCTTTTGGCATCTGATGCTACTTGGGCGGCGCGTGTCTTTACTTCCAGCTCTCGATTTTTAACATCCGCTTCGCGCGTTTTTTCTTCGCTGGCTTTTATCTTGCGCAAATCCCGTGAATAAGTAGCTATGGCATAGCTTCCTTTCCATGGTACGCGCACTAACGTTGTTTCAACCGGAAGCGGTTCCCCGCTTAATGTACAATGCATCCATTCAAATTTTTGGTAGCCGGTTTCCATTACCGCCGCATCCCGTTCCTCTGCAAGCTCTCTGCTTGGCAAGCCACAGGGCTGGAATGGTGGGCTTAAATCATATAGATGCTTCAAATAGTCGGCTTTGCTTGAAAGTCCAAACATGCGGACCGCCTCCTGGTTACAGTCAAGCAGCTCCCCCTTTTCATCCCAAAAGGAACAGGCTAACGGTGTGGCATCCAGCATGATACGCGTACGATCATCTGTTTCTGCATTCCGTAAATCGGTTGTGTCATAATAGACAGCCATTACGCCATCAAAATTACCCGCTTCATCAAGCATTGGCGCGGCTTGCACCGTGTACATACGGTTTCTACCTTTTCTGGAAAAATCAATCTGTACGTCATTCGCAATTGTTTTATGCCCAATTTTTACCTTTTCAAACCGTTTTATACCTTGTAAAAGAAACTCTTCATCTCCAAAAGCGGCATATAGTTCCTGAAATGGATGCCCTTTTATTACATCGAAGTTTTCAATGCCTGAAAGTTTTAAAAATGCATCCGTACAATAAGTTACACAGCCATCTTGATCAAACAGCAATATGATTTCCGGGCTGCTTTCGAGCAAAAGCTTCATATATTTTTCCCACGTTAATAGCTCAGCTATGCGGGAAGAGTCTAACTGACCGGTAGCCGGTATCTTTTGTGGCTGAGTCCGTTGTTTGGGCTGTGTGGACTGTTTTGGCTGCTTGGATTGTGTGGGCTGTTCCAGCTGTTTTGGCTGTGTGGACTGTTTTGGCTGCTTGGATTGTGTGGGCTGTTCCAGCTGTTTTGGCTGTTTTGGCTGTTTTGGCTGCTTGGATTGTTCCGATGTCATGAAGCCACTCCTTTTCATGTATTTTATCTGATAAAACGTACTTTCCGATAAGATAACAGTTCCTATAAATAATTTTATCATATGCATATGCTGATATCAACACCGATCAATTGATCGACTTCTTTGATCACGTTTTCTAGGATGTCCTAGGACGTTCCTCCTTCCATGGTTGTGCTATCAGCACCGATCAACTCATCAATTCCTTTAATCGCGTTTTCTATGTCGAAAATCAACACATAGCCTTCGATTTCATCTAGCTTCCCCTTGTCGCCGGCTCTTAGGTTTAGGCTCCTTAACCTGTCGAACAACTCATCTGCGGTGGAAATGTCATCGGTTTCTAATGCTTGCTTTAGCGCAAACAAATCTTCCTCGCTGATTTCTTGCGTGTCTGCTTTTTCATCCGCACTTTGCTTTGCGTCAAGCATTGGTTTTAGTACGCTGTCAATGCTGTCGGCAAGCTTTTTTAGTTCCTCTAGAAATGCTCCAAGCTTTTCGCTTATCGCCTGCTTGTCGCCACTTTTTCCTAAAAATTCAAGCTCTTTTGCCATTTCCGATACAGTGGCCGCACCAATACTCGCCGCTGCACTTTTTAGGGCATGGGCATTTGTCGCAAACAATAGCAAATCTGCTCCTTCGTCATTTGCAGTATTCTGCATAAGCTCTACGCGTGTCCGCACGTCCGAAGAAAACAATTTCAGCACTTCGATGTAGTTCATTTCATCTCCGCCTATCATTTGGATTCCATGTAAAACATCTGTGCCATAGATGTCAGGAAGTGTCCGTTCTACATGCATCGTATCTGTATCCAAAATAGCGTTTTTAGATCCCTTGCCCTCTTTCACCTGCTTTTCTTTTGGAATCCACTGTTCCATAATTTCGTTAAGCTTATGGAGCCCAATCGGCTTTGCCAAGTAATCGCTAAACCCTTTTTCCAGAAACATCTCGCGCATCCCCACCATAGCATTTGCCGTCAACGCAACAATTGGAACATTTTTAAAATATTCGCCACTCATCGCACGGATTGCCTTTGTAGCCTGTATGCCATCCATGCCGGGCATCATATGATCCATAAACACGATATCGTAGTGATTTTCACGAACAAGTTCGACCGATTCAGCACCGCTTAAGCAGGTTGTGATATGAAGCTTATATGGTGTAAAAAGCCCCTGCGCGACTTTTAGGTTCGTTGCAATATCGTCCACAATGAGTACATGCGCAAGTGGCGCGACAAATCGGATTTCATAGTTTTCACGAAGCTTCGTAGCCGCTACCCCATTTAGGGCATTCGCCACAGGTATGGCAAAGGCGGGCATTGCGATACTGCGAACATTTAATTCGGGCGATTCTCCGAAATCCAATAGTACAATCGGAACTGTTTTAAGCTTTGCCATTTCCACTGATTTCATCGCCTGCCCCACTACATCACTTGTGCAAAAGGCGAAATCATAATTTCCGCTTGCAAGCTGTGAAAAAAACACTTCCTCTGTATTTGCATTTGTTGTTAAAACACCGAGCCCATCTAAGGTAGTGGAAAGAGCATCCGCATACAAAGTCCTTTTTTCATAAAATAAAACTCGCTTGCTTTCTGCATTTAAAACGGAGGCAAGTTTTTCCCCACGCGAGCATCCCTGTTCAAAAGTTGCGGTAAAAGTCGAACCTTTGCCATATTCGCTCGACACGGTAATCTTTCCTCCCATCGCATTGCAAAGGCTTTGCGCGATAGACAGCCCGAGCCCCGTACCCTCAACTGTTTTGTTGGTGTTCATATCCACGCGAATAAATTTCCCGAATAGTTGTGCAAGATCTTCTTTTTTTATACCGATCCCGCTGTCCTCTACTTTAAATTTGAAAATTGCCCGATCATCAGCTATGAAGTCTGCCGTAACCGTCAGCCTGATAAAGCCCTCATGTGTGTATTTAAAAGCGTTGCTTAACAGGTTTGTCAAAACTTGACGTACCCTTACTTCATCACCGACAACACGGTTTGGTATATTTGGGTCAATATTTACAATAAAAAGAATCGGCTTTTCCGCTATGCGCACCTTAATCACATTCACTGCATCATGGAGCAGCGAGGCAAATACATAGGGTGTGCTCGCAATTTCCAACCGGCCTGACTCAACTTTTGAGAAATCGAGGATATCGTTAATAATCGACAGGAGGTTTGCCCCCGCCGCCTTTATTTCCTGAATATAATCCCCTACAAGCGGAGAAGCATTTTCACGGAGTGCAAGTTCGCTCATTCCCACAATCGCGTTCATCGGCGTACGGATCTCATGGCTCATATTTGCCAAGAACTCCGCTTTCGCTTGATTGGCGTTTTCAGATGCCTGCGCTTTTTTGCCATAAAGCACCACCTCGACAACACCCGTTGCAGCGGCAATGAACAGGGCAAGAATCTGCATTATATTCATAAAGTGAATGCGCCCACGCATGTCCACAATCTGCTCATCGACGATATCAACGCCGACCACACAATATACTTCGCCATTTTTATCAAAAACAGGGGCATAGCTGGCCATAATCCGCTCCCACGAATCTAGATAGCTTCCCATACCGCTGATCGAAACTTTTCCTGTCGATAGCGTCTGCTCCGGTGCCTCGTACATCTCCATAAAGCTGCCTGGACCATCCATCAATGCGACATCCAGCTCGTTGTCAATAATATATTGTAGCTCGCCGTCCACTTCCCGCATAAAATAGGTGTACATCAGATCCCATTCATTGTTAAACGCAATGACTCGTTGCTTTAGTTCGGCATACAGGGGCTTTTTGGTATCTTCCATCGTGTGGATCTGGTCAAGCTCTTCTGCAGTGGCTATCGTCGCCGCCATGCGCGACAACACCGAAAGGCGCTGCTCTGTCCCATATTCTAGCATTTTTGAAGAAGTTTCCATTAAATTGCTGGTGTATATGGACAATAAAAGCACCATCAATGCTGAAACAAAAAACAGTAAAAGGACCGTATTCGTTTTTAAAAATCTCCATATTTTCGCCAATATGCTCACAGTCGGCTTATCAGGGGCAGTGAAGCGAGTGACCGAATCTCGGGTATTTTTTGGCATTTTCTTCTCCTCGCTGCAATATGATTATAAATGACATCGCAAATCCTCTTCTCTCTTTTAACGTATGAATCGCATGAACGTAACCACGTTGCCGGAGCACTGAATCGTTACACATTCCGCTATTATCCACAGCCAGCCACGGATAATATTAACGTCATTTTTAGTTAAAAGACCTAATTCCCTTTCTTTGAGAATTAAGCCTTTTCTTATACCGTTCGACTCCAAATGCCATGTTTGTTCAAAACACACCAAAGCAACTTTTCGGTAGCCGGCTATAAACAGTAACATCTATATTTCCAAAATACATTTTATAACTTAAATCATTTCCTTTAAATCATCGGCAAGTATCAGTTTTGGCTCGGTAGCCGCCTGTATTTCTTCCAGTGTAAATTCCGGATTGTATTCTTTTAGTACAATGCCATCCTTTGTAACATCCATGACTGCCATTTCCGTTACAATCCTATTTACCTGCCCGGTTGCAGTAAGTGGAAGTGTACACTCATTTAAGATTTTATGTCCGCCCTTGTTGGTGGTATGTTCCATGGCTACAATTACTTTTTTTGCGCCAACCACTAAATCCATTGCGCCGCCCATGCCAGGCACCAGTTTACCCGGTACAATCCAATTTGCGATATTGCCTTTTTCATCTACTTGTAATGAACCCAAAACCGTTGCATCTACATGCCCTCCACGAATAATCGCAAAGGAATCGCAGCTACTAAAAAATGCGCCGTCCTTCGCAATGGATACCGGCTTTCCACCTGCATTTTGAATATACTCTGCATCGGCCGGATCCGGCTCTTCGCCACTTAATCCTACAAACCCATTTTCGGACTGCAGTACAATCGAGATGGTAGGGTCTATGTATTTGGCTACCATCGTCGGAAGTCCGATCCCAAGATTTACAATATCTCCATCCTTTAACTCTTTTGCTACTCTAGCTGCGATAAAGCTTTTCTTATCTTCCATTATTTTGCACCTCCGGTTACAACAATATAGTCTATAAAAATGCCTGGTATCGTAACATAGTCCGGACCAATTTCTCCGGCCTTCACTAGATTTTCCGCCTCTACAATTACAATATCTGCAGCAGTCGCCATCATCGGGTTAAAGTTTCGTGTCGATCCTTTTTGCCTGATATTGCCTGATTCATCTACCACATATCCTTTTAATACGGCAACATCTGCTTTTAACGGTTTTTCCAGCAAATATTCTTTTCCATCTACAACAACAATTTCTTTCCCTTCTGCTACACTCGTCCCAATACCGGTTGGGGTCAACACACCACCTAATCCTGCCCCTCCGCTTCGTACCTGCTCTGCTAATGTCCCCTGTGGCACCAAAACGAGGTCTAACTCGTTTGCACTAAACTGGTCCCCACATTCTTTGTTTAAACCCACATGGCTCGCAATGAGTTTCGTCATCTGCCGTGAACTAATGAGTTTCCCAATCCCTTTCCCCGAATAGCCTGCATCGTTACAGATGCCGGTTAAATTTTTCGCGCCACTTTCTACAATTGCATCCATGATAACTTCTGAAGTCCCATTGGTCATAAATCCGCCAACCATAATGGTCATTCCGTCTTTAAAAAGCTTGGAAGCTTCTTTTGCGGTAATTTGTTTTGCTTTCGCCATTTTTTTCTTCTCCTTTACTTTACCAAATCAATCGTATTTCAGTGATCGATTTGATTAAGATATTTTATATGATAGGAATAAAATGCGATCCCTATCATCAGATTCACGGCACGAAAAAATGTGCCTTTTTATCAGAACTGCGTTTCATCTTCTGATAAGTTATATTATTGAACATTCGTAGTTCAATAATCAGATTTACGGTGCATAGATCGCACCTTTTATCAGAACTGCGTTGCACTTCTGATAAGTTATATTATGTGTTGCTACTACATAACCATTTTTAATAAGTGTTCCGTTCTACCTCTTTTTATAATCAATTTTTCTTTAGTTTTAATTGATATGGTGGTTTATATTCCCAAATCTCATCTTTCCACATATCATCACAATATGTATACCTGGTTACAACTCCATCCTCATCTAGATAGAGCACTACATGGGATCCATTTAGGTTTTCACTATTCCCATGCATCCACAAAACTTCTATTTCTCTATCAAAGTATTCATATTCTTCTACATCGTTAAAATCTACTTCGATCTCAGCATTGTCTTTTATCATAACCGATCCACGTAAATAGCTGCTTATTTTTCCGTTTTCTCCATATCTTGTTTCCGATATTTCCTCTATACCCCCATATAAGCCATAGATCAATCCAATTTCTATGTCCTTTGTTTCCCATATGATATATTCTATTCTTTTTTCATCTTTCATATAGCAGGATAGCAACGTTCCATTTTCATCATATCCATAAATATAGCAAGGGTTTTTACTGGTCTTCGCTATTCTGTCCCGTGTTACATTGCCGCAAAGGAATGCTGCCATATTTCCTGGACATAAAATTCCCCTGTGGAGGTCAGCCCCTCCTATCCCATAGTTGCACTTTACTACTTTTTGTTTTGTTTGTTCTTTCAACTGCGTTTCCATTGAAAGATATTTACATACATAGGCGATGATTCGCTTCATGTCCTCATGTATTTTTAGCTGCAAAGCACGATAAGAATCGCTCTGTTCATACGCTTTAACTACTTCCCATGATATCAACTCCATACCAAATCACCTTTGATTTTTCCCTCTTTCTAGTCAGCTTTATTTCTTTTAACAGCAAGCGATAGTTCTTCTAGCTGCTTACTATCCACACTATTTGGTGCCGCCGTCATCAGACAGGAGGCATCTTTTACTTTTGGAAATGCAATAACTTCCCGAATACTATCTGCCTGTACCATAAGCATAATCAACCGATCCAAGCCAAGAGCCAAGCCCGCATGGGGCGGTACGCCATATTTAAATGCATTGATTAAAAATCCAAACCGTTCATAGGTTTCTTCTTTTGAAAATCCAAGAAGCCCAAACATTTTTTCTTGAACGTCGCTTTGGAAAATACGGACACTTCCGCCTCCAAGCTCTGTCCCATTTAACACAATATCATATGCCTTTGCCCGTACTTTTTCCGGCTGCGTATCAAGTAAATGCAAGTCCTGTTCCATTGGCATCGTAAACGGGTGGTGCTTTGACACAAGGCGGTTTTGCTCTTCGCTCCACTCCAACAGTGGAAATTCCGTCACCCATAAAAAATGATAGGTTCCTTTATCCAGCAACCCCATGTTCTGTGCAAGGTGAATCCTTAACGCACCTAGTACCGACCATACAATATCTGTCTTGTCTGCCGCAAAAAGCAGCAAGTCGCCTGGATTGCCTTGCATTTTTTCTACTAATTTTTTCATATCTTCATCTGTAAAAAATTTTGCAAAGGAAGACTTTACGCCACCGTCTTCTTGAATGGAAAGGTAGGCCAGTCCTTTTGCTCCATAGCCTTTGGCAAATTCCACCAGCGCATCTATCTTTTTCCTTGGCATGGCGCCCTGTCCTTGTGCATTGATGCCGCGCACCGTACCCCCCTGTTCAATTGCACCAGTAAATACACCAAACCCACACAGGCTCACCGTATCAGTAACATCTACTAATTCCATGCCAAACCGCGTATCCGGCTTATCCGAACCAAAGCGATCCATGGCTTCCTGCCAAATCATGCGTGGAATGGGAAGTGCTACGTCAATCCCGAGTGCATCCTTAAATATTTTGGCAATCAGCCGTTCATTTACATCAATGACATCATCGATATCTACAAACGACAATTCCATATCCACCTGTGTAAATTCCGGCTGCCTGTCCGCACGTAAATCTTCGTCGCGAAAGCACTTTACAATTTGAAAATAACGATCATAGCCGGAACACATCAAGAGCTGTTTAAATTGCTGCGGGGATTGGGGCAGTGCATAAAAATTGCCCGGATGGACACGGCTTGGCACAAGGTAATCCCTTGCTCCCTCCGGCGTTGATTTTGTCAGTACTGGCGTTTCTATTTCTAAAAAGCCCTCTTCCGACAAAAAATTTCGAATATTCGTACATACTTGACTTCTTAGAATCAAATTACGCTGCAGATCCGGTCTTCTCAAATCCAAATAACGGTATTTTAAACGCAGTTCCTCTTTTGTCATAGAATTTTCTTCGATTGGAAACGGCGGTGTTTCCGCCTCCGATAAAATACGGATTTCCTCTGCCCTAACTTCAATGTCCCCGGTTGCAAGCGCATCGTTTACCGCACCGGAACGCGTCACAATCGTGCCCGTAACGGCAATTACAAATTCACTTCTAAGCTGCTCGGCTTTTAAAAACCCTTCCGTCTTTACATGTTCTTCATCGAACACAATCTGCAGCAGACCGGAGCGATCGCGTAAATCTATAAAGATCAGGCTCCCTAAATTCCTTCTCTTTTGCACCCAACCCATTACGGTAACGGATTCGCCTATATTTTGACTGCTCACTTTTGTACACCGATGGGTCCGCTTCATGCCTTTCATGGATTCTGCCATGCTTTCTATCCTCCATTGTTCCCTCATTATTTATTCCCGCAACAACAATTTCGTTCTGCAAAACTGCATATTCTTTGCGCCGTTTTCTCTATTAATCACAGCGATAAATGCGTTGCTTTTTATCCTGAATCATTCTATAACGATATGATCGCTATACAAAAAATTCCTCTATTTCTTCATATCCCTCTTTTGTAAGTTGTTCTTTTTGAAATTTTTTATTTTTATTCATACGCGCCACTAGAACTTGTGTTCCTTTTTTGCGTTCTTCCTGCGCCTTTTTCATAATTTCACAAACGGCTTCCCCGGAGCATCCCTTTTCCATGAGATAAGCAACTTTTGCAGGTTTTTCTGGTATTTGAAATCCATTTTCCAAAAGCAATAGGATAATCCGCTCAAAGCCAAGGGAACAGCCACATGCCGGAACATCTTTCCCGGTAAATTGTCCAACCATCTTGTCATAGCGTCCACCGCCACCACAGCTTCCACCAAATTCCGGCATTGCAATTTCAAAAATCGTCCCTGTATAATAGGACATGCCCCGTACTAACGTAGGGTCGAACACAAGGGAAAACTCCGGCGCACCTATCTTAGGTACACTGGTTGCCGGTGTACTTGCTGTTGGCATATTTGCTGCTGGGGTGCTTGCTGTTGGCACATTTACTGTTGACGTATTTGCCGCCTCTGCGCCAATTGCCGGTGTACTTGCCGCTTGTACGCTAGAAATAATTTCCTGTAGGTCCTGTGCCACCTGTGGGTCTAAAAACCCAAAGAGTGTTTCTGCAAGGTAGGATATGCCGTTTTTTTCTATCGCGTCCTTGCCTACGTTTGCATCTCCTGCGTTGTTCTTGCCTGTTCCCAAGCTATGGAACAAGGTTACGTATTTGTCAATGGCTTCCTGTGCAAAACCACCTTTTTCTAATTCCTGTGCCACCCCATCCAGTCCAATTTTATCCATTTTATCCAAAATCACAAATACGGTATCATAGTCTTCTTCTAAAAAGCCACTGTAGGCCGCCATTGCTTTTAAAATCCTTCGTTCGTTTATGCGTACTTGAAAATTTTTAAATCCAAGTTTTACCAGCGTCGTCGTCGTAGCTAGAATTAATTCTATTTCAGCTAAGTTTCCGCTTTCCCCTAAAATATCAATATCGCACTGCATAAACTGGCGGTAGCGTCCACGTTGGGGCCGGTCTGCCCGCCATACATTTCCAATCTGCAATGCTTTAAAGGGTGACGGCAGCTGATTTGCATTGTTGGAATAAAAGCGTACCAATGGAACCGTCAAATCATATCTCATGCCAAAATCTGTCACATCATCTTCCGATTGCGCAGTTTCTAAGTTTAATTTTTCTCCCCGCTTTAGTACTTTAAAAATTAGTTTTTCATTTTCTCCGCCTTGCTTGCTGCTTAAATTGCCTATCTGCTCCATGCAGGGTGTATCGATTGGCGTAAATCCAAAGCTACGATACGTTTCCTTGATTACCTGAATGACATAATCTCGAATCTGCATTTCCTCAGGCAAAATATCTTTCATGCCGTTCACCGGCTTTTTTGTCAATGCCATCTATCCGATCCTTTCCTGTAGCTACACATCTTGCTTTTGGGCTTCACCTTGCCCTATATGCTTTAAAAGCGGTTTTCTTCCGCTCTACCATTTCATCAATACGTTCCAAATAGTTTGTGATATCTTTCACATTGTCTATACGCTCTATTTGTGTGCCGTGGGCAAATACAAATTTTGTAATGGCACCGGCTCCAAGTGCAATAATCGATTGTTTTTCTTCCATCATCAAAATGTTGTAGATGCCTTCTTTCCCCGGTTTTGCATACCCTACATTTTCAAAATTCCCGGCCATGTTTTTCTGCCTATAAAGGTAGTAGGGAACATGTCCCATTTCTCGTGCATATTTGGCTGTCAACTCCATCATTTCCCCTATGTTCGCCTGACCAAAATCCGGGTTTTCCTCTTGAAGCATACGAAGCCTTGAGGCGCGCTTGATTGCCAAGGAATGTACGGTGATGCTGTCGGGGTCTAGTGGTTTTAGCTGCTCCATCGTATTGGCTATATCATCTGGCGTTTCTTGTGGCAGGCCTACGATTAAATCCATATTGATCTGATCAAATCCAAGTTCTCTTGCCAGGATGAAACTTTCCGTTGTCTGCTCCACCGTATGGTTCCTTCCAACAAAATCCAAAGTAGCCTGTTTCATTGTCTGCGGATTGATTGAAATTCTTGAAATGTGGTGTTTTTTTAATACCTTTAGCTTCTCTCTTGAAATACTGTCCGGACGGCCCGCCTCTACGGTATATTCTAGCAGCTTTGAGAGGTCAAAGCATTGTTCAATTTTTGCAAAAAGACGTTCTAGCTGTTCGGGCAGCAAGGTTGTGGGGGTTCCTCCGCCAATGTAGATGGTATTGACATACTTCCCCTTATACGCATTTGATACGAAATCAATCTCTCGTTCCAATGCTGTTAAATATTCTTCCACCTGCCCTACCCATTTTGCCAGTGGATACGACGTAAACGAGCAATAAAGGCAAGTGCTTGGGCAAAAGGGAATCCCAATATACAGGCTGTAGCCATCATAAAAGTCCAATTGCTTCAGCAAGTTTAACTCACGTTCTGCAACCGCAATGCTTAATTCGATTTTAGAAGTACTTGCAAAATAAGTATCCGCCATATACTGTTTGATTTCTGATTTTGATTTTCCTTGTTCTAAAAATGCCATGGGTATTTTGGTCGGACGGATTCCCGTTAATGTCCCCCAAGGCAATTCACGATTTGTATTCTCCCTTAGCACCTGATATAGCGCTTGTTTTAATTTGTTTTTCGTCTGCCTACGGTCTGTAAAATCCACGGATACTGTTTTGGACGTCTCTTTTAATGGATCGCACAGAGCGATGAAAATACGGTCATTGCATTGACCTAAATGTTCTTGCCCTTCCGGTGGTGTGGCGGTGAATTCTATGTTCAACGTCAAGCCATCTTCCTTTTGCAAGGCATGCCCATTTGTTGAACCATGTTTAAAGGCCACGCCTTCTTTTTGATCTTTCGTGAAAATATGTACCTCTTCTTTTGGGAAAAATGCTTTCACTAAAGAATGGATATCATATTCAAAACTAGCTTCATTGATTTCTATAGCGATCATACGATAAACGGATTGTATTTGCGTTCCCTCCCTATACTGGTGCTGTCTTCGTGACCCGGATATACCATTGTATCATCCGGCAAAACCATTAATTTATCTTTAATAGACCGAATAAGTGTAGCATGGCTTCCTTTTGGAAAGTCTGTTCTCCCTACCGATTGTGAAAAAAGCGTATCTCCGCTTAAAAGCACCTTTTCTTCCTCCAAATAAAAGCAGCAGCCACCTACTGTGTGCCCCGGCGTATGCAATACCTTAATATCCATTTCTGCTAAATGAAGTATTTCACCATCTTTTACAAACACATCTGCATGGTACTGTTTTTGCTGCCCTATCATGCCTGTCAGGTTTAGCTGTGGCTGTTCTAATGTCTGCCGTTCATCCTCATGGGCATATATTTTAATATGATACTCTTCTGAAAGTCGATTTGCGTCCATTGCGTGGTCAAAATGCCCATGCGTCAATAAAATTGCAATCGGTTGATAATGCTCCTTTTTGATCATGCCTGCTAATTTTTCGGCACTGCCTCCGGGATCAACAATGAGCATTTCTTTTGTATCCTGATTGATAACAAAATAACAATTTGTGCCTACTTCACCAACAAAATATTTTTCTATCTTTATATCTGCCATAAAATTCCTCTTTCCCCTTGTGAAAAACTTATCTGTACCGCCTTTTTGTTCGACCGATACCGTGCATAAAATTCCTCTTTCCTTCTTACGAAAATCCTATCTTAAAGATTGTATGCCACTCTATTTTCATTGGTTGCCACATCCAATGGCTCTTCCTTTTATATCGGTTTGCTTTCATGGTATATCACGATACCTTCCGCTATTTTCTCTTACCCGGTGGTCCTTTCAATATCAATGACACTCTCCACCTGGCGAAGCTTTGCCATCAGGCTGTTTAATTCGTCTTTTCCTTTGATGCTAAAAGAAAGTGAAATGGTAGCGATTCCCTGCTTGCTTGTCGTGGAATGGATCGCCTTTATATCTATCTGGCGTTCCGTAAAAGTTTTTGTAATATCAACCAAAAGTCCGGTTCGATTGTTTCCATAAATCCGGATATCCGCTAAATATAGTTCGTTGTCTCCGCCCTCATAGCCTTGCCAGTCGGCATCTATAAGCCTTGCCCGCTCTGCATCGGAAAGATTGATCATATTGATACAATCGGTACGATGGATCGATAATCCTCTTCCTCTTGTTACAAACCCTATGATTTCATCTCCGGGAACCGGAGAACAGCACTTTGAAAACCGCACCGCCACATCGTGAAGCCCTCTGACAACAATCCCACTTTTTGATTTAACACCTAAATAGCTTTCTTTATTTTCACTGACAAGCTCAAGTATATCTTCATCGGTAACCGGAACTGCATGGTCTTTTTTGTAATATTCCAGCATCTTATTGATAATCTGGCCCTCTTTTAAACCACCATGCCCCACTGCCGCCAGCGTAGAATCCCAGTCGCGAAATCCATACTTTAGCATGATTTTCTGCTGATACTCCAGCTTATTGATATCCGCAAAATTAATCCCTTTCGATTTGCAATACGAGGCAACCATCTCTTTGCCTTTTATGATATTTTCAACCTTAAATTCGCTATGGAACCATTGGTTAATCTTGCTTTTCGCCTGTGTGCTTTTTACAATATTGAGCCAGTCGCGGCTTGGTCCTTTGGAATTTTGGGAAGTTAAAATCTCAATACGGTCGCCGTTTTGAATAATATAGTCAATATTGACCAATTTACCATTCACTTTTGCACCCGTCATTTTATTTCCGACTGCAGAGTGGATACTGTAGGCAAAATCAATTGGATTCGATCCGTTTGGAAGATTTTTTACATCTCCGGAAGGGGTAAAGCAAAATACCGCATCCGTAAACAAGTCAAGGTCATTTTTTAGCAGGCTCATGAACTCCCTGTTGTCAGACATATCTTTCTGCCATTCTAAAATTTCCCTAAGCCAGCTTAATTTCTCTTCTTCATGGTCTATCGGGCTTTTATTCCCCTTATTTCCTTTATTTCCTTTTGCACCTTCCTTATATTTCCAATGTGCCGCAATTCCATATTCCGAAGTCCGGTGCATTTCAAATGTCCGAATCTGGATTTCAAACGGCTGTCCGCTAGGTCCAATCAACGTTGTATGCAAAGACTGGTACATATTGGGTTTTGGCATGGCAATGTAATCTTTAAAACGCCCCGGTATCGGCGTATACATCTCATGGATTAAGCCAAGGGCGGCATAGCAGTCTTTGACCGAACTTACAAGAATACGAATTGCAAATAAATCATAAATCTGATCTAGGGTTTTTTCTTGATTCACCATCTTTTTATAAATGCTGAAAAAATGTTTTGCCCTTCCCTCAATATTCGCTTCAATGCCTGCCTGTTCCATGCATCGGCTCACTTCCACCAGCAAATTTTGAATATAGTCTTCTCTGACATTCTTTCGCAAATCCACCTTTTCCACCAGGTCATAATAGGCTTCCGGCTCTAAATACTTTAAGGATAAATCCTCTAGTTCTATTTTTACTTTTGCAATGCCAAGGCGCTGTGCGATGGGGGCATAGATATCCATCGTTTCCCGCGCCTTGTCCTTTTGTTTTTCGGGTGCCATATATTTTAAGGTACGCATATTGTGGAGGCGATCTGCCAATTTAATCAATATGACCCTGATGTCTTTTGCCATAGCTAGAAACATTTTTCTTAGATTTTCTGCCTGTGCTTCCACTTTATCCGCTTTATAGGATAATTGCCCCAACTTCGTAACCCCATCCACAAGCAGGGCGATTTCCGCGCCAAATTCTGCTACAATCTCTGCTTCTGTCATAACCGTATCTTCGATCACATCGTGGAGGATTCCGGCTACGATTGTTTCCTTGTCCAATTCTAAATCAGCTAAAACAATGGCAACACAAAGAGGATGAATAATATATGCTTCACCCGATACGCGCTTTTGCCCCTTATGGGCCTCTGTCGCAATCTTATATGCTTTTTCAATCATGGAGATATCTGCTGACGGATGATAACGTTTTAAACTAGCTATCAAATCCTCATACAGCACACTGTGGCTTTCAAATTCTTTGATATCACGAATATGCTCTTCCGCAAATTTGCTTTCTTCAAGGTGCGTACAGTCTCCACTTGGTTCATTCGATTTATTATCTACCATACATCTTCACCCGTCTTTCATAGGGCAACGCCAATAATTATAGCCTCTTTTACACAAAACACCTCAAATACTGAGGCACCAAATTACTATGGTTATTTTTACTATTATAAATAATCTTGTCTTAAATTGCAATGTTTTATTCAAGGATTGTTTGAATGGTATGATTCAAGGATTGTTTGAACGGTATGATTCAAGGATTGTTTGAATGGATTTTCATACAGCTTTGCATTATTTTACATTGTTTTGCATTGTTTTCCCTTGCCTTATATTCGATATTCTATTCGTGCAATATTTTAATGTACCTTTGCATCATTTTGCCATCTAATAGCAACTCTTCTTTCCATACAAAACCAAATTTATCTGCGATATGGATCGATATCCCATTTTCCTTTTGAATAAAGCAGTTCACTTGCAAAAATGCCGTATCGCTTTTGGCAAATGCTAAAACCGCTTTGCAGGCTTCTGTGGCATATCCTTTGTTTTGATATTCTTTGCAAATCATATAGCCCATTTCAAGCAATGACTCGTCACGTATTCTGGTCACGTTTAGCCCTGCTCGCCCGATAATGCGCCCGGATACCGTTTCCACGACAATCCACATGCCAAAGCCATAAAAATGGTATATCTGCTCGATATAGTTCTTTGTATATCGCTCTTCTTTTTCCCGCTCATATAAATTTTCCATATACCTTGTGATATCTTTATCCTGATAGATTGCGTATAGATCTTCTAAATCCTCCAATGTCATTTCCCGCAACGTGCATCGGCTTGTTTGGGATATCGTCCATGGAATCCCATGTTTCCGGCAAAAAACTCGCTCTAAGAATTTTAAGTCAATCTCCTCAAACGAATTTTTTAATTCATTTTCTTCTATAAGCATATCTGCATCCCATAATTCTTCTGTCTGGTTTGCCTCATGCCTATATCCGATTGCTGCAATTGGCATGGAGGAAATCATGGCTAACGTTTTATCCGATGTCGTAAGGAGAAGGCAATTTTCAGGTTTCGCATGTTGATCCTGCAGCCATTCTACTAGGGAATGTATCGTTTTCTTGGCTTGTTCATATTGTGATAATTCGATTACATTTATATGAATTTTTTTAAGATTTATAAGCAAATCCTTTAGAAATGAGGGATATTGATTTTCCGATTGGTGCTCGCCCTGTAATTCCCCGCAATCCATAATCAGTGTTGTAAACTCCATAAAGCCTCCTAGCGTATAGCACATCTTTTGTGCTGTAAATCTGATGGTTGAACTACTTTCCATTCTAATTGATTCCCCAAATGATGGCAAGTGAAGAATAAAGAATCCTGCGACGGTTGCGTCAGCAACAACTTCCTTATACGCCACAGTGCGATCCTCCCGGAGGGTTTTTGTATGATAGGAGCACTTTCCTGTCATATCATACAAAAAAGCAAGTATACATTTCTAAGCGACTCAGTATACTAGCAAACTATTATACAATAGGATGTAAATTCATATCGTATCTGGAAAAAGTAGGATATGAGATTCGTAATGCCACGCATCCGGAAAAGGCCTATCGGGTAGCCGTTTCCTTGCCTTTGAATAGAGGATCTGTGCAGGCTGATCTTTTCGGATACGACTTTTTTGTATCCGTAGCTGTTTCCTTGCCTTTGAATAGAGGATCTGTGCAGG
Organism: Lachnospiraceae bacterium ZAX-1; assembly: GCA_046533095.1. GTDB lineage: Bacteria > Bacillota > Clostridia > Lachnospirales > Lachnospiraceae > ZAX-1. Next base: position 271,919 of record JAJQRA010000030.1, on the reverse strand, counting down.
CACTTGTCTGTGAGCTATTCTATGTCTATATCGGAGAAGTCAATAAACAGGTCTTCGTATATGCACGCCTTGATCGTATCCGTAAATCCATATTGTTTTGGAAACAGGTATTCGGTGCCAAAACAATAGACGGTTACCATTTGATTTTCCGGATCTACGATCCAATATTCACGGACACCTGCTGATTCGTACAAGGCAAGTTTTCTAATGTAGTCGTGCCTTGACGTGCTAGGCGATATAATCTCAATGATCCAATCCGGAGCACCATTGCAACGCTTACCGTCCAATTTATCTTTATCGCATACAACGATGATATCCGGTTCAACGGTTGTTTTGTCGTCCTTGTTTAGCCTAACGGCAAATGGGGCGGGGAAAACTTTGCATGGACCTTTATTTGAACGGATATAATTGAAAATGGCAGCATATAGATAACCTAATAATTCTTGGTGTATCTGGACCGGTGCGGCTTGGTAAAAGATTTGACCGTCAATCAGTTCAACCCTTACATCTTCGGGGAACGATTCGTAGTCTTTGATCGTATATTCTTTCTTTTCCTGATGTAATGGCATTTATGGCACTTCCTTTCGTTTGTGTTTTTCTTATTTGAACTTCATTCATTTCACATTTTTCGCCAAGTTGCTTTTGTTTCCGACTTTTTTCTTTTCTAATGCGCCTAATATTTTTTCTATCGTAATGTCTTCACCTATCTTTAAAAACAGTATAGCATACTGTAGCCTTTGGCTACAATCAAAGAATAAAGAATCCTCCCAGAGGGTTTTTGTATAATAGGAGCACTTTCCTATCATAATACAAAAGTGGCTTTGCGGCCATGAACTGTGAATCGTAGCAGAGATTCACTTATTTATGCTAAAAGCGGTTTTTATGCATTGACAGAACGATGTGATTTTTGTATAATCATGAATCAGAACTTACGATAAGAGGTGAATTATGGATTTTAGACAATTAGAGGTCTTTTGTGCAGTAGTGGAATGGCATAGCTTTTCAGAAGCGGCACACCATCTGTATCTTACACAGCCTACGATAAGCACGCACATACACACCTTGGAAAAAGAGCTTAATATACAGCTTTTGCAGCGGACCACAAAAAATATTGCCTTAACGAAAGAGGGCAAGCAATTTTATGAATACGCCAAAAGCTTACTTCGGCTACGAGATAAAGCCTTACGGGAATTTAATCATACGAATCAAGATGTGATACAGCTTGGCGTTTCTTCGATCCCTTCTGCCTATCTGATTCCAGAAATTTTATCTGCTTATCACAATCATTTTCCAACTGTTTCCTTTGATCTTGTCCAATCCGACAGCCAAGGAATTATCAATCGCATTGTAAGCGGAAGTTTAGATATTGGAATTATTGGAACAAAGTTTAGTGATGACAGTTGTTGCTATGATGTTCTTTGCAGTGATGAATTGGTTCTTGCAACACCTGCCACTCCTTATTACTTGTCATTAAGAAACGAGCAAGCACCTTTAACCCGCTTCTTAGAAGAGCCTTATCTCATGCGTGAGGATGGCTCGGGGACAAGAAAAGAAGCTGACCTATTTTTGGAATCATTCGGATTTTCAAGCAGCTCTTTGCATATTATTGCGTATATGAATGATTTAGAGGCCATTAAACAGTCCATTATCTATGGACTTGGTATTTCTATTCTTTCTGCAAAAGTGACAAAGGACTTAAAAGTGGCAAAACGCATATTAGAATTTCCATTGGCAAAGCCGGGCATTTACCGCAACTATTATATTGCCTATCGAAAAAGCCGGATACAGACCAAGCAAATTTGGAATTTTATCCAGTTTGTACGTAATTTTTATCATGAATGACAATCCAGCCGTACCTTCTTAGGGACTGTGGCGAAATAAACTTGACAAGATGACGCAGAGATTTTTTCGTCAGGCAAGGTGTCCGAATGAGGCATAGGCTAAGCTACGCTGATTGAGGGCAACGCAGCATGGTGGAAAAAGACCCAGTCAGACGTCAAGGTTATTAAAGAACAGTTCCTTATACCTAATTTGTGCCTTTTACCAATTGACTATGCACCGATTGATTATGCACCAATTGACTATGCGCCGATTGACTATGCGCCGATTGACTATGCGCCGATTGACTATGCACCAATTGATTATGGATACCTGTAGACAGATATCCCTTCTGAATCGTTACTTATAGATAAAACCAATAGATACCGTCTATATATTGCATTTGTATATAAACGGTCTTTTTTTGTGCAAAAAACTAGTAATTATTGACAAAAGATGATATACTTCGACTACACTAAAAAAGTGGGGAGCTTATAAAAAAGGAGGGAATTTATGTTTTCTGATAATTGGTTTGCACTGCTGGCCTTGTCCGTGGTCGCACTGCTGTACGTGCTCATTTGGTTTCTGGGTAGGAAAGGTTTTAACTGGAATCTGCTGTTGGTATTCTCACTGGTCGCCGGTATCTTCATTGGCCTTCTCTTTTGCGATGAGGGGTGGCTTATCAATGCGCTTAGGGTTCTGCTGCACGATGAGAGTGGGCAGGTCTACTTTACAGACAACCTGCAATATGTGAGCCTCATTGGGCGTGTCTATATCGGCATTACCGAGGCACTGGTTGCACCGCTGATTTTATTGGCAATCCTATCCTCTGTGATGTCGCTTGGCAACTCGCACAAGCTAAAAACGCTTGGTACTCGCTCGTTGTTTTGGCTACTTTTTAACACGGCAATTTCCATTGTCCTTACCATCGGGGTTTCCATTCTTGTGGGTGTTGGCAAGAATACGAACCTCACAATCGAGGGGGTGAGTGCAACAAAGTACGAGGGTATCAATACGCAGTTCATTGATGTTCTTGAAGGGTTCTTTCCGCACAACATTTTCAACGAGTTGGCGCAAAACAAGGTCGTTCCCATTATCATTACAGCACTGGTGTTGGCAGTTGCCTACCTCTCTTTCGATGATAAAGAGAAATTAGAGACATTTTACAAAGGTGTGGAGGCATTAAAAGGGCTCATCTTTAAGGTTGTCGGGTTTGTGGTGGATTTAATTCCTTTTGCAATCCTTGCAATCGGCGCGGACGCTGCGGGAACCATTGGCGGCCGTTGGGATACCATACAGCCATTGTTGGTAGTCATTTTAGTGATTATCGGCTTGTGCCTGTTTCAAACCTTTATCGTTGGTGGGCTGTTTGTTAAATTCGGTGCCAATTTAAACCCTGTTATTTTCTTTCGTAAGCTGATGCCGGCGATGATGGCAGGATTTTCCACGCAAAGTACCATTGCCGCACTGCCTATGACAATCAGCCGTCTGGTCACCAAGATTGGTGTAAAAGAAGAAGTAGGCAACTTTACAGCGACGCTTGGATCTACCATCGGTATGCCGGGCTGCTCCGGTATTTGGCCGATCACACTCGCCATATTTGCAGTCAACTTTTTGGGGATTTCATACACGCCGATGCAGTATGTGACGCTTGGGCTAATCGCACTTGCTGTATCCTTTGGTACAGCTGGAGTAGCCGGTACGGCAGTGATCACTGTCACAGCAGTCTATACAACTGCCGGATTGCCACTTGAGGTCTTCGTACTGCTCTTTCCCATCAGCTTTATCGTGGGCATGTTCCGCACACCAACGAATGTATCATGCGCCGCCGCTGCCGCCGTTATCGTGGCGCGCCAAACTGGGGCACTGGATGAGGATGTCTTTTATGAGCGTGCTCCCCAAGAATTGGTAATTGGAAAATAAAAAAGGAAAGGAGCATCACGTTATGAAAAAAGCACTTATCTTTATTGGTATCGCCATTTTGTTCACCGGATGCCTGTCTGTATCACAGTATCAAGAGCGCAGGGAACAGTTTCAAGCGCAAATTGGCGAACAGCAAAGCGTAGAACAGGAAACGAGCGCGGTTACTGAAGTGCCGGTACCGGCAACTGCCGAAACTAAGGCCGACACGGAAACACCGACTACTCCAATCATTTCTACGGCACCCACAGCTCCGACCGAATCTAGTGACGAGGCTTGGGATGGGGAATGCCGCTAGACCTTTACATTTACAATGAATTTAAGTCGAATCTAGTGATGAGGTTTGGGATGGGGAATGCCGCTAGACCTTTACATTTACAATGAATTTAAGTCGAATCTAGTGATGAGGTTTGGGATGGGGAATGCCACTAGATATTTACATTTACAATGAATTTAATAAGGAGATTAGATTATGGGAAACTTAAAAAATATAAAAAAGCAGATGGCGTGCATTTGCACTGCGATCGTACTTATCAGCCCACTCGCTATTCCGAAATCTTTTGCTGTTGCTGCGGCGGATGTGCCAAACATGCAGTCATTGGTGAATACCTATGACTTCTTTCGCGACAAATACAGCAATCTTTCCGGCAAGGAGCATGTATTCCAAACTGCTGAATTTGCACAGATCTATCACTATTTTCTTGGTGGTGTCCACAATGGTACCGGAAGCTTTTGGGCGACTCTAACCAAAAATGATGACGGCACTGAAAAATGGAGTGGCAAGCGAGGCTATGAAGTGAACATAAAATCAGGAAACCATATCTTCTTGTTGGGCGGTACCTGGTCGGCGGAGCTTCAAGAATCCATTGGCTACATCAATGACGTCGCAAAAGAATATGAGATACCGGCTATCTACAATTTTGACCCGCATTTAGACGGCAAAGCAGAAAGCGGCATTGACCTATTCGCTGATCCGGGGCAGGAATCAGATTACGGCACGTTGGCAGAATTTAACGCCAAAACCTACTTTCGCCAGCGCGGTGATGCCCTTGCCACTGCACTGTTAAGCTATAACGATGGGATGGAGGAAGCGAGCCGGCTTTCTGCCGACCAATTAAGCACTCCTTCCATCATCATTTGGAACAAAGATAACGCTTTTACGCCACTCGTGGCACAATACACCTGGGATGCGGCAACAGCGGCAGATGAGGAAACTTTTAAGACAGGGCTACGTGCTGCATTTGACACAATTGCCACAGATAAAAAGGCAAACGATATCGTCCATATTACCCCGAGCGAATACTTCATTGAAAATGAGAACGCACGCTTTTTGGATTCCTATGGCGCAAGCACTACCCCGCTATTGACGGTGGAAGGTGAGCCAATCATGGTAAACGGTATTACGCAGCAAGGAAAGGATACCACCCTCTTCACAGCGGCTGATACCTACACCCCGCTTGAAGTCGTTACCTATGAGGAACTACGCGGCTTGCTTTCCTCTTCGGGCAACTATGCTTTTGTTTTTGCCGGGCAGTGGTGTCCAAACACCTACGCCAATTTGCGTGATATTCATGATTATGCGCTTTTGTACAACCTTGACAAAGTTTATTTCTTTGACCCTGAATTAGATGGTACTATGAACAACAGCATCACTGCGATCCGCAACAGTGACCGCTCCTATACATCTGGACTGTATATTGAACTGCTAGGAGATGTCCTTACAAACATCGGTCCTGACGGCATCCCCACGCAGTTTGACGAAGCCTATCAAAATTATATCCTTTCCGAGGATATGCGGCGTGCTGCAAGCGGCCAGCCAGCCCTTACAGATGAGGAAAAGCTGCAAATTCGCCTCACCAATGCGGGCGACTCCGGCGATGGCTACTCCATCTACCAAAAGGTTCCCGGCAATACCGATAAAGGTTATGCTCCCATCGAAAATGCAAAATGGGTACCGCGCCTTCAACAGCCGGCGATGCTGATGTTTAATAAAGACCACAAGGATGCAAATGGAAACCCAGCTCCGGTCATCAGTATGTTTGAGCAGATGTGGTTTAGCGGCGGGAATCTGGCGGCACCGAATACCTTCGGTGGCGTAGCCGCAAAGCAGGGGCGCATTGTAGAGTTTCAAGAGTACATCTATCGTGACGACGTGCAACCGGATACGCTCCATGGCCTTGGCCTTTACGATATTACAGACAACCAGTCAATCCCTAAGACTAGCATTGCCGCGTATTCCGCTACTGGGGAAGCGGGCGGAGCAGACATCCGTGGCATAAATACCCCGATCACCATGCGCTCCTACTGGTATGGTCTAAATGAAACGTTTAATGCCCTTGGCGTGAGTGTCCTTTATGAGCTGATTGAGGAAGCTAAGGGAAGCGAATCCTCTGATGCAGCATTGCAAACGGCTCTAGATGCAGCAAAGAGAACAGTCAGCAACGTCCAAGCGGCAGATGATGCGGCAAGGGCAACTGACCTTGCAAAGGTAAATGCACCTGTCAGCGAAAGCCTAAGCGATATTAGCCTTGTGCGCCTAACGGCTCCGGAACTGGTGGGTTCCTTCACAAATCAGAGCAGCAAAATTACGACGGCGTATGCGGCATTGGCAACGGCATTGGGCATCCCAGAAAGCGAAACGGTTTTTGCTTCGGAGGCTGCTACTGCGCCTGCAACGAACAAGCCTGCCGCAGAATTGCCAGCTACTTCATCTACGCCTAAAACCAATTCCATTGCCATGATCGGAGCGATCGTGCTGGTTTTTGTCGGGGCGGTGACGTTGCTTTTAAAGAAACGAAAAAAAGCATAGCGATTCCATTGTTTCTACTGTCCCTTCTTAGCAATCAATTTGCAATCGTTTCAAGGGGTCAGGATCGCCACTAAAAAAGAACTGCGTCAGCAGTTCTTTTTTAGGTGAGAATAAAACTTTTCCAAAAAATATTTTATGCATACAAAATGCACTTAGCAAAGAAGTCTTGCTAAGTGCATATCTACCTGTAGTAAATACATTTTTTACAATCGTTCTAACCACAGATACAACTATATTTTAGCAATATTCGTTTTATCTTATTTCTTTCATTTGACACTTACACCTTACAAATCACAAATTTTATCGTCCAATCCGATTCTGCCGAAAGCAAAAACTCATCATGTACGGGCGCACCCCACGTATCATCTCCACCGATACCCATTTGTTTTGCAATAATGCGCACCCACGTTGTACTCGATGGTGGCAGATTTTCTATATGATGCGCATTTTCAAGTTCATGCTCGCTAAACGGTAGCACGCTTTCCTCAAAGGGCCTATCCTCTGCCTGAAAGCATAGTCCATGCCCTAATTCATCTAAAACCTCTAGCCACCTTACCCCTGTTCGATTTCCACATTCCTGCGGTTTTAAATAGCGTGAAAGGTTATCTTCTACATTTCCCGTAAAAACACAAAGCCTTGCACCCTTTTGGCGGTCAATGTAATTTTCTTCCGGTCCAAACCCATAGTAGCGGAAATTCCGATACGTTTTAAGCAATGGAAAATTCATTCCGAAAAGTGGAAATCCAGGTAAACCTTTTGCTCCAACATAGTGCGCTGTGACTTCTATTTTCCCGGTACGGTCTACAATATAGGCAACTTTCATTTTCGTCTTCGGCGTCGTTGCAATCGCAAACGTATACGCAATCTCAAACCCACGTTCGGTTTCTTTCCATGTGATATCCTCTTTTTTCTGATAAAGGCTTGCAAGCTTCCACCCGCCACGCAAAAATCCAAAATCTGCCGCACTGTCGTTATCCGTAGGCGCACGCCAAAATGTCGGCCGCGGAACTTGTGCAATATGCTCACGCCCCTCATAAACAAGCGAAGTAAGTCCGCCCGCCTGTAAGGAAAACAGTACCAAAAAGCCCTCTGCTGCAACTCCAATATTCACATCACCAACCGAAACGTGAAAATCCAAGCACTGATTCAAGTCCGGATTACTAGGTTGTTTTTCGTTGTTTTCCACACAAAAAACCTTTTGTCCAAAGGCAATTTCGTGGCCTTTTTCTGCCCATATCATACTATTTTTCAAACGTGCGGAAACTGTAACTACATATTCTGTATTCGTATTTCGCGCTTCCCCTAGCGTAAATTTTTTCTCAACAAAAATTTCTTCCCCGGGAGGCACGTCTACTTGCACTGCTTGTTTTACAACTACCTCGTCTTCGCAGGTTGTTGTGAGGATAAAATCATAAGCGGCCGTACTTTGAAACAATGCCCGGTTTTCTACCGTAAATCCATTCTCTTTTACCTTAATCCTAAGGGGTGCATATAATGCTTTTACCTCTTGTATTTTCGGGGATTTTGTCCTATCTGCATAGATAATTCCGTTGACGCAAAATCCTGCATCGGTTGGGCGGTCCAAGAAATCACCGCCGGTTTTTAGCAATCCATCTGCACCGTATAAAGCTTGGTCGATATAATCCCAAATAAAGCCACCTTGATATTGTAGAAACTTATCCTCAAGTGCTGTGTAGAGGTGCATTCCACCGGCAGAATTGTTCATTGCATGTAGATATTCGCAGCTGATATAAGGTTTTTTCGGACGATTCGTCAAATACTCCTCAATTTCTTTTGGCTTTGCATACATACGGCTTTCCATATCAGTAATGCTATCATAGTTTCTATCGTAGTAGACACCCTCATAATGCACCAATCGACTGCTATCTCTTGTATGGAAAAATTCAGATGCCGCGGCTATATTATCTCCAACAAAGCTCTCGTTTCCACAAGACCAAATCAAAATTGAGGGATGGTTTTTGTCACGTTCCACCATCGATCGGGCACGGTCAAGTGTACCACCACGCCAGCTATACAAACTTCCTGGTACGTTATTCGATGTCTCCACAACTCCCTGTTTTTGCCATGTCCCATGACTCTCTAGGTTTGTTTCATCAATGAGGTAGATGCCATATTGATCGCAAAGCCGATACCACAAGGATTGATTTGGATAATGGCTTGTTCGAACAGCATTGATATTGTTTTGTTTTAAAAATGCAATGTCCCAAAGCATATCTTCCTTCGTGATTGCCCGCCCGCGGTGTGGGTTCCATTCATGCCGGTTTACACCGCGAAACAAAATCCGTTTTCCATTTAAAAGCATTAGCCCATCCTTTAGTTCAAACCGCCGAAACCCAACGTCAGCCGGGACTACTTCCAACACATGCCCTTCCTCATTGCGAAGTAGAATGATTAGCTTGTAAAGATATGGGCTTTCTCCACTCCAAGGATTCACCTTGCCGCATTTTAATGATATATGCTGTTTTTGATTGGCTTTTACTCCTTTGAAAGCTCCCTTTGTTTCCTTTAAAGCACTATCTGTTTCTTGTACAGTTCCGTCTACTTCCTTTTTTGCGATTTCCTTTCCATTCGCATCAAACAGTGTAGCGCTTACCTTGCAATCTACATTTCCCTCTAATACAAGGTCACAAAAAAGCATTCCCGTTTCGTAATCTTCTGCTAATGTTGGATGCAAAAACAAATCGTATACATGGCTCGTTGGAATTGCATATAAGTAAACATCGCGAAATATCCCAGAAAATCGCCAAAAATCTTGGTCTTGCAACCAGCTTGCACTGCTGTATTTATAAACATCAACAATAAGCGTATTTTCTCCATCCTGCAAAAAATCCGTTATTTCAAAATCTCCAGGCAAAAAGGAATCTTCCGTATAGCCAACAAAATGGCCATTTATATAGATGTAGCACGCAGTTTCCACTCCTTGAAACGATATCCTGACCGTTTTATGTTTCAAATTTTCCGAAAGCAAAAACGTTTTTACATAATGCCCAATCGGATTCTCGTTTGGTATGTCCGGCGGAAGCAATTGCTCCACACCATCCCAAGGATATTGGGTGTTTACATATTGCGGATTGCCACAGCCTTGCAGTTGAATATGTCCCGGCACTTCTATATCGACAAATTCCGCCGTATTCCAACTCTGTTCATTGTATGCCTTGGCAACATTATATTCATTGGCAACATCGTGTTCTTTATACCCAAACTTCCACATTCCATTTAAATATTGTCTAAGCGGCATATGCTCTTCTAACATATCTGCTAAATCCAGTTCTGATTCTTCTTCATAAAAAAAGTGGTCACTATGAGCGATCAGACGATTTACCGCAAAGGTTTCCGGATCACGTAGCCACGCTTTTTCTGGTTTTATAATCATAAAGTCCATCTCCATTGTCGTTAAATTTTTTAACCTTTTGTGCGCCTCTAATTAGAATAGGAAACAGCCGCACAATTTCTTATTTTACCGCACCCGCAATCCCATTTGTGAAACTCTTTTGCAGCACCAAGAATATAACGATGGTCGGTATGGTCGAGATAAATACGGCAAGCATCAAAACCCCATATTGGGTTACATATCCAGACGTTAGGTTCGCCGTAAGCATGGGCATTGTATCATGTTTTCCATCCAGTAAAATAACCCTTGGCCACAGGTAATTGTTCCAAGCGTTCATAAAGGTAATCGTCATTGCCGAGGCATAGGTAGATCGCATCGTTGGAATAAAAAATTTAAAAAAAATGCCAATTTCCGAAACGCCCTCCAGCCTTGCCGCCTCTATAATATCGCTTGGAAACGAACGGGCACTTTGCCGGAACATCATGATTAAAAATGGTGTGGAAACCGCCGGCAAAACAACTGCAAGCAGTGAGCTGATTAGATTCATTTTTGCAAACATGCGAAACAGTGGGATCATCGTTGCCGCAAACGGTACCATCATTGCCATCAGCAAGATATTCATTAAAATATCTTTGCCCTTTGAATGGAACACCTCAAATCCATATCCGGCAAGTGAACAGATGACCAGGGAAAGCAGCGTCAATACAATCGCATTCATAAACGAATTTCTAAGGGCAACTGAAACGGACTGTGCTTTCACCAATGCATTCAAATTATCTATAAAATGCGTTCCGGGCATCAGGCTCCCCGAAAGGATATGTGGGTTGTCGTTCGTTGCCGAAACAATCATCCAATAAATTGGAAAGGCGGAAAGGATTGCCGTAATACTCAAAAATACATATCGGCAGATTGAGGCTATTTTTCGTTTCATCTTTCATCACCCACTTTCATTTGAATAAATGCAAGGATTGCCACAAGGATTAAAATAACAAACGACAGTGCCGATGCATAGCCAAAGTTCGAATTGTTAAAGGAAACTTGGTAGAGATAATGCGACATTGTCATCGTCATGTTGGACGGTCCGCCATTTGTAAGTACCGCCGATTCATCAAACAGCTGCAACGTTCCGTTCGTAGACATAATTGCAGTAAGCAAAATCATTGGGCGCAGCAGTGGAACTGTAATTTTCGTGTAAGTTTTAAACACATTCGCTCCATCTATGCGTGCCGCCTCATAGATAGAATAGTCAATATTTTGTAATCCTGCTAAAAATAAAACCATATTGTATCCGGTCCACCTCCAAAGGAGGGCAAGAATAATGACAAACCGTGCAGTCCCCGGATTTGCGAGCCAGTGTACCGGTTCGGACATCAGTCCAATTTTCATAAAAATCGTGTTCACAAAACCATCGTTGGCAAACAAGGTACGAAATATCATCGAAGACGATACCAATGAAGTTGCGCATGGAAGAAAAATGGCCACACGAAATAATGTTTTGCATTTTAAATCTTTATTATTGAGTAGCGTTGCGACTAAAAGTGCAATTACAAGCATGAGTGGAACTTGAATGATGAGGTATGTAAATGTATTCTTCATGGTCAGCAAAAACACTTTATCTTTGAACATTCGTGCATAATTATAGAAAAACGGCTCTGCAAAAGACATATTTGCACCTTTCCCCGTTTGAAACGAAAGGATCAGTGCACGAAGCATTGGATAAAAGCTCATCCATATGATTAACAAAGCTCCCGGCGCTAAAAATATCCACCCCGTCAAGTTTTGACGTTTGCCAAGTGTTAAAAATTTTGTTTTCGTTGCTGTATTTTCATTTTTTGTATTGGTTTTTGTTTTTGGCACAGAAAAACCTCCTTATGAACTTCGATTTACTTTTTCAAAAAGGGATGACACGTAGGTGTTGCCACTTTTCTTGTCATCCCTTTTTGCATTGCCGCTTAGCGTGCAGCCTTCTAGCAATTAAATATGCCACTTCGTTTCATTTTCAGTTTCCCATATCAAAGTTTACGGTTTCTTCCGCTGTTTTAAGTGCCTCGTCCATACTTGTGCCTGCAATGATATCTTGTACTGCTACAGCAATAGCCGAGCGGGCATTGTAGTTGTAGACGCCCATAATCGTATCTGGGATTTTGCCTGCATAGTCAACGATAAGTGAATTGATTTCCTGTCCACCAAAGAACTCATCTTCTAAAGCATAAGCCGGGCTCTTGCTTGCCGGAAGATAAAGCGAAACAATGTTTTGCCCTTCTAAAAGCGTGTCATAAAGTTCTGTGCTTGCACCAAAGGTGGATGCAATGAAATCGGTTGCCAAGTCATAATTTGCAGCGGAACTAATCGCCCAGCTTGAGCCGCCATTTGATGCATAATTCGTGGCACCTGAAACTGCTGAAATTTTGGGAACATTTGCAAGCGCCCATTTTCCGGACTGTCCCTCGCCTTGTTTGATGGAACTGACAATCCAGCATCCTGTCACCACGCCACCGACATCACCATTTACAAAAGAGGATATATATTCATCCCATCCATTTACATTTGTAATCAGCCCTGCGTCCTGTAATTTCATATATTGTTCTAGAATTGCCTTTAAATCAGCATTATTCGCTATATTTGGGCTTCCATCTTCTTTGAATAAACTTACACCAGCACTTTGAACCATCTGCATAATGGTATCCGGTTCGCTAAGGCGATCCGAAATCAGGTTCTTGCCTGTCTTTTCTTTCACAACAGTTGCTTTTTCGATAAATTCATCCCATGTGATATCGGTAAAATCATCAATTGTAAATCCTGCCTCTTCTAAAAGATCCGTACGGTAGCCATATACCGATGCACTATTGTCGAATGGAACACCATAGTTTTTACCATCTACCGTAGTAAGCGCTACATAGGACGGTGCAAATTGGCTAAAGTCTATGCCGCTGCCTGTCAAATCGGCAAACATCTCCGGATAGTTTGTAACCTGCCTTTGAAAAGAGCCATCTTGATTTAAGAAAATGTCCGGAAGTTCATCGAGTGCACCTGATGTAACAACTGTCTGAAGCTGTGCTTCAATGTCACTGTTTCCAACTTCTACAACATCCAGTTTGAAATTTGGATGATCTTTTTGATAAATTTTTTCCGCCTCTTGTATTGCATAGATATTAAAGGATGGATCCCAACACCATACGACAAGCGTTTCGTCCTCTCCTGCGGCATCGCTTGTTTCCGCTGCGGGTTCCTCGGTTTCTGCCTCTGATTCATTTGATTCTGCCGCCGGTTCCTTTGTTGTGGCCGGTGTTTCGGCATTGGAGCCACAAGCTGCAAGTGAAAGAACCATAAGTGACGATAGCAATACTGCTACGATACTCTTTTTCATGATACATTCCTCCTATAAAATATTGTTTTGGTTGAAAAAATTGCTCGGTGAAAATTTCGCAAAGCCTTACATTATTTGTTAAAATGCAATGTAGCTGCTGCCTCTTTATCTTGTGTACTTTGCTTTAAATTAAGCGTTTTTATCAACCTTGTATGTGTATTTTATCATGAGAAATGAATCGCATGTTATAATTATCACTCAATAAATGTACAATTTCGACCATAACGAGATCGAATCAAGAGCCTTTATTGCCAACCGTTAAATATCATAATGTTCTGCCGTTCAAGCTGCCGCTCAAGACTTGCTGTATCTTTTCTCCATTTAAATGGGGTAACCCCCATGAGGTCTTTGAAATTGCGGTTAAAAGACTGTGCAGTGAAAAAACCGCTTTTTGCGGCAATCGTCTGTATGGAATCCTCGGTCCCTCGAAGCAGCTTACAGGCGGCCTCCACACGCACAAGATTTAAATAGGTTAGAGGAGCCATGTGCATACTTTCGCTAAATTGCCGTCTAAAATGCGTTTCGCTCATATGGCATGATTCTGCGATATCGCAAATTTGTATTTCTTCGTTATAATGATTCCAAATATAATCAAGCGCATGGGCAATTACCCGGCTACTTGATGCGGTTTCCCCTGAATTGTCGCCTGCTTTTTCTAAGCCCGCGATACGTATCAACAACGAGAATAACAGCCCTTTTGCACATTCAATATACATTTCTTTTTTATCCCTGTACAACTCCATGATTTGTAAAATGGCTGCCGCCATTTCTTTATTCTCTCCTTTGCTTAGCAAGTGTGCTTTGGAATTTACCATTCGGATAAGCCTTTTGGCTTTTTGAGGTTCGGCCGTATATACGGAATTTAGAAATGTTTCAACATCAATAAATAAGTATTCCCATCTGTTTTTTTCCTGCCCCTTTGCGATGGTATTGTGGAGAAAATTTGCCGGTATGATTGTAAAAAAATCATTGGCATATGGTTTTGCCACTTCATCGAGAAGCATATTTCCCATCCCATCATAGCAAAAACCTATTTCCATGTAATTATGAAAATGAAGCGGATCTGATTCCAAACCATAAGTTCGGTACCAGCCGCTTCCAAGCAATGCCAGCATGGGTGAACCATGTGGCATTTCGTAATAACGATATTGAATATCATGATGCTCTATATGCATCCTAACTCCTACTTTCTGTCGCAATATTTACAACCTTATCTGCGTTATCCAAGAATAAATCAACGAACAGCAGGGAATGGCTTCGTTGTATCGTCAGTGGCACCTAGGTAAGCCCCGCTCGCTCATCTTTGTCAATTATAGCATGGTTCCACACGCATGTAAACCAAAAAAGATGACGTATTTAGAAACCAACAATATTCGGATTTCGCACGGACGATGAGATCGTGAGCGAAAAAAGCGAGAAGTTCTTTTCTTATTTTGTTTGCAGTGCTGCATCAAATGCTACAGGAGATGACATAAAATTCATCTGATTTATATACGCATACGCTTCTGCTGCACCAAACGTTCTTTCCATACCGGAATCCTCCCATTCTATCGATAGTGGACCACGATAGCCCATCTGATTTAATTCCCTAATAATTCCATCAAAATCCACGTCTCCATGTCCAGTCGATACAAAGTTCCATTTTCTTCTGGTATCTCCAAATTCCAGATGGGAACCTAAGTATCCGGCTTTTTCATTTTTGTTGATTTTCACATCCTTTATATGGACATGGTAGATTCGTTCTGAAAAGTCCCTTAAAAAAGTAAGCTCATTTACCCCCTGCCATACCAGGTGACTTGGGTCATAGTTTAACCCTAGGGTTTTTCGATACGCAAATTTTTTAAGCAATGCTTCGGTAGAATAATAGTCATAAGCAATTTCGGCAGGATGTACTTCTAGGGCAAATCCGATTCCAAATTCATCGAATACATCAAATATTGGACTCCATGTATCATAAATTGACTGATATCCTTCCTCCACCATCTCCTTCGTCGTTTGAGGATATGCGTACCAATAATGCCATATTGGCGATCCCGTGAATCCGGTAATCACTTTAATATCCATAAGTGCCGCTGCTTTAACTGTACGTTTCATTTCTTCGACTGCCCATTCTTTGATCTTCTTTGGTTGTCCGGCCACCGCTTTTGGGGCAAAATTGTCAAGACGCCGATCCCACAAGTCACCCACGCATTGACCCGTCAGATGGGCTGAAATAGCAAAGCATTTCAGTCCATGTCTGGCAAGGATACTTTTTACCCAAGGAATATAGTCTGGCTCTTCTAGTGCTTTACCCACATCAAAATGTGCATGTGTTGCTAATTCAAGACCTTCATACCCTATCTTGCCTGCCATAGCGCAGAGTTCTTCTAGTGCCATATCCCCAAACTGTCCCGATGCTAACGTGATTGGTCTATTCATTTAGACTGGCCTCCCGATTGATTTCCACCATTTTCCTTGTTTCACTTGACTGCAAAACTGCAAATACTGCTCTCATTGCACATAGTGCTTCTTCGCCAGAAATCTCGGGTTCATGATTATTTACGATACAGTCCATCCACATATCAATCACTCCTGAAGTAGTCTGGTTTTCATTGCTCTGGATCTGATCTACTTTATAATGATCCTTCGTCCCATCTTTTTTTTCAATGATAATCGAATAATTCGGATCATCATAGATACGCATAACACCATTCGTTCCGTATAAAACAGTAGAATTATCCTCTGGTCCATAGTTTGTCCAACTTGCGGTCATGGTCCCCACTGCTCCGCCGTCCATTTGATAAATGGCAATGGCATTATCATCCACACCAATCAGTCGCCCTAACGCATCTTTCTTGTCTAGCGTTCCAACGTATGCGGTAACTGCTGAGACTTTCTGCCCGATTAAAAATTGAATTAAATCTGTCTTGTGAATTCCAAGATCTGCCATTGCACCGAATGCCGCCAGTTTTTTGTCAAAAAACCAGATATTTTTTTGGTCTACTGTCCATGTTTCAGGACCGGTATGTGCAAACGTGGTTTTAAAGGTAATAATATGTCCGATCTCCCCTTGTGCATACAGTTCTCTTGCTTTTGAATGGGCTTTTGCCAGACGCTGATTGTGCCCAATCATCAAGTATTTTCCGGTCTCTTTGGCTGCTGATACCATGCGTTCACATTCATCCAATGTAATTGCCATTGGTTTTTCACACAGCACATGCTTCCCCGCCCTTAACGCGGCCACCGTAATCTCACAATGAGCTGAATTGGCTGCACAGATACTCACTGCCTCAATACCTTCTTCCGCCAGCATTTCCTCATAGGAATGATATACTTTTCCTCCATATTTTTCTGCCATTTCTTCTGCACGTTTTAGGTTCAGGTCAAACACACCGGCTATTTTGGCATGTTCATTTGCCTCATATTCCGGCAAATGGCGAACCTGCGCTATCTTTCCACATCCAATTACACCTACTTTAATCACAGTTTCCTCCATTTCTTATTTTAATTGTTTATTTTAATTGCTTATTTTAATTATTTATTTTAATTGCTTTTCAATTGCTTTTAAATTTTCCAAAGAAATGCGGGCAATGGAATCAGGATGTGTGGAACGCGAAGCAAAGCCATTTTCCATCGTTACATATCCGTCATATCCGATATCCTTTAAGGCCTGCATAATTGCTACAAAATCACAGCCTGCACTACCCGGCGCCTGCCGATTGTAGTCTGCCATATGAATATGCTTTAAGTCTTTGCCCATCAGGTATACATAGTCAGAGGGGACCTCATTGCGATACAGTACATGCGTGGTATCAAACATCAGTTTCACGTTATCTTTTCCCACATCATCCATCATATTAATCGCATCTTCACAGGATTCTACCAGATTGCTATCGGTAGCTGTCGGTTCCAACATCAATGTTACATCGCTTTTTTTCGCATAGTCTGCAACTGCTTGAAGGCTTTCCACAGCCCACTTCCATGCATCCCTCTTTTTCGTTCCGTAAATATACCATCCACATACGCAAAGCAACGTTTGGCAGTCCCAGTCAAGTCCCATATCCATACAATCTTTAAAATACTGTACCGTCCACTCTCTTTCTGCCTTGCATGCAGAGGCAATATTGCCTCCAGGACCACCTCCCGGAGCTGGAAGGATTGAAGAAACTGCTAAATTATGATTGGCAAGACATTTCTTGATATTTTTTCTATCTTGCTCCGACATAAAGTATGGCCATGCATGTGGCTGTGCACACCCAATTTCTAATGCGTCATAGCCAATTCTTGCAAGTCTTTTGATTACTTCTTCTAATGGATAAGATGGAACCCAGTTTGGAAAATCACTATATGCCCACGTATTAAATGAATATTTCATGAAAATACCTCCTCGTTTTACGATTTACGTTTTGTATTAAATATGCTTTGTGCTCCTTTTACGATTTATTCTTTGTATTAAATGTACTTAGTGCCACTGCAAGAATAATGATAAAGCCTCGGACAATTTGCTGCTGACTCGTCTCTAGTCCACCAATAATCAAACCATTGTTAATAATTCCAAGCAGCAAGGAGCCAACCACGGCAGCTATAATATTTCCATTTCCTCCTGACATAGCGGTTCCGGCCAGTACCACTGCTGCGATTACATTCATTTCATCACCTTCACCATAGGTATATCTGGCAGTCTTCATCCTTGCTGCATAAATGATTCCTGCGAATGCTGATGCAAATCCCATCACAGCAAATACCATAATTTTTATTCTCGCAATATTAATACCGGAATAAAATGCGGATACCTGATTTCCGCCAATGGCCAAAACTTTTTTCCCATAAGAAAGGTAGCGCAGCGCAATATGCCCAATGGCAAGTGCAATAAATGTCCATATTAAAACGATTGGTACTCCGCCAATGTTACCCATCCCAAAGATATTATTAAAGGTATCATTTCGGATGGTAATTGCTTTCGTTGCCGTCAGCCACATCGCAGAGCCCCTGATAATACTTTGTGTTCCGAGCGTCGCCAAGAACGAAGGAATCCTTAAATAAGTAACTAGCAGTCCATTAATAATCCCTACAGCTGTTCCTACTGCCAATGCTAACAAAAGTGCTAGGATTACGTTATCCGTCTGTTCTAGAACCCATGCTGCTAATAGAGCTGATAAAGCAACCACTGCGCCGATGGATAGATCGATCTGGCCACTTGCTATGATAAATGTCATTGCCACTGCCATTACCGATACCATGGCAGTTTGGCGTGTGATATTTAGCAGATTTGATTTTGAAAAAAAGCTTGGGCCTAACCAAACAGCAAAAAATATAAGCACAATGATAAAAATGATATACACCATATACTTGGAAAAATCTATTTCCTTATTTTTGTATTGCACACTGCAACACCTCCTCAGTAGTTATCTCATCATGAGCCAGCTCGCCCGTTACTCTGCCATTGTGCAGTATTACCACACGATCACAGATAGACATCATTTCAGAAAGCTCAGATGATACAAAAATAACACTATGTCCTTTCTTTACAAACTGTCTTATTATTTCAATGATCTCGCTTTTAGCATTGATATCAACGCCTGCCGTAGGTTCATCCAACATAAGAAGCTTTGGCTTTGTATTCAGCCATTTGGCAATGACCACTTTTTGCTGATTGCCTCCGGATAGATTAAATAGTTTTGTTTTCACACTATCCGCTTTAATATTTAAATCCGCAATCGCCTCTGCGCTTGCCCTATTCATTAAATTTGTACGAATAAATCCATATTTTTTTACCGCTTCTAGATTTGTAGTAATCAGATTTTCCCGTAGGGAATGCATAAGGACTAGCCCTTCGCGTCTTCGATCTTCCGGCACTAGGGCTACTTTCCCTTTAATTGCCCGCTTTACATTCTTAAATCTGATCTTTTGCCCAGCCATAATGATTTCGCCGCCACTGCTTTTTCGAATACCAAAAATAGTTTCCAAAATTTCCGTTCTACCGCTACCCATAAGTCCGGCCAGCCCTACAACCTCACCTTCTTTTACTTCAAAAGATACATCTTTTACAATATTTCCAATTGCCAGCTTACGCACTTCGATAATGTTAGATTTGCCAATTGGAATTTCTCTGTCTTTCCAGACCATGGCTTGCTCGTTTTTCTTTCCACCAAACATATGTTTCACCAAAGTCTCCAATGTGTATTGTGATGTAGGCTGGCTAATTCTTAATTCGCCTCCATATAAGACTGATATGGTATCGGAGACCTGAAATATTTCTTTCATTCGATGAGAAATATAAACGATAGAAATGCCTTTCTTCTTTAAGTCTTCGATAATGTGAAATAGAATTTCTGTCTCGTTATCCGATAGGGAAGCGGTTGGTTCATCCATAACTAACACCGATGTTTTATTTGACAGCGCTTTTGCAATCTCTACTAGCTGGCAGACACCAACGCTTAGATTCTGAATTTTCTCTTGTACATCGATCTTAATACCCAGCTCTTGCAATAGTTCTTTGGATTTTAGATTCATGGCTTTGCAGTCAAGGAACTTGCCTTTTTTCAACTCTTTGTTCAAGTAGATATTTTCTGCAACAGTGAGCGTTGGAATAAGGCTAAGCTCTTGGAAAATTAAACTAATTCCCATTTTTTTTGCTTCATCGTAATTACGGATGCGAGTTTCCTGCCCATTTATTTTACACACCCCGGAGTCTTTTGAATAGACTCCGGTTAAAATTTTCATCAAGGTAGATTTTCCTGCTCCATTCCCACCTACAAGAGCATGTACGCTTCCTCTTTCAAGGCGAAAATCCACTCCTTTTAGTACGGGAATTCCTCCAAAAGCTTTTTGTATTCCTTCTAGTTCCAATACATAGTCAGCCATTGTTTCACCTCTCTTTTTATTTCGCCAGTTTAAAAAGCCAGTCCGGAGCATCTATCCCATAGCTTGCTTTATATGCATCTAAAACGTTTGCTTTCACAACTGGTAGGGCTGGCGGCGTTACAAATGTTGAAGGCATTTCTTTTCCAAGGAGTGCATACGCTGCGATTAAAGCTTCTGATTCTCCCTGTTGTGGAGAACGGGGAGCACCGGAACCTCTGATCATCCCTTCTTCTGCAATACTCTTTGCCGCAGTATCGCCTAGGTCACAGCAGGTGATGATCAAATCATCTCTTCCTAATGAAGCAGCTGATGAAATAGCCCCTTCTGCCGGAATATCCCATGATGCGTAGATGCCATTTAAGTCTGGATATTTTGCGAGAATTGCATCTGCAACCGTACCTGTATTGCTTGGATCTGTAAACCCTTCCTCCGTTACAATTTTAATATCAGGATAATCGTTTTCAATGGTTTCACGGAATCCACGGTCACGCTCATTTGTTACATAGTATACCAAATCGTAAACCATCATTGCTACGTTTCCTTTATAGTCAAGCTGTTTTGCTAAAATGTCCGCACAGGCTTTCCCATTTCCATAGCTGTCGGAACTTGCACATCCAGCATAGTCCGTTCCGGCCACATAGCCTGTTGCAACATTTTCCATAAAGACAAGCTTTGTGTCTGTCCCTTTTATGTTGGTATCTAACGCGGAAGCAGTTGCATCCGGATCATAAGGCATAACAAATAATACGTCAGGCTGTAATGCCATTGTACTTTCTATCTGTGAAGTCTGGGTTGCAGCATCAAAGTTGGCATCCGTTACCGAAACAACTTCGATACCCCATTCCTTTAATAATGCAGTTGCTGATGCTAGCTTGGTCTGATTGCAGGTATCGCTTTGCGTATGGTAGCAAAAAGCCGCCGTATACTTGCCGTCTTTTAATTTTTGGATTTCCTCGTCTGTTAGCGTAAACTCCGATGGTGCAGCCGCTTTTACGCCTTCCGAGCTTACACTAAGCGCTTCTGATGGATTTAAGTCTAACTCGGAGTAAGTTGTTTTGGCCCCTTCTGTAGCCGCTTCTGTTTCCGGCTCTGTTCCCCCTTCTTTTTCCTCTGCCTTGCTATTTGTTTCTTCCACGGATGTATTTTTAGATTCGCCCTTATCACCCGAGCTGCCACATCCAACAAGCATCGATGCCGCCATTGCCGCACATATAAGTACACTTAATATTTTCTTCATTATAAAAATCCTCCTATTTAAATCAATCGCCATTTTACCAGCACTTCATTTATTTTGATTACTCCCTATTTAAATCAATCGCCATTTTACCAGTACTTTCATTCATTTTGATTACTCCCAAACAAATACTACTTTTTGCGTTTCACCGGAATCAAATAATGGAAATGCCTTTTGGGCTTCTGCTATGGAAAACGTATGGCTGGAAATTTTCTTAAGATCAATCTGTTTTCGCATAATAAAGTCCGATATCTCTTCCCAATCTCCACGATTGAAATACCAGCATCCTTTCAGTTCTGCCAAAGTCCGTACAAACTGATTGCTTGGATCAATGGCTGCATGATTGGATTCTGCAATCAACGCCACCTGTCCTAGTGGTTTGACTGAATTTAAAGCTGAATTTAAAGGAAGGTTTCCTCCTGCCGTTACAATGGATGCATCTGTGCCTGATCCGCCGGCTAGTTCCTTTGTCTTTGCCACCCCATCCTCTTTTAACGGGTTAACGACATAATCGGCTCCTAGGCTCTTTGCCATCTCTAACCGCTTTTCGTCCGTATCAATTGCAATAACGGTTGCTCCAAATCCTTTTGCCATTAAAATTCCACCGCTGCCCATTGGACCACATCCGATAATTGATACGGTCTTTGTCCCATTAAGGCCGATTCTTTTACATGCCGTATAGAGCGTTCCGCCCACATCGGTTGCTAAGGCTCCTGTTACGTAATCCATCCCTTCCGGAAGCAATAAGCAGTTTTCTTCGGGAATCGTCATATAATCTGCATGTGCACCATTTTTAACAAAGCCGATACAGCCAAAATCGGGGCACAACATCACATCACCCTTTCGGCAATGTGGACAAGTTCCACAACCTAGCCCTAAATAGATAGCGACCCGATCACCCTTCTTTACCCTGGTAACCCCTTCGCCTAATTCCTCTACAATTCCACATGGTTCATGTCCAGGTGTAATATTGGCATCATCATCCTCATCAAACAAATTTTCTCCGTGATACCTATGCAGATCGCTTCTACATAGCGCGGAGGCCTTCATTTTAATCAACACCTCTTTTTTTTGTGGAACTGGTATAGATTCTTCCACTACCTTTATTGTCTCTTTAGAAGGTAATTTTACTGCTAACATTTTGTATCCTCCTATAACTTTGCTTTTTAACTAAATTTATGTCCTTTGCGCATTGGACTTTCATAGCGAATGGTATAATCCGAACCTGCTATGCACTGAATATACCATTTCAAGAAAAACCCGTCAAACTTTTTCACTTGTTTCTGAAAAAATTTGACGGGTTTTTTATTTTTTAACTAAAACCAAGGTTTTCTAATTTGATTTTTTAACTAAATTCGGAACTTCTGTTTTAAAGAGGTTTTTCCAAGCCTTTTCCAAGTTGCTTGCTTCCACACGGCAAGCAGGTACTCCGATACATTTATGGCTGCATGTTCCAAGAAGAGACTTTGCAGTTGCGATAGCAACTGCTACTCCTTGATCATAGGGGCGCTGGGAACTAAGGCCAATTACCATCTCATTTCTTGCCATATAATCTGCAATTTCATAATCTAAGTCCGTGGTAGAAATGACAATATCGGTTCTGCCAATTTCTTTCAACGCTTGTATTGCACCAAGGGCAGGCCGTTCCCAGGTAATGTAGAGCCCCTGAATTTCCGGATTCTTTAATACCATTTCCTTACAGGTATCATATGCATTTTCTATTGTACAAAAATTCCTTTTTTCTACAACTTGGATATTGGGATACTGATCTACAAGTACTTGTTCCGCAAAGAAATCTCGCTGTTTTGTTGCAAAATATTCTACTCCATGAGACAATATCCCCACCTTTACATCCATCTGCCCTTGAAAATAGTCCCCTAGAATTCTCGCTGCATTTTGTCCGTTTTCTCTTTCATTCACCGAGATCCAGCACGAATAATCCTCTGGAGCAAAGCTCTTTGGCATGCTGTTAATCAAAATCAGTTTTGTTTTCCCTGCTATTTCTTTAAACATTTCTGATGTCTTTTCTTCATCGGTGGGCACCGCAATGACTGCATCGGGATTCTGCATCATGATGGCTTCCAACTGTTTTTTCTGAAGATTTGGATCAAAATGGGCATCCGCCACTGACAAAATACGTATTCCGCACGCACCTAGGGTTTCGATGATTGCCTGCTCATGAATGCGCGTCCACATATCACCGCTGTAATGAAATGAGATAGCAATCTTGTAGTCCTCATGTTGTAATAATTCTGCTTCTTCTTCTGACAAAACTTCTTCTTCCGGATAGACCATCTTCTCTCCGAATGGTCCACTTGCAATGCTTAAGACAGAGTTGCGAACCTGCAATTCCATGGCAATGCGCTCTAGCCCGCAAAGAGTCCATGCTTTCCCTGCCTGAATATCGCTTATCCGCTTTATCATATAATCCATAGCTCTAAATCCCATTTCGGATACATTTTGTTTCAGAATAGTGAGAGGCAGATTTACCAGCTCGCACCACTGGTCATCACCGAATCCTACAATCGAAACATCCTCCGGGCAGTCTAAACCTAAAAGCGACATTACTTTTAAAAGCTGCAATGTCAGGATATTCCCTCCTGCAAATATGGCCGTATATTCTTTTAGCTGCAGTTGCTTTTGAATCATTTTCCTGCCTTCCTCCAAATTATTTAAATCAATATATACGATTGCCTCTTCCTGGTAGGGAATGTCATAGGATAAAAGAGCCTTACAAAACCCCGCTTTTCGTTCTTCTACTGCAGAGCTCTCGCTCTTCTCTAACAACAGCGCTATCTTTTTATGCCCACATTTAATCATATGTTCCGTTCCGCAATAAACCCCCTGCATATTATCGGAAATGATGCTTTTTACTTTTTCAGTCATGATTCCCCGCTCTAAAAAAAGCAGGGGTATATTAGACTCCTGCAACTTTTTATATCTGGATTTATCTTCGCTGACACCTGATAAAATAATACCCGCAACTCGACGATTTACCATAATTTCTCTTAGCAGATGCCATTCCCTCTCGGAATCATCACCTGATAAATGAACCGAAAGCAAATACCCTTCCTTTGCTGCATACGAAGATAAAACCATGATGATCCGAGAATAAAATCCGCTCAAAACTCCAGGAATTACAAGTGCTATCTCAGATAATTTCCCTTTTTTATATGGATGGTTTTTCTTTTCCTTTTTAACTTCATAGCCTAGCTCATTCGTAGCCGCTAGAATCTTTTGTGACAATTTTGGGCTTACATACCTTGTCTGATTCAGGACGTGGGATACGCTTGCAATGGAAACATCTGCTTTTTTTGCAATTTCTTTGATTGTCGTTCCCATTTATTCACCTCCCAAGGCAGGCATTTTTGTCTTTAGTATATCTTTCCATGCCTTTTCTAAATTATTTTTTGTTACGGTATAGGGTGGATTGCTGATACAGCTATTTTCATATTTACCAAGCAGTACTTTACCTGTGGCATTGGCTATGGCAATTCCCTGATCGTATGGCCTTTGGGAACTGACTCCGACAATCATCTTTTTTTTCGCAATATAGGATGAAATCTCATAGTCAAGATCCGTAGTCGATATGGCAATATCTGTTCTGCCCATATCTTCAAGTGCTGCAATTGCTTTTAAGGCAGGTCTGTCCCAGGTAATGTAGAGCCCCTGAATTTCAGGATGATCCTGAACCATTCTTTTGCATACATCATAAGTGTTGTCCATTGTATAGAAATTTCGTTTTGCCACGATTTGCAGATTTGGATAATATTCCCGCAACGTCTGTTCTGCAAAAAAGTCCCTTCGCTTTGTGGCCAGAAACGATGCACCATGTATTAGCAATCCTATCTTCGCTTTTTTCCGAACGCCAAAATGCTCTCCCAATATCTTAGCCGCATTTTTCCCATTCTCGTTTTCATTTACTGATATCCAGCATTTATAGTCTTCTTTATCCAGCCCTTGGGGAATATTATTAATCAGCACCAATTTGGTTTTACTTGATATTTTTTTAAATACTTCTGCAGTTTTTATCTCATCTACCGGTACAGCAATGATAGCATCTAGATGCTGTTTCATCAACCCTTCCAATTGTATATTTTGAAGTTCTGGATCAAAATGCGCATCGGTAACCGAAGCGACACGCACGCCAAAGGTGCTTAACGTATTTTTGATTGCCTGTTCATTCAGCCTCGTCCACAAGTTTCCTGAATAATGAAAAGAAATTCCAACCAAATAACTCTCTTTTTTCAAATCCTTTATCTCTTCTTCTGTCAAAAAGTTCTGCTCCGGATTCACTACGGGCTCCCCGAATGGACCTTTTACAAGATTCTGTGCAGATTTACGAATGGTTAATTTAATGGGAACCCGTACTATTTGGGGTGCGATGGCATCTACTTCCATTTTCTTAAGCAATAATTCCACTGCCCGCTTTCCTATTTCTTCTGTATTTTGGGTCAATGCGCTCAGTGGCGGTTCAATCAACTCACACCACTCATCGTCACCAAACCCAACCACTGATATATCTTTTGGGCATTCCAGCCCTAACTCTTTTATCACTTTTAAGCACATGAACGTCAAAGTGTTGCCGGCTGCTACGATAGCAGTTGGCATTACATTTTTTATAATACTAGTAATTGCACTTTTGGTTTCTTCTTCGTCTTCGAGCGGCATCCGGACAACCAGTTCGTCCTGATAGGAAATCCCATGGTTTTCTAGTGCTTTTTGATATCCAATCTTTCGTTCTTCCATCATGGTATTGTGCCGCTCTTCTAATAAAAGTGCAATTTTTTCATGTCCGCATTTTATCAGATACTCGCACCCCTTTGATACACCGCCAATATTATCCGAAACAACACAAGTTAGATGATCGCTTTGCATAATTGACTCCAGAATTACATGTGGTATTTGGGATTGAAATAGTTTCTTATATTTTTTTGTAATGGTAGAAGACGGAGCCATAATGACTCCCGCCGTCCTTTTATTTGAAATAATTTCTTCTATTATATGAATTTCTTTTTCTTGATTTCCTTCGGATAAATAAATCAATAAGGTATATCCAGCTCTATCCACGTACTCAGTGAGCACAGTGATATAATAGGAATAGACGATGCTGTACGTATTTGGCACAATCAATGCAATTTCTGATGCTTTGCCCATCCGATACTTTAGGCCTTTCGCTTCATGTTTTGACACATATCCTTTTGCCTTAGCAGTCTGCTGAATTCTTTTCTCCAATTCCGGATTTACATACTTTGTCTTATTCAGTGCATGAGAAACCGTGGCGATGGATACCCCTAGTTCCTTTGCAATATCGCTGATTGTCACTCCCATAGCTATCCTCCAGAAATATTTTCAACTCAATCAATCTAAATCATCTTCTTATACAATATCATACGCGCAGGACGATGTGAAGTCTTTTTGTTTGCCGGACCATTACAAAGAACGGAGCATTTCAAGGGTATTCATTATCCGAGCAAGTGCACTGTGAAAGCGATACCCTCTAAACCTTGCTTCACGCAGAATATCGGAGATTTCGCTTTCGGCGATGTTTGGAATGCAGAAAAGCAGGTATGAAGTTTTTCCCTTCATCCTGCTTTTTACAATTTGCTATTGTTTGCCGGTTACTTGTGGCTATTTGCTAATATTCTGCCTCTGGCATAATGATTGCCGCAACAAGATAGGCAACTATGCCGCTGCCTGCTCCGCAGGCTAGCAGAACCAAAAGCAGCCGAATGATTGTCGGATCGACATTAAAATATTCGCCCAATCCGCCACATACTCCACATAATACCCGATTATTCCTTGATTTAAATAGTTTTTTCCGTTCCATAAGAAAACTCCTTTCTATTTATGGACGATTCGTCGCTATTGCGTAGCTTTCGTCCATTCACCCTCATTTATTCGTCACTGCTAAAAGATAGTTTTACTGCACCGATACCGGATTCAATTTCAACATCGTTGCTTGCATCATTTTTAATTACTTTATCCGCACCAAAGCCAAAGTGATTGCCGTCCCCTACTTCTACGCCTCCGATACCGGCACTTATTTTATAACTGTAATCAGATTCTTTGCCACTTACCCGTATATCGACATTTCCAACACCGTTATTAATCGATATCTTCTGTGCAGTCGCTTCCTTCACTTTCGTTTCGCCAACCCCATTGTGGATCTTCATTTTATTCGCTGCGGCATGATACAAGGAAACGTTGCCTGTACCTACACTTAAATTCAAGGATTTATCAGCAGTTAATTGTACCTTTTTACTGATTAGCTCACCTGCACCTACTTCAATATGGATGTCCTTTGCATGTAAAGAGGTATCTAATTGAATGACACCTGCACCTATTTCCATATCAATACGGTTAAACTGTATTCCCTCCGGAACCCTTATCGTCACATAGGCATTCTTTTGCCTTATCCATTTCCTTTTGTTTGTATCGCATATTTTGAGCGTATGATTGTCTAATTCACTTTTGATGTTACGTGTAAAACTTCCAAATATACTACGATACTCTACCTCTACACCAATCTCCTCGTCCTGCGTTTCTTCTATTACAATCTTTCCACCGTTAATTTCAAGATCGAAAGATTTTACTTTTTCTGCATCGTAAGCAGTTTCATTTTGTATCCAGTTATCGCCACCCCTTACGGACGTGTTCTCTAAATCATCCTCCTCATAAAAAGATTCTCCTATATATCCTATGTTAAATGTAAACCAATCGTTTTCTATCAATCTTTGAAACGAATTGAAAGAAAATCCAAGGCCCACACCTGCGGCGCATGATGTAAAGCCAATGATGATGGCGACTAGGCTGATAATCAAACATATTCTTGTAAAGTTCTTCATGCCAACTCCTCTCTATCCGTTTTGGCGGATATTTTAATTTCTATTCGTATTATAATGGTATCGGATGTCCGGCAGCAGCCTCTATGATCCAGTATGCCATCTTCCCTCTTCTTCCCTAAAATAATTTTTAAACATATGTTTTCACTGCCCACTAAAATCCATTATGCCATCTTCCCTCTTCTTCCCTGAAATGGTATGCCACACAAGCTTATGACACCTTTTATAAACCACGGCAAAAATTTCCCAAATAGCCAAACACATACTACCGTGCCAAGCAATGCGAATGCAAGGCATACCAATCCTGTCCCTGCCACAGACAGTCCAATTGCGATTGCCCCCGCGATCAGCTGACCTATTCCAACGCAGATAAATACGATTCCGCAAACATAAAATGCAAATACGACAATCAGCACTGCGGCTAAAATGCAAACCACTACACCAAGCACACTTACTGCTACTCCAAGCAAAGTCGCCCCTATTCCAAGCCATATTGGGCTTGTTAGGATTGCTACCGCCACAAGCAATATTATTTTAGCGGTTCGATCCTGATCCGGCTTATCATGTGAATCTTGCTTTGTCCCGGTGCCTGTTTTGCTTTTATGTTTCCCAAGCTCTTGCTTATCCGCAAAGCTTTGATCCTGATATCCATTTTCCGTATATTCCTTTGTGTCTTTCTTAAACTCTTGCCCGGTGAATCTTTGCCCATTTGGCTGTTCTATTCCCATATCTGCTTTTATGGTTTGTGCCACCTTTTGGGGCGATTCCAATTCCCGAATTATTTTTTCCTCGTTTCCTTTCCCTGCATCCTCAAAATATCCACCGTAGTATACTAAAGCTTCTATTCTTTCTTCCTGTGGTATATCCTGCAGCAGCTTCTCTAGTTGCGCCATAAATTCTTCCCTGTTCATACTAGCTCCTCTCCCAAAAACATCCTCGAAATTTTTGAAGAATACTTTCCCCATTCTGTTTTGTACAAATTAAGCTGTGCAGCTCCTCGTTCTGTCAACTTGTAATATCTTCGATTTCTGCCCCCACATTCCATATCGTATACTTCCAGACATTCATCTTTCTGTAGCCGCCGCAAGACGGGATACAGCGTAGATTCTGATACTTCAATTGCCTGCCGTACATCCTGGGTGATTTTGTAACCATATGTGCCTTCCTCTTCTTTGCAAACGACTGCAAGTACGATTGCGTCTAAGAGGGCGGCACCTGTATTGAATACCATATAATCACTCCTTATACTATTTATTTTCGTAATACTGTTTGACTCGTATTACTATTTAGCTCGTATTACTGTTTAGCTCGTATTACTATTTTACCCACATTACTATTTTTCCTGTATTACTATTTAATACATATTGTTATTTGCTAATTAGTATTATATGTTGTATAGTATTATTTGTCAATACATTTTTTTGAAATTTTTCATAAAACATTTGTATTTCTACTTTGTATAAACTATAATAAAGGTAGGTCTTTGCCTATTCTTTTTCGCGGATAGAAAGGTCAAACTGTTATAGTGGCAACACAGGCAACCTATTTTTATGAATAAATACCACGGCCACTAAGCTCAAAAAGACTTTGCCAAGTGTCCAGGTATGCTTTCACGCTAGGCTCGAGAAAACCTCGCCAAGTGTTCAATGTATAGGAGGAAACAATTATGAATTTTAATGCTTTTCGTCATTTATCTTATGGAGTATATGTCATTTCTACGCTAGACAAAGAGCGTCCTACCGGTTGTACTGCCAACAGCGCAATGCAGATTACTTCGGATCCCGCCACCATTGCAATCAGCATGAACCACAATAACTACACAAATGCGTGTATACAGGAAAGCGGAAAATTTGCACTGTCCATTTTATCAGAGAATACCGATGCTTCCGTTATCGGAAACTTTGGTTTCCAATCCGGAAAGGACGTTAATAAATTTGATGCCGTCCCTTATGAAACAAAGCAAGGCCTTCCGATTTATAAGGAGTGCAAAGCCTATATCGTATGTGAAGTGATTGACAAAATGGAAACCAACACCCATACCGTATTTTTAGGAAAAGTAATTGATGCGGATGAAATGGCCGATGGTGTACCCATGACCTATTCTTACTACCATACTGTGGTTAAGGGCAAAAGCCCCAAAAATGCACCAACCTATCTTCCCACAGATCAGGAAAAAGGTGTGGCATCCGATGAAGGAAAATACGTTTGTTCCATATGCAAATACACCTATGAGGGCGATACTCCTTTTGAAGAATTGCCAGACGACTATGTATGCCCCATCTGTAAGCAGCCAAAATCATCGTTTAAAAAGCAATAAATAAGAATAACGAATCCTGCAAGCAGGATTCTCCGCCTGCGGCGGTTGCGTCAGCAACAACTTCCTTATACACCGCAGTGCGATCCTCCCGGAGGGTTTTTGTATGATAGGTGCACTTTCCTAATTATACAAAAACCCTCCGGCTCTTTTTGTTTATACACTCAAAGTACTCACACCTAAACAGGTGTGAGTACTTTGAAAACTCTATATTTTTGGCAAAAAAAGCATAAACCATTCCGTTCTGGCATAATTGAGTCATCACAAAACAATCTTCCAGACAAGGAAGAAACCATGCGGCTACTTACCAAGTACTACAACGAGTATGCTTTTTCAAATACAACGGATAAGCGGATGTTTAACAGCAACATGATCCTTTCCTACATGGATGCCTATGCCGATGATGGCTGTGGGCCGGATCATATGGCAGATCCGAATAGGATGTCGGACTATGAAAAGCTGTCCAGCATGTTCGATTTGTTTTTAGGCGAAGGGGAAAAGGAGCTCGTCCTTAAGCTTATAAACGGCGAAAGCGTGGCTACACAGCTGATGCAGTCGTTTACGCTGTCTACGCAGTTTTCGTACGGCCATTTTATTTCCCTGCTCTATTACTTGGGGCTGTTGACGATAAAAAGCAGGCTAGGGGATGGGAACTATGAGTTTCGGGTACCAAATAAGGTAATCCAGAAAACGTACGATGACTATTGCCTGACCTATTATATTTTCACAAACCTTACCTATATTTACTTTTGGCTTGATAGTAAAGAAATGAGAGAAATACTAACTATGGATAAGCCATATAAAAGTGCACCAGATACTTTAGGAATCTTTGCCACTCGCTCACCAATTAGACCCAATCCAATTGCGGTATCTATAGTAAATGTTTTAAATATTGATGACGTTAATGGTGCAATCACGGTTGCTTATATTGACGCAGATACAGATTCGCCAATACTAGATATTAAACCGTACACTCCAAATGCTGATAAAGTTGAAAACCCAATCGTTTCCAACTGGTGTGCACACTGGCCTAAAAATTTGGAAGAATCAGCTACATTTGATTGGCTTGGTGAAATGAATAGATAAAGGAACCAGTATATGAATGATACAACATAGATTATTTGTCCTGTGTGTTGTAATAAGACAAGAATTAAAATAAGACAAGATACAGTGATTGAAAATTTACCATTATATTGTTCTAAATGTAAGCAAGAAACATTTATGCCGACAATAAACGATGGTTAAATCATTTTATTTCTTTAGAAGCACTAACACCAGCAGACTTAGCTAAACTTTGTAGTTGCGATAACTATGAAGTGGAATCTATCTTCTTTTCAATACTTGATTATGAATACCAATTGAAGATATTCTAATTGCTCTTCCAAACAGAAAATGCCGAAAATCCTTGTAAATACAGGATATATCGACATTTACCAACTTATGAAAAGATAATCATATTTTATATAAAGTTTTCATATAAAAATATAGAGTTTTCAAGATGCCATCCACATTTTTAGTATGGGAAGTTCGAGCTATAAAATAAATCTAAAAATAATCCGACACTTCGACCGGTTGATCAGGGTATATCCCCAACTGCCTCTTAAATGCCTCCATATGGCTGTCCGCCACAACAAACCCCACTGCCTCCACAGCAAAGGTTGCATATCATATTGATAATCAAAATTTTTAAACAGAAGCCATTTCCGCCGGAAACTGTCGTACCATATGGCTGTCTTTGCCCTTGATACCAGTCTTCACCCCCCTCTAAACCAGCGGCAAGCTGTTGATATTGTGCATTGGTTGGAACCATCTTTGCCGCCTGTCTGGCATGTTCTAATGCAACGATATTATTCCCGGCACCTGAATTTGCAATCGCACTTAAATAGTACCACTGTGCATCTTTCTGCTTCATACCCGCTAATACATTCAAAGCTTCCTTATAATGCCCACTCTGTATGTAATTCACTGCCGCCTGCTTATAAGTGGTATCTTCATCTACATTTCCCCTGCTTTGCGTTCCCCTGCTCCCAAATCCGCCAAAATCTCCATAACCGCCCTGATTCCCCTGCCTATTTCCATAACCGGATGAATAGCCATATTCTTTTTCATCCATAATCTGCTGATAAGCTTGCTGGATTTCTTTAAATTTCTCTTCTGCCTTTTCTCGATTGGGATTATTCATATTGGCATCCGGGTGATATGTGCGACTTAATGCCCGATAAGCTTTTTTTACTTCCTCGTCTTGCGCATTTCGGCTTAAACCTAATACCGCATATGGATCATACATCTTGTTGTGTTTCCTTTCTCTTTTTGCATACCATTTCGTAACGGCACCAAACACCGGAATATAATATATTCCTTAGTATTTCTATATTTTCAACAATTGGCAGTTTTTCAAATACTTTTGAACATTCTGCCATCATCATCGTTAAGATACGTTCACATTCTGGCTCAAATTTCTGTGTCTGGTATAGCTTTCGTAGTGGATTGTAATTGCCGGTCTTTCTATCTTTTTCAATGTCTTCATACGCATCCATCAAATAAATGTATTTCCCAAGAAAAAATCCAATATGGCGCAGTTTCGATTCCCATTCATCGTTTTGTACCGCAAATATTTCTCCCATAATCTGCCCGAAGTATCCGGCTACAAGATCAATATTATCCTCCTGCCCTTGTTCGCATTTATGTATTTGTTCTAGCATCGTAGCCACTATTTCTGCTTTTTGGGGGTAGCATTTCGTGATTTCCCCCATTTTCCCTTTTAAGAAAAATGCCATCGCCCGTTTTAAATACTTACGTTCATCTATCCAGTCGTCCATACATTGATAATAGGAAAGCAATAAATTCATATCTGCCGCATACGCACTAAACCTATTTTCCCGATAAGGGTGTTTTTGTAAAGGGTGCGCAATACATTTACATACGTCTGATTTCGTATCTGTTTCATATAGGCTGGTAAGAAGAAGCGTCAAAAATGTTAAATCATAACTTAATGTCATCTGACCTATTTTACCGTATTGTCTCCGCAACGTTTGGCACAAGCCACAGTAATAGGACTGATACAAATCAAATTCTTTAAATTTCATTTCCGGTTTATTTACAATAATGTAGCCAAACATTTCATATGCCTCCAAAGGTTCTCTTGTTCCATCGCTGTTCGCCAATCAATCGCTACAACGGTCATCTAAAGCGGTTATCTTGCCCCTATCGTATCCGGCTTTTTGGTTACCGGTGATCCGAAAGGTTTAAAAGTTCCGCTAGCCAAATACGAGGACTTGCATCACTTGGCATACGCAGATCCCCCCTTGGCGAAACTGCTACGGTACCAACTTTAGGCCCGTCCGGCAGACAGGATCGTTTAAATTGCTGGCTAAAGAAACGCTTCACAAAAACAGTCAGCCATTTTACAATAATTTTTTTCTCATAGGTTTCTGCAAATGCATGGCAGGCCAGAGCATATATTTTTTTTGGTGAAAATCCAAAGCGCATCACGTAATACAAATAGAAATCATGAAGTTCATAGGGACCAACAATATCCTCTGTTTTCTGGGAAATTTTTCCCTCTTTTGGGGGGAGAAGTTCCGGGCTGACCGGGGTATCTAATATATCTAATAGCACATCCCTTAATGTTTGAGCTTGATCTTTGGCCACTTCACCTTGATGCTTTCCCGGTTCATCTTGCGTTTTTGTCGCTTCTCCTTGATGCTTTGGTTCATCTTGGCACGTGTCTGCGTAATAGCGTACAAGATGGCGCACTAAAGTCTTTGGGATCGAAGCATTTACACCGTACATCGACATATGGTCGCCGTTATAGGTCGCCCAACCAAGGGCTAATTCAGACAGGTCGCCTGTTCCTACCACCAGTGCGTTCTCTTGATTTGCAATATCCATCAAAATTTGAGTGCGTTCCCTTGCCTGTCCATTTTCATAGGTTACGTCATGGACGGTTTCATCGTGTCCAATATCGCGAAAATGGATTTGCACCGCTTGTTTTATATCCACTTTTCGAAGTGTTGCGCCAAGTCTGTCTACAAGGCTGACCGCATTGTCATACGTGCGGTCCGTTGTCCCAAATCCGGGCATTGTCACCGCTTGAATCCCCTTCGGGTCAAGCGCTAGCAACGCAAATGCTTTTACCGTTACAAGCAGTGCAAGTGTGGAATCCAGCCCTCCGGAAATACCCACAACGGCACAACGGCAGCCTGTATGCTCCAATCGTTTTTTCAAGCCCATCGCCTGTATGGATAAAATTTCCTCGCAGCGTTTTTCACGCTCTGCCTGCTCGCCCGGAACAAAGGGGGCAGGATTTACGAAACGAGTGAGTGTTGTTTTAACCGGCTTTAATGAAAATGGAATCGAAATGTAGTTTTGATTCTCTCTATAGGTCGTCATTCTCCTGCGTTCTATCTGTAGGCGCATCACATCAATCTCCGAGTAAATCGTTTCGTTGCAAAAGCGTTTTGACTGTGCCAATATTGTCCCATTTTCCGCAATCAGGTTATGCCCGGAGTAAACGACATCTTGGGTAGATTCCCCATCCCCTGCGCTTGCATAAATATAGCCACAAAGAAGCCTCGCCGACTGTCCCGCTACTAAATCCCTTCGGTACCTATCCTTGCCTGTCACTTCATCGCTGGCAGATAGGTTTACAATCAAATCTGCTCCGGCTAGTGCATGGGAAATACTAGGTGGATTTGGCACCCACAGATCCTCACATAGCTCCGCTGCAATTTTAAGTTCCGGCATAGATTCTGCGCTAACGAGCAGATTGGTGCCCATAGGTACCATTTGGTGATCATCCGGTTTTTCCAATTCGACCAAAACCGGCTCTTTCATTCCGCTTGTAAAGTATCTTGCCTCGTAAAATTCATTGTAGTTTGGAATATGTACTTTCGGAACGAGGCAAAGTACACGCCCCCCACTAATTCCGGCTGCAACATTATAAAGGTTTCCACCATAAGAAAAAGGCAGGCCTACAAAGACGATTCCATTTTTCCCCTCTGTATGTGCCGCTATTTTCATAAGCTGCACCTTTGCCTCTTTTAAAAGCACTTCTTGTAAAAATAAATCCTGGCAGGTGTATCCGGTAATGCATAGCTCTGGAAATACAAGCACCATCGCCCCCTCTTTCATCGCCTCGTCTATTTTTTCACAAATACGCAAACTGTTATAGATAGGGTCAGCCACTTTCACATTCGGCGTAATGGCCGCCACTTTTATAAATCCTAATTCCACGTTACAATCTCCTTTAGCTCTTCCGGTGAAAATTCATAGTTTGTATTGCAAAAATGGCACTTTACCTCAATTGGCTTGTTATCATCAATCATTTCCCGGATTTCTTGTTTCCCAATGCTTATGATGGCCTTGGTAACACGTTCTTTTGAACAGTTACAGCTAAATTGTGTAGGGACCTGTTCTAAATTTTCAAGGCCAAACTCCCCTAATATTTTTTCAAGGAGCATTTTGGGAGTAGCTCCTTTTTCCAATAAATCAGTCACCGATGTAACTTTCGCAACGTTTTCTTCTAGCCTTTTTATCAATGCGTCATCGGCAAACGGCATTAATTGTATGATGAATCCCCCTGCCTGCGCTACGGTGTTATTTCGGTTCATCAGCACACCAAGCCCTATGGCTGAAGGGGTCTGTTCCGAAGTTGCAAAGTAATACGTAAGGTCTTCTGCAATTTCACTTGTCTGTAATACAGTCTGTCCCACATATGGCTCTTTTAACCCCATATCCTTTATGACATTTAAAATGCCTATGCCCACTGCACCTGCAACATCTAGTTTTCCCTTTGCGTTTGCGGGAAGGATCACATCCGGTACTTGCGGATATCCTTTCACATTTCCTTTTGAATCGGCCGTTACCGTGATAGACTTGACCGGTCCTTCGCTTTTTACTTGTACGGTTAGGATATCCTTTTCGCCTTTCATCATAATGCCCATGATCGCCGCACCGGACAAAAGCCGCCCTAATGCCGCCGTAATGACCGGGCTTGTATTATGGGCAATACGCGCTTTTTCTACTAAATTTTTTGATGTAATCGCAAATGCACGGATTTGGCCATTCGCGGCCGTCCCCCTTACAATATAATCTATCATATGAACTCCTCTGAATTTCGATTCTATGATTCTATTCATTATTATTCCTACGGGTTTTGATTCTATGCTCTTTATTCATTTTATTCCTACGAACCCTATCCAGTAATTCCTGTCAAATCTTTGCCCATGGTTTCCACCAAGGCTAGCTTTTGTTTCCTTGGATACTTTTTAATCTCGGCCTCGCGCCGCATAGCATCGCTTTTGTTCTCAAACGCTTCCCAATATGCCAGATAAACAGGAAGCCGCGCTCTCGTATATTTCGCGCCTTTTCCATTTTGATGCTTCACAAGCCGCAAAGCCAGATTATTGGTCCAGCCTGTATAAAACGTGCCGTCTGCACAATGAAGTATATAGGTAAAAGCAGCCATCCAAAGCCCTCCCACAATTGGTAGTTTTTATGCTATTCCAGCTAACAAGTTAAAACAAGCGATCGTCGATTTTTACTTTTGATTCTTCATTTTGCTTTAAATACCGCAATAGCAAGTCAAAGCAAGCAATCGTCGATTTTTACTTTTGATTCCTCGTTTTGCTTTAAATACCGCATACGATATGCATTCATCGCATTTACAAGCAGACGCTTCATCAGGCTGTTGTTTGCGGTTGCACCGACTGCACTTCCTATGACCGGTACTAATTGCAGCAATTTTGCAAAATCAATATAGTCGCGGTATTCTATTTGAAATCGTTCCCAATTTACTTCGTCCATCGGCTGCCCGTCCCAATTTTCAATTACCTTATAACTATCTACGCGGTGGGCACGGCTCGAAAATGCAAGTTGAAAGATATATAAAATAAACATTCTCTCACTTTTCAAATCCGTATCATAGCCATACAATTTTGCACAATCAAATAAAAACTTTATCTTTATGCTGATCAGTACAGGCAAGTCCGCAAGTCCGACTAGAATTCCTCCCATCCCAATACCAAATCCGCCTGCTATGGCAGCTTTTTTATAGGCCTTAAATTGCCGCAATACCAAAAAATCACGTTCTGCAAGGGATAGATCATGCGTATCCTCGTAAACTGTTAAAAGTCCAGATCCAAATATCACGGTTTCCACGAGCTTCTCAATGGTCTGCGTGAGCATGTTTTGAACTTTTTGTGGAATGAGCCTACTCGTTTTTTTCTGTATTGCTTTTGAAGTGCGTTCCACCAGATTGTCGCTTTTATAAATCTCATTACGCCATTTTGCAAGCTCATCCTGCACACATTTTTCATAAAGATTCATCGAAAACCGTCCCTTCCAATCATTTTGTTCCTAAATATAGCTTATCAGAAGTTGCAGTGCAAGTTCTGATAAAAGGCACATCTTTTCGTGCCGTAAATCTGATGATTGAACTACTAATGTTCAATCATATATGCCAAAACATTCATTTTCCATGTTCTCTTGCGACAATGTGAATCCGCCCGCTTTTCTCTTTCGGTGGATTTTTAGATCGTTCATCATACGCTGCAATAAATTCCATGCCTGCCATACTTAGCAGTTCTTGGATGGTAGAAAGGCAATATCCCCTTTGCTGATGGGTTTCTTCATATTTATGGTACAGCCCCTGTTTTCCCTTTATAAAAAGAGTTAGGTCGCATTCATTGATATTTGTTTCTGCGTCATAAAAATTTTCCCAAATAAAGCTTCCTTCCTCCCGATTCTCACAAATCGTTGCTTCTCCAAGTACTTCCCTATATTTATAGATTGTGTTTAAATCAAATATAAAGATCCCCCTTGGATCCAAATAATTATTCACGAGTCGAAAAACCTGAAGCAG
This sequence comes from Lachnospiraceae bacterium ZAX-1, assembly GCA_046533095.1. GTDB lineage: Bacteria > Bacillota > Clostridia > Lachnospirales > Lachnospiraceae > ZAX-1. The sequence continues at coordinate 233,553 of JAJQRA010000030.1, read as the reverse complement.
CTCTTCCTCTTTTAAAATATAATTCATAGAATCACAAATACTGACAACGGCACGTACGGTACCATACAGTTCAAATTCACGCATATCCTGATGAAGATATAGGATTTCCTCGTCGCCGGTTGCCTGCTGCCTAGCTATCTCAAGCATTTCTTGTGCATAGTCAATCCCTATCATATCATACCCCTGCCCTGCTAAAATCCTTGTCAGTTTTCCTGTTCCACATGCCAGCTCCAAAAGAATGCCATCTGTAATGCCATATTCTGCCAGTAGGCCGGTAAGATAAACGGCCCAATCTTTGTAGGGGACATCATCCATAAACAGATCATATACCTGTGCAAATTCCTCATAAGGTTCAGATTTACTACGTTCCTGCATTTTCATTTCCTCAAAACTTCCAACTTTTTTATAGAAGTTACAGATGAATCCCGTTCTAATTCAAGCCAAGTGTAAGTACCGGTAGGTGTAAATTCTTCGCCCAGCATATTCACCTTTACCCTATTCTCCTCTATTTTAGATACTTCCGCAATGATGATTACTTTTAATCCTTTTGGTTCTCTGATGATTTCTATGGAATCCCCTTTTCGTATCGTCGTGCCATTTAACAATTTAATGTAAAAGCTTCTACATTGATCCAATTCAACATCTTTTCCGTTCGCCCGAATCACGCCATTACAATCTTTCTTGCAGCTTATCACGCTATTAATATCTTTCCTTAGCTTTATCGCCAATTCATCTTCTTTGATTGTAAGTATCTGCAAGGGTATGAAAAAATTATAATTATTTCCCCTATATTCAATTACGCTACCCGCTGCTAACGCTAAGTCTTTCGGAAATTTCCAATATGGAACTATCGATTCTACAAACTTATTCATACCCTTATACCTTCCTGTCTATAATTACTTGGCAGCTATTTCGTCATAACAAGTTATCGTGTCCTTTCAAAAATGAACGTTGCGTAAAAATATAAAAACAGGTATACTAATTTTGACTATAGAAGTCATCTAAAATATAAGAGTGATACCAGCTAAGTGATGACAAACGTTCTATTCGATAGAGCAATTCGTTTAAGAGGAGTTCTTATGGCAGACAACGACAAGCAGCATATTTCAAACAGCATCCGCATGGTCTACAGGCGCAGGCTGCTTCCCCCACTTATTTACTTCATTATATTAGCACTATTAACCTTTCCCCTTTCCATACCGGACATATTATTTCCAAAGGAAATAGCGAATGGCTCTGCGCTAAAAACTATGTATGAAAATGGGGATTCCTATGTACGTGCAGTTTTTCATGATCTATATTTTACCGGATATACAAATACCAACTTTGGCATCACAGCCGGATACTATTATTACACCTTATGGGAGGATCACGTTGTCATTGTACTGCTTTCCACAAAAACCAGTGAGTCCGGATTGCCCCTTATTGAAAAAGCCACGATAAGCGGATGTATTTTAAAGGAAGGCCAAGCATTTGAACAAGTATTAGGGCAAATCGCCTCTGATCTTACTTGGACGATGTCCGGGATTTCCGGCAAGGTTTCCCCCTATTTTATTAGTGAACCGGCCTACAAAAGTATTGCCAATCTGCTTTTAATGGCCGTATACTCTTTGACCGGGCTTTATGCACTCCTACATCTCATCCTTTATACGATATACATTTTATTCCCCATACTGTCGCCGCCATGTCAGCAGTTGGGCCGGTTTGGCAAGCCATCAAAGCTTCTATTTTTGGCAGAAGTAGAACTTGCCACCTTGCCGCAGCTTGCCACGGAAGATATGTTCATTACCGAACATTTTTTTATTGAACTTGCAAGCTATGGAATTGCGATTGTACCAATACAGGAAATGCTGTGGATTTATAAGCACTCCACCCTGCATAAAATCTTCTGGTATCACTTTAGTATATCCTACACGCTTCATATTACAGCAAACAAGCATCTGCATATTGACTGCCCTAAAAATATGAAGTCCGATATCGATGGTATCATTGATTATCTTGCAGAAGCAAACCACGCAATCCTAGTTGGCTTTAGCGAAGATAACCGTATAAAAGTGCGGAAGCTTCAAAATTCTTCCCTTAAATTTGAAAAACTGATTAGTTTTTTTAAACGTAAATTCTAAATTGAACTCTAAAATAAACCTTTCAGAAAATTTGAAATGGCCGTTATTATACTAGAAAAGAAGTCTCCAATCTTACCGAAAAAGCCATCTGAATCTTTTAGCTTAGAAAGTTTATCATATAGCGGCTTTGCTTGGTTCATAATTGTATCCAGATCTAAATCCAGCTCACTTATTTTCTTCATCAGTTGAAGAAGCTGTCGCGTTTCCTCTTCTGTTAGCGTAATACCAAACTCGTCGCATGCGTCCTCAATTGCCTTTTGGATTTCTTCGTCCGACTCCAGTTTATTTTCTACAATCTGTTGCTTTACATAAGCAATCAGTTCTTCTACTTTTTCAGAATCTCCAAGATGGCCTGCAAGGTCGCCTGTCAATACAAGCTCATTTAACGCCGCATCCATACTCTTTTCCGATACCTCTTCTCCAGTCATAACAGAATATGCTTTCAATGCCCCTACTAGGGCCGCTGTGCCGGATAGTGGAAAAGGTCCTGCTACAATGATATCCGCGTCTATAATGCCAGCAGTAATCAGTGCATTTTTATACATGCCAATGGTACAATAGGAAATATTCTTTGTTGTAATATTAATGCCATTCCCCTGCCCCCTCTTTACAACAAGGACAGAAGACAGTGATCTTTTCCCAATCTTTTCCGCTGAGATATACGAGCCAAGATACTTATACTCATCTTCGTTTGTAATATAAATAACATCATAATCCGCAAGTTCAAGTGGATTTATGCCAAGTAGATTTAAGACGACCGTACGCTGTTCCTCCGATAGATTTGCCCCTAATGCAAGATATGGCTTATCTGCCTTTGTAATTGGCTCTGTTACCTCGCCCTCCTCTTCAAGTTCTTTTTGGGTAGCTTCCGGAGGCGTTTCGGTGTCGGTCGCTTCTGGGTTCATTTCGGCGCCGGTCGCTTCTGGAGATGTTTCGGCGTCGGTCGCTTCCGAGGATGTTTCGGTATCGATCGCTTCTGGGGTTATTTCGGCATCGGTCGCTTCCGGGGTTATTTCGGTGCCAGCCGGATCATTGATTTGTGGCTCTTTTTTTGCTTCATTCGTTGCATTATCCGCACTTTGGGCCTCTTCCGCTTCAGATGCAAATGCTGTTGTAAGCGGAGGTAGCAGCAACGCAAACATTAGTAGAATGTAAATTATTTGTTTCAAATATTTTTTCATATTAACTCAACTCCTTTGAACTTTCATTCACTCCTTTGAACTTTCATTCACTCCTATAAACTTTCATTCACTCCTATAAACTTTTATTCACTCCTATAAACTTTTATTCACTCCCTTGAATTTTTATTCATCCCTTTGAACTTTCATTCGCCCCTATAAACTTTCATTCATTCCTTTGAATTTTTATTCATTCCTTTGAATTTTTATTCGCTCCTATAAACCTCTATTCACTCCCTTGAACTTTGCCGCAATGCTTCTAGTTGGCTTTTCATGTATTGAAGCTGGTATTCCAATGATTCTACTGCCTTTTGTTCCTTGTGGAAATGTTCATTTGCCAATTCCAACGCATTTAAAGCGGTAATGATTTCTTTCAATAAATGCTGATTGTTTTGTGCCGCCGCATTCATCGTTTCACTTATTTTCTTTAACTGATTCGCACATTCCAGCTTTTCTGACTGTTCTATCTGTTTAATCTGGTCTGATAAATCTTTCATCATCTGTTTCGTGCTTTCATTCATTTGACACACCTGCTCTTGCTGTGCATTCAGTTTTGAGCATATCTGTTCTGCCTGCTTTGACAGTTCTTCTGCTGCTACTTGGTATTTTTCAGAAAAATTACGTACTTCTTCTGCCGAATTTACAAATTTTCTACCTTTATCGCCCATCCGTCCTGCTTCAATTGCTGCATTTAAAGATATTACGCCCATCCGGTTTGCAAAACTGTTCATTTGTGTAGCCACCTTTTGTATTCCGCCTATCTCATCTAGAATACGTTGGACAAATTCTTTCGCTCCGCTGTAGACTGTCAACTGCATTTTACTATTCTGTTCTCTTATCTGTTCCACAAAATCGCCATAATATTCATCTGATTCTTCCATATTGTGACTTACTTGTGCCAAACTTTGGACAACGTCCTCCTCCTCTTGCAACATTGCTCGTCTTTCATCAAAAGCAATATTTAATGCCTCTGCTGTTATTGCAAGCTGGCGTTCCATTTCGGACTGATATTGGTTTGCATTTTGAAAACATGTTGCGGCTTCTTCCTGCCTTTCAGAAACTTCTGCCATAACTTCTGCATAGTAGTCAAGTTGCGTTTGCTTTGAAATTAACCGCTTTTCTATTTCCGCTATTACATCTTTTTTCCTTCTAAAATGAAACATTTTATAAACTTCCTTCCCTTTATGAGCCTTATCCTCACACGGCTACCGTTTTATTCTACAATTTTTTCCATTATTATGCAATGGGTTTGCATAATAAAAACACAACAAAAGAAAGCACGAGAACACAAAAGTAACTTCGTGGCAACTTTCTATGAATAATAGCGCCACTAACAGTAATATTTCACGACAATCTGAAGTGTTGTATTTCCCCTGTATTCATTGATTTGCGGATAATAGACAAACGACATTGGAATATGGATCTGACTTTTATCCACAAGGTTCCTATGATTTATTTCCTTATATTTTTCTTCTATGTACGCCTTTAATGCATCGGTATCCCCAAAATAAAGTGCTTCCATAAACGTATTTTTGCTATCTGTTATCTGCATTTTGCAAACGTTATTATTTTTACCGATGATACTTAGCGATAGCAGTTCTATGTTTTTGTCCGCAAAAGCAGGCTTTTCATTCGCCTTGCCAAATGGCTCTAATATCTGCATTTCTTGTATCAGTTGCTTTGTTATGTAGCTTATCGGCATAGGCACGTCAATTTTTACTTTTGGGATCAAATCCTCTTCACGCAACGTAGTTAATTCATTGAGCCGCCTACAAAATGACTCCACATTTGATTCTTCCATAGACAATCCGGCCGCCATTTTATGCCCTCCATATTTTTGAAACAATTCTTTGCATTTGGTCATTTCTTCATACATAGAGTAGCCTTCAATGGAACGCCCGGAACCTTTTACACCCTCTTCGCCTTTTGTCAATATAAAAACAGGCCGATGATATCGTTCGCGGATTCTGCCTGCAATGATTCCCGCCAAGCTTTCGTGGCAGTCCGGCAAATAGAGCACTAGAACCTTATCAAGCCCGCGAAATTCCCCTTCTGATTCCTCGCTTGGCTTCCCTTTCGATTCCTCGCTTGGCTTCCCTTCTGATTCTTCGTTTGGCTTCTCACTCAAAGTTTTTTCTACTTGCAAGATAGCGGCCTCCACCCCCTGTCTTGTCAATTCCTTACGGCTTGCGTTTAAGTCTGTTAAGTCCTTCGCAAGGATTGCCGCCTGCTCTTCCTCTTTGGCCACTAAAAGTTCTAGGGCACGTTTTGCAGTATCTAATCTACCGCTTGCATTTAAACAGGGCCCTAATATAAATCCAATATGATAGGCTTTTATCTGCTCTGGTTCTAGTTTGTTTTGCAGCATCAATGCATACAATCCTTTGTTTTTGGTATTTTGCAGATATTTCATCCCTTCTTTTACAATAATTCTGTTTTCTCCAGTCAAATCCATGACATCGCCTATCGTTGCAAATGCCGCCGATTCTAAAAAGGCAAATGCCTCTTGCTTTGGCAACTTTTGTTTTTCATAAAGCACTTGAACCAGTTTAAATGCAACTGCCGCTCCGCATAGCCCTTTAAATGGATAGGGGCAGTCTTGCTGCTTTGGGTTTACAATTGCATCTGCATTTGGCACAAGGTAGGTTCTTGTTCCATCTTCCACCTCTTCATAGGGGACTTCGTGATGATCCGTTATAATCACCGTTAATCCCAGCGCTTTTGCATGTTCGATTTCTTTGTGCGCCGCGATCCCATTATCACAAGTAAGGAGCGTATCGACTCCCTGCTCTTTTGCCTCTAAAATAAGGCGGTCATTGATTCCATACCCATCTGCAATCCGCGATGGTATCACCATATCAACAACAGCATTGCACCTTTTTAAAGCCGATAATAAAATAAAGGTTGCCTGCACCCCGTCAATATCATAATCGCCGATAATCCTTATTTTTTCCCCTGTCTTTATTTTTTCCATCAAAATATCCACTGCACATAGCATATCCTTCATCTGTTTTGGATCATGCAAGTGTTCTACCGAAGCATAAAGAAACTCTCGAATTGCCTCTTCCCCCACAATGTCCCGATTACGAATGATACGCGCAACTACCGGATCGATCCGAAACATTTCCCCTATTCCTGTAAAGTCTGCCCTTTTAGCCATGACTACCCATTTTTCCATTGATATATTCCCTCTTTACCGAAAATTTTTTCGTATATGTTCCGTTCTCCAAAATTTCACTTTGCATGTATTAAAAGAGCTAAAGTCTGTTTATCATTGTACCAAGAAAACGAAAAAAAGTCATCCCCTTCTTCGTTTTTAATCAAAAAAGGATGGCTTTGAGCGAACGAAAATAGCTGTGCAAAACACAAACGAAGTGTATTTTTCACAGCTATTTTGAGCCTAAATAGCAACCTGCTTGTTTTTTTATATATTTATAGATTACAATCGTGCTCCTTTTTCGTCCTTCACGAGCAGTTCCCCTTTTTCCATTTCAAAGACTTCGTCACACAAAACATCAATGTCATCTTTGTTATGGCTCGCCAGCAAAATTAATTTCCCCTGCTTTTTCAGATTTTCAAAGAATGCCCTCATGTCTTTAACTCCTTCTTTATCCAGTCCGTTCATTGGTTCATCTAGAATTAGTATTTCTTGTTCCTCCATTGTCGCCTGCGCTAAAGCAAGTCGTTGACGCATTCCAAGAGAATATTTCCCCACTTGTTTACGAGAGGAAGGATCCAAGCCTACCTTACGCATGACTTCCTGTAATTTCCCTTTGTCTTTTTTGTTTTTAATTTGATATAGGAAATTAAGATTTTGATAACCGCTGAATTTTCTCAAGTATGCTGGTTCTTCAATAATGATGCCTGCATTTGTCAGCATATCAATCTCTTTTCCCATCCTTTCCCCATTCACCAGGATGTTTCCCTTGTCCAATTTGTAAAATCCGCATATGCATTTGAACAATACGGTTTTCCCCGAACCATTTCGTCCGACGATTCCATATATTTTTCCACTTTCGCAGGTGAAAGAAACATCTTTTAACACCATGTTTTCCCGAAAGGATTTGTATGCCCCTTCTACTTTAATTATGTTCTGCCCCATATTCATCTCCTTTCATTCAATCTTCCTTATTCCATTGCAGCTCCACATAACGAATCCTCCAATATATGGCAACGCAAAGCAAGGATACACAAACCAGCAACACAAACAACATATATCCAAAAGGCGGCAAAATAAAGCTTCCATGCTCTTTTGCCCCCATTTTCACCACACGAAGCCAGCTCATAGGGACAATCCTGCTTACTGCCAATGTATACTGGGGCAATGCGTTTTCCACCACAAAAATCATTGCCGCCATGCCTGTCGCTACTGCCGTTGCTATTGTCCTGTTTGCAAACAAGCTTATGGCAAACATCAGTAAACCAGTAAAACTTAAAACCAAGCATCCAAAGACAAAGGTTAAAGCCATCAATTCCAGTGGTTGAAATAATGTCATCGCTTCATAAGAAATTTCAAAGAGGAATCCAAACTGCCCCGCGGCATTGGTTAGGGCGACTGTATTCAATACTTTTCCCCACTCGCCAGAAAAAACCAAGTGATTGCTTAGGCACAATATCGTCATTGTGATGTTCGCCGCCATTAAAATACAGGATTGTACGATAATGCCAAATACTTGGCCCAGTACCCATTTCTTTCTTCCCGTTCGGATCACCTGATACATATTTTGATACTGCATAAACGGAACATCAGAAAAATAATAGATTACGCCTATCATGAACAAAACCAAGTAATAGATGTTTGACACCATAAAGGGGAATACGAAAGGAGTTACTCCGTGTTGTACCTCGCTTGAGAACTCGATAAGCGGTTTGCAATAAATGTAGTTAATGAAAAGTTGTAATAGTAAAAGTGAAGCGGTTTTCACACTCCAAAGCTTATAAATTAAAACCTGCCTTGCATACTTGCAAAACATGACAAAACACTTCATATTTTTTCCCCAATCTTTTTATATATGGCAATTCCCATCATGCAGGAAAGCAATAAAGCGTAGAAAACAGCCCACAGAAAAGAATGCATCCCATTGTAGAAGATGCTTTTTTGCAAATCGAATGTTATCCAAAATCCAAGGAAATCAAGTTCGCTAAATATGCCGGTGAATAAGTCGGTCGTCAATTGATAGACAAGGGCGGGCATCGCCAGCACCAACATTTTGTTCGTAATAAACAAAGATGCCAAAGAGGAAATCAGGGTTAAAACACCTGCACAAATACCACGAAGAAACCCAAAGAGGAAAATCCAAGGCACCACCATGTTATGTTCAATCAAAACTGCGAACATGGATGAGGCAATGACATTTTCCTTCGCATATGGGTCATGCCATGGAAGCCAGATCCGGCATAAGAATGCAAATAGCAAACAGCCAACTACCATTACGAAAATAGATAGGAAAAGGATTGTTATAACCTTGGAACATACATATCTTTTTAAATTCCCCCGGATTAGGGCATATCGGATATAGGAACTTTCCAAGTCCTCGCTAAAGCTAGTGCCATAGGCATAAGAGCAAAAAACAAACGTGATCATAAATCCTATCCTATCAGTGGAATTGGTGAAAACATATAAAACCGACCCCGTTGCATATAGCGTATTTTCCACAGAAAAAATCAGAACAAGTATTACTCCAAGGATTGACGGGATCAGGTTTTTCCTTCTCATAGAGCGCATGATATCCGTTTTGATATATCCAAATCCTTGTTCTGCGCTCATAGAATTATCTCCTCTCCGGTTTGGGCATCCACAAACGTATAGAGGGTAAACACATAGTCTGTATTCATCTCTTTATCGAATCCGCTTTCCTCTATTTCCAAAAACCATCCAATTTTAACCTCATACTCCCCTGTTGCGCTTTTCACTGGAATCTGATAGAGCTTTGCCCTCTTTACCTGATAGGCGGCGCTTGTCAGTAAATTTCCATACTTGTTAGCCACATTGGTGGCTATGGTTTCAAAATCTGATAATGAAACAGCTTCCTCCCCCGTTTGAAAACGATATAAGGCGTTCAAACGCAGCATCTCAATCCCATTTGCAGAATAAATCGCCTGAATAGGCCGCTGGTTCTCATCATCTTGTGGAAAGTCCCGCATCCCATAATATACAGGGATCCCTTGGTGCATCTGTTCGCCAAAAAAATAATAGGAGTCATCTTGGTCGTTCCACTTTGATGTTTCAGTTTCCTTAAAGTCGTCTTTTTGTAATGTTTGTTTTTCCAATACCTGATGTTCCAAAGCATAATAATCATAGCTACAATCTGACAATTCATATCCAATATGATTCATTGATTCCCTGATTTTAAAAAAAGCCTGTTCTGCATTCAAAAATGCAAAGTTTTTATCTTTTGAAAATTGACTTTCAGTAGGCTCCAGTTCTCCATCTAGCCGAAAAACAGTTCGGATTTTGTCTTCAAAAGGTGTAGAATAGCCAAAATTCGTGTCTACATATATGGCTGATCCATCCTCATATGTATTATATAGAGTATCATATGTTGTCCCATTATCTCCAGTGCCTTTGTTTTTATCGCTCTCTAAAACCTTTTTCCCGGATGCAAACAGCTCTATGGCCTTAGTGGCATCCGGCATCTGGACAATGGCGGTACTTTTTTTTAATTGGCTCTGTTCAAGATTTTCGGGAATCACTAAAACAGTGTCAAAAGTCACGTTTTTGATTACATTTTTATATTCCCTTGGAAAATGAATCGTTTCCAAAGATTGAATGTCTTGCCCATTTGTTTCTTTGCTTGCTTTCTCGTTTGTTTCATTTTTCTCTCTGTCATCAATCCGATTCATAAGATCTGCATTTTTTCCACATGCGGCAAGCAACACTCCTGATATAAAAAATGCTGCCAAGCACAAATATATTTTTTTCATAAATCCCCATCTTTCCGTTTTGATTCATTTAGGCCAAATGTGGGCAGCATACAATTCTTGCAACCCACATCTGGTCTATGATGTAGCCATAGGTCCTTTTTAATAGAGTCACTTTATTTAATCATGGGCAGTAGTATCCTTTCACGTTTACTTTTCCACCAACAGCCACTAATGAGTAATGGATCTAAAATACGCATATTGATCACTATCATTCGTTTTTCCTCCTATCGGCAAACTCTTCGACTTTGGTTTTATGTAGACATTTTTAAGACTTCATTAAGCATCACCTCCTTAAAAAGCAAATTTATTGATTAACACAATTACTTTTGTTTTCCAACTTTATCTCCAAATATTGCATCAAACATCAATCCAATATTTTTTTGTGGCATTTCACCTGGTTGATTCCAACTGTGTCTACATAATATCCTCTCGCCCAGAAATGATATTTGCCTATACCATAGACCATATAATCATTTTTGTCAATAACTATTTAGATAAATATAGTATTTACTTATTATTATATTTATGATATAGTATACTTAATTCTTTAAATATACTATACGAAGGTAGGCAAACATGGCTAACCGTGACAATTTTAAAAAAGGTTCTGTAGAGATGCTTATTTTGCATCTTTTAAAAGAAGGTGATTTCTATGGTTACCAGTTATCTCAATTGATTAAGCAACGATCAAATGAGATCTTAGTTGTCCCGGAAGGTTCTATGTATCCCACTTTATACAGATTGATAGATAAAGGATGCATAACCGATTACAAAAAGCAAGTAGGAAAACGCTTAACACGTGTATATTATCATTTAGAACCACTAGGTCTTGATTATCTCCAAGAACTTCTAGGGGATTATTACAGGGTCAATAAAGGAATCCAGCTTTTACTAAATTTTAAACCAGAGGCAAATTCATCATGAATGAAAGAAAAAAATATCAAAATACCATACGTTCCCTATTTCCTGTTTATGGTCCATATGAAAAGCGTTTTTTTGAAGATTTGAAAAGCAGTATCGCCGAATACACCCAGAGTTTTGAATATGTCCGTTTTTCTGACTTGGAAAAAGAATTTGGAACCCCTACAAATATTATGAGTGAGTATATTTCCAATTTGAAGCCTGAATATTTAAGAAAGCAGTTATTACGTTCTAAACACATTCGCATAATGTGTATCAGTATCACTGTCATATTTATCATTTTTTTAATAATTGGGAAAGTCTATTTTCATAAAGCTTACCTTAAGTTTCAAGAAACTATTCCGGCTGTGAAGGAAACTTCGATACAATATCATGATTGAAAGTTATAAGTGGAGGAAATTCAATGAAAAAGCTATTATGTGTTTTACTAAGCTTATCATTGCTCACCGGAAGTACTTTGATTACAAATGCCACTGATAGGAGTATTACTAAGACTGTAGAGTATTTGGAAGATGGAAGCTATTTTGTCACTACTATTGAAACTGCCCAAAACGATGGTTTACCCCTGTTACGTGCTTCCACACGTAGCGGAAGTAAAACTATAACATATAAATCAAGCAGTGGGACTTCACTATGGTCCGTTACGGTAACCGGCAGCTTTACATATGGCAGTACCACAGCATGTACCAGTGCATCTGTTTCTGCCACATTATACTCACCATCTTGGAAAGTAAGTGATAAAACATCCAGCAGAAGTGGAACTACAGCACGTGCCAGTGCAAAAGGAACACAGTATCTTGCTTCCGTTGCTGTAGGCTCTATCACACAATCAGCCACTTTAACATGCAGCAGTACCGGTGTACTTTCTTAACAAAATTATTAATTGTTCTAAACTATCTTCCAAGTAAGTTTGAAGATTTCTCCCAAGGTAAAAATACTTTGGGAGTTTATTTTATTGCTTTCTAGTGCTAAACATATATAGCTCTTTGTTCCTCTTTTTTCGTTCTGCCCTATGAGACGCAAAAGAGTTTGTTATGAGCAATGGGTCAAATTCTTTCTGCAAGCGGTTTTGGAATCCGCCCGAAACGCGGTGGATAAAATCAAAAAAACTCTCCTTTAATACGGTTTCGTCGGCTGTCAAAAAGCTTTGCGATGAGGGGATTTTGGTGCAAAACAAAACCGAACAACGAAGCAGGATATTTAACTATACAGATTATCTTGACCTTCTACGCGAAGGAACGTAATCGCTTTACACGAAAATCGCTGTGCAAAAATACGAACGACGTATTTTTTGCACAGCGATTGGGGGCTACATGGCTACCTGCCTGCTTTTTCATATATTGTTTGGCATTCGTAGTCAAAGGCTCATATATAATACATATTTTGTTTTTGGTACTGTCGAAACAGCTGCACAAGATCCTCTAACGTTGTATGTTTCAATACCTCTTCTACACCGCTGTTTACGTTCTCTATCACCAGTTTTTGAATCGCAAGCTGCGCAAATTGGCTCTCGTTTTGCGATGTAGCAGCTTCATCTTCCAGCAAGTAGTTTCCGTCAATGCTAGAAAGAATACTTGACACGCTTATATTCTGTGGCAAATCTCCCAAAAGGTATCCTCCTTGAAGGCCTTTTAGGCTTTTTACAATTCCGGCTCTGCGGAGGCTGGCAAAAACCTGTTCCAAATATTTAAGCGGTATCTGGTTTCGTTCCGCAATGACATTGAGTGGCATATATTCATCTGCGGAATAGATAGCAAGGTCAATGAGCGCCCTCATTCCATATCTTCCTTTTTTTGAAAGCTTCATAGCCTCCTCCTGCATTGGACAACTTTGGTGAAGTGCTTCTTTTTTTATCCTACTACCTTAAATGCTTCTTCTAAATCTTGAATGATATCATCAATATTTTCGGTCCCAATCGAAAGGCGTACTGTGTTTGGCTTTATTCCTTGATCTAGCAGCTCTTCGCCACTTAGTTGGGAATGGGTGGTCGATGCCGGATGAATCACTAAGGATTTTACATCTGCCACATTCGCAAGCAATGAAAATAGTTCCAGATTGTCAATAAAATCCTTTGCTTTTTGAGCATCCCCTTTGATTTCAAAGGTGAAAATCGTACCTCCGCCATTTGGAAAATATTTTGCATATAATGCCTTTTGCGTTTCATCTTTTGTAACCGTCGGGTGATGCACCTCCTCAACCTGTGGATGGTTCTTTAGATACTCGATTACTTTCAACGTATTTTCCACATGTCGTTCTACTCTTAAGGAAAGCGTTTCCAGCCCTTGCAGGAATAAAAATGCATGAAGCGGTGCAAGTGTCGCTCCGGTATCACGAAGAAGGATTGCACGGATTTTCGTTACAAATGCAGCCGGCCCAACTGCTTTCGTGAAGCTAATTCCATGATAGCTTGGGTTTGGCTCTGTCAAGGAAGGGAATTTGCCGGATGCTTCCCAGTCAAACTTTCCACCGTCGATAATCACACCGCCAATTGCTGTCCCATGTCCGCCTATAAATTTCGTTGCCGAATGTACAACAATATCTGCGCCATATTCAATCGGGCGGATCAAGTACGGTGTGCCAAATGTGCTATCAATTACAAGTGGTATCTTATGTGCATGTGCAATCTTTGCAATCGCTTCAATATCCGCCACATCAGAATGTGGATTCCCAAGCGTTTCAATAAAAACTGCTTTTGTCCGATCGTTGATTGCCTGTTCAATTGCACCGTCTTTAAAGATATCTACAAAGGTTGTGGTAATTCCATATTCCGGAAGTGTATGGGCAAACAGATTGAATGTCCCGCCATAAATATTTTTCGCAGATACAATATTATCCCCCTGTTTTGCCAAATTCTGTATCGCATAAGTAACTGCAGCCGCGCCGGACGCTACCGCAAGTGCCGCAACGCCACCCTCTAAAGCGGCAATCCTCTGTTCAAATATATCCTGCGTCGGGTTTGTAAGCCGTCCATAGATATTCCCTGCGTCAGCAAGGCCAAAGCGTGCCGCCGCATGGTCACTGTCGTGAAATACATAGGATGTCGTCTGATAAATTGGAACCGCCCTTGCATCTGTCACTGCATCTGCCTGCTCCTGCCCCGTATGCAATTGCAATGTTTCAAATTTAAACTTTCTGTTTTCCCTTGTAATTTTTTCGCTCATATCACTTGTCCTCTTTTCTTATTTTATTTTCTTATTTTTTATGAACCTTTGTTCATTTTAGGGATTCGTTATCGTGGTCAAGTATCCTCTTTTCCTTCTTTTTACCCATTGCACTACGATGCATAGCTAACGGCAGCCATAGTACAACATCGGCAGCCCCGCGCCACTTCTACTTCCATACAGATAGATTTCAAATTGTTCAAAACTTTCCTATGACCTCCATTTCTATGGTGTAATTTTAATTATATATATTTCCTATTGGTTATATAGGATTATATACATAGATCTATTTTTTGTCAATACCTTTTTTATTTTTTCCTCGTCTTTTTTCCTCTTTTTCCCTCGCCATCATCAAAATTAACAGAATATAACAAAAAAAAGCCCTCTTTCGGCCAGGGCATATTGGCACTCGTTCATCACCGTTGCCACCATGTTCCCGCTTGCACGGAACTACCGCATGGAGGGCGATGACTTGATTCTCGTTCTGTCCCGTACTGATTCCCGCAGTGACTTATTGACCCTAACGGGGATGGCACGAGAGGAAGCCGGATGGCATGAGCGGCTAAATCAAATTGCAGGGGATGTAGCAATTCCGCGAATCAATCGGAATGACTTCTTCACACATACAGATGATGCCGCCACACCCAAGTTCCACACGCGCCTTCTCCAACGCGCTGAACTTCTTGACCTCGCGGCTATCGGGGTAGGTTGCGAAATTTCAGCAGAGTCCGCAAGATTTTTATAGTTCACAGGCTCTGCCACAAGCGTGGCGCAAGCAATCAGAAACTTGCCAAAACGCAGTGTGTCCGTTACGCCGCCAAGCTCCGCAACGTCCCGCATGAGGTAGGTGTTGACGTAGGCGTTGTAATATTCCTGCCGTTGTTCGCAATCCGCGTGAAAAACCTGTGGCATACCGCCACGCCAAATATGCTCAAACACATCCACCACGTCATTTTTGTGTG
This sequence comes from Lachnospiraceae bacterium ZAX-1, assembly GCA_046533095.1. GTDB lineage: Bacteria > Bacillota > Clostridia > Lachnospirales > Lachnospiraceae > ZAX-1. The sequence goes on along the minus strand of JAJQRA010000030.1, from coordinate 218,284 downwards.
CTTTTGCCTGCCGCGCTTGCAAGCCGGACAAAGTAAAATCCAGTTCACCCTCAAACACCGTCCCATCCTTTTCGCTTTTGGACAGGCTGTACAGCACCAAAATGCCAATTCTGCCCGCCAGCGTTTCCCGGACGTCTTTCATCATTTCGTATTGCTGTGAACCCGTCAGCCAAAACAGCCCTGTTTCCTCGCTCTCGTCACACATCACTTTGATTTGGCTGAACAGCTCCGGTGCATACTGCACCTCGTCAATGATGATGGGTGGCTTGTAGGTTTGAAAGAAAAGCACAGGGTCGGACTTAGCAAGCTCTCTCACCATTAGATTGTCAAGGGTCACGTAGGTTCTGTTTTGCCCTTCGGCAAGATGGCGAAGCATAGTCGTTTTACCAACTTGCCTTGCCCCTGTAACAAGCACGGCTTTGAAAAAGCCACTCATCTTTGTAAATTTGCGTTCCAACTGCCGATTGATATAAGTCATAGTGCACCGCCTTTTATACGGAAAACTAAAGTATATCTTATTATATCCTAAAATTAGCCGTTTATCAAGTGCTATATTACCGCTCTTTCGCCACTGCCCCAGCATTCAAAACAAGACTTCTTTTCCCTGTGCTGTAAGATTCTCCATCGGCTGACAAAACCTGAACAAATCAGAATATTTACGATAATTCGCCGATGGAGAGCTTCTATAGAACGTCTAAGGGCGAATGCATAAAGCGGCACAGTTTTAGTTTTAAAAATAATGAAGAATCAAACGAGGGGACATTTGGCTATGTCTATGTCATTGCCGAACCTCACAGCTGTTCATCTTCTAGTAAAATTTCTCCATCTGCGGCTGTTGTAGCCAGTTCATCGCATCGCTCGTTCATGGCATGTCCATCATGACCTTTTACCCAAATAAACGTTACTTCATGGATTTCCATTACGTTTAGCAGATACTTCCATAGGTCGATATTTTTTACCGGCTTATTATCTGATTTGCGCCAGTTCTTCTTCCTCCAGTTTTCAATCCAATGTTTATTAAATGCATCTACCACATATTTTGAATCTGAATACAGTTCTACCGTACAGGGCTTCGTTAGTGCTTCAATGCCTCGAATCACAGCCATCAGTTCCATACGGTTATTCGTCGTTTTTTTATAGCCTGCAGACAGCTCTTTTGTATGGGTAGTTCCTGTTGAGTCCTCGGCGACAAGTATTGCACCATAACCCCCCGGTCCGTCCGGGTTTCCTCTTGCCGCTCCATCTGTATATATTTTAACTTTCAATTTTACTCCTAACTTCATATTTAAGTAGATTGCAGTCAATTGATTCTCTTTTACAATTACGACAGGCGATCTACTATCTTGCATCCTATGAAAGAATCTATCATCTTTTTACAATACACGATAGGCGATCTACTATCTTGCATCCTATGAAAGAATCTATTATCTTTTTACAATACACGATAGGCGATCTACTATCTTGCATCCTATGAAAGAATCTATTATCTTTTTACAATACACGATAGGTAATCTACTATCTTGCATCCTATGAAAGAATCTATCATTTTTTTGCAATATATGATAGGTAATCTACTATTTTTTACATTGGACTACAAACATCTATTTTCAAAAACTAAATACCTGATTTTCCCTCTCTACTTCTACAATTCGTTCTGCGAATGTTTCTGCCTGTCCTTTATAAGCTGAAATCAGCGCATAGTCTTGCCACAAATGCATTGGTATTACATGCTTTGCTTTTGTATTTTTCATAAAGTAGTCAATGCCCCAGAATGTTTGATCCTTTAGTCTGCCATCAAGTACAACAAACGCTACCTCAATGTTTCGTTTGGCAATTTTTTCTATTTGCCATTTATAGGTTTTTTCTTGGTATGCCTTGAATGTTTCGCCTTCCCCCTCCCAGTGCCACCAATGAAGGTCGCCTGCATGGAATAGGGTGGTTTCGCCATAGGTTACAAGAAAAGCAACGCCGTCGTCTGTAGACAATAGTGTTTCGATTTTAGTTTCCTCCAATGTAAGCTCTGTATTCGGTTTCATAAAATGTATTTTCTCCCGAACTGAGATGTCTATGCCATTCTTTCTTAAGTAATTGTCAGAAATCTTGATGTCATGTGATAATACATATTGGATATTTTTGTATTTCTCAGACCATTTAAAAATTTCCATATCAAAATGATCTCCATGCTGATGGCTGGAAAACACGACTATTTTTTGATCCGGTTTAAAGGTTGGAAGCATTCCTTTAAAGTGGTATCCAGGCATCTTATCGCCGGGAAAATAGTCAAATATGAAGATCATATCTTCTATTTCTACGCAAAAGCTACTGTGATGTATAAATGTAATTTTCATTTTCCCCTCCTAACCGTATCGGGCATCTTTACTCCTTCCGCCAAATGATTTGTAGGCGGTTCCTTAAAACGATCAGTTCATTCTCCTTATGATTCTATTTACATTTTCGTAAATATCAATTGGGTCGATTCCAATGTTAAATTTCTGGTCTTCATATAAGATCCTACCGTTAATCATCGTCATTTTTACATTTTGCTTGCTCCCACTATAGACAATGTTTTTTGTAATATTATTGATCGGCTGCATGTTAGGCTGCAGCAAATCCAGCATGATGATATCTGCTTTTTTCCCCGGTGCAAGGTTATCGCAATGATCAAGCCCCATGGCTTTTGCCCCGCCTGCAACAGCCATGTAAAGTACCTCGTTGCCATCTACGGCGGCGGCATCCATCTCTTTTAATTTTGCCAAAGACGACAGCAGGGACATTTCTTTAAACATATCAAGGCAGTTGTTGCTTGCAGGACCGTCTGTGCCGATTGCAATATTGATCCCTTTATCCAACATCTGGCGGATTGGCGCCATGCCGCTTGCAAGTTTTGCATTGGAACCGGGATTGCTGACAACATGCAGTCCACGTTTTGCAAATATATCCATATCTTCCTCATCAAACCACACACAGTGGTAGCCACCGCCACCATAGTCATACATGCCCAGTTTCGCAAAAAGCTGCGTAGGGCTAAGCCCATGACGCTGCCTACATTCCTCCGTTTCCAGTTTTGTTTCCGAACTGTGTACAAACATCGGTGCTTTATATTTTTGGACTAAGGAGGCCACTCCTTCCATCAGTTCTATACTTGTCGTATATTCTGCATGAAAGCCGAGGATATAGCTGCTTAATTCGTTGTATTCATTCCATTTCAAATACTTTTCTTCCAATTCTTCTATCGTACCGCCGAAATTATTCAGGCCGCTTGTCTGCACGGTGCGGAATCCACAGTCTACACCTGCTTTTGCTACTTGGTCCTGAAAATAGTACATATCGAATTGTGCCGTTATTCCACTCGTTAAATATTCTAAAATGGCAAGTGAAGCCAGCCAATATAAATCTTCCGAAATCAGTTTTCCCTCCATTGGAAATATTTGATTGAAAAGCCAATCCTGCAGCGGCAAATCATCCGCCCTCGAACGTAAAAAAGTCATACCGGAATGCGTGTGTGCATTTTTAAATCCCGGCATCAGCAAGTTTCCTTTTGCGTCTATTTCCCTATCCCAAACGAGTGCCGGAATCTTTAAATTTTTGTATACCTGATCTGTATTTGAGCCATCTCCTATATAGCAGATATTACTATTGTTTACCCAAAGCTCCCCCTCTATGATCTCAAATGATTTATCCGGCTGAATGGTGAGGATTTTGGCATTATAAAAACGTGTATTCATTTTCATCTCTCCTATGCATTGAACACTTAGCAAGGTACTCCCGTGCCTAGTGAGCAAATGTTTCCTTAGGAACAGTTCATCAATAAATCAAACATCTGACTTGTAGTTTTTCCGTCATGCTACGTCATCTTGTCCAGTTTATTTCTTTACTTCTCCTTATTATTATATATCGCAACGATTGATTCTGTAATAAGCTGTTTAAACAGTGGAGCTACCCTGTCGGCTGTTTCCTGCACTTCTGCATGGGTCAATGGCTGGTCTGTAATGCCACAGGCAAGGTTTGATATGCAGGATATTCCACATACGCCCATTCCCATATGGTTTGCCGCAATCGCTTCACAGGCAGTACTCATTCCTACGGCATCTGCCCCGAGCGTACGTGCCATTTTAATTTCTTCCGGCGATTCATATGCTGGACCGGTAAATTGGATATAGACGCCCTCCTGTAATGGGATAGCAAGCTTTTGCGCCGTCTTCTTGATGATGGCGTTTAACTCTTTTTGATAGATTTGGCTCATATCCGGAAAACGTACCCCTAATTCTTCTATATTTGCCCCGATGAGCGGAGAAGGTACAAAGCTTGAAATCTGCCCTTTTATCAGCATGAAATCCCCGGCTTTATAGTCAAAGTTGATTCCACCTGCCGCATTGGTCAAAAATAAGACTTTGGCGCCCATTTGTTTCATGAGGCGTGAAGGAAGTACAACGTCTGACATCGCATACCCCTCATAATAGTGTACACGTCCCTGCATGATCACAACCGGCACATTCTTTACATAGCCAAATAGAAAGCGGCCTTTATGCCCTAATACCGTAGAAACCGGAAACCCTTCTATTTCACTGTAGTCTAAGGTCGCTTCTACTTGAATCTCATCTGCATAATCCCCAAGCCCAGAACCTAGTATCAAGGCAATCTCCGGCTTAAATTTAATCTTGGATTTAAAACTTTCATAGCAACGTAGCAATTTTTCGTATACATCCTGTGTTTGTCCCATGTTATGTCTTCTCCTTTCTTCCTATCGCCTATTGTCTTTAAAGATGCCGCATTCGCCGTTCATTATCTTTCCATTATACTAAATGCATGAGAAAAAGTATAGCAATATTCATATAAAAATCAAGCACCGGCAGCCATTCTAACTTGCAGTATCCATTGATGCCAAAAAAGCAGCGATAGGAATCCATGGCACTGATTCCAATCTCTGCTTTCTATACTGAGGCGTAGCCGTAAGCTACGGCAATTGAGGGTAACGCAGCATGACGAGAAAATACAAGTCAGATGTTTCGTTTATTGATGAACTGTCCCTAAATAATAATACACACCAATCCACCATTGTTGTCATTTACAATCTTTTGCATGGTTTCTTGCAATTTTAACTGGCTTTCATCGTCCATCATGGTTATTTTACTTCGGATACCATCTTCTACCAATTCACCCACTGATTTTCCAAATATATTGGTCTGCCAAATACCCTCTTCACGTTCTTTTGAATCTTTGATATAGGAAATGAGATCGTTTGCCTGCTCTTCGCTTCCGATGATAGGGGCAATCTCTGTTTCGATATTTGCCTTGATCATATGTATGGATGGGGATTGTGCCTTGATTTTCACCCCATATTTATTCCCGTGCTTGATTAAAACTGGTTCTTCTATGGCAATATCGCCTAGTTGTGGCGTTACAACACCATATCCTTTGTTGCGTACCGCATCCATTGCTCCGGCTACTGTCCCATATTCCTGCTTCATCAAGGAAAGTTCTTTTATCATAGAAATCAATTGATATTCTCCTTTGATGGGGATGCCGGACAAATCGCTCATGTTTTCATAGTAGTATTTATCATCTACCTCCATCATAATCCGGATACGCCCTTTTGCCAAATCCATTTTATCGAGCTTCATCCGTTTGATGTATTCGCCCTCCGGCTCTAAATCCGCTTTCATCGCATCGCGGGCATAGGAGAATCCTTTTAGTACCGCTTTGGCATTTTCAATCATGTTTTCCTTGATTTTATGGCTATGATCGAGCATTTCCGCCCATTTTGGCAGGAAAAAATCCACCCTTGCAATTGGAAATTCATACAGGATACTTTCCAGTATACGATGGATATCATCTTTTCGCAGCTGTTCGCAATTTACCGGAAGTACCGTTACCTGATATTTTTCTGCCAATGATTCCGCTAATTTTACCGCATCATCTGCGTACGGTTTTGGGGTATTGAGCAGTGCCACAAATGGTTTCCCAATCTGCTTTAACTCTTTTATTGTTTTTTCTTCTGCCGGTAGGTAAAATTCCCGCCTAAGTTCTGTAAAGGAACCGTCTGTCATAACAACGATACCGATTGTGGAATGTTCCTGTATTACTTTTTGCGTTCCGATTTCTGCGGCTTGCGTAAATGGTATTTCATAGTCAAACCAAGGTGTCTTTACCATACGCTCCATGCCTTCCTCCATATGCCCGGAAGCTCCTTCCACCATAAACCCTACACAGTCTATCAATCGGATATTCACCTCGATATCATCTGTGAGCGGAATTTTTGCGGCCTCTTTTGGCACAAATTTGGGTTCTGTCGTCATGATGGTTTTACCCTGCGCAGACTGGGGCATTTCATCAATTGCCCGTTCCCTGCTATGTACGTCTTCCATTTTCGGTATAACCATCAAGTCCATAAAGCGTTTTATAAAAGTAGATTTCCCAGTACGCACCGGCCCTACCACTCCAATGTAGATATCTCCATTTGTTCTGACACTGATATCTTTATAGATGTCATATGTACTTGTATTTAAATTGTCCATAAAGAATCCTCCTATCTTGCTCTTAAGAGTATATGTAGAAGATTCTAAAATATGTATCGCGATTCATTTTAGGTTAGACTCGCCACATCCAGGATGCGTTATGCCCACATCCTAGAGTTCGCGCTTAATGATTGTATGCCAGTGATTGTAGGCGCGAATAAAATCAAACCCGTGGAAGTAAAGATTCGTTCTTGCTATAAGCTACACCACCACGTCAAATATCTTCTTTCCCCCAAATTCTATCCATTCAGCCTTCGGCTGCCTGTTCTTGTCTTTGTGGAAATCAAATGTTACAAGATAGCCAACATCCGCATGTTTGCTTTCAAGATAGGAGGAAAGCTGTCCGTATGCTTTTTCATGTTCGCTATCGCCATGCCATATCTTTAGTTCTAAAATAAACTGGTCTTGGGCAAAATCCACAACGATATCCATGCGCCTTAAATCGGTCAGTTGGCTTTCGATGCGATAGAAGCCCGTTCCATTTATCAGAGGTTTTAAATAGGTCAGGAACAATATCTGCCGTGCTGTTCCAGGATTGTTTATGGCAACTCTGCCGCCTCGATCCTTTAATATGCCATACATCAAGCCAAAGCCTATCTTGGGGTTGCCCAGGATAAATTTGTACGAAACCCCGACAATCACGATACTGTATAAAAAATCATAGAATTTCTGGTCATTTTCAAGGATTTTATAGATATTGTCAAATAACGTGTTAGCTTCTTTCAGGATGATTTTTACCGCGCCTTTGATACCTTCCATGGTCCAGTTTTTATCAAGTTCCTCATCCACTGCTTGGCATACCCTTGACACTAAAAATGGATAGCCGCTTGTATAGCTATAAATCTCCTGTGAAATCAAAGGAATGTCCATACCGGTATGGTGGTCGTCCTCATATTGATTTAGCATGGTTGATATTTCGTTTGGTTGAAAGGACATGTCAACATCAAATTTTACGGCTATATTCCATGGTGAATTATAGCTTCCCTCTCCTATGTTAAGCGTATGAAGCCCTTGGCCGATCAGCTTTTGCTTGATTGTCTTTATGTCGTTGACCCCTGCCAAAACCACACTGTGGAAGGTAAAGTCTTTGCCACGTTTACGGGCGAGATATTTGTCCCTTAGCAATCCAAGGAAACCTAAGAAAACTTGGTTATTGCTTGTCTTGTCAACCTCATCTATCAGCAACACGACTTTTTTTCCTTTGCATAAAGTGGCAATACTTTTTGACAGTTCCTTAAAACCGTGAGGGCAACATTTGCTCCATTGTGCAATATCTTCTTTTTCCATAGGGGAAAATTCCAAAATATCTGCAAGCATTTCATTAAAATTTGAGTAAAAAACGCACAAAAGCGACTTCGCGGTAATGAGCTGTGAATCGTAACCTTTTCTTTGCTATTCATAGATTCCATTTCTGATCATAGCCGGCCAGCCTCACGTTTAAAATCCTAATTCCGCCAGATCCATGTATATTTTTAGGTAAACGTCTGTGATATCGCTGACTTTCCCGTCTTCTGTATGCTTACTAAATCGCATACGCCTTAAATCCACTTCATCGGCATGGGATATCCCACATCGGCCTACGCTGCGCAGTGTCCCTTTGAAGTTTGTCCAAGTGGCGGAGTCCGGCGTTACGAGTCCATCGTTTTCTCCATCGATGAAGTTTATAATGAGGTTTGTGAAAAACAGGAAGATATCGCTGAAAGGGTTTTTCATGACAGCGGCATAGCTCTGATAATATACGTGCGGAGCATCTGGATTGTCTTTGTTGAATTTCTTCATGTACACAGTTCCAAATTCGTGGATCGTCCCATAAAAATCAGGTTTTTTATCACCAGCAATTTTAAAGCACAGATTTGTAAAGAATGCTGCGATTTTGAGCAGCGGCTTCGGCAGCCGCAATAGCAAGTCAATCGTCTTTGATCCACCGTGGGGTGTTGCAATCGTTGTCAGGCTGGCGATGCGCTCCGACATTTTAAGCGAAGAAATGAGCATCCGCGCTTCTAATCCACCTTTTGAATGCGCAATCAGATTCACCTTATCGCACCCCGTTTTATCCAATATCGCCACAATGTTAACTTTCAAGATCTCGGCATTCCACTCTATGGTTCCCCAGCTGTCCTGACCGCCATAATAGATCTTTGCACCATTCATGGAAAGAACTTTCGGGATACGGCCCCAGTAATTCAAATGTTTTCGGTCGCGGAATCCGGTACCGTGTATCAGCACGATCGGATATTTCAACTTTTTTCCCATAGCATCTCCTTGCACATTAAAATCCTCCTATTTACGATGAAAGCCGATAGGAGGATTTTAATAAATCATATTATATTGTTTGACCATCATTGCAAATACGAACCTTTCTCTGTCGCCTCGTCCATTGTTGCTATCCACAGCTAGGAAAGCACCCATCAACTGGCGTCATCCATTTCATTTTTGGCATGCACAATCATGCCTTTGTATTCGATTGCTCTTGTTGCACTATTTACGTATACATGTGTGAAAATATTTAAATGCTCCCTGCCCATGATACTGGCCACATTTAAATAATCCGGCTGCATTACGGGTTCACTGTCATTTTCATACTTCCTTGGAACAGGATTTTCTGCACTTTCTTTCCCTTGTCCTATGTCTTTATCTCTTTGTAATGCCATAAATTTGTCCTGCAATATCTCAAGAAAACCAATACCCCCTTTGTTTAAATCGCTTAATTTTTCTTCCTCATAATTGGACGGCAGGGCATTCATCATACTAATTGGCTCAATCCTTTTCATCATCATGACGCATTCCTCCTTGCTAAAAAACAAGCGCCCGATCCTTCGATTCTATACAGCTATTTTGATGAGATGCTACGATTCGCAACTAGCTGTGAACCATAACAATGATGTGAATAGCAACGATTGGATAGCGCCGCCAACAGTTCCTTCTGTTATTTTATATATCGGCTATTTCCCCCGAATTCGTTATTATATTTTCCCATAATTTACTATTTTTTGATGCCCATTTCGCGCAATGCCCATATTGCTTTTTTCCGCACGATTTCATGCGCGTCATTCCCCTATTTGACGGTTTATCTCATCATCATAGGAAACCGGATCATTTGAGGTTGTATATCTGCTTACACAAGTTGCCATATTCATCGTATATGGCGCATGCAAGGATTTTGTTTTACAGGCTTTGCGGCATTCGGTGCAATGTGGCGGGCACTCCTTTAGATTATGGCTACCAATCAGTTGCATGTCTCCATCTGTAACCCATGCAGCAATTGTCACCCATGACCCGCTTTCCGTGTAGAAAAAATTATTGCGCCGAATGATGCCTAGTCCTGCTTTATAGGCGGCCCAGCGCATAGCCGTTATACCAGGGTGCTCATTGCTTGCTGTTTTAAGTCCAAGCTCATTCAGATAAGCGCCTAATAACTCTGCTTTTCGATGTTCCGGTGCATCAAGGTTGAAACGCATATCCGTCAAATAGGATTTGCCATAGCGCGCAATTGCATTTTTCGGGATGGTATAATGTCCATAAGGAAGCACTGCAACCACAATTGATTTTGCCCATGGAAATTGCCTTTTTATATCTGCGAAACCCATAAATCGGCTGTACTGCTGTTCCCCATTTGGTATTCGCTGCATTCTCTCTTGCAAGCGATCTGCATAGTCGAGCATCGCTTCCGGTTTAATAATGCCACATTTTTCAATCCCAAGTTCCAGTGCCCTTGCACTGATTTGCTGTTCTAACGACATTTAGCAACACGCTCCCTTGCAAAATTTATGATGTGCCCTCTCGTTTCAATTTGTTTCACAATCCACTCGTCACTGGATTCCTTGCTTGCCACTCGTTTCTTTGCTCGTCGCTGGTTCCTTGCTTGTCACTCGTTTCTTTGCTCGTCGCTGCTTTTCTTGCTTGTCACTCGTTTCTTTGCTCGTCGCTGCTTTTCTTGCTCGTCACTGATTCCTTGCTTGTCGCAGGGCCCTTGCTTGTCGCTGATTCCCTGCTTGTCGCTGATTCCTTGCTTGTCGCAGGGTCTTTGCTTGTCTTCGTGGTCTTTGCTTGTCTCCCATATATACTCATATTATTGTAGATTTTATTGGCAAGTTCTTTTGTCAGGGCGCCTTTATCCATGCGCCATTTCCAATTACAGCCTAGCGTTGAGGGTATGTTCATTCTCGCTTCACTTGAAAGTCCAAGCAAATCCTGCATTGTAACGACAGCAAGGTCTGAAACGCTTGACCAAGCAGCTTTCATCATACCCCAATTGTACCCTTCCTCTTTTGTCAGGCGCAAGTATTCTTTGGCAAATTTCACACTCTTGACCGGCGCTGTTTCCATCCAGCCTAAAATCGTATCATTGTCATGGGTGCCCGTATAGACTACACTATGCCTTTCGTAGTTGTGCGGCAGATAGTCGCTATCTTCTCTGGTATCAAAAGCGAACTGCAGTAGTTTCATACCGGGAAATCCAGAGTCCTTTACCAGTTTTTTTACAGAAGGCGTTAAAAATCCCAAATCTTCTACAATAATATTGATTTCCCCTAATTCTTCTTTCATGGTTTGAAACAGCTTAATACCCGGTCCTTCCCGCCACTCCCCATATTTTGCTGTTTTATCCCCGTAGGGAATCGCATAATAGGAATCAAATCCACGAAAATGGTCGATGCGCACGATATCAAATAATTTTGACATTCCTTTCAGCCGTTTTGTCCACCAAGCGTAATGATCCTGTTTCATTTTGTCCCACCGAAACAAAGGATTCCCCCACAACTGCCCATCCTCGGTAAATCCATCCGGCGGACATCCTGCCACATCAATGGGGTTTAGATCCTCATCTAAATAAAATTGCGAAGGGTTTGCCCATACATCGGCACTGTCGCCTGCCACATAGATTGGAAGATCCCCTATGATTTTAATCCCTTGCTTGTTTGCATAGGATTTGATCGCATACCACTGTTTATAAAAAAGATATTGAATCATTTTCCAGAAAAACAGTTCTTCCTCTAGCTCTTCTTTTGCACGTTGTAATGCCTCTTCTTTCCGAAATTTTAAGCTTTTTTCCCAATTAATCCACGATTCTCCATTATTTTTGTCTTTGAGTGCCATAAATAAAGCATAATCCGAAAGCCACTCCGCTTCCTTTTTGCAGAAAAAATAGTAGTCGTTTGGGACATCGTTTTTAAACCTATTGAAAGCCTTTAAAAGCAGCCTATACCGATTTTCATATAAAATGCCAAAATCAATTTCCCTTTCATTGGCCCCCCATGCATATGATTGGCACTCTTCTTCTAGCAATAGCCCGTCTTTGCACAAATAATCCAAATCTATATAATAGGGATCTCCGGCAAAGCCCGAAAAAGACTGGTAGGGACTATCCCCATAGCTCGTTGGACAGATAGGCAACACCTGCCAATATGTTTGTGCCGCATCTACAAGAAAGTCTATAAATTTTACTGCTTCTTTTCCCATCGTGCCGATTCCATAAGGCGACGGCAACGAAGATATATGCATTAAAATTCCACTGCTGCGCATTCCTCTACCTCCTGTTTTGTCACTATGCTCATTTTGTTTTAACGATTATCGGTTACAATTTTTAACGCTTTCTCCTTGCATCAGATGAAACGGAACAATTTCATGTACCGGAACCCCATTTAATGTTATGTCGTTCAATAGAATTTCAAGGCTTCTGGATGCAAGGATTTTATATTGCTGTTGAATGGTCGTAAGCTTCGGGTTATAATATTCAGCCAGTGTAATTCCATCAAAGCCGATCACTGAAATATCATTCGGTACGTTTAAATGACTGTCGCACAATGCCCTGACTGCACCAATTGCCATCACATCGGACATTGTGAAAACAGCCGTAATATCATGGACTGACTCTAGCAGCCACATCATGGCACGGTAGGCGCTGTCATAGGAAAAGCGAGCCTTACTGTAGTGCGTCTTCGCATCAAAGAAAAGCCCATGATTTAAAAAGCTTTGCTCGCAGCCGTAAAACCGTTGTATGCTTGTATAGGAGGATGTCAAATCGCCCCCGAGAATCCCGATATTTGTGTGCCCCCGTTCAATAAGATAGTCTACCGCACACTTTGCCGCGGCAATATCATCGGTTGCCACACTCGAAAGATTGGGAAACTGCATATCTTTTGCCTGATTTGTCACTAACACACAAGGTATACTGACCTCTCCAAATTTCTGTTTGAAAAAATCCGGATTTCCACCTAGAAACAATAATCCTAATGGTTTTCGCTCCCGGCACACAGTCAAAGCCTGCTCTACCTCGTTATCGTCTTCGTCTAGATACGAAACAATCGCAGTATACTTTGTCCGTTCCACTCTCTTTTGTATTTCTTCTACAATGTTGGCAAACAGCATATTCGATGTCCCTTTGACCAGTACCACAATGCTCTTGCTCACCATTTGCTTTAGATGTTTCGCATTGACATTTGGTACAAAATGATTTGCTGCCACAATTCCTTCTATTCTCTTTTTTGCTATGGGGCTTACGTCCCTGCGATTATTTAAGACCCTAGAAACGGTACTTACCGAGTAGCCTGATTCCCTCGCTATATCCTTAATTGTCAACATATTATTTCTCCGTATCAAACACTTGGCAAGGTCTTTTCGAGCCTAGTGTAAAGCTTACCCATTACTAGACATTTTTTTGACCTTCGTGTCTGTAGTGTTTTCATATATCTATATTTTGTTATTTATCTTTTACGATATCTATCTGCCGTACCTATTATTTTGTCATCCTTATCCTTTCACTGCCCTGCGGCAACGCCTTCCATAATATCGCTCTGTTTGGTAGTCCTTATCCTTTTACTGCCCCTGTAGCAACGCCTTCCATACTATTGTTCTGTTATTTTCTGTTTGGTAGTCCTTATCCTTTTACCGCCCCTGCGACAACGCCTTCAATAATATATTTCTGGCTTGCAAGGTAAAATACGACAATGGGGATAATCGCCAAAACCAGCATTGCCATCATTGCACCCATATCAATGGAGCCGTATCCGCCTTTTAGGTATTGGATTGCAATTGGGATTGTCTTGTATTTTTTGATATCAAGTACCAAGTATGGGAGCAGGTAGTCATTCCATATCCACATCGCCTGTAAAATGGCAACTGTTACACAGGTTGGCTTTAATACGGGGAGCACTACTTGAAAAAATGTATTGATTGGGGTACATCCATCAATCATTGCCGCCTCTTCTATTTCAAGGGGTATGCTCTTGATAAATCCGCAAAACATGAAAACGGAAAGCCCTGCGCCAAATCCTAAATATACGAAAATAATACCAATCGGATTGCTTAAGTGCAGCATGTTTGCAATTTTAGATAAGGTAAACATCACCATCTGAAATGGTACAATCATGGAAAACAGGCAAAAATAGTAAAAAGTAGACGTAAATTTCGTTTTCACCCTCGTTATATACCAAGCGCACATAGAGGTACATAATATAATAAAGAGCACCGAGAATATCGTGATAAATAAAGAATATCCAAATGCATGGAAAAAATCAATCTTCTTAATTCCATTTACATAATTATCCAAGGATACAAACATTTTCCCTGTGGGAAGTTGAAACGGCCGTTTGCTTATATACGCTTTTTTCTTAAAGGAGTTGATAAGTACAAGGAGCAATGGGCAGATCCATGCAATCGAAATAATCGTAAATAGCACGGTCAACGGCCAATTATAATTTGCTTTTTTTGCATCCATGATTCACCTCTTTCTGCACATTTTTTGTGTGCATTTTCTTGTCCATAGATTTGTATCGAGAAGTACAGATTTGTTGGTTTTAAATATTTCCCTTTTCATCATTGCTGCACCTCTTTTGTTCTTGTAAGCCTCGTTTGAATGATTGCAATCAATGCTACTAAAATAAAGAATACGACTGCTTTTGCCTGGCCAACACCTTCCCAGCCTGGTCGCCCATAAAACGTATTATAGATATTTAAGGCAAGCATTTCTGACATATTGGACGGATCTCCATTGGTTAATGCAAGGTTTTGGTCAAATAGTTTAAATCCATTGGTCAACGTTAAAAATGTACAAATCGTAATGGAAGGCATCACCATTGGAATCGTTACATTCGCTAATATCTGCCCTTTCTTTGCTCCATCAATTTTTGCAGCTTCCACTAGTTCCCCCGGAATATTTTGGATACCTGCGATGTAGATAATCATCATATACCCTATCTGCTGCCAGCACATCAATATGACCAGACCCCAAAAACCATAGGACGAACTATACGTTAGGGTACGTTCTACCCTTAAGAGCAAACCATTTAAAAGCAACTGCCAGATATATCCAAGTACAATTCCACCAATGAGGTTTGGCATGAAATATACGGTACGGAATATATTTGTTCCTTTCAGTTTCTTCGTCAAACACATCGCTATGACAAATGCCAGTACATTAATTAAGACGACGGAAACGATGGTAAACAATGCCGTGTACCAAAGTGCATGCCCAAATGTTCCATCCGTAAAAATTTTTGCATAATTCTTCGCTCCTACAAATTTTGCATCGGTAACCGTTGTGAATTCACAAAAGGATAAATAGACGCCCATGATAAAAGGAACGATAAACCCAATTGTAAATGCTACAATCGTTGGCAGTGCAAAAATAGGAAAATATCTTTTAATAGATTTTTGCATCGTATGTTTCCTCTTCCGTAACTATTCAGCCATACTTTTACCTCGCATTATCAAGGTACTGGATAGTTATCCTCTTTCTTATTTTTATCAAATATTTAGACAAAAAGGGCTATTACAAAAGTATTCCGCTCTATTTTCTTAGAGGATCCTTAACTCTCGCAACAGCCCTTCTTTCTTTTACTTGCAGCGATTTCGTACCTCCTGCCTCGCATTGCTAAAAATACGAAATCGCTATCTTTGGTTTATTATCGGAAATTTTTATTGATTCGTTGCTTTGTATTCTGCTACCCATCCGTCTACAAATGCTGTCTTTACTGCATCCCATTGACCGGTGCCTTGTGCATATTCGAGCAACGCATTGCCTACCCCATTTTTCCATTCTTCCGATGGCATTGTCGTAAAGCACCATGCTACGGAAGTTTTGCCTGCTGAAATGTATTCATTTGCGGCAGTAAGCAATGGATTTACCGGCAAATATTCATCTGTAAAAGTGGTAAAAGGAGTAACAAAGTTCATTTCATTTGCAAGGGATTTACGTCCGGCATCGCTTGTCGTAACCCAATTAAGGAAATCTAAAGTTGCCTGAATGTTTTCTTCGGAAGCATTTTTATTTACGCACCAGTAATTCTCAGAACCTGTGCAAAGGCCTTGATTTTCTTCCCCGTCAACGCCAATGTAGATTGGAAGCATTCCCATATCTTCATCTGCCACATCATTTCCGGTAATATCTCCATATGCCCAAGTGCCATTCTGATAAAATACGGCTTCGCCTAAGGCGAATTCAGAAGCTGCATCTTCGCCTGTCTTGCTTGACAGCAAAGATGGTGCACAAGTTGAATCTGTGATATACAAATCAAAAATCTGCTTGTAGTTGTCAAGGTAGGTCCCTTTGATTGCATCCGTAGAGCCAATGCCATCTGCCTCATATTCATAATAGATTGGAAGGTTTGCCAAATGAGTTTTAAATCTCCAGTCAGAAGAAGAATCCATACCCGTTGATGCAAATGCTCCTGTTATGCCCAAGTCATCTTTTTTCGCCTGTATATCATCTGCAACTGCTTTTAATTTCGCAAAACTTGTGATTTCATCTGCGGAGGCAATCACTGCACCATCTAATGCAATGTAGTCAGCAAGCAGCGCTTTATTGTAGATAATTCCGTAAGTTTCAATTACATAAGCAATTCCATATATTTCTCCGGCATCGCCTAATAACGCAAAGTCATCACTTTTTAAATTGGAATAAAGGGCACTGTCCTTTAAATCATAACAGTAATCTTTCCAAGATGCAAGTCCAACCGGTCCGTTTACCTGAAAGAGCGTAGGCATTTCGGTTTTTGCCATTTCAGATTTCAATGTTGGCTCATAAGTGCCTGATGCTGCAGTTACGACATTTACGGTCACTCCCGTTTCGTCCGTATAGGCAGCAGCTAAATCCGACCACTGTTCTGCCTGTTCCGGCTTAAAGTTTAAATAGTAAACCGCTCCATCTCCTGTCGGTGTGGTGTCTTTTGCCGCATCATCTGCGGTATCGGCGCTGTCTGCCCCATCCGTTGCCGGGGTAGTATCTTTGTCTGTACTTTGTGTACTTCCACAGCCTGCCACCATTGTTGCCACCATCGTTGCCGCTAACATAAGTGATATTAATTTCTTTTTCATCGTGCTTCCTCCTTTAGTGATATAACTGTTGTAATCTAACTGGTTATGCTATGGCAATGTTCCCGGTAATGTTTCCGGTAACGTTACCATTGCTGTTGTATATAGTATATATTCTTCGTGCAAAAATTGCAACCTCTATTTTCCAAATCGTCGATATGTATGATAAGCGCTCATTCTTATTGGTATATATGATCCAAAATTTGTATTTTATATCCATTATTTTCCCCATAAAATATATATATATACTATATTGCAAAATAATCTTATCGTCATTTTTACAAATCGTATGCTATGAAATGGCAGTCCCTTTCTAAGTTCCAACTCCACATAGCCCACTCCCTATTTCAAAAAATTTCAACCTTTGATCAGTGTACCCTTTTGTTTCCTGCTTGCCGCCATAGAAAAAATACCTGCCATCAGGCACATAATGGCTTGATAGCAGGTATTTCGATTTTAAAAAGAGATTGAGTTTCAGGGCACAAATCATACGGAAATAAGCAGATACCTTTCAATATACGCTTTTGCCACATACACAGGGACATGGTTTTTTTCGGTTAATAATTTAGTTTCTCTATAAGCTTTTGTCATATACACAGGGACATGGTTTTTCTGCATAATTTTGTTTTGTATCTACATCCTAACCATCTTCACTTAATACTTTAAACTGTACCCCTTTTTCCATCCCCTCTCTTCTAGCATCCATCTCTATCATAAACAGTTTCATATATCTATGATCCACCTTTTTATCAATTTCTTTCATTTTAATGATACTATGATTTATTCAACTATTTTTTTATAATAACTCTGTAAATAATTTTCTGCCTCTTCTTTCCTCAAATCATATTCTGATATTAATTCGCTTATAATATAATCATCTAATGTATTTACCTTTTTCATATACCTAATTAAAGTCATAATCCCTTTTTCTATCCCCTCTTCTATTCCCTCCCTTCTAGCATCCATCTCTATCATAGACAGTTTCATATACTCATTCCTCCAATCTTCACGGCCTTTTACAATATTTACCCTCTGATCAATTTCCTTGACAAAACTATCATCGCTCGGCAAACCGCATACATATTTTAAAAACTCACTTATCCTCTTATCTTTCGCTTCAAAGCAAGCCATAGCATTAAAGAAAACCTTTTTTGCCATATCATTTAACCTGATTGCCTCGCCATCCTCTATACATATATTTTCAAACGAATATTCAGCCAGCCCTTTTTTTAAAGGATCAAACATACAAATAAATATAACGTAGCTCTCTTTTAATTCAATATAGTCTTCACCGGAATCCAATATATTTAAATCAATCATTGACTGGTAATACCTGCTTCTCTTAGCAAGATCTATTTTATCCTCTACCTGCATTTCTATATCAATAGCCCTGTTTTCGTCTTCCAGATACACATCCAGACGGACGCCTTTGCCGCCCTTTTTATTGTCCATTACCTTCTCGCTGTTATGTCGCTCAATCTTGGATATTTTTATACCCAATAGTATTTCTAATAATTTTTTGCATATCCCCTCGTCCTGCATCACTTTAAAAAATATGAAGTTATCCGAAATGCCTAAACTACTCCAGTATTCTTTAAATTCTTTATCGGATTTAAAATTTTTACCCAATTCTACCCCCTTTCTTCTTACTTCATGTTTTAAATACCAGACCAATCTATTGGAGCATATGGATTTTGTTGTTTCTGCATCCAAACATATCATCCCATTCATATAAGGACTGATTAGCCAATCAACAGGTTTAGGAGCAGATTTGCTTTAAAAATCCAAATATTCTTCGCTTATTTCATATCGGCCTTCAAGCCCACCAATGATTTCCTCTCTTTTGATTAAAATTATATCAATTATAGAGGATACTCCCTTACCAACCAAAAAATGCGTCAATTTCCCACACATTTCCCCGCTTACTTTGCTCAACATAGCCTTGATCGAGATATTTGCCAATTGTTCCAACTCACTTTTCTGCATGTTCGCTACCTCGTTCTTAGCTATTCATAAACGATTTATTGGTTTTATATTTTGCTTTCTATGTCCGACTTCTTCCTTTTTTTCAGTCATTGGCAAACCATGCCCTTTGATAGTGCCTATTCAATCATGTTGCATTGCCATATTTTTTTGTGATTTTTATACCTACTTGTCCAAAAGTTGAAATGCTATATTTTTTCTGTTTTGAGAAGCCAGTTTACACGTACCATAATAGTCTCCAAATGGAAATTGACAAGTTTTATTCCCAGGTTTTGAAAAAGCTTTTGCATGTTTTTCCGTACAGATATATGCCCCGATATCATCACCAAGATTAGCATTGACATCAATATCAGCATTGTCATCAATATCAGCATTGTCATCAATATCAGCATCCATGTATATAAGGGCAACTCCTAAAATCGCATCCTCATGTGCCCCCGCTTCCTTCTGTAACAATGCAAAATCCTTTGGCTTTATAACCAGTGTCTTGCTATTCGGTATGTGTGTTCTTACATGGGCTTGTAAAATATACGAATTTTTACCCAACTCTAAATAGATATATCTTGCACCTACCGCTGCTACATTTGCGGTTCCATTTATATTTAATTGATGCAACAGCTTATTTCTTCCCCATTTGTTTTTTCGTCCATTTGACATAATGATTTTCTCCTATCTTTTTATTTGAAAATGTCGTTTCTTCCGGATAGTCCACCATGCCGTTGTACAGGACATAGAACTCCGGCGTCGGTATCTTGACGAGCTTTTCCCTGTATATGCCTTCCTGTCGATCAGCTTTTCAAATACCTCGCTATATAGAATAAAGACCGTAGCGGCATGTTCTGGTTCACGATGACCTGGTGCTCAAACAGGACAACGTATTGTCCGCCTATCATAAAGGATATATCGCTACACCTGCCCCCCTATACAGCACTTTTCCCAATGTCGTTATTCCTATTTCGGCATAGCTGTACTCTTTTTTCTATTATACGCTATTTCGAAAATTTTGTATATTAAAAATGCCACCAGTTCTGGAGTTTCTTCTTTGAGCCGCTCCTATTGGTGGTTTTAATGGGCAAACACGCTCTCTTGTTGGTGATTTTAGCAGACAAACACGCTCTCTTGTTGGTGGTTTTAGCGGACAAACACGATATCTTCTACTTCGCCATAGAATAGCACTCGTCTATATCCCGGATCCTTTACGCCATTTCCATATTGGTTTTCCATCTCAAATTTTCAGGAGTTTGCTGATATAGCTTCAAAGCAGGTCAAGGAATGCGCTGAAGCGGACGAGCCACAAACCCCTAAGCGTTTGATAATATCACCCTCTTCATAGAAATCGACCGTAAATCGTAACGATAACGATGATCATGATCAGGCAACATCATCTATTTGTTTGTCATTGCAAGCCGTTTGCCAATAGCCACCGCACCCATGCCAACTCCGACAATCAAATACATGGCCGGTATGAACAGCGACATATTCTGCGGATCCCCAAAGTACATCAGCACGGATACGTTATTCAATGCGATATAGGTAATCACGATAAGTATCATCTCAAACACACGCCTTGTTTTTGTCATCTCACCAAGGAACAACGCAAGAGAAGGTATGAATACCGCGCCAACAACACATGCAAATGTGCCTATCCCATTCCCGCTAATACATAAGCGCACAATAACAGGCGAAACTACAAGCAATGCCACCAACATGCCGGACAGCCACGATGACAGCATTTGCCTTAAAATGCCGTGCGGATTGATGATAATCATTTTTAGAAAATCGTGTTGATATTCACGGCTGCCCATTGCGGAAAAGGTATTGATAAACCAGATCATGAGTAACGGCAGCAAAATGGTTTGGCCAGCACCTATCGGCACGAACACACTGGCAACGATACCGCCGAGTGCGATAAACCGCCAAAATGTCGTCTGTCCCGATAACATCAAAACAAGTTCACTTTTCACATTCAATCGCCATGCGCCACGTCCGGCCTCTTGAATCGGACGATAAACCGCGGATTCATTCATTGGAACTGTATGGGATTTTTTGGACGCTTTGGCTTTTTTAGGTACGATGAGCTTGATCGCCTCTGACTTGATGGACAGTGCAAGCATCGGTGCGGACAGCAGCACCAGACAAACGGATATACCGAGCATTCCCGCCAAGCCAATGAAATCTTCCGCCGTAAAATGCGTGCCGTGAAAAATAAGCTGCTGTACCGGCGTGAAGGTATTAGCAACACCACCACTTAGAAACAGCAGCGTATCCATCGGTAACCCGGATTACTCCAATACCGCCTGCTGAATCGTTCCAACAATGATGGTCGCGCCGGATAAATCAAAAAAACGCATCCAAACCGTAGGATTTTCAAATAACGCCTGCAAGACATAGACCATCAAAAATGCCGCAATGAAAACCACCGAGCCAAAGACGCCGCGCAGAAATCGAATGCTGTCGAAGAACACCGCCGCCGACAAAAAAAATGGTATTACAATGATCAGATACGCAATCGGCGACAAAAAATCATAGGCCGATATGATCTGTCCGGGAAAACGCAGCATCATCATCACGAACGACCCGGCAACCACCGTCGCTGTAATACTGTATAAAAGCGCGATGCCCGCAAGCCATTTTCCAAAGATATAGCGCACATTGCCAATCGGTGAGGACTGCACAAGCTGGGTTACCCCCAGCTGTTGATCCTGCGAAAGCAAATTCTTCATGTAAAAGAAACCGATTGGCGTCAGAAAAAAGCTAAGCCCCCACGCGCTTGCGATTGGAATCCAGCTTGGATGCCCCGCCTGCAGGAAACGGTCTGGCTGGATAATCATCACCTGCATGTAGCCATCATCCCTCGGAACAAACCAAAATGCCGCGAATAAGGCAAGGGCAATCATAGCAATAAAGGAAAATCTGCGTGAACGCTCCTTAAATTCAGCCGTAAAGATACCTTTTACAGCATTCATACGCCCACCGCCTTATGAATGAATTTTAGATAGGCCGCTTCCATATCACCGTTTGTGTCTTGCGTAAATATCTGCGGTGTGCCACAAAAGATCAGGCTTCCATTTTGAATCACGGCAAGCTTTGCAGCTGTCGATTCGATATCAGAAATAATGTGCGTGGATAAGAGGAGAATGCGCGTTTTTGCTAAATCACAA
Source organism: Lachnospiraceae bacterium ZAX-1 (assembly GCA_046533095.1). GTDB lineage: Bacteria > Bacillota > Clostridia > Lachnospirales > Lachnospiraceae > ZAX-1. The sequence continues at coordinate 196,317 of JAJQRA010000030.1, read as the reverse complement.
AGCAGGTTACGCAGACCGATTCGCTCCTCTGGGTCAAGCCCTACGCTCGGTTCGTCCACCACAATCACCTGCGGGTCGCCAAGCAATGCACAGGCAATACCGACACGCTGGCGCATACCGCCGGAAAATTCAGACAGGCGGCGTTTGCCGGTATCTGCAATATGAAAGATACCCAATAAATCGTCGATTTGTTGTTTTGCGCTCTTGCTATTTAGCAATCGCAGCGACGCGGCATAAGACAAGAACTCCCGCGCTGTCAAGTTTGGATAGACAGAAACATCCTGTGGCAGATACCCGAGAATCTTTCGCATCTCGCTCGGATTTTTCTGTATATTTTTTCCATCCAGCAACACTTGCCCGGACGTTGGTTTTAGGAGCGTTGCTAGAATCTTCATCAATGTACTTTTTCCTGCGCCATTTGGCCCGATTAGGCCAAACACACCGCCGCTGTTAATTTCCAAAGTAAAATGATTCAGCACCGCTTTATCTGCATATTGCTTTGTGACATTTTGTATCTCCAGTTTCAACTTGTTTTCCCCCCATATCGTAGACCTCCTCGGAAACTAAATTCGCAATTCGGTTTCCGAGGAAGTCCAATAAAGATTCTTAGGCGTCCTTCGTTTGATAATAGAGCACCCACAGGTGAGCATTACTCAATAAAGATTCTTAGGCATCCTTCATTTGATAATGAAGCACCCATAGGTGGATATTACCCAATCAAGATTCTTAAACACCCTTCGTTTGATAAGCCATAGCTTACCACTGGTAAAAATTTGTATGATTGATACAAAATTCTGTAATTCCCATTCCCATTGCAAAAAGGGCTAGGACAATTGTAAGTACGATAGCTCCTACGTCATATTTAAGCAACGTTTCCGTTTTACCATTGGCACTTTGCACCGTATTGCCCACATTCGCGGCATTTGTATGATTGGTAAAATTTTTATCCTTTTTAAAATTCCCCACCAGTATCTCCACGCCTAACCCAATTAGAACCAACGGCCATAATTTCAAGATATCCGTATAGGCCAAATTCGGCCAGACCATGTGGACAAAAAACAGGATTCCAAAAAAAACCAACAAGACCCCGCATGTCGCACTTCCTACTCTTCTTATCCTCATTTCATCTCACCGCCTTCTTCACTGCTATAGCGGATGTCCTTTTTGTCGATTTCCTTCTTTTTCCCACGGATCAGCCAAATTCCACAGAAAATCAGAAAGATTGCAATGATTAGTTCCGGCAGCCGATTTACAATGTCAAAAACGATACCCTGCATATATTCCGGCAGAATATACACCAAAAGCCTTCTTGCCATGCTATCCCACAATGCACTGCATCCTATCAGAAGCAATAAGATGCCTAACACCGTATGGAATTTTGAAGATAGCTGTACCGCTTCTGGAAACATTTTTTCCAAATGAAATATATAGTCATCGTCGATTGAACAAAAATCTTCTTCAGAAAGGTTACGTATGTTATGGACATTAAAAAAACTATAAAACCAGATAATCGGAACGATAAATAAGAGCGGCCCAATGTTTAACCAGCCTGCCAAAAATAGAAACAGGCAAAAAATGATCATAATACTCACACCCTGCTTCATAAAACCCATATACATCTCGCCGGCCCCTGGTATTAAGGAGCATAGGAATGTTTTAAAGGAACCTTTTTTTCTTTGCATTTTTATTTTCCTCCTTGTATAACGTAATTTGATACTTCGCCCATTTTACTTGTGAGCACATTTGTCTTGCTATTTAGCTTATCCATCATGCTCTCTGCAAACGATCTTGTCGCCTCTACCTGTGAAAATTCAATTTTCTCAAAATTGGACGTGATAGATAATATGAATATTGCAACGGCAACTACAAAACCTACCTTCAAGCTGTACAAGATTAGCTTCATTCTTCTGGAAATTTCTTTGATGTAGGTGGCTGCATTTTGATTGAACTGCTTTGTGCGTTCACGTATTTCTTCTTTTAGATAAGGTGGCGGTACGATTTGATTGTATTGTTTTTCCATAGAAAGGCGATTCTCCATCGAAAAGCTATGCTCTATCGTAATGGCAAATTTTTCGGCACAATAGGTGCAATTGCTTACATGCTCTAAGAGTGCCATGTATTCTGCCTCCACCATCGTATCTTCTTCGAAAGAAATCCATGCCTGATCCAAAATATGCCTGTTCTCTTTTCGTTTTTCCATGCTATCTCCCATCAGCCGCTCCCCTCCATCTTTTTTTCAACATCGCCTTTGCGCGGTACACCTGTGTCTGTATTGTTTTCGTGCTTTTCCCGGCAGCTTGGGCAATTTCTTTGACCGATTTGCCTTTGTAAAAATGTGCAACCGCAACTTCTTTGTAGGGTTCTTTTAATTGCTGGCAAATTTCATATACCCCTTGCTTTGATTCCTTTGTTAAATATGCCTCCTCCGGGGTATTTTGCTTGTCTTTGATGGTAGTAAAATACACATCCTCGGTAGGGAAACTTCTTCTGCTTGCATTTTTCAAAAAATTCAAGCACTTGTTTGAGGCAATTTTACAGATCCAAGCTTTTTCATACTGCCTGTCGAAAACCGATAAGTTCTTGTAAACGGATAAAAACGTTTCCTGTGCCAAATCTTCTGCATCAAATTGATTTCTAACGGTACGAAAACATAGGGCAAAAATTAACGTTTCATAGGTTTGCAACAGATATTCAAAATATTCTTCATCGTTTATGTTATCCGCCCCCTTTTTCGTGCTTTTATCTGCCATCTACAATAAAATGGCACATAGCCTACGGTCTTATCGAACACGAGCAATTCCGTCCTACCAATATGCATATCAATCGCTGCCTACTATATATAACAACTCTACTGGCAAAAAGCCTTCAACTAATTATAAAATATTGCTGGTGCTCGCTATATTCGCGTTTATGAAGAGGAATCATATCCAGAAAAACGTGTACAAAAAACACCCTATCGACTTAAGATAGCGTGTTTTGATCGCAAGTGCATTGTCCTACACACGGTTTGCCTTGATCCCCTCTTGCCTTAAGGAAAAACAGGCAAATCATCATAGCCCCTAACATAGCAAATGGAATATTTCGATAGATTCCCCAACGAAGTGGCGCATCGGCATGAAGCCATTCATTTTGTGGGAACAGGCACAAGATGATTCTAGCAAGGGCATAGACCATGATTGTCAAAGGTTTTTTTCCCGTCGTCCGATACCGTAACCGCATAAAGTGGTAAAAAAGTACATAAAATACAGTCATTGTAATCGAAGTAACAAATTTTCCGAATCCAAGCGCCGCAACCTTCTTCGTATTGCCGGACTTTGACAAATTTTATAAATTTATTTTCCACGGTATATATACTACGGAAAATAAATTTTGTCAAGCGGATGGTTTCTCCTCTTTTACAAAGGATTTCAGCTGAAATTTATTTATCTGGCCATCTAATTCTTTTGCCAGACTGTCAAGTTCTTCGCTATGGGCCGCGTTCTCCTGTGAAGTTCCGCTCGTTTGCTGAATTCCATCCGCTATTTGACCCACAGCAAGATTTATCTGTTCTATCGCTACGCCCTGCTCGACACTAGATTCGGCAATATGGCTAACCATCGTGGTTGATTCGTTCATCGTAGAAATAATCCCACCTAAGGAAACCGCTGTTTCCATTGCTATCTTAACTCCCATTTCCGCTTTTTCCATGGAATTTTTTATAAGTATACCTGTTTCGCTTGCGGCGACTGCACACTTTCCTGCAAGGTTTCTAACCTCATCGGCGACCACGGCAAAGCCTTTCCCTGCTTCTCCTGCCCGCGATGCTTCAATTGCAGCATTTAGCGAAAGTATGTTTGTCTGAAACGCAATATCGTCAATCACTTTAATCACCTTGCTGATACTTTGGCTTGCAGCGTTTATTTCATGAATAGCGTCTGTCATCTCCTGCATTTGGGAATTGCCTTTTTCAGCATTTTGCATAATTGTAGTGGAAAGCTTGGCAGTTTCCTTTGCCATCGCAGTGTTATCTGCAGTCTGTTGGGAAATACTATCTACCGCCGCGGATATTTCCTGCACCGTTGCCGCTTGTTCGAATACCACTTTTGACAAATTTGTAGATGAGGCGGAAATTAGAACCGACCGATCCTTTACATCGCTTGTTATCCTGCCTACTTTAGAAAATGCCACATTAAGGTCATCAACCACATCATTAATGGACTGATTTAATATGTCGCCATCTGAACGAAGGTCAATATTCTTTGTATAGTCGCCTCCTGCAATCGTTTCTAGTATATCTGACTGCTTTCGGATCCCCTCAATCATATGGTTAAAATCATTCACCAGCGATTTTAATTCCAATCCATTAAAATTATCCGTTATATGCACATCTGTAATGCCGTTTGAAATTTTCTGAGAAGCCTGCGCAATCGTTTTGATTGGAAGGACAACCAGCTTATGGATGACTTGCGCAAGGATGATGATGTTAAGCAATAATACGACAGCGAATACCACGATTGTTACTACGACAGTTCGAACAACAGGAGCAACAACATTCTTCATTGATATGGATGACACAACATACCAGTCGGCAGAGTTAATTTTGCTTGACACATAGAAATTGTTTCCAGTTTCATCTTTAAACTGCAAACCAACGCCTTTTTTCACGTTCTCATACAACGTCTTGTATTGTCCGTTATTAAACGTTCCCAGATTCTTAAGAACCGAATCCTCACTAGGCGCGAATTTTTCATCCGGGTGCATAATGATATTGCCATCGCTGTCTATGATGAACGCGGTACTCGCGGCGGTATCGTTTGCATTTGTCACCATATCAATCAGGGTTGTTAAAGCCACATCTATACTAGCCACTCCGATCACTTTTGTATCCTCATCTGACCCTGCGCCGATTGTGTGTACAAAAGACACTGCCAGGGCACCGGTAATTGCATCATAATAAGGTGGAGTAGTTAGCGTTTCGCCAGGCTTATCCATCGCCGCTTGATACCATGGGCGCTCTCTTGCATCCCACGTTGAATCCGGCTCCCACCCTGTACCAAATGTCCCTGTTCCATCCAGCCAGCCACAGTAAACCTCTAAATACTCACCATTTATATCCTTCGATTTTAAAATCGCAGCAGAATATTCGCCCATTCCCTCATGAGTTATTTCGTCCTTAAGCGCAAAGAACAGCTCAGCATTTTGCGCAACGGATGTACGGGTCCGTATTATCCAGCCATCAATTTTATTGGCAAGGCTTTGTGCATTTTCAGCAAGATAGTTTTCCTCCTCAGATTTTGAAAGATCGTACACTGACACCACGGAAATAGCCGTCAGCAACAGCAGGCCAATTGCTGTTACGGTTGCTGTAATTGATATTAGTACTTTACTGATACTCTGATCATTTCTTTTGTTCGACATCATTCCACCCCCATTGATTTTTACAGGCAATTGCCGGTCTTAAGAGCAATTACGCTTTTCGTACAAGATATAGAATTTTTTATAGTATAGCATATTTTTTGTATTTTGTATGCAAAATTATGAGAATTTTGTGCATAAAAAACATGCGGAAAAATTTATATGTTATCTAAATTATGCTCTAATTGTTTATATAATTCAACCATCCGATCTTTTTTTGCAGGAAAACCAGCTCTATATTCAAAAACATCGTTTTTGATTTCACATATGTATAATTCTTCCTTGTCAGCCATTTCATAGATTGTTTCGCCCACCGGATTAATCACACAGCTATTTCCTGCATAATCTGCTTTTCCTTGCCTTCCTACACAGTTTACACCGATTATATAGCATTGATTCTCAATCGCGCGTGCCCTAAGCAGACATCGCCAGTGCTCCTTTCTTGCCGCCGGCCAATTAGCCGGAACAATGAGGATAGACGCTTTATCCGAAGCAGCTTGAAATATTTCAGGAAACCTTAAATCATAGCAAATAAAGGTACTCATCCACACATCTTTTATTTTAAATAAGCTTATCTTATCGCCATGCTTAAAATACTTATCTTCTCCGGCATAAGAAAATGAATGGATTTTAATATAGTCCGAACTGGCCTCGCCTAAATCATCGACTATCGTATAGTGATTTTCCGCATCCTCATGATTCTTTTTTACCCACCCAAAGCCGATTCCTATTTTGTATTTTATAGCCATATGCTTTATATGATCCAATGTTTCATTCGCTGTATCCTGTGTCACGCTAACATGCATTGAAAATCCGGTAAAACTCATTTCCGGAAACAAGATCATATCTGCTTTTTTCTGCGAAGCATCCTTTATGAACCCTTCTGCCTTTACAAGATTATATTGTTTCTCTTCCCATCTGATTTCTGTTTGGCTAAGTGCAATTTTCATTTTCTCTCCATTCTGCTTCATCGGGCACTTCCATTTCTGATGAACCCGCTCCGTTGCAAAAAGCAATTTTATGAATCAATACAATGATCAGCTGTCAGTAAAAACGCTATAGGTTCTGGTTGAAGCTTTCGATATGGCACGTGTGCTTCTTGCTCGTCTTATCCACATAAATCTCCGAATGGAGAGATTCTTTTGTATTTTCGTTGGACGGATCCAAATAAAGCCCCATCTCTGCCACCTCTTTCTTGACACTTTTTCTACTTCCTATTTTAGCTGATTTGCCAAGCGATAGCAAGCCGGAGATATGAAAAAAACGATGCTGAATCATTACGTTTGCTTTTATATTCATCAAATTTCTTGTAAAAATCCTTGTGAATTCAAAAAACTATGCTATACTTTTTAGTAGAAAGAAAAGAAAGGTGGAAACTATGATGGATCACAAAATCAGACTTGGCGTTATCGGCACAGGGCTCGCATGGGACAAACTACACTGGCCGGTCTTACAAAAACTTACCGACAAATACGAAATCCGCGCTGTATGCAACAGAACGATCGAAAAGGCACAGAAATTTGCAGATACGATTTCGCTTGCCGCAGACTGCGTCTACAGCGATTACAGCGAACTGCTTTTACGGGACGATATTGATGCCGTAGATGTTCTCGTGCCAATCAGCGAGAGTTTTAAAATCGCAAAGGACGTGCTGCTTGCCGGGAAACATCTGATCGCCGAAAAGCCTTTTGCATCGTCCCCGGAGGCTGCACAAAAGCTCATTGTGCTGAAAAACGCCAAAGGGCTCAACGTACTTATTGCCGAAAATTTTCTCTATGACGAGGAAGTTCAAATCATCAAGTCGCTCCTTGAAGGCAAATCATTGGGCAAACCCCTGTATTTCATTCAAAACAGTGCCTCGGATCTTAACGATAACCCTTTCATGCGCACGCCATGGCGGCAAGTTCCAGCATTTTTTGGTGGCAACTTCCTTGATGGCGGCATACACGACATCGCACGCATACGCTATTTGTTTGGCGATGTACGGCATCTCGACGTATTGGCACAACCGCCGAACACTCCTTTTGTTCCCCATGCATCGATCAACGCTCTCATGGGCTTTGATAGTGGCATCTTTGGGATGTATGCCTATTTGCCATCCGCACCGGAACGTACGGATTTTCCGGTTGGCTTTAGAATATTCTGTGAAAAAGGCGAAATTTATCTGGAGAGTAGATCCTGTGGGAAACTTCGTGTCTTTCATCATGATGGGCGCGTACAGGAGATTGCATTTACGCCAGATGCGGGATATTATCTTGAGATGGTAAATTTTTGGGACGCGCTTTACAATGAAGCCCCGATTCTCGCAACGCCGGAAGTCGAAGTCGGCGATATCAAGCTTGTGTTCGAGATTTTGAATTTGGCGAAAAAAGATCTTTAAGAAGGAGCCAAGCGGCCTATGTGAGCGCTTGGCTCCTGTTCCATCAAAGAGGCCTATGTGAGCACTTGGCTTTTGTTCCATCAAATTTTACGTTTCTACTTTCGTATCGCATCTGCCATTGCCGACATTGCCTTTATACTATCCTCGTCCATTGTTGACTTAATTGTAACCGTTGACTCACATAAATTTATCTTCTTCATGTCATCAATGATCGCTTTCATAGTCTTTGCTGCACTTGGTGCCCATGTCCCATTTTCCAAAATGGCAATGGTACGTTTTTGATAGTTTTTGGCTTTTAAGTGTAGCAGGAAGTCTTGCATACATGGAAATACACCACCGTCATAGGATGCCGCCGCCACAATTAATGTATCATATCGAAATGCATTTTCAATACATTCTGACATATCCGCCCTAGATAAATCTGTAGCAAAAACGTTTGCCACACCCTTTTCTTTTAGGATAGAAGCCAATTTTTTTGCCGCTTTTGCTGTATTGCCATGGATGGAGGCATAGGCGATAAAGATACCTTGATCCTCCGGTTCATAGCTGCTCCATATATTATATTTGTCAAGATAAAATGCCAAATTTTCTTTTAATATCGGACCATGAAGAGGGCAAATAAAAGCAATGTCAAGCTTGGCCGCTTTTTTTAACAATGCCTGCACCTGTGCTCCATATTTCCCACATATGTTAAAATAATAGCGACGTGCTTCCTTCGTCCAATCTTCATTCGCATCTAACGCACCAAATTTACCAAATCCATCTGCGGAGAACAGCACTTTGTCCGTACTGTCATAGGTCACCATTACTTCAGGCCAATGTACCATTGGTGCCATAAAAAACTGCAGCGTATGGTTTCCAAGGCTTAGCGTATCTCCTTCTGCCACTGTGATGGAATGCTTTGATATATCAAACGTAAAAAACTGCGCCATCATTGTAAATGTTTTTACGTTCCCGACAATCTGTATGCTTGGGTATTTTTCTACCAGTACCTGTATATTTGCCGCATGATCCGGTTCCATATGTGAAACAACTACATAATCCGGAATCCGCCCTTGTAAGGCTGTCGTCAAATTTTCCAGCCATTCCTTTGTTTTCCTGGCATCAACAGTATCCATAACTGCTATTTTCTCATCTAAAATCAGATAAGAATTATAGGAGATCCCATTTGGATTTCTATATTGGCTTTCAAATAAATCTAAGTCCTTGTCGTCTACACCAATATAGCATATTGAATCTGTTATTTTTATGTCTTTCATGATTGCTTATCTCCAATCTATAGGCTCTGCTTCCACAGAATCTTTGTGCCAAGTACTATTGCCTGCAACATGAATTCCCCTTGCAACGCATACACATCCCCCAAAGGATCCTTACATTTCTTGACTCGTTTGTACCAGTTTATAAATTCCTTGCAATGCATACACATCTCCCGAAGGATCCTTACATAGGGCTTACTTGCCCTGTGTAAGGAATGCATCAATTCCATTCGCCGCCGCTTTGCCTGCACCCATCGCAAGGATGACAGTCGCTGCACCGGTTACGGCATCACCGCCGGCATACACTCCTTCTTTGGTTGTTTTCCCATTTGCCTCGTCCGCAACGATACATTGCCATTTGTTGATTTCCAGTCCTTTTGTTGTGGAAGAAATCAATGGGTTTGGCGATGTCCCAAGCGACATAATCATGGTATCAATCTCCAGTTCAAACTCAGAGCCCTTGATTTCAATCGGCCTTCTTCTTCCGGACGCATCTGGTTCTCCAAGTTCCATTCGGATACATTTCATTCCTTTTACCCAGCCGTTCTCGTCTGCTATAATCTCCGTTGGGTTTGTGAGCAAATCGAAAATAATTCCCTCTTGCTTTGCATGGTGTACTTCTTCTACCCTCGCCGGCAGCTCCTCTTCACTTCTTCGGTAGACGATGTGTACTTCTGCTCCAAGCCTTAGTGCCGTCCTAGCCGCATCCATCGCCACATTGCCACCTCCGACAACCGCTACTTTCCGGCCTCTTTTAATTGGGGTGTCATAGTTCTCGTCAAATGCTTTCATCAGGTTGTTCCTTGTTAAATATTCGTTTGCAGAAAATACGCCATTTGCATTTTCCCCCGGGATTCCCATGAATTTGGGCAAGCCGGCACCCGAACCGACAAATACAGCCGCAAAGCCTTCTTCTTCCATCAGTTCGTCAATCGTTGTTGCTTTCCCAATGACTACATTGGTTTCGATCTTAACGCCTAATGCCTTTACATTTTCTATCTCCGCCGCTACCACGCTTTTCTTCGGCAGACGAAATTCCGGTATCCCATAGACCAACACGCCACCTAGTTCATGGAGTGCTTCAAAAATCGTTACGTCATAGCCTTTTTTCGCTAAGTCGCCTGCACAGGTAAGCCCCGCAGGACCAGAACCGATCACAGCTACTTTCTTGTTTTTCTTCTCTTTTGCCTGCTCCGGCTTGACATTGTTTTCCCTTGCCCAGTCTGCAACGAAACGCTCTAGCTTGCCGATGGAAACTGCCTCTCCTTTGATCCCTCGGATACATCTTTCCTCGCATTGGCTCTCCTGCGGACACACGCGGCCACAGACTGCCGGGAGTGTCGATGCCTCTGCAATGACCTTTGCCGCCTGTTTTATATCCCCCTCTTTTACCTGTGCAATAAATCTTGGGATATCGATTGCAACCGGGCAGCCGCCGATACATTTTGCATTTTTGCAGTTGATACACCTTTGCGCTTCCTCTATTGCCTCTTCTTTATTATAGCCAAGACAGACTTCTTCAAAATTAGTTGCCCTTACCTTTGGTTCTTGTTCTCTAACCGGTACTTTTTTTAAGATATCCATTACTTGTCACCTCCGCATTCTCCGCATCCGCCGTGGTGGGTAGCCCCTTCTTGCTGCTTTAATACAGCACGGCCCTCCTCGGTCTTATAAATGAGCTGCCGTTTCATCGCCTCTTCAAAGTTTACCAGATGCCCGTCAAATTCAGGTCCGTCTACACAGGCAAATTTCACTTTTCCCCCAACTGTTACGCGACAGGCACCGCACATTCCGGTTCCATCTACCATAATCGGGTTTAACGATACAATCGTAGGCAAATTCAATTTTTTCGTCAAAAGACAGACAAATTTCATCATAATCATCGGTCCAATCGCAATACACTGGTCGTATTGATTCCCCTTTGCAACAAGATCCTCTATGACGGCCGTTACCATACCATGAAAACCATAGCTTCCGTCATCTGTCGTTACATAAAGGTTTCCGGCGACTGCCTTCATCTCTTCCTCAAGGATCAGCATATCCTGCGTCTTTGAACCCATAATGACATCTACGTCTACCCCATGCTCTTTTAGCCATTTCACTTGCGGGTATACCGGTGCCGTCCCAACGCCACCAGCCACAAACAATAATTTTTTCTTCTTTAATTCTTCTAGATCTTCCGCTACAAATTCAGATGCACGGCCCAGTGGCCCTACAAAGTCCAAAAAAGAATCCCCCTGCTTTAAAAGTGCCATCTTTTCCGTTGATGCGCCTACGATTTGAAATACGATGGTTATGGTTCCCTCTGTTCGATTGTAGTCACAGATCGTAAGCGGAATCCGCTCCCCAAATTCATCTGTTTTTGCGATGATAAATTGCCCTGGTTCACAGGTTTTTGCAATCCTTGGCGCTTTTACGTCCATAAGATATATCTTGTCCGCAAGTTTTGTTGCTTTTGTGATAGGATACATAATAAAACCTCCAATGTTAAATATAAAGCTAAAGTTTATGGGTAGTTATTAAAAATTTAAAAATAAATATTCTTTTTTGAGCTTAGCCTGCTGTTTCCCCTTGCTGTCATAATAGATTCGATCTTAGCCTGTCGTTTCCCCCTACTATCATAATAGATTCAATAAAAAATTACAATGCCTTTGCCACTTCCTATTTTGCATGATTCGATTCCTTTTTTTAAGTCGTTATTTCTATCAATTCATTGATTAGGTTGGTAACTTCTTTGTAATTGAACAAAAGGATATTATCCGAGATCGTGTTAAGCATTTCCTTTTCTTCTTCACCAAAAGGCATGCGCAAAAGCTCATCTAAAATGGCATCCGTTGCCCCAACGTTTCCCGCTTCTAATGCATCTTTTAGGCGAAGCAGCGCTGTCCTGTCTAAAGGCTGATCATCTTTTACGGTTTCGGCTGTCAGTTTCGGCAACAATAACTTTTCGATATGTTCCAGCATGTTGAACAGGTTTTGCGTAAAGCCACCAAGCTTTTCCCCTATTTCCACGATGTCCCCGCGCTTTCCCGCTTCCTCTAAACACGCAGCTTCTTCTGCTAATACTGTTGCCCCGATGCTAAATGAAATGCTTTTCAGGGCGTGTACCTGCGTTGTAAATAGGGAAAGCCCCTCTTTATCCGGTACGCTTTTTAGCATCTGTAGGCGTTCCTTTGCGTCTTTGCAGTACAGCGTGAGGACTTCCTTATATCCGGCTTTCGTGCCACCGGTCATTTCAATGCCACGTTTCACATCAAAGCCTTCTATCTGCAGATTTTCCACCTCAACATAGGTTTCTTGTGCAACCACATTCGTTTCTGCTGTATATTCTACTTTTCTGCGCTTTTCCCTTGGAATCCATTTTTCCATAATTCCATTGAGTTTTGCTATTTCAATCGGCTTTGAAAGGTAATCATTAAAGCCTTTCTCCAAGAACATCTCGCGAATGCCAACAACTGCGTTTGCAGTCAATGCGATAATAGGGATCTCTTTAAAATAAAGGCCATTTAGTGCCCGTATATTTGCCACGGCTTCAATACCGTCCATTTCCGGCATCATATGATCCATTAGAATAAAATCGTAGTTATTTTTCTGTACTTGACTGATGGCCACCGCACCGCTCATACATGTGTCAATCTGCATCTTGTAGTTTGATAGCAACCCCTCTACTACCTTTAAATTGCTAGATACGTCATCCACAACCAAAATCCGCACATCAGGTGCGATAAAGCGCGTACTATATAGCTTCGGATCGCATCCGGCGTCTTTGTTTAGCGTACCCATTAGCTGGGTGCTGGTATATGTCTGCATGATCGTAGCCGTAAACGTTGAGCCTTTCCCATATTCGCTTTCCACAACGACGCTACCGCCCATTGCCTGGCACAAGCTTCTCGTAATCGCAAGGCCAAGGCCTGTACCTACGATATGTTTGTTGGTGTTTTGGTCTATGCGCACAAAGTCGCCAAACAGTTTTAAAGTATCCTCCTGCTTGATGCCCACACCTGTATCTTCCACTTTAAAAATCAATGTTACGAAATTCATACCCATATGTTCGCAGGATACGCTAAACGTAATGCGTCCTTTATGCGTGTACTTTACTGCATTGCTCAAAAGATTGAGCTGAATCTGCCGGATCCGGACTTCGTCCCCGATCATGCTCGCAGGAATATCGGGGGCTATCTTCGTGACAAACTCAATGTTCTTGTCATTCATATCTATACGCACAATGCTAAAGACATCATTTAAAAGGGAAGCTATGTCATATGGTGCTGGATTCAGTTTTAGATTGCCTGCCTCGATTTTAGAAAAATCCAGAATATCATTGATAATGGATAAAAGGCTCATTCCGGCACGTTTGATTTCCATAATATATTCCAGTGCCTCCGGTGTCCCATAATCCCGCACCGCAAGATCACTCATACCGATAACTGCATTCATAGGCGTTCGTATCTCATGGCTCATACGAGCCAAAAAAGATGATTTTGATTTATTTTCTTCTTCAGACTGCATCCTTTTGGCAGAAAGGCGCAACAAAATATAGTCAAGTATAGCCATCAAGGCAATTCCTAAAATAATCAGGATAACTGCCATTTGATACATACTGCTATAATAGTTGGCTGCCGGTATCAGCATCCCCACATACCAGCCATTGTACAGTTGCTGAAAAAATGCAATCATCCGCCTATCATTTTCACCTCGCAATACTGCTGCCGATACCCTCTTTTCAGTTTTTAGCTTTTCTGCAATTCTTAAATAGCTGTTGTCGTTTGAAACTCCGCTCAATGGCATATTAAGAAACCCTTCTTTTGGGTATGCCATGACGTTAAGATTTTGATCTAACAGTATGCCATAGCCGTCGTATCCTTGCTGCAGCAAACTGACATATTGGGCAATCTGCGTAAGCATAACGTCTATTACGAGGGTCCCTATGGAGTCGCCTTTCGTATTATACATTTCCTGGCAAAAAGATATGACTACATCTCCTGTTTGCGCATCGATATAGGGTGCACTTAAAACAACTTTTCCAGCTCCTTTTTTGGCTTCAGCATACCATGGTCGTTCCTGTGCCACATAATCTTTTGGAGGTATCCAACCCGCTCCATCAAGATATTCGCCTCGAATCGTACCATATATCCCATTAATTCCGTACAAGGCAATATCATTTTCCGAAACCCATCCAGTGACCTCTTTTAGATAGCCAAGTATTTCCTCCTGTGACGCATTCTTGCCAATCATATCGCTTATTGCTAATGTTGCGCCAACCAGTATGGATTCCGGCTCCTTTAAGCTTGTTCGAATATTTGACTCGACCGTACGTATGGATTCCTCAAACGCATAGGTAAGATTTTTTCGCATCATATTATCCATGAAAAAAAAACTGATTGCTATCATCAGAAAAAATATTAACAAAACAAAAAACAGCTGTTGATAGTTCTTTTTTATTGCCTTTATTGCCAGTCCCCATTTCATATTCATGCTACTCTGCCACTTTCTCGTTTTTAACTATACCCATCATTTTTCTATTTTCATATTATAGCAGTAATTTCACGAAATATCAACGTTTTTGTCAAAATAAGCAAGGCCACCCTTTCCATGACCTTGCTTATTTTATATTTGCAAAAAAACAAAAGAGCGTCTGGATTCGCCAATCTGCCGGATATCTTACGCGAATTTTGCACCCTGCCAAAGCAGGCGGAATAATGCTCTTTTGGGTCCCATGAATTTTAGTGCCTCTGTATCTCATACCAAGTGGCCGGTCCAATGATCCCATCTGCCGTTAATCCAAAAAGCCGTTGAAACGCTAGTACAGCGTTCTTCGTAGCAGGGCCAAAAGCCCCATCTGCCGTTATTAAGGGAATGCTATTGTATTTTGCGTGCAGTTGTGCCAAGAACCTTTGCATCAGTTTGACATCATTTCCGGTTGAGCCTTGTTTTAACAGGATTCCGGGGTAGTCAATCACGGCGGTTTCGTTGGATGTTAAAAGGCCATACTGCTCCACGATTTTTGCCCAGGTGGCAGCACCAATAATACCGTCCGGTGCAAGCGAAAATTGTTTCTGGAATTGTATTACGGCATTTTTCGTTTGATTGCCAAACACTCCATCTGCAGTCAGTTTTGGTATATTTGCATTTACATTTGCGATTGCATTTAGATAGGTCTGCATCGTTTTTACATTGGCTCCGGTCGATCCCACTTTTAAAAGAGTTCCGGGATAGGGCAAGGCGGGTGGAGGACTCGGTAGATTCGGCGTTTCCGGCTGATTTGGCTTTTCTGCAGGAGGCTTCGTACTCTCTTCAATTCCTTTGTACACTGCATACAGTTTATCCCACGTTGCAGGGCCTACGATGCCGTCTTCTGTCAACTGAAACGTCTTTTGAAACTCTCGCACTGCATTCTGTGTATCGCTTGTAAACACGCCATCGGAAAGAACCCAGGGAACTGTATCATAAAACTGTGAAATATAGTTTAATATAAATTGCAGTTCCTGCACATTGCTTCCCCTTGCCCCAAGAGACAATACCACATCCGGGGGATTTTGCCCAATGTTTTCCCGTATTCCTTCACTGTCAAGCTCTGCAAGGCGTGCAACTGCTGTGAAAATAAAAGATATTTTATTCCACGTATCTCTGCCAATAATCCCATCCGGGTTTAAATCAAATGTTTGTTGAAACATTTCCACCGCCTCTTTCGTATCTTCGCCAAATTCGCCATTTGGATTTGCAATCAGTGGAATCAGCGGAAAATTTACCCGAATCCGATTTAGATAGTTTTGTACTCGCTTTATCGGTTCACCATCTTCGCCTTCGGCAGAGTCTGCATCCCCAACACGCAAGCTATAGCCCGGATAGGACTCTTCAATCCCAACAATCTGATTGCTTAAAACAAGTTCAAGATCCGGTGTATAATAATATTGTAAAATTTCAAGGGGATTTTGTCCTTCATTTGCTAGTGTAACCGTCCCCCACTGGGAAAGCCCATCACAGGTTGAAGTTGTTCCATTGCAGAATTGTGTAAAATAAGGATCCAAAAACCCAATTCTGCGGGCATAGATATTGAACATTCGATCTACCATCTGGCTAATATTTTCAAAAACCTGACCTCCGTCTTTGTAATACATGTCATAGGCGGTTGAGTTTGTAATATCAAAATTGTAGTCACGGCTTCGATACCATTCTGTGAAAATCCGATTTAACGCAAATGTAACAATGGCAATTATATTTGCCTCGATTGCATCTTTTGGCCAAGTCGAATATATTTCACTTGATACTACGTTTTTAATGTAATCTGGGAATCTCACTGTTACATTGCTTGCCAAGCTATTGCTTGGTGTCCCTAAATGAACGGTAATATATTCCGGAATAATTACGTCAGACAGTATTCGTTGCGTTGGCCTTTGCGACAAATTATCATCTCGAAAAGCCTCTCCCGGATAGCTATTTTCTGGATCGTTATTTTCTGGATAGGGATAGCTATTTCCCGGATAGCTATCTTCGTTTTGCCCGCTCCATCTGTTTTCTTCTAATGGCTCTGCCTGCCTATGTTCTTCCGGCAGCAACAGGCCAATCGGCATAAGCTCTATCGACTCCTCGAGCACCGGATGTTCCTCATCGGAAAGTGGCTCCAAATTTACCGGCAGTATCGCCGTTTGCGTATCCACAACTTCTACACCATAAATATGTTTTGCAACAAAACCACTTGCCCCTGCAAAAACATCATATTCCGTATATGCTGGTTTTCTATAATCCGGATCAAGCGTGTATGCTATATCCGGTGCAGACAGCTGGAATACCGAAGAATTCCCATTCGCATCCGTTGTTCCACTATAAAGTTCATTGCCATCTACATCTGAAACCGTTACGAATGCATCTGCAATTGGAAGTGCATCATCACCCGTATGTACCTGTATTTTTAAAAATCCCATTCCCATATTAGACTCCTGTGAACTTTAGTTTATATGAACCTCTATACCTATTTCTATGAATTCCTATGAAATTTGGTTCTATTCTATCGTTCATGTTTTTCTAAATATGATATGATTCAAAATAAAAATATATGCATGAAAGGTGAAATGAACGGCAGACATAGCATTCTCATGAGCCTACGCAAGATAGATTGTGTGCGAAATGAACGGCAGACATGGCATTCTCATGAGCCTACGCAAGATAGATTGTGTATATAATGAACGGTCCTCATGGGCATTTTCATGAATCTACGCCACGAAGGGCTATTGAAACTAGCGTCGATATGATCTATAATGGATTTCAAACAAAGAAATTTAAACAGCAACAGCATGTATCATCAATAAATAGGAGGATTCATTTTGGAAAAATCTCTTGCTCCACCACAAAACCCTTTGGGAACGGAAAAAATCGGAAAATTGATATTAAAATTCGCGATACCTTCCATTATCGGGATGTTAGTCAGTGCGCTATACAATATTGTAGATCAAATATTCATCGGACAGGGCGTGGGAATGTTGGGCAACGCCGCAACAAACGTCGCGTTTCCTATCACAACGATATGTACCGCCATCGCGCTGCTTTTAGGGATCGGCAGTGCGGCGAATTTCAACCTCTGCCTCGGCAGGGGGGAAAAAGAAACGGCGAGCCATGTTGCAGGAAATGGACTGTTCTTGCTAGTGGTATGCGGGGTAGCTTTCTGCGCGATTGTACTTATATTTCTAAACCCGCTGCTTCACGCTTTCGGGGCAACTGACAAGATTTTTTCGCTGGCGCAGATCTATGTGGGCATAACGGGCCTTGGCATTCCTTTTTTGATTTTTACAACGGGGGCAAGCCATTTGATACGTGCAGATGGAAGCCCGACCTATTCCATGTTCTGTATGCTGACCGGAGCGATCTTAAACACGATTCTTGACCCAATTTTCATATTTGTACTTCATATGGGAATCGCCGGCGCAGCTTGGGCAACGCTTATCAGCCAGATTGTGTCCTGTATACTAATGCTTCTTTATATGACAAGATTCAAAACGATGCGGCTTACGAAACGGTACATCCAGCCTAAAATGGAGTATGTCAAAATGATTGTGGCACTTGGAGCTGCGGCAAGCCTCAACCAGATTGCCATGACTGTATTTCAAATCGTGATGAATAATACACTTAAAATATATGGAGCGCATTCGCAGTATGGCAGCGAAATTCCATTGGCCTGCGTGGGCGTGATTACAAAGGTAATTATTGTACTTGTCGCAATATCAGTCGGTATCGCTTTAGGATGCCAGCCGATCTTTGGATTTAACTATGGCGCCAAAAATTATGCCAGGGTACAAAAAGCTTTTTTCATGGCGGCTACTGCATTGCTTGGCATATCTATTATCGCCGAGTTGTTCTTCCAGCTTATGCCGAGGCAAATCATCAGCATTTTCGGAAATGGCAGCGAAGAATATTTTCACTTTGCTGAACGGTATTTCCGCATCTTTATGGCGATGACATTTATAAGTGGGCTTCAGCCCCTAATTGGAAATTTCTTTTCCTCTATCGGCAAGGCAAAAAAAGGTATGCTCGTTACTTTGACGAAACAGTTTTTGTTTCTCGTTCCACTTGTATTGATTTTCCCGCTATTTTTCGGGATAGACGGCGTGATGTACGCCGGGCCTATTGCCGACACTGCTGCAATAGCCCTTGCTATCATACTCGTTTATCAAGAATTTAAGCATATGTCGTCACTCGCATGAATTGGTCGAGCCTTGTCTGCAAAGAAGCCAAACGTTCAACAGCAATTATTGAACACATAGGATCTTATCCTTTTTGTTTCTTCTACTTTCAACGATATCTTTGACGAGTAGCTCTATGCAATAACTTATCAGTATCAGCATTGATAACATAAAATCACCTCCATCATGATTTGCGTTAACCTGTTTGCACGTGCTACCCTTGCACTGCACGGCGAGATTTGAATGTTTCGATTAGATGGTATAAAAGGTCTGCTCCATGAACGATTAATGAAATAATTTCAAGCATCTTTTGTCCTCCTCTCATTTGATATGCTTATTCTAAGTGTGCCAATTAAACGGAGATTAAATGGAAGGTAAACGTAGTGTAAACTGTGAAAAATTTTTCCTTCATGAATCTCCCTGCCACAAACAGCGGGGTATCTGCGTGCTTACGGTTGAACGGTGACGCCGCAAGCGGCGGGATATTTACCCAGAGTGAATAAAGCAAAAGCCACGTATAGGCGATATCCCTATCCGTGGCTTTTGCTTTCATATTTTCCTTTGGTTTATATTGCTTCTTATTGTGGCCTGTTTACAATGCCTGTAAACAGTATCTGATCGCCACCATCATATGTATTGCCATACAACACAAATACAAAGGGCTTATTGCAGTTCATTTCAAATGGATCGGTTGGCTTAGGCATTGCAGAGCCGGCATCTGCTTCCATTACAGTTACCGCCGCGGCAGTCGTGCCTTTTTCATCCACCTCTATCACCGCTTTGTGTACTGCGCTAGAAATAAAAACAGGTAGGCTTTCCTCAATCAATCCGCCGGTAAGTGGGGCTGCCGATTCATCAAACAAGGGGACGCCAAGGGCAGTAAGTGTATCCTTTAACTCCATTACATCGCTTTCAATCGAAAAACGCGGCAATAATAGCTTGCCTGTTGTGTAAATCGAATTGTCTTTTATTTCATTGAAATACGCGCTTGTCATTGTGGATAGGAGCCCCGTTGCATCGCCATCCTTTGGAAGTATGATGTACATGCCACCACCTGTTGCAAAATCTAATGGCATAGCCTGTACTTTATCATCCTCGTAATATACTTGGTCATCACTGTCTCGTTTCATATAAAATGCTTTTACTTCGCCTGTGCCAGCAGATTCCCCTATCGGTGTATAAAAGATATCTTCCTTGGTTTCGTCAGGACTAAATTCCCATTCCCATCTGTCAGAAAAATAAAGGGCGCTTGCAATCGCCACAACGGTATTTGGAGCAAACTTCTGCACAATATCGGTAATGAGCCCCTCCGTATTATGGCTTGCCCATTCGTTTATCTCATCAACCGTCTCCTCTAAGGAAAAGTCTACCTTCATCGCGTCGCCTCGGTAATAGTCGGTAAAAACTTTTGAAAAGCTCTTTTTAAGTGTCACATCATTGCTGACAAAGATAGCATTTGCAATCTTAAGCGGGTCATAATACGCCTCCTGCCTCCCCTCCATGTATTGTGTAAGGCCCTGCTTGCTCAGGTCGTACAACATACGAAAGGCCGCGTTGTTTGTCTCCTCTTTGCTGATACCAGATGCACCTAGTGCCGTTAAAAGATTGTTTTCATTTTGAATATCAGTGGCATTGGCTAAGGCTGCCAGCGGAATCCATACGGAATAAGGAGAACAAACAAGATTGTTGTTGCCAGCTTGTTTTGCAAGTGCCGCACTCAAACGAAAAGCAAAATCATTTGCTCCGGCGGCAACAGAAAGCACCGCTGGATCCTGCTCGCCATACGTAGGCCCTAAAAGCTCTTCGTTGCTTTCGATAACAATATCTATTTCATTTTCTTCATCCATACGATCATCATCTAGACTTCCTTGCTTCATACGATCATCATCCAGGCTTCCTTGCTTCATACTACCTTTATGAGCACAGCCTACCAGCAATATACTAATCGGTATATATGCTAAAACAATCCATAAATTTTTCATTTCTATCTTTCTCCCCTTAGCGACTATACCTATGCAATCAAGGGATGCCTCCCCTATTCGTTGGCATTATTGCAATTATTATATCTCTTCGCTTCCTAATTTCCACATTCAATACTAATTTCATTAAATGTCCGCAGTATTTCCTCCACGTTCACCTGTTTTTTTTGCTCATCTGCTTTATCAATGATGACCTCCCCTTGATGCATCATAATGAGCCTTGTGCCGTAATCTATGGCATAGCGCAAATTATGTGTGACCATGATGGCAGTCACCTTTTTTTCAGTTATGATTTTGTTTGTTAATTCCATCACAATCTCGGCGGTCTTCGGATCTAGGGCTGCCGTGTGCTCATCCAAAATAAGAAATTCAATGGGTGTCATAGTCGCCATGAGCAATGCAAGCGTCTGTCTTTGCCCACCGGACAGTGCGCCTACTTTCGTTTCCATTTTATCTTCCAACCCCAAATTGACGCTTCTTAGTATTTCCTTGTAGTCATTTCGCTTTGCTTTATTCGCTCCTCTTGTCAAATTAAAACGTTTCCCTTTGTTGTCTGCGATGGACATATTTTCTAAAATAGTCATCGCAGGGCAGGTTCCCTTTGCCGGATTTTGAAACACCCTCCCAATTTTTTGATGGCGCTTATAATCTTTCTGCTTTGTGATGTCAACGTCCCTTACTACAATCGTTCCACTATCGCAACCGATGCTTCCGCAGATAATATTTAACAGCGATGTTTTCCCAGAGCCATTGCTTCCTACAACAGAAACAAACTCTTTGTCCTTTATGGTGAGGTTAAAGTTTTGAAACAGGCAGAGTTCATTTACGGTACCCGGATTATAAAGTTTATTTATATCAATCAATTCAAGCACTTGGTTTCACCTTCCTCTTACGCTCCATTCCCATCACAAGTATGAGCAGAAATAAGACCGCTGTTACAAATTTTAAATCAACGGATTTCATATAGCGGATTGCTATCGCCACACAGGTTTTATAAATAACAGAGCCTATGACGACACTGCTGGTAATACGAATCAGCGTACCTTTCTTAAAAAGGCTTGTTCCGATAATCACGCTGGCAAGCCCTATCACAACCGTACCTGTCCCCATTGATATATCGAAAAAACGCTGTTGCTGTGCAAACATGCTCCCACCTAAGGCTACTAGTCCATTTGCAATCGAAAGGCCTATCATTTTTACCAGGCCTTTGTCAATGCCCATAGATGTGACAATCGTGTCATTGTCGCCGGCTGCCCGCAGAAGAAAGCCGGATTTTGTACTCAAATACCAGTCCAGTAAAAATTTTGAACACAGCGTGATAATCAAAATAATAAGGATGGTACGATATTTATAAATACGCTCCGGAATCACTGCTTTTACAAAATCGTTGTCAAAAATCGTCGTCATATTATAGATTGGCAGATTTGCTTTTCCAGCTATCCGTAAATTTATCGTATAGAGTGCCGTCATCATGATAATACCGGAGAGCAGATCACGCACTTTTAACTTTACGTGGATTAACCCTGTGCACAGTCCAACCACTGCCCCAGCCCCAAAAGAGACAGCCAAAACAAGCAGTGGGTGCGTCCCCTTGCTTATCATGACAGCCGTTACGGCAGCCCCCATTGGAAAGCTGCCGTCTACAGTCAAGTCCGGAAAATCCAGTATTTTATAGGTAATATAGACCCCTAATGCCATGATAGCATAGATTAGCCCCTGTTCTAAAACGCTTAATACTAGTGTCATTTCTGTTGCTCCTTCGCATGGAACACTTTGTGGTGTCTCCTTCTATTCTGCAAACGTCTCTGCCGCACTTTTTACATACGCTTCGTCCAGCACAAGGCTGATTTTTTCCGCCGCCTTTGTATTTACATACAGCTCTGCCTCGCTTGCCGTCACAAACGGAAGGTCACTTGCCTTTGCTTCGCCTTTTAAAATTTTTGCCGCTAGTTGGCCTGTCTGTTTTCCTAATTCAAAATATTCAATTCCCATAGAAGCTACGCAGCCACTCTTTACTTGTTCCACTTCACTTCCAAATACTGCAATGCCCTGCTCATTTGCAAGTGCTAATACTGTCTGCAGGGCAGACACAACCGTATTATCGGTCAGATTGGAAATACAGTCTACTTTTCCTACTAAATCTGCCGCCGCCATTTCTACTTCTGACGAGGTGCTAATCCCCTGTTCCACAATTTCAAATCCGTATTCTTTTGACAGCTCCTTGTAGGTTGCAATGGTACTAATCGAATTCGCCTCGCTTGTCGTATAAATAATACCTATTTTCTTTGCGTCCGGCAACACGTTACGAATCATTTCAAGCTGTGCACTTACCGGTAAAATATCAGAAGAACCTGTTACATTTCCAATGGACTTTCCACTTTCATCGGAAAGTCCTGCTCCAACAGGATCAGAAACTGCCGTATATACGACGGGTATTTCTGTTTCTAGGCAAGCGTTGTAGGCACTCATGGCACTCGGCGTTGCAATGGCACAAATAAGATCCACGTTTTGGGATACAAAGCTGTCTGCAATGGTGCCCGCCGTGCCTGTATCAGCCTGTGCATTGTCGTACAATACTGCTAGGTTTTCCCCTTCTTTGATGCCAGCTTCAAAAAGGCCGGCAAGGAATCCCTCCCTACAGTTATCAAGGGAACCATGCTCTGCAAACTGCGAGATTCCGATGGTATATTCCATATCCGCTGTGTCTTGTGGTTCGCTTTTTGTTCCACATCCGCCTAATGCGACGAACGTCAATACACCACATACCACGAATGCTAAAATTTTCTTTTTCATAATCTCCCGATTCCTTTTCCATCTTCCTATTGCATTTTTAAACTTCTTGTTGCATGTTTAATCTTCCTGGTTCATTTTTAATCTTCCTGGTCCATGTTTAAACTTCCTGCTACATGTTTAGCTTCCTGGTTCATTTTTAACCTTCCTGGTCCATTTCAATCTGCACTTTTTCTTCGCAGGAGCGCATTGCTTCTATTGTTTTTAAAAACAGTTCCTCTAATTCCCATCCTAGCATCTTGGCTCCGTCTTTTATAACTTCCCTTGAACAGCCCGCTGCAAATCTTTTGTCTTTAAATTTCTTTTTTAAACTGGAAACTTCCATGTCCATAACGCTTTTAGATGGGCGCATCCGCGCTGTGGCTCCAATGAGGCCGGTTAATTCATCGGCTGCAAATAAAACTTTTTCCATTTGATGCTTTGGTTCCTGTTTCGCGCAGATTCCATAGCCGTGGGAGCAAACAGAATAAATCATATCCTCTCCCACGCCGCCTTCTTTTAAAAGCTCAGGTGCTTTTTGGCAATGTTCTTCCGGATACAGTTCAAAATCAATATCATGCAGAAGTCCGGTTATTCCCCAGTAATCCTCCTCGTCCTCATATCCTAGTTCTTTTGCATACCAGCGCATCACCCCTTCTACTGTTAGGCTATGCAGAATATGGAACGACTCCTTATTGTATTGTTTTAGTAATGCAAGTGCTTCTTCTCTTGTTAGCAAACTTTTCATCGTTGATTATCCTCTCTTACAAATTTGTTTGTCCGTAACTAATCCCCTAAATAGCCACTTTATCCATCACCAATCTATTCCGGCATAAATGGATGATATAGCCATCGTTTCATTACAGCTTCCGCTAATTAAAATATACCAGTTCATCTTCTGGCTGTTGTGCCGGCTGCATATCAAGTGCATACAGTACCGGCCCTTTCCCTCGATATTCTTTTGCATATTCAACTTTTACTTGTGCCGTAATTGTAATCCATGATTTATGGGTAATCTGGTCAGATTTGTCACTCCTACACTTAAATCCGATAAAGGCTACATCATCTGCACAACAAGTCATTGCAAAACGTCCCGGTATAAAAGTCCCTTTTTTCAGTTTTTCCGGGCGATAGACTAAGGCAAGAAAACGTATTTTTTTCCCCTCATATGTTTTCGGATTGTCTAAGGCATCTAAATACCAGATTCCATAATCTATATCGGTTATCTCTATAACCTCTTGATTTAAATCATAGGGCAGTTCTTCTTTGTCATCACTGTCCACGGTCCCATCAATTCGTTCATAGGCAATCTGGGCTTTGCGGTTTAACGCTTTTATGGCCCTACGAAACTTTGCTTTTGGCGTATCATCATCACATCGATTAAAAATAACAACATCAGCCTGAAACAATTGTTCCATAATCATTGCACGCATATTAGAAAGATACATTTCAAATGTTGTAGCATCAACTGTAGCCAGCGACTGTACCAATATCCAGTTTTTAGGAAGTGCCATTTCCAAAAAAGTAGCCATTTCCCACGTTCCGTTATATTCTATAAATACTTGATCCGGGCTGTGTGTAATATCAAATGCCGTTAGCGTAGCATTTGTAAATTCTTCCTCT
The DNA here is from genome assembly GCA_046533095.1 of Lachnospiraceae bacterium ZAX-1. GTDB lineage: Bacteria > Bacillota > Clostridia > Lachnospirales > Lachnospiraceae > ZAX-1. The sequence goes on along the minus strand of JAJQRA010000030.1, from coordinate 171,242 downwards.
GCATTGATAGAAACGATTTCTGCATTGGCTGCTAAGAGTTCTTTTTCATCGTATTCTTCCTCTCCGTCCTCACAAACAATGAGCAATGTTTTAACACCCTCGCCAAATTTATTTTCAACTAAGGTATTGCAAATAAGTGACGTTTTTCCGCTATCCATAAATCCGGAGAATAGATATACTGGAATTTCCATTTTTATTCCTTTCTGCGTGTTGCGGCACGCGCCCATAGGCTGAATACGCATTTTGTTCCATCTGGATTTTCGCTTATCTTTCAAACAATTCGGACAATTTATCCTCTTCTAATTCAACCCCTATCACACAAAGCCTTCCGATATAATCTGGTGCTCCGCTCCTTAGTTCATACTCTCCATCTACCATGTCAAAATAAATCCAGCTTCCTGCCGTATCCGGAACCATCCCCTTTGCGCGTAAAACAGTCCCATAATCGTGTGTGGTGCAAAAATCTTTCATTGCCTGTTCAATAACGCTTCTTTCAAATTTATGCGGTGTTTCGATGCCCCAACTTGTAAATATATCCTCTGCATGGTGATGTCCATGTTCGTGGTTGTGATCATGTTCGTGGTTGTGATCGTGTTCATGCTCATGACCGTGTTCATGGTCGTGGTTGTGATCGTGCTCATAACCGTGATCGTGTTCATGGTTGTTCTCATGTTCATGATGCTCTTCATGGCTATGCCCATGCTCATGATCGTTCTCATGTTCATGATGCTCTTCATGGCTATGCCCATGCTCATGATCGTTCTCATGTTCATGATGTTCTTCATGGCTATGCCCATGGTCGTGTTCATGGTCGTGCTCATGACTGTACTCGTGTTTATGCCCATGATGCTCTTCATGGCTATGCCCATGCTCACATTCTTCTCCATGCTTATGATGGATTCCATGCCCGTGCTTTTTTTGCTCCTCCAGCAGTTCCTGTTCTAGTGAGGTTTTCTTTCCTATTTCAATTGCCTTTGCTATCTGTTCTCCCCCGATTTCGTCCCAAGGAGTTGTTACGATTTCTGCATCTGCATTTTTCTCCCGCATTGCTTTTACGACTGTTTCAAGCTGTTTTGGCGTTGCATTTTGCGTTCGGCTAAGTACAATTGTAGCCGCATGCTCAATTTGATTGTTAAAAAATTCACCAAATGCTTTCATTTGCTTTGATGCTTTTAACGTATTTACCACAGTTATTAAGGCATTTAACGTTACATCCTGCTCATCTTCCAGCTCTTTTACAGATTTTATCACATCAGAAAGTTTCCCCACACCGGACGGCTCTATTAAAATACGTTCCGGTTTAAAACGTGTAAGCACCTCCCGTAAATTCCTTCCAAAGTCCCCAACAAGGGAGCAGCAGATACAGCCAGAATTCATTTCATTGATTTCAATCCCTGCATCTTTTAAAAACCCACCATCAATTCCGATTTCCCCAAATTCATTTTCTATCAGTACAATTTTCTCGTCTTTGTACACTTCCTCCAACATTTTTTTTATAAATGTCGTTTTACCTGCGCCTAAAAAGCCTGATATAATATCGATCTTTGTCATCTTTCTACTCCTTATTAGCATTCGTTGCAACGATCTCGTTCACAGTTCCTTTTTCAACTAAAAATGCCGGTCGATAAGATAATTTTGCTTTCCTTATCCCCTCTGAACCAGTATCCTCTTCTCGATTTACATAGCGAAACCCCTGCGCTTCATGGGCTATAAATTGCTGGTTGATCATTTGGTAGATTCCAGGTATATCTGAAACTGCTTTTTCAATGTGCACCACAAAGGTTTCTTCATCTAATGGCTCTCCAATGGTAAACGCCTCTACCTGTCCATTCACTCGCAATACCCCTCCAGCAAGCTTTAATTCCTCCATTAGCCGCAATGCATTAAGTGTTACGCACATTTCATCACGTTTTTCCGGATCTGTTTCACAACCGTTTATTTCTCTCCATTTTAATCCCATCTGAAAACATTCTTCTACATTTTGTTTTGTGATTGATTCGTAGTTCCAGTCCGTATATAGCTCTTTAAATTTATTAGCATGGTTTCGTTTGCCGTGCAGTTTCCGCCCTGCTAATGTGGTAAGCAATTCTGTCTCATAAACATAGTCAGCCGCATCCCGATCATAATCAATCGAAAATCGATTTGGATACCATTGTGAAAGTAACTCAAATTCTGGCTTTTGCACAAAATGCATACGAAACGGCTTGTCCCGCTCTTTAAAATAATCTAGCATCACGGGAAGTGCGGCTTGTACCTCTTGCTCATTTCCTGCAGGAAATGTGATGCTTAATCCATTATTTTCACTTTTAAATACAAGGGTATTTAAAACAATTGCAAACTGTGTCGGATATGCCCTGTTCCATAAATAAATGTTTGGAAAAACCGATTCACATCCCCTGTATTTTTTTTGCGCTAAATATTTATCAATCAGTTCCCTGTCCTCTAATGTTATATTTCTAAATTGTAAATCCATATATGCTTAACTCCTTTTTGAAGAACTTTTTGCGCGAGTACACATCCTCTTGGAGGAATTGATTCTGCCTTGTCAGAATTGAGCTTTGCGACATTATTCCCCTTGCGCGAGTGCACATCCTCTCGGAGGGGTTCTTATGGAAAGTTCTTCTCCATAAAATTGATTCTGACTTGTCAGAATCCGTGCCGAGCGCAGTCGCTTTGCGACATTATTCCCCTTGCGCGAGTGCACATCCTCTCGGAGGGGTTCTTATGGAAAGTTCTTCTCCATAAGAATATAAATTTGCATAAATTCCACCTTTTTTCAGAAGCTGTGCATGATTTCCTTCTTCTTCAATTCCATTGTCTGTCAAAACCAAGATTTTTTCTGCATTTTTTATGGTAGATAACCGATGAGCAATGACAAATGTAGTCCTGTTTTTTGCTAATTTTTCCAAAGAATCCTGCACTATTTTTTCGCTTTCATTATCAAGTGCCGAAGTTGCTTCATCAAAAATAAGAATCGGTGGATTTTTTAGGAATACCCTTGCAATGGAGAGCCTTTGCTTTTGCCCGCCCGATAGCTTGATTCCCCTCTGTCCTATATCCGTATCATATCCATCCGGAAAAGACATAATAAAGGAATGGGCATTTGCATTCTTCGCAGCATCAATGACTTCTTTTTCAGATGCGTCCGGTTTCCCATAACGTATATTATCCATAACCGTCCCTGCAAACAGGTAGACATCTTGCTGTACGATGCCGATATGGTTTCTAAGGCTTTTTAATTTTACATCTCTAATGTCTATTCCGTCAATCGTAATCTTTCCATCTGTTACATCGTAAAACCTTGGAATCAGGCTACATAATGTACTTTTCCCTACACCAGAAGAGCCTACCAGTGCCATATATGCCCCTGCTTTTACATTAAGATCGACATGGTTTAAAACTTTTTGCATATGCTCATCGTATCGAAACGATACATTGTCAAATGCGATATCTCCCCTTACATGCTGAAGTTCAATGGCATCCGGCCTGTCTACAATATCCGGTTCGATTGCCATCATTTCCAAAAAGCGCTCGTATCCGGTTGCCCCATTTTGAAATTGTTCTGTAAAGTTGATGAGTTTTTTCACCGGTTCCGTAAATGTATTGATATAAAGCAGAAACGTAAGTAAATCTGAAATTTCGACTTGACCCCTGGTAAGGAATACAGCGCCTGCAATTGCAACTATAATTGTAATTAATGTAGTAAATGCATTTAATCCGGAGTGGTATCCCGCCATATAAAAATAGCTGTCTTTCTTTGCTGATACGAATCCTTGGTTTCCTTCTTTAAATTTATCTTCTTCCACCCATTCGTTGGCAAACGATTTTACGACACGTATCCCTGATAAGTTGTCCTCTATCCGGCTATTAATATCTGCAATCTTTACACGGTTATTCTTAAATGCACGTTTCATGCGTTTATTAAAATATATCGCATAGAGCAACATAATCGGAATGATCGCAAATGCCGCGAATGCAAGCCTTACGTTGATATGTGACAAAATAAGAAACGACCCAAGCAGTTTGATAAGCGATATGACCAAATCTTCCGGACCATGATGCAACAGCTCCGATATTTCAAATAAGTCACTTGTAATACGGGACATAAGCTGTCCTACTTTTTGGTTGTCAAAAAAAGAAAACGATAACTTCTGATAATGCCCAAATATCTCCTCTCTCATGCCATATTCTATTTTTACCCCCATCATATGTCCATAGTAGGTTATAAAATAATTACAGAAGCACTCGATCACTACAAGGGCAAGCATAAAAATCCCAAGGATCAAAATCCGATTTAACGCTTCCGGGCCCGGCAATATAATCACTTTATTTGTAATATAGCGGACAATGAGCGGAATTACAAGTGTTACCCCCGCCGCAATAATCGCAAAACACATGTCTGCCAGAAACAACGACATATATGGTTTGTAATAAGATAACAATTTTTTATATTTATGTTCCATCATTTCCTCTTTTCTTGTATTGCACCTTATCTTCATCTGTTTGTGTAAAAAAGCTCGCAAGTTCTGATGATAGGAACAGCATTTTGTTCCTATAATATAGTTTATTAGGAGTTGCAGCGCAAGTTCTGATAAAAAGGTGTGTCTTTTGCACCGTACATCTGATGATAGGAACAGCATTTTGTTCCTATAATATAGCATATTTTTTATTTTTGCGCTAATATAATAAAAAATTATTGGAAAATAATTTATCGGCATAGGATGATTCGGGCACTCAAGAACTATCGTTCAAAAAAATGGATTTCTCACATCCGTTCCGGCGCCTGAAAGCCAAGTAGGTCAATGGATGTTTCCAGTACCTCTTTTGTCAAAGCAAGAAGCTTGATATAGCCTGCCTGTATCGTGGTATCCTCTTCGCCCATGATTTGCGTTTCATGGTAAAATTTGTTGAAGGCATTGGCTGTGTCGTATAGGAACGCACAGATCCGATGCGGGGCGATTTCTTCAAATGCAGCTTCTATGACACTGTTCAGTTTACTTAGTTCAAGCATTAACGTCTTTTCGCATTCGGAGTGAGCCGGTAAAATAGCTGCGGTTTCCGGCAGGGTGCATTTCTCGTTGTATTTATTTAATATAGATTTAATTCTTACAATCGTATAAAGCAAATACGGCCCTGTATTGCCCTCAAAAGAGGTAAATCGTTCCATGTCAAAAATATAGTCTTTCGAGGCTTGGTTGGATAAATCGCCGTATTTTATGGCTGACAATGCTACGATTTTCGCAATTTCCCGATCCTTTTCCTCGCTTACTACATGGTTGCCGTTGCTTATAATTTTCTGGTACATTTCTTCGTTTATGGCATTTACAAGCAGTTCCAGACGCATAACGCCACCCTCTCTTGTTTTAAATGGTTTGCCGTCTTTTCCGTTCATCGTGCCGAATCCTAGGAACTTTAACATGGTGTCTTCCTTTACCAGTTTTGTTTTTCGGGCGCAACGAAATACTTGTGTAAAATACAATTCCTGCCGTTTATCTACAACGTATATAATGCCATCCGGCTGATAGGTTTCCATCCGCTGCACGATCGTTGCAAGGTCTGTGGTATTGTAAAGAGAAGCTCCATCCGATTTTAAAATCATGCAAGGCGGTACTTCTTTCGTGTCCGTTTCTTCTTTTACATCTACCACCAACGCCCCTTCGCTGATGTAGGCATACCCTTCCTCTTTCATATACGAAACCATGTTCGGGATGTAGGGCTGCGCATCAGATTCCCCTTTCCACAAATCAAAAGATACATTCAGATTTTCATAGTTCTTCTTTAAATCTGTCACTGATATCGCTAAAATATGTTGGAGCAATGCCGTATATCCGACTTTGCCCTGCTGTAATCGGACAGTCGCCTGCATGGCTTCTTCTTTATACTTTGGGTGCTCTTTCGCATAGGCGCTTGCCGTTGGATAGATTTCTTCTAATTCAGCAATGGTAAACGGTGGCTCGCTCGGATACGCCCCTTCATAATTTTCTTCAAAATAGGCCAGCTGCGGCTTGCGTTTTTTTAATTCCGTAATAATAAGCCCCATCTGAAAGCCCCAGTCCCCTAAATGTACATCGCCATATACTGTATGTCCGATGAAGCGACCGATACGCTTGATGCTTTCCCCGATAATCGCTGACCGCAAATGACCCACATGGAGGGGTTTTGCCACATTTGGACCACCGTAGTCTATTATAATCGTTTTTGGTTTTTCACATAAATCGCAACCTAGGCGTTCGTCCCCCTGCATTGTTTTTAAATAATCCGCTAGAAAATCCGCACTGATTTTTATATTTAGAAAGCCCGGGGAAACAGCCTCCACCGCTTCAAATAATTTATTCCCAGCCAAAGTGCTTTGCATTTCTTTTGCAATCGCAATGGGTGCTTTTTTGTATACTTTCCCCGCCGCCATTGCCCCATTACATTGATATTCGCAAAGGTCCGGGCGATTTGATATCGTTACTTTCCCATATTTTTCATCGTATCCGTTTTCTTTAAATGCTTTCGTTGTCTCGTCTGTAATCAAATCCAAAATTTTTTTCATTTATATTCTCATTTCTGCTATTTTACTTTTATTTGCTTTCCTGCACGATAGGCGCCATAAACTTTTTTGCCATCCACATTCCTATATGCCTTTACTTTGTAGTAGTAAGTCGTTTTTTCTTTTCGCTTCTTAACATCTTTGAAGAAATGTTTCTTCTTGTCATGGTTTTGTTTCTCCTTCCAATTTGCCTTCGATACTTTGCGTGCTCCACTCCTATTTCTCCCATTATAATACTTTTTGCAAAACAGTTCAAACATTATATGAACCGTTTTTTGTTCCAATCATTATAATGTAGATACGTATTTTCTAAAAGAGGCACGAACCACAAGCAAAATTAGGTAGGGTAAGGGAAACTGATCGCATAATTTCCCTTACCCTACCGATTGATGATCCTAGCAGGAAATCCGTTATTTTTTATCAATATACGCCGCAGTACGATCCTCCCGGAGGTTTTAAATATGATAGGAATCGCATTTTATTCCTATCATATTTAAGAAAGGAGATTCATAGGCTCGTATCAATGTTATGAAAACATCTCCCGAATAAAATCGTCCAACATATCAGCTGCGTCCTTAAACTCGGATATTAGCGTTAGATCTGATATTGCAGCGACAATCTCCTTTTCCCGTTCGTTAAGCTGCTTTTTGCCAAACTCGTCCAAAATATTGTCCGCCACCGCGATCTCCTCCGTTTCCAGAGCGGCCTTTAGACGAAGCAGTACGGACTTTTCTAGCGATTGTTCTTCCGTTTCCACATCCGCAGGCTGACGGCAGTCTACCATGTTCGCCACAGTAGCCGTACTTTGCTGAAAATCTTTGTGCAAAGCGTCGCCTATACCTTCCACAAGGTACGTAAGCTGCTCCAAAAATTCAGCCAGTTCTTTGCCTATAGCCACCATATCGCCACGTTTTCCCGCATCTTCCAATCGCGCGGCTTCTTCTGAGAGTTTCGCCGCACCGATACTTGCTGCCGCACTTTTTAGCGCATGAACCTGGGTGATGAACATTAGAAGTGTTTCTTCGTCCGGCATTTTCCTTAAAATTTCCAATCTTGCAGTGGCATCCTTGCAGAACAGTGTCAGCACCGCACGGTAGTTTTCCTGTGTACCACCGGTCATAGCAAGACCACGCCTTACATCCACGCCCTCGACAGCAAATTCTACAGCAAGGCTGTTTGTTTGTGGCTGATTGATTTGCGCTTCCGTAGATTCCAATCGTTTCAATTTTTCGTGTGGAATCCACTTCTCTACAAGTTCATTGAGCTTGTAGACTTCTATTGGCTTGGACAAATAATCGTTAAATCCTTTTTGCAAAAACATTTCCCGCATACCCGAAACCGCATTGGCAGTCAAAGCAATGATAGGAGCGTTTATATAGTACCCGCCCGGAAGCGCTCGTATCGCCACCATCGCCTCAACTCCGTCCATTTCCGGCATCATGTGATCCATGAAAATGATGTCGTAGCGCGTATTCTGCGCCAGGTTGACAGCCTCGGCACCGCTCTCGCAAATATCCGTGCTCATCTTATAAGGAATCAAGAGTCCCTCGACCACTTTCAGATTCGTGGCAAGGTCGTCCACAATCAAAATCCGTGCGTCCGGCGCAATGAATCGAAACTTTATGTCACCGCCTACTCCACTGCTTGAAGCTTCTTCTTCATTGTTTAGGATATTGGTAATCGGCGTGTAATTCTTCACCTGTTGTGGAATGACCGCCAAAAACTTGCTGCCTTCTCCGTATTTGCTGGAAACCGTAATATCGCCACCCATCACCTTGCAGAGATTCCGGGTAATCGCAAGCCCCAAACCCGTGCCTTCGACGCCCTTATGCTTGGCGGTGTCAAACTGGACAAAATTTCCAAAAAGCCGGGATAGATCCTCATCTTTGATGCCAGTCCCGGTATCGGCAATCTCTAAGGCAAGCGCGAAACCGCCGTCTTCTGCTTTCATTCCTCTGACTGTAAATGTAACACTGCCCTCGTTCGTATATTTTACAGCGTTTGACAGCAGATTCAAAAGGATCTGCCGTATTCGCGCTTCATCGCCTATTAAGGTGCATGGCAGTGAATCGTCAATATCAACGGCAAAATATATGGGCTTTTCCGCCAGATTCACACGGGTAATCGCGATGCAATCGTTAATCAGTGATGCAAGCTGATATTCAACAGGAATAATCTCCATCTTGCCGGATTCTATCTTGGAAAAGTCCAGAATGTCGTTGATGATGGAAAGCAAATTCGACCCAGCTTGTTTCACGCCACTTGCGTACTCACGAGCCGCCGGGGGTATGTCCTCCCGCAGAATCAGTTCGCTCATGCCAATGACTGCATTCATGGGTGTGCGGATTTCATGAGACATTTTAGCGAGAAAGGCACTCTTGGCCAAATTGGCTTTTTCCGCTTCCAACCGTGCATCCATAATGGGTGTGACATCACTGATGTCTATAAATCTGCCGTTTGTCCCGTCCGCCAGCTTATCGGAAACAATTTTGAAGTGTCTGACTTCTCCATTCAAAACCAATGCCCGTGTATCGTCAAAGCCGGCTTCGCATTCCAGTATTTCGCCAATTACGAGTTTCATGTCCATTTCCGGGAAAATGTCAATGAGCGGTCTTCCCACAGCCATTTCGTAATCCTCAATATACGCCAGTTCCGCCAACGGTTTGCTGATATAGGTCACGCGGTGCAACCCGTCCACCATCGAGATCAGATTGGGAGTAGCGGCCATTAGGTTGTTGAATGCAGCCATCGCTTTTGCCACACGACTGTCTTTTTCCGTAGAGAATCGCGAGATCATCATCAAAAAAACTGTGGTATACGCGGTAATGCTCCAGTTCACCATGATGTCTTTGGTGCCCGTTCCCCGGCTCATCAGCGGAACCCCTCCTGCAATAAGTGCCAGCATTACGGTATGCGACAAGATGACATAGCGGCTAAAGGCTTTATAATTGTTGTATGCCGCCCCAATTCCACATATGACGAGATAAGTCAAAAAATAATACTGGGTTCCGCCCAAAATCGCAGTGCCCGCCGTATACATAGCAAAAGTGACGGCGGGGATGGAAAAGGCCAGCCGATCTGTCTTTTTGGAGCGGAGCATCAGCAAGATCATCAGCGCGATGACAGCAAAGCAAGCGACCAACAATGTGCCCGCCCTAAAGTATTGCCCATTGCCGATATATTCCGGCAAACGGATTAAAATGAAAGATACCATGCTGAATATGGCAAGTAGGTTCGCAGCCTTGTAGTATCCAGAATTCGTGCCACCCTCCACCGTTTTCCCGATGTGTTTTAGCAAGGGAACGCTGCACAAAATCAGTACGGCGCAGATGCCGATTGGAATGATCAGACTCAGGTTGCCGTTTCGGGTGTATTCCGGCAACTGTATGACTATGAGGATAACCATACAAAATACGGCGACAAAAACTGCCATTGCGAGATATCCTGCGTCCGTCTCCCTTTTATGATTCATCCAGCATCGCCCTCCTCTCGTAACTCGTGCTCCCCGGTGCAACGATTTTTACCGCAGAAGGAAGAAGTCGGATTGTTATATTCGTATCAAAAAACAATTCTCCGTCCAGTTGAAGCACAAGCGGTTTTTCAGAACGAACGCTGATCTGCGTGACCCGCCTATATAAAATATCATCCGGAAACTGCCGATAGCCACCGTAAATATACCTTGACATCACATACACTAACCGGACTGCGTTCATGCTCTTTACAAGCATGACATCCAACAGTCCGTCGTTTGGCACGGCGGCTATGGCCGCGCATTTGTCCCCGCCATAACACGGCCCATTCGCAATGTTGATTGCGGCGTAGTCCCCGCTGAAATCTTTTCCGTCTATCAACACGCTGTACGCATGGTTGACAGAATCAAGACTCATAGATGTGAGGATGCCACCCCAGAAAAATGCGAAATTATACATAATCCTTGCGAATTTGCGTGGCAATTTTGCATAAAAGCCTTCCCATCGTGTATTGAGCTCCACCGCCCTATGCGTAGTATAGGATTCTACCCCGATGGTACAGGTGTTCATCGCATAATTGTTCCCACAAAAGATAACGTCTGTTGGAATTGTGGTTGAGCTAGCCTGCAATGCGATATTTCTGAACAAATCCGTTTTCCCTTCACCGAACGTGCGCACAAAGTCATTGCTCTTGCCGTATGGAACCGCCGCAAGTTCCATGTTTTCAACGCCGATAATCCCATTCAGACAATCAAACAAAATACCGTCGCCGCCCACTGCGTAAACTCTGACGATCGTCCCGGCGCCAACCTGTTCCATGTGCTTTCGGATTACCCTGATGGCATCCCGCGGAAAACGGGAAATGTGGATAAAGTACGACTGCCCCACCCGGTTGAAATAGTCCTTCACATCGGAAACAAAGCTGTCCAGATTAAGTGTTTCACGAAACGACTTGGGATTGACTACGAATAAATGCTCCCGCGAAAACTTACTGTCCATGATCACGCCTCCTCCTTTTGCATACAACGTCAAAGGGTAGCGCGACGACTACCGTCTCATAAACTCCGCCTTGAGCATATCCGTTATCGAAAGCGACGATTCCGGCCGTGTTTTTCAGCCTGTTCTTCTCATGTTCCAATTGTGCGTAAATTTCTTTCGCCACCACTTCCGGGTCTTCCATCCGGTTGGTAAAGGCTGTGAACATTTTAATCATTATTGTACATCTCCTTTTCCTTTGGAACGGTTCGTGAGCATCAAATTGCTTACACTAAGACACTTCTAAAACTGGTCGGACATCTGCTCAAACACTTCCACCAACACCGGATCGAAGTGTGTTCCCTTTCCCTCTATAATGATTCGTTTGGCTTCTTCATGCGAAAAGGCTTTTTTGTAAGGGCGAGTTGAAACAAGGGCGTCATATACGTCGACTATAGCCATAAGTCTGCCCTGAAGGGGGATTTCATCTCCTGCAAGCCCTGCGGGATATCCGCTGCCGTCCCATTTTTCCTGATGTGCTTCCGCGAAAATTTTGGCGTGTGTCAAAAAATCGCTTTCAGAGGTGCTGGCTTGAATCCTCTCGATAATCTTCACGCCTATTGTTGTATGTTTCTTCATCTCTTCAAATTCTTCCGGCGTAAGTTTGCCCGGCTTGTTCAGGATTTGATCGCTGATTGCGATTTTCCCCACATCGTGCAGCTGTGATGATTGCGTCAGCAGTTCTATGTCCCAATTCTGCATCTCGTCCCTATATAAGCCTACCTCCTGCAAAGTTTCCACCAGCAGTTTTAACCCACACTGGGTACGTTCTACATGGCCGCCCGTAATGTCATCTCGACTTTCCACCAAGTCAGCCACAGTTTTCAGGATAGTTTTCTGCAATTCAAAGACTTTTCCGGTTTTTTCTTCAACCAGACGCTGCAGATTTTTGTTGAAATATTGCAATTCCAACGCCTGCGCCTCCAACGTGCGCTTTTGCACCTCAACTGTAAGATGCACCTCAACCCGCTTGCGCAGTAGTGGCGGCAGGAAAGGTTTGGCAATATAGTCAATCGCTCCAAGGGAAAGCCCCTCCAGCTCATTGTCCGGGTCGCTTTTCGCAGTCAGGAATATCACGGGAATATCCCGTGTTTCGGGTTTTGATTTCAAAATTCTGATCGTTTTATACCCATCCATCTCCGGCATGTCTACATCAAGCAAGATCATATCCGGCTGGTTGCGCTCCAAAAGATCAAACAGCTTCGCGGCAGACAGCACCGTGAACACGTCATATGTATCCGCCAGTGCAGTTTTCCCGATTCTTAAATTAGCGATATTATCGTCAACAATTATTATCATCGGGCGCTTTTCGTTCATTTTCGTTACTCCTCTTTTCCCATTTCCTTTGAAATTTCAAGCTCGCACAGTATAAAGTATAATAGAGCGTCGCAGAAAATGGAGGTGGCAAAATGTTACCTCTTTTATCTTTTTAGAATAAAGAATCCCATATCAGGTGAACAGATTTTTCAGTTCACCCCGTTTGCTTACTCCCTTTTTCTCGTAGATTACGCTGACCACTTTTCTGACGTATCCGTATGTGTAGTGTAGCGCGTCGGCAATATCCCGATTGTTGTACCCACGCGCAATTAGGAGAGCCATCTTCTTTTCGGTGTCGGTCAGGACAGCCGTTTCCTTTTCAAACTTTGCTTTGTCGATCAAACTATCCATCTTATCCCTTTCCGCCCTGGCAATTTTCCGCAGACGCCGACCGTTTTCCAAGTGTACTTTCAGACGTGCCAGCAAAATTTCCCGCACAAAGGGCTTCTTGATATAGTCCACCGCGCCAAAATTCAAGCCCTGCACCTCGGCTTGCTCAGTGTTCACCCCAGTGAGAAATACAACAGGGATACCTTTCGTGTCTTCCAATTCCCGCAACTTTACCAGTGTCTCGAAACCGTTCAGTCCCGGCATTTCTATATCCAGCAAAATGATGTCCGGCAGATAGTCCGATTCAAGCAGGGCGAGCGCGGCATCGCCTGATTTTGCGTAGCTCACTTCATATGTGCCACTTAGGATATTTCCCGCCATTTTTAACAAAGAGGAATCATCGTCCACGACCATGACAGCATATTTATTTTCCACTGCAGTGTCCCTCCATCAGCGCGCGGAGAAGCCGCTCCGCTTCCCGGAATTCTATGTCGTCCACTTGTATACGGATTTCCCGCAGTGCGTCTGTCATCTTCCCATTCACTCCTTCAATCAGACGATTTAGCATTGCGATCGCGGAAGGATGTCGGTTGTGTCTGATCAATGCTATCAGTTCCTCAAGCCCAGAGGAAATTTCCGACTCAGGTTCCGGGGGAAGTTCCTCCCTAAGCCGCTCCACAAACGCGGAAAGTCCGTCGACCGCGCGTTCCCACTCATGGTACAGCATCGGGAGTGTGGCGGTGATGTATTCCCCATCGCCCACCACACACAGTTCGTCAAGTTTCTCAGCCGTTTCAGAGAGTTTGTCCGCTCCTACCGAAAGTGCTTTGCTTTTCAACGCGTGGATAGGGAATTTCAGCGCACCCCAATTCTCATTGGCGACAAGCTCCTCAATTGCGTTTTTTTCACGCTCATGGTTGGTGGTGAAAACCGCGACTACCTTGACGTACAGTACAATGTCGCCAGAGAGGTATCGCAATCCGTTTTCAAGGATAACACCGTGAGCTGCCAGTTCCAGTGCCAGCCCTTCAAGCATTTCCGGCGGCAGTGCTGTTCCCGCCCGCATTTTTTTTGTGATTAGCGTGGGCGGGAGAAGCGCACGCAGCACCATTTCCAAATCGCGGTGCATCACAGGCTTGGACAGATATTGCCGGAAGCCTGCGTCCAGCAATTTTTGCTCCGTTCCGGCAATCACGTTGGCGGTCAGGGCAATGACCGGCGTGTCAAAACCGGGATGCTCATCCCAAAGGCGATGCAAGGTTTCAATTCCGTCCATGTCAGGCATCATATAGTCCATTAAAATGACATCGTAACGGAAATTCCGCACCGCTTCCAGACACTTTTCGCCGCTGACCGCCGTATCGACACGCAGCATAGTCCGCGCAAGCAGGGTCTTGGTAACTTGCAAGTTTTCACGGTTATCGTCCACTACAAGGACAATGCCGCCTGGCGCGATGAAGCCACCCGGCGCATCCTCTATGTGCGGATCGGACAAAAATTCCCCAAAATTGCTAAAAATGCTCGAAAGCGCATCATCCTCTACGCGCGGGTCGGACGGTGGCTCGCCCAACGGCGCGGCATCGCTGATTTTTTGAGGAAGCTCCACAGAAAATGTGCTGCCTACACCCAAATGGCTCTCAACACGGATGTTTCCGCCCATCTGTGCGGCAAGTTCTTTGGCGATAGCCAGCCCCAACCCGGTTCCCTCTACGCTACAGCCTTTTGCTAGATCGGCACGGGTAAACGCATCAAATAGATAAGGGATATTCTCATCCCGGATGCCGATGCCCGTGTCGGACACCGAAATCCGCAACAGGATTCCATCTAGGACCGGCCGATGCCCAAAGGACAGCGTAATGCCACCCTTCTGCGTATACTTGGCGGCGTTGCTCAAAAAGTTGGAGGCAATCTGCTGAATATGGAGGATATCGCCGGTTAGTTCAGAGGGTAGGGTTTTATCCATGTCGGTGTTGAAGCTAAGGCCATATCTCCTTGCCAGTTCCGTGCCGGTCAAAGTGAGAGAGGCAATCAAATCCGCCGTCCTATAAGGCTCGTCCATCACCGGCAGAACGCCGGATTCGATTTTGGAAATGTCCAAAACATTGTTGATTAAACGCAGGAGCGACTTGCCGGCATTCTCAATATCCAAGCTGTAGCTTTTTACTTGGGCAGAATCACTCTCCCTGATAATCATCTCGTTCAAGCCCAGCATGACATTAATGGGCGTTCGCATTTCATGGCTCATATTGGCGATAAAATTGCTTTTGACTTCGCTAAGACGCAAGGCATCCTCACGCGCCGTCTCCAGTTCTCTTTGATGGTTGTCGTAGATACGCAGGTACAGCGCGCCTACTGCAAGAAGTAGAGTGCCGGAAATAACCATGCTAAAAACCACATCCCACAGATAGACACTCTCTTTTACAAATCCGGCTACGGTATCAGGGTGAAAATAGGAAATGAAGCAGGAGCTGACGTAGACGACCAATTCTGTGATGAGCGCAACGAGCAGTTCCCACTTTTTCAGCATGAGCGCTGTAAAAAGCAGGGCAAAAATAAAGAAACTGGGCATACCGCTACGATAACCGCCTCCCATGAAAAAAAGGATAGGGAATAGAAACAGAAAAACCACGATAACAGTTATGATATAAAAGCTGTGGAACCATTTGGTTTTATTGGCAAAGTAAATGAAAGCCACGCCTACGCCTGAACACAGGAGATTGACGGCGATGTTCGTGGCGGACGCGCCAGTCACGATGCAAAAGACGGTAGCGGCAATTCCTGCCAGAATCCCGACACAGGCAAGCAGATTGAACGATTGGATGTCAATGTCCAATCGCTCATCAAAGTATTTCGACTTTAATCTCACATAGCTTCGTTTCAGAAACCGTCCTATTTTTTTCATAACAGCCTCCACTATTTTGCCATAAGGTATCCCTTATGGCAAAGGCTTTTTTTATTTTCCTTTGTACTTAATTTAAAATAAACTTGATCCTTGCAATCGTGTAGAGTAGATAGAGACCTGTATTGCCTTCAAAAGAAGTGAAACGTTCCATATCGAAAATATAGCCTTCCTCTGTCATATACTGACCATCTTTGGGATGTAGGGCTACGCATCAGATTCCCCATTTTTTTCATCTATATTCTCATTTCTGCTATTTTACTTTTATTTTCTTTTCTGCACTATAGGCACCATGAACTTTTTTGCCATCCACATTCTTATATGCCCTTACCTTGTAGTAGTAAGTCGTTTTTGCTTTTAGCTTCTTATTTGTATATTTTGTTATATTTCCTGCTTTGACCTTGGTATAGGTGCCTTTTTTGCTCGTAGCACGATAGAGTTCATATCCATTTGCACCAGTTACTTTATTCCATGTAGCAGTTGCACTTTTGCTTCCTGCTTTGAGCGCTATTTTAGGTGTTTCAGGCTTGGTGCTTGTGCCAACGATTACGGATGCATTTTTAGGTATCTCTTTTCCATCCGCACCATATGGTATGATTTGGTAATAATATGCTGTGGCACTTTTTAGCTTACTGTCCTTATAGGTTGTAGTAGAAGCCGCTACAATGTCTTTCACTTTCGTATATATCCCATTTTTGCTTGAGGCACGGTAGACATGATACCCTTGTGCACTGTTTCCCTTCGACCATTTTAGCGTAATCGAAGTTGTTGTCTGCACACTTATCTGCAAGGTTTCCTTATCCGAAAGAATCGTAAATGCCACGTTCTTTGAACCGGCATAGTCCCCTTTTCCAGTAATTGCAATCGTTGCCTGCCCAGCTTCTATATTGTTTTTATAGGTTAAGGTATAGTCTGTTTCAGCCTTTAATGTCTTCGTGCCATATTTTACCGTTATGGACGGCTTTATTGCTACCCCCGTGTAATACTGATTCGATATGCCACTTACCGTAAATTGACCTGCAGATATCTTTAGGCGTTCTTTTACGGTAATCGTAACATCTTTTGTGAAATTGCTTGTAGCTGTCAGCCCATTTGCGACCGTTGCCGTTATTACTGCCATTCCTTCTGCTGTTGTATTTAGCTTATTGCCATCGTTTATCGTTGCCCCTGTCGTTCCGGCATTTTTGACGCTCCATGTGATCGTCTTATTTGTTGCAGTAGATGGGGCTACCGTCCCACTTAGCACTAGTTCTGTACCTGCCGTTGCTTTTGTCGGAATTCCCTTGATGTCAGTAACCGCTATATGTGGCTCCTCTACTACAATTTTCGCCGTATCGCTGATTGCCGTTCCGCCATTGTTGCTTACCTTAACATAATAATAAGTAGTCCCCACTGTTTGCGTGGAGGGCCGGTATTGCGCCGAGGTTGAAACCTTTGTCCCTCCTTGGTTGCTACTTGTCGTATTGGAATACCATTGATACGTAAGTCCTTCTCCCGTTACGCTTACTGACAAATAGGCTGCGGTAGCAGATTTTGAATAGGTGGCACTTATTGGCTGCGTTGTAATTACGGGCGCATCCAATAAGCTAAAAAAATTTACCGTATAGGAAACTTCCGGGGATACGCCTGTAATTTTTACATCAAAGGCATCACCGTTTGCATATACAATATCAGCAGGTCTAAAAATGATACAGCCTTTCGCACCATATCCATCATTATTCACGTTGAAATAGGTGCCGTTTTCGTTCGAGGTAGCATCTAGTGGCGTGTTTTTATTAAATACCCATTCCTTATGATCCGATTGACGCGTCAAAGTAACACTGACATTACCGGCATCTACCGTCTTTCCAAGGGACACTGACCAAGGATATGTATCTCCAAAATATTCAATGGGCATATTTTGAGCCGGCCATGCCACGCCATTATAGGTAGATGTGCGTGCACTATCAAACGCATACATCGCATAATAAGACTTGTACCACGAACCTAGCTGTCCTGCTACCATGCCAAAACCGGTCTGTGCCATGGCAGGATTCAGCACCCATCTGCGATGGCCAACAAGGCTAACATTAGACGCATCTGCATCTTCCATCCATCCTTTTACTATCCTTTGGTTTAAAGTATGGTATCCGGGGATGTTTGCTGAACTTGCCGCGTAGGCGATGTTTGACTCGCCTGCACCTGCGTGGCCTAAATTAAATAGTGCATCATTGATACCGGAAGGCTTTGCCGGGTCATGCGACAAAGTATCATTTAAATAATTGAGCAGTGCGGCTGCCTGCGTCTTTTGGTTATAGGTCTCATTGAGTGTTACGTCAGCATCAATGCCTGCGATATATCGCATCTGGTTTAGCATAGCAAGCGCTGACTGTAAGGAACCAGAAGTCAGCGTACCTGCACTATATGGTGCGCTCGTACTCGGATTTGTGGCAAAAGTAGTCGGATCTTCTATCTTAGCTCCATTTAACTTGATATATGACTTGATCGCCTCTTTTGTGTGTGCCTCGACATGAATGCCCGATGCCGCCGCGTCCGCTTTCATGGCAAACAATGGGACAGCTGCCATTGTAATCATCAAACTAAGCAACAGGCTTAAAATCTTTGAATAACTGTTTCTTCTCGTCATGATTTTGTTTCTCCTTCCAATTTGCCTTCGATACTTTGCGTACTCTACTTCTATTTCTCACATTATAATACTTTTTGCAAAACAGTTCAAACATTATATGAACCGTTTTTTGTTCCAATCATTATCGTATAGATACGTATTTTCTAAAAAAGGCACGAACCACACGCAAAATTAGGTAGGGTAAAGGAAATTGATCGCATAATTTCCCTTACCCTACCGATTGATGAGCCTGCTTTCTTTGATTTTTCCCAAGCAATTAAGCGAAGAAATTCTCCGCTAAGGTAAACGTCCCTACGGTTCCTACTGTGCCTGTCATATAGATTGTCTGATCCTGCTCTAGTTCTATCAGCAGCTCACCGCCCGGCATATGGACGGTAACATGCTCGTCTACTAAGCCCATTCGGTTTGCGGCTGCCGCTGCGGCACATGCACCTGTTCCGGAAGCAAGCGTATATCCTTCTCCCCGATCATATATTTCAATCTGTATATTGCCCCGATCGATTACTTTTAATAGCTGCATATTGATGCGGTTTGGAAAATAACTGGCATTTTCCACATAAGGGCCAAGGACAGTCGCTGCCTTTGCACTCACTTCTTCCATCATAATGACGCAGTTTGGATTTCCGATGGAAAGGCAAGTCGTGTTATAAAAATTGCCACCAAAGCGCAAAGGTTCATTTATAATTTCCTTATCTTCCCCTATCATGGGAATTACACTGCTCGCATAGGATGGTTTCCCCATATTTACCCGCATCGTCGTTCCATCCTCTGCCAGAAATTCGATTTCAACCTCTCCGGCCAATGTCGTAAGGCAAAATTTTTTCTCCGTCACATAGCCTTCATCCATCAAGTATTTTGCAAAGATACGGACACCGTTTCCACCTTGCTCCGCCTGCGAACCATCGGCATTAAAAATCTGCATCTTGATTTTTTCATCTTCCAGGATAGGCCCATATAGGATTCCGTCTGCCCCTACCCCAAAATTCCTGCGGCAAAGCATCGCTATGTTTCTTTCATGTAGCTGAATTTCATTTTTATTTGGATCTAATACTAAGTAGTCATTGCCTAACCCATGATATTTTTTCAATGTAATTACGTCCATATAAACTCCTTTCACATAAACTCCCCTACAAATTTTCATCTTATAAATTCTATTATATTCTTTTTTTTTGCTATGAACAGTGAATAAATTGCTTGAAATATTGCAAAAAGTGCGATATGATACAAAATAAGATGAAAAGGAGCTATTTTTGAAAAGAAGGTACGCTTCGTAATACAATCTCTTTTAGAAAAAATGAGCAATGGAAGGCAATGCCCTTCTATCTTATATCTGATATCAGAAAGGATTCTTATGGATCAAATTAGAAAACCACTACCCGGAAAGGAAAAGCAGCGCGGATATTTAGAGCAACGTTTCCGCCTGTTCCATTTAAAAGATAAGACAAATCAGGAATTTGAATTTCACTATCACAATTTTAATAAGATTATTATATTCCTATCCGGACATGTAACCTATCTTGTAGAGGGAAAAGCCTATTATTTACAGCCTTGGGATATACTTCTTGTGAACAACCACGACATACACAAGCCGATCATCGACCCAAATAGCACCTATGAACGAATCATTATCTGGCTGCAACATGATTTCATGGCATTATCACAAGATGAAAGCTGTGATTTGTCAGCCTGCTTTTTAACTGCTACACAAAAAAGTTTTCATCTAATGCGTTTGGCCCCACCGTTACAAACGCAAATTCAGTCAATCCTCTTTTCGTTGACAGAATCCCTTCAATCAAATGAGTTTGGCAGCAATGTACTAAGTAATACATATTTTCTTCAGCTCATGGTTTATGTAAACCGGATCTTTGCCAATAGCCATTTAGAGCGTGACCCTACTGCCTCTAAATACGACAAGCAAATTGCCGAACTCTTAGCCTACATTAACTTAAACTTGAATCTAGACTTATCAAATCAGTCCCTCGCTGAAAAATTCTTTTTAAGCAAATATTATCTTATGCACAAATTTAAAAAAGAAACCGGCTATACCCTCCATAATTATATCCAGCAGAAGAGATTGCTTCGTGCGGCAGATTTGATCAGGCAGGGAAGCCCAATTCAAAAAGCCGCAAATCAATGCGGCTTTCAAGATTACTCGACATTTCTTCGGGCTTTTCAAAAAATGTTCCATACCTCACCTCGGGAACTTTAGCCTTTGAACTTTAACCTTTTTTCTGTTCGCCTAGCAGCCCTTCGATTTCCTGCTGTGTCAGCTGTATCGACATCGCTTCTTCTCTCAGGCTTTTCATCGCCCTATTTGCCTGCGTGTCATGTTTTAAAAATTCCCAGATCAAATCCGGCGTGTTTCTTTCTTCTGTATTCGAATCCGTGGCTTTCTCTGCATTTGCTTTCTGCTGGTTTTGCCACGCTATTTCTTCTTGTGTCATAAGCATTACATTGCTTCGTTTTACAATGCTGCTCGCCATTTTTTCTCTTCGGTTCCTTTCATCGATGTAGTCCTTCATTCGTCTCCTTCCTACGGCTATTTTACAGTATTTAATGTACCTTCCACTTATTTATTGTATCACAAAAAATACATGAATAAAAGTAGTAAATTAAGAGCATTCTTTTTATATAACAATAATTGTGGAGGTACTTTAAATGGCAGTTTATAAAGTCGAAATTTGTGGAGTAAATACAGCGAAACTTCCTATCTTAAAAGAAAGTGAAAAAAATGAATTATTTTGCAAAATCAAGAAAGGTGATTTAGCTGCCAGAGAACAATATATCAAGGGGAATTTACGCCTCGTATTAAGTGTCATCAAGCGGTTTACCAACAGCAATGAAAATGTAGACGACCTATTTCAAATTGGCTGTATCGGCCTTATCAAATCCATCGACAACTTCGACCCCACCATGAACGTGAAGTTCTCAACCTATGCAGTCCCTATGATTATTGGTGAAATACGCCGTTATTTAAGGGACAACAATGCCATACGCGTCAGCCGTTCCCTGCGTGACACTGCTTATAAGGCAATCCAAACTAGGGAAATTCTAACCATAACGAATGCGCATGAACCGACCATTGCAGAAATTGCCGCAGCATTAGGCATGGCAAAGGAAGATATTGTCTTTGCCCTAGATGCCCTGCAAAGTCCGGTTAGCCTTTACGAACCGGTGTATACGGACGGTGGCGATACCCTCTATGTCATGGATCAAATCAGCGATAAGAAAAACAAAGAGGATACTTGGGTGGAAGAGCTTTCCTTAAGCAATGCCATGAAACGGCTGAATGAAAGGGAAAACTATATCATTCAGCTACGCTTCTTTGAAGGCAAAACGCAGATGGAGGTTGCAGAAGAAATACACATCTCGCAAGCTCAAGTCAGCCGGTTGGAAAAATCCGCCTTAAAAAATATGAAAAATTATTTGTCTATCGTTCCCACCGACCATAAGGTTCATTCATGATTTATAGTGTTCCATCTATCGTTCCCACTTATCACAAAGTGAATTGATCTGGTTTGCAAGTTTTCCAAGCTCTTTATTTGGGCTTCCCTCATGTCTACGAATAACGACGAGTAGGCGCTCGCCGGCCGCTAAGAGCCTTACAAATACATTCGATGTAGCATGGGCTTCTTTCGTTTTCTTTGGCTTTAATTCCCTGCTGCCTTCGGCTACTAACAGGTTCTGTAACAAATCGTAGCTGTCGCCGCTATAGGGGGCTACCGCTTCAATCCCTGTTTCTTCCTTGACATAGGCGGCAAACGTATCGCAGACGCTATCCTCGCCATGTACGACAAACAGCCGTTTTGGTTTTTTTTCAAACGCCTTGATCCAATACAGCAAATGCTCCTTATCTGCATGACCGCTCGCCCCCGCGATGTTTTCAATATGGGCTCTTACATCAATCGTTTCACCAAAAAGCTTTACCGTTTTTGCTCCATTTAAAAGATGATTCCCAAGCGTTCCCGGCACCTGAAAGCCTACAAATAAGATTGTACTTTCTTCCCGCCATAAATTATGCTTTAAATGATGCCTGATTCGACCGGCCTCACACATACCGGATGCAGAAATAATGACAATCGGCTTTTCTATGGTATTAATTGATTTGGAGTCATCGCTTGTGATCGATTTGTTTAGCCCTTGAAAGCCAATTGGATTGATTCCCTTGTCTACTAGTTCCTTTGCTTCTTTCGAAAAGCATTCCACCTGGCTTTCGTTATAAATCTCCGTAGCCTCAACAGCCAGTGGGCTGTCAATATAACACTCAAAATCCTCAAATTGAGGCAGCATGTGCTTTTCTTTGATACACCTTAAATGGTAGAGCATTTCCTGTGTCCTGCCTACGGAAAAAGCCGGAATGACCAGATTTCCCCCTCTTTTGAATGTTTCCTTTATCAGCCTTGCAAGCTCTACGGAAAAATCCGGTGGGGCATGATGCAGCCGGTCGCCATATGTAGACTCCATAATGACATAATCAGCATCGTTGATATATTGGGGATTGCGGATGAGCGGCTTATTTCCCGCCCCAATATCACCAGAGAACACTATTTTTATTTCTTTTTGCTCTTCCTTTCCCCAAACTTCTATGCTTGAGGAGCCAAGCAAATGCCCTGCATCTACAAATCTAATTGTTAGTTCTTCGCAAATTTCTATTTTTTGGTTATAGTGGCATGGCCTAAAGTGTTCTAATACACCCGCGGCATCTTCAATCGTATACATCGGCTCTATTTCCGGAGTCCCTGCACGTATTGCCTTACGGTTCTTCCATTCTGCTTCAAACATCTGGATATGCGCACTGTCCTTTAGCATAATATTGCACAAGTCGCATGTTGCCTTCGTTGCGTAGACCTTCCCGCGAAATCCGTGGCTGTAAATCAATGGCAAAAGTCCGGAATGGTCTATGTGGGCATGTGTAACCAGCACATAGTCTATGAGCGACACATTTACCGGTATTTCTTGATTTACATAAATATCTGCACCTTGCTCCATACCACAATCTACCAGCAAGTGTTTTTCTCCCATCTGCAAATAGTGGCAGCTTCCTGTCACTTCATGGGCTGCACCTAAAAATGTTAGTTTCATAGAATACCTCCTAGCCTATGTAAAATTCCTCTGCACTTCATCTTTTGTCCGGGAATGTGCACAATTGCGCAAAATGATTCACTCCTTTGCTCGGTGCGATATAAAGTTCGCTTTGCTCACATTATATCATATATTAAATATAATTCCATCATTTCTTATCATAGAATTTTAATTTATTGAGCCCTTAGCGAGCTTCGTATGGTGTTTCCGCAATATTTAAAAATCTTTTCTAAGGCAGCTACCAAAGCCCACTTGCTTTATCGGAGAAATACGCTTCTCCAGATGCTTGGAAACGCCCTTGTTCGACAATGCTTATCGTTGCAATCCCTACATTTACGCTGGATATATTCTCATCCTCTACATCAAGGGGTGTAATTTCTGATGCTTGTGTTTCTTCCGGAAATCTTTGGTTTGTCTTAAACATCAAAGTAGCTTCCACCCCTCAAGTTTCAAAAGTGGAAGTTGCTTTGCAAATCCATAGGGCTGGAAGCTAATCCGGAAATCGGGATCGATAAAGCCATGCGGAAAGAGCCGATGAAATGAATTGCTTGGATGCACTAAAGTTTAAAGCAAAACGGTGCACAGAAATGACAGCAGATACCCGCACCAACCATTCGCCATCCGCCACCATAAACTGTCACAAAAAAGTTTCGGAATCCCAGTCAAATATAGCAATATGAGAGATGGAATTTAGTCGGATTCTAATTCGTTTGATTTTTTATAACTGTATCCTCTGTATCCCCTATTTCCCCTATCTTTTATTCAAATTTCACAATTTCCTTTTTTAAGCGTTTCATTATTTTTTTCTCCAGACGCGAAATATAGGACTGGGAAATTCCAAGAAGGTCAGCCACTTCTTTTTGCGTCAATTCTTCTGCATCTTCGCCAGAAAGCCCAAACCGCAATTCAACAATGGTACGTTCCCTTGGCGCTAATTTTTCGATTGCCCTTTTTAATAGGCTCTTTTCTACTTCCGTTTCAATATCCCGATAGATGATATCTTCTTCTGTCCCTAAAATATCGGAAAGCAGAAGTTCATTCCCATCCCAATCGACATTGAGCGGTTCATCTATGGATACTTCCATTTTCGTTTTATTATTTCTCCTTAAATACATGAGAATTTCATTCTCAATACAACGAGAGGCATAGGTAGCCAATTTAATATTTTTTCCCGGATTAAATGTATTGATTGCTTTGATTAATCCGATTGTTCCAATCGAGATTAAATCTTCCACCCCAATCCCTGTATTATCGAATTTTTTTGCGATGTATACCACCAACCTTAGATTATGTTCAATCAGTTCCCTTTTTGCCTCTTGCGCAGAACTTGATGTCAACATCCCGATACAGCGGGCTTCCTCAGTAAATTCTAAAGGTGGTGGCAACACCTCTGCACCACCGATGTAATGAATATCCCCCTTTTTTAACTTCAACATATTTTGCAGTGTAGGGATTAGTTTGAGTTGAAAATGTTCCGGCATTGCTATTTTTATGTACATGAAAGTTCCTCCCTTGATCCTAGCAACTGAATTGCCTAAATTTCCAGTTTTAAGTGATGACATACGTTCCTCTCTTGATCCTAGCGACTGAATTGCCTAAATTTCCAGTTTTAAGTGATTATGTGCGCTCCTCCCTTAATCCTAGCCACTGAATCGTTCCCTTTTTTATTTCATACACCGGGCATTTAATAAGATTTGGCACATATGGCTTTGAAATAATGCTTCTTTTGAAATACCGCATACCGGCTTTTCAATGCATATATCCTCTTTTCCCCTTCTTATGTACATATAGTCCAATGTGACCACTTTTAGTAAACCGTTTTGTTTCCCTAGGGAATGATACGGTACATAGCGTGGCTTTAGATCAAATTGCTCTATGATCGGCTGGATGTACCCTTCTTCCACAATATGCACCGGTTGGTGTACGTAAGGGTCATCTAATAGGTTTCCGGTATCGTAAAAGCCATCTAGTAGCACCTTGTAATCTTTGTGTACCAACATCACTTGAAATGTCTGTTCCCGAAATGCCCACATACGCTCCCATAAAGTGATTCCTGCGCTTATCGCCAAGGTGATGGCAATCACCCATATCCAGTAGCCTTTCCTGTTTGAAAGGCCACTAAACGTCCATTGAAGCGCTCCTCCCAAAACGATCACCCCAAGATAGGAAAAAAAATATTCCATTACATATTTTTTGAAGTTTCTACTTTGGTACGCAATGAAAACCATAACTGGATTGACCATAAAATGAACGCATAACTGATAGGCTACATCCTGCTTCAGCAACAAATACAATGCGATGCTACCTATTGTGCCAAATAAGCTGGCTAGGAATAAATAACGCATTTTACCTTGATTTTTCAGAAGCTTTTTCACAATCCACAACGAAAGGAAATCCATCATAAAATTTGTCAAAAACAGCACATCTATGTATATTCCATATTTCACAGGCACCCCCAAACCCTCCATGCATGGCAACGATGTAACGCTTTTGCAAAGGAATTGGCTTGCTTTCCCAAACCTTCCATGCATGGCAACGATTTCATCCCACTGCCTTGCATTTTGAAACGTACGAAATCATTGCAAATCATGTTCCCCATTATAGGTTTAAATGCCTGTTTTTTTTGTCAAAAGACATACCCCATTTTAAAAAATTCATCTACAGAATACGACACGCATTGAACACTTGGTGAGGTATTTTCGAACCTAGTGTGAAAGCGTGCCCAGACACTTAGTGAGGTATTTCCGAACTTAGTGTCTGTGGTGCTCTCTCGTCCACCTCCACCTACGTCCTCCCCTCCAGTTATTTTCGTCCTTCCCCTCATTCTTCTTCCAATAAAAAAAACCTACCAAAGATTATAGTAGTTAAAAAGTTCCACAATCTTTGGTAGTTTTTTATCTATTTCTCATATTCAATCTATTTTTTTGTCTCTTGCGCTTCTTTGATTTTTCATAAATTCAGGAAGTTTATTTTGTAGGTTCGCCCTTGTTCAATATGGAGACGAACGATTTTCTTTTTTAATTCTGCTTCGTAACTTTGTGGCATAATCGTTCCTCTTTTCTGCATGAAATTATTATATCTTATAAGCCACACCGGTTACAACTATAGTATACCATAGTATATCACAGCACTTGTCGTATTCGGGTCAACGTGCTGCTTTTCAAGCTCGGTTGCTATCACCGTAATCGTTACTTCCCCTAGCTTAAAAGCATCATATTTTGCGCCATATATGATGTTTACCTCTTTCCCTGCCAAATCCCTTATGTAGTTTGTTGCCTTGTCAACCTCTATTATCCCTATATCGCCTGAAACATTCACAATCACATGGCTCGCCCCTTCTATGCGCGTTTCAAGAAGTGGACTTTCAATTGCAAGTTTGGCTGCTTCAATTGCCTTATTGTCGCCTTTTGCCGTACCAATCCCAACATGTGCCATCCCTTTATCCCGCATAGCCGTCTGGACATCCGCAAAGTCAAGGTTTATCAATGCCGACACATTAATTAAATCTGTAATGCCCTGCACCGCCTGCTGCAATATTTCGTCCGCTTTCATCAGCGCCTCCGTCATCGTAGTCTTTCTATCTACCATTGCTAATAATTTGTCATTTGGTATGACAATTAGGGTATCCACATTTTCCTTCAACCTTTCAATGCCGGCCATAGCGTTCTCCATCCTTGCTTTCCCTTCAAACTTAAAGGGTTTTGTTACCACCCCAACGGTCAAAATGCCCATTTCCTTTGCAATTCCAGCAATGACCGGGGCTGCACCCGTCCCGGTTCCGCCTCCCATCCCACAGATCACAAATACCATATCTGCACCTTTAATTGCTGCGGTAAGTTCCTCGCGGCTCTCTTCTGCCGCCTGCTCTCCAATTCCAGGCTTTGCACCTGCATCAAGGCCTTTTGTTGATTTCTCGCCAATCTGAATCAAGGTCGGCGCTTTGCAGAGCATCAATGCCTGCTTGTCCGTATTGACCCCGATGAATTCTACTGTGGCAATATTTTCATCAATCATTCTATTTACAGCATTATTTCCTGCACCACCTACACCGATTACGATGATATTTACGTTGGACTCTTCTTCTGTTGTTTTAATCTCAAGCAAGGTTATTCCTCCTTTTATACTCCAAATATATCTTTATATTCTTAAATTCACATGAAACCCATACGGTTTGGTTCCATTATGAAACGCATTCTATCCTAATACTATCATAAGATACCATTTATCCTACAAACATCCTTACTCTATACTATAATTTTTTCTAAAATTAATCAACCTATTTTTGATCTTATTTCTTCTCCACCTACGTCCTCCCCTCTAAATATTCTCGCCCTTCCCTACATTCTTTCTCCAATAAAAAAACTACCAAAGATTATAGTAGTTAAAAAGTTTCACAATCTTTGGTAGTTTTTTATCTATTTCCCATATTCAATCTATTTTTTTTGATCTCTTGTGCTTCTTTGATTCTTCATAAATTCCGGAAGCTTAAATTCTTTCTCCGGAACAGTGCTTTTTTGTTCTTTCAACACAGGAAACGTGTTTCCACCCGGTATCTGCGTCTGGCTCCCCATTCCATAGCCCGTTCTTCCCGTATAGCCCGGCGAAACATCTTTTCTGATAAAACTACCGGCACCGGCACTCGTGCCCCCCCCCATAGGCCTCCTTGTCGTATTCGGGTCAAAATGCTGCTTGGTAGGCACGATTCTAGGAGGGCCTTGGACTGCTTCAAGCCCGGTTGCTATTACCGTGATCGTTACTTCCTCCGGCTTAAAATCCTCATATCTTGCGCCAAATATGATGTTTACCTCTTCCCCTGCTAAATCCCTTATATAATTTGTCGCCTCGTCAACCTCTATCAACGCTATATCGCCTGAGACATTCACAATCACATGGCTCGCCCCTTCGATACGCGTTTCAAGAAGTGGACTTTCAATTGCAAGTTTGGCGGCTTCAATTGCCTTATCGTCGCCTTTTGCCGTACCAATCCCAACATGTGCCATCCCTTTATCCCGCATAACCGTCTGGACATCTGCAAAGTCAAGGTTTATCAATGCCGACACATTAATTAAATCCGTAATGCCCTGCACCGCCTGCTGCAATACTTCATCCGCTTTCATCAACGCCTCTGGCATCGTAGTTCTTCTATCTACCATTGCTAATAATTTTTCATTTGGTATGACAATTAGGGTATCCACATTTTCCTGCAGCCGCTCAATGCCTGCCATAGCGTTCTCCATCCTTGTTTTCCCTTCAAACTTAAAAGGTTTTGTTACGACTCCAACGGTCAAAATACTCATTTCCTTTGCAATTCCTGCAACGACCGGAGCTGCACCCGTCCCGGTCCCGCCTCCCATCCCGCAGGTCACAAATACCATATCTGCACCTTTAATTGCTGCGGTAAGTTCCTCGCGGCTCTCTTCCGCCGCCTGCTCTCCGATTTCAGGCTTTGCGCCTGCACCAAGGCCTTTTGTCAATTTCTCGCCGATTTGAATCAAGGTCGGCGCTTTGCAGAGCATCAATGCCTGCTTGTCCGTATTGACCCCGATAAATTCTACTGCGGCAATATTTTCATCAATCATTCTATTTACAGCATTATTTCCTGCACCACCTACACCGATTACGATGATATTTGCGCTGGACTCTTCTTCTGTTGTTTTAATCTCAAGCAAGGTTATTCCTCCTTTTATACTCCAAATATATCTTTATATTCTTAAATTCACATTAAACCCATACGGTTTGGTTCCATTATGAAACGCATTCTATCCGATACTATCATAAGATACCATTTATCCTACAAACATCCATACTCTATAATATAATTTTTTCTAAAATTAATCAACCTATTTTTATTTTATTTTTTCTCAAATGTAATATCGGTTGTATTTTCTGTCCAATTTTCTAAATGCAGCACACCATTTTGCCCCTCTAGTTCCGGCATAATGTAGGACAGCCTGACAATTTTTTCATTGAGATTTTTCACTTGCCCCAAAAGCACTTGTGCATTTGCATAGGTTAAAATATATCCGTCCGTTGCGTCATAGTTGATGGCATCTGGAATCAACCTATATTTTTTCAGCATCTGCGTCAGCGATAGAAGATTCTTTAAGGTATTTTTTTCTTTGATGGGCAGTTTCTCAAACAGGACGATTTGCTCTACCTGTATCCCTGTTATTTTAGGAACATTCTTGATAATATCAAAAGATGTTTCTATGACAATGCCATCTTTATCGAAGTAGACGTTCTGCCCCAAATCATCCAAATACAGATAGCCCAAAATTCCTTTTTCGTATACTTGTATTTGGATCGTATGAGGAGGGGACAAGGAAACTTCCATGGTATCCACAAAAGGGATCACCTCCGGTTCAAAAAAGCGATGTTTAAAATAGACATAAAGGCTATTCCATGAATATTCATCATTTAAGACCGCATCTTCTATTACTTGATTGTCGTAAAGTTTATTGCCCACCACTTCTATATTTTCTACTGTAAATAATTTTACGGCGACCACCGTTGCCAATAAAAGCAAGCATGCGAGCGAAAAGAAACACCCTACGATAAATTTGAGTCGTTTTCTTCGTTTTCTTTTTTCTCCTACCATAAGTTCCTCCTATGTGTCTTCAAATCGGATGCCCCTTGACACGCTAAGTGCAAGGCCAATCTCGATTAGCAAAAATAGAACTGATGTTCCTCCCCCGCTTATGAACGGCAATGAAATTCCAGTATTTGGCATGAAGTTTGTTACAACTGCGATATTTAAGATCACTTGAATGGCAAAATGTGCCAGAATGCCTGTAACCAATAGCGCACCATATAAATCCGCTGCATTATTTGCAATCACCATAAATCGCCAGATCAATAATAAAAAGAGCAAAATCACGCAAATGGCTCCAAAAAGCCCCAATTCTTCACATACAATGGAAAAAATCATATCATTTTGCGCCTCCGGTACAAACCCTAGTTTCTGCATACTAGAACCAAGCCCTTTTCCAAACAGCCCGCCGGAGCCAATCGCATACAAGCCTTGCAAGGTCTGGTAGCCTTTTTCATACTGTTCCGGATGCCACCAGATTTTTATCCGCTCTGCGCGATATCCCTCCATCATAATAAAGAGTACCCCAAATGCAGCCATAATCCCGGCAATCACAAAAAACTGCTTATATTTAGGGCTTGCAACAAAGACCAATACAACGGCAATCCCTAAGATGATAATGGCTGTACTTAAGTTTTCGGATGCTACAATCACCACCATTGGAAGTACCATAAGCATGATCTTGATTAAGGTACTAAATTTTCCCATTTTTTTCGGCATTCTACTGATAATCGTTGCCAGGAAAATAATGATTGCCACTTTTGCGGCCTCCGATGGCTGGAAGGTTAATGGGCCAACCCTAAGCCACCGCTTAGAACCATGAATTTCTTCTCCGAAAAAGATAGCTGCAACGCAAAGCCCAAAAGCCAGTATGTATGCAATCAGCCAGAAGTTCTGCCATATGCGATAGTCAATGCTTGCTACAATAAGCAGTAATGGAAACCCCAGTGCTGTTGCCAGCAACTGTTTTTTTAAATAATATGCCCCGTCATTAAATTTCACCTGCCCATTATAAAAACTTGTACTATACAATACCACAAGTCCAAAACAGACCAGAAATATAATAATAAATAACAAGCTATAATCAAAATATCTGATTTGCTTTCGCCTCATGAAACCACTCCTCGTATCGTGCACTTAGCAAGGTATTTTTAAGCCTAGCGTGCAATTGAATTTACATACTCTTTGAATTTATCGCCACGTTCCTCATAGCTGTGAAACATATCCCAACTAGCACATGCAGGCGATAGCAGCACCGCATCCCCCGGCTGTGCATTTTGTTGGCAGACTTTCACCGCCTCTTTTAGATCCTTTACAAACACATAGTCATGGAATCTGCATTTCTCGGCGGCCTCGGCAATCTGCTCTTTTGTACTTCCAAGCAAAATCAGCTTTTTCACTTTTCCCTCAAAAGCCAAAATCCATGGTTCAAATTTAGACCCTTTATCGTATCCGCCCCCGATCAGCAACGTTGGCCATTGCATCGCCTTAATCGCTTGCATTGCCGCATCCGGATTTGTCCCTTTTGAATCGTTGTAGTATCGGACGCCCTGTTTTGTCGCTACATATTCTATTCTATGCGCAACACCCGAAAAGCGCACCAATACTTCTTTCATTTTTTCAATGGATACACCAAAACTGTATGCCATAGCGATGGCTGCCATCACATTTTCGTAATTATGTATTCCAATGAGCTTTAATTCTTTCACATCACAGATTTGATTGCCGATCCCATCTTTTGCCAACACAATTTTTTCATCTTTTAAGTAAATTCCATTTAAAAGCTCTTGCCTGCTGCTAAAAAAAACAACATTTGCCTGTGTGGAATCCGCAAATTCCCGTAAAGCTTTATCTTCATAGTTTAACACGCATGTATGTCTTTTTGTCTGGTTTTTTGTAATTAACTTCTTGATATTTTGATAATTTTCCATTGTATAATGGCGGTTTAAATGATCGGGCGTGATGTTTAAAATAGCCGAAATTTCCGGTGTAAACTGCTTCACTGTTTCCAATTGGAAACTGCTGATTTCTGCTACAATGACCGTTTCCGGCGTTGTATCCATCGCAATACTCGTGTAGGGTATCCCGATGTTGCCTACAACCCTCACATCGCAAAAACAATGCTTCATGATTTCCCCGAGAAGCGCCGTTGTTGTCGTCTTCCCATTCGTTCCGGTAATCGCTAAGATCCTGCCTTTCGAACATGCATAGGCAAGTTCGATTTCGCCCCATAGTTCGATACCGGCATCCCTTAGCATACATACTTCCGGCAAGTCTGTTGGCACACCCGGGCTTAATATGGCAATATCCACTTTATCCAATACCGATTTGTCCAAAGTGCCCAATACAATCTCTACATCGTCAAGCAAGTTTGATTTCGCCCGAATCTGTGTTTCCACCAGATCTGCATTTCCGTCAAATAAAATAAGCTCGATTTTATTTTTTACCAATAATTCGACGGCTGCAATTCCACTAAGGCCTGTTCCAAATACCAGAACCACTTTTCCATTCAGCTCCATCTCAACGCTCCTTTCGCATCACTGTCTATCCGGCAGATTTCATCGCGCAATATTCTGCAACCTGCAATGATTGCCGCTCATCCATGTATTTTCTTTAAAGCCCTAAAAAGGCAACAAGACATAGTATTGCTGTAAAAATCGAGAATACCGCAACTACTTTTGTTTCAGACCAGCCACACAGTTCAAAATGGTGATGGATTGGCGCCATACGGAAAATGCGTTTCCCCCCTGTTTTTTTAAAATAGGCCACCTGAATGATAACCGATAAGATTTCAATCCAATAGATCATCGCAACAAGCAAGATAAAAATCGGCATCTGCATCATGTATGCAGTTGAGGCCACGAATCCGCCTAATGCAAGCGAACCCGTATCTCCCATAAAGACGCTTGCCGGGTGCACGTTAAATAGCAAAAAGCCAAGAAGCGCACCGACAACGGCGCAGGTAATCGGCTCTATTCCACTATTTGTACCAATTGCCACTACGGTGAAAAAAGTGGCAATGAGAACGGTCACACTTGATGCCAAACCATCTAGCCCGTCGGTAAAGTTTGCACCATTTACCGTTCCAATCACTGCTAAAAACATAACCGGAATCGCACCCCCATGAAGATTTAGATATTGTCCCCCTGTGGCTCCTCCGGTAAAGGGAATGAGCATTTTTAAAGACACATCCGTAAATCGTAGGATATAAAAAATGAACACCCCTGCCACCGCTATCTGGCACAACATTTTCTGCCATGCTTTTAAACCATCGGAACGGCGCAATACTACTTTTAAATAATCATCTAAAAACCCGATGATTCCAAACCCAACGGTTACGAACAAAATGGGGATAATCTTTGGGTAGTCTCTTACATATAAGAAAGAAGTAGCAATGATACCGGCTAGTATCATAAGTCCACCCATGGTTGGGGTGCCGGTCTTCTTTAAATGTGATTTTAATTCTTCCCGTTCCGTCTGGCCAATTTTCAATTTCCTTAACAATGGAATTAGTATGGGTCCTAGCAACGCTGTAATTGCAAAGGAAATTATTATCGGAACCACAATTTTTTCTGCCATATTTTTCCTCATGTTTCTTTCTTGTAGCTATTATTCCTGTATTTCATCTATCGCTATTTGAGGCTCCATTCCAAGATAGGGGAGGATATTGGAAAAGATTTCCTGTACCACAGGTGCTGCTATCGTTCCTCCATAGTAGATGCCCTTTGGGTTATTGATGATGACCAAAGCAAGCACCTTTGGGTCGTCTGCCGGAGCAAATCCGATAAAAGAGGATATGTAGCGGTTCGCGCTTCGTGGCAGTGTCTGTGAAGTTGCCGTTTTCCCTCCGATAGAGAACCCCTCCACGTAAGCTTTTTTCCCTGTTCCTTCCGATACTACTTTTTCTAACAGCGTCTGAAGCGTTTTTGAATTTTCTTCTTTTAGCACTCCGCTTGACGTCTCATATTGCAGCTCTTCTACTAGATTTCCTTTCGGATCCTTTACGGACACTCCAAGATGGGGCACAACCCTTGTTCCACCATTTACAAGGGAAGATACTGTCGTTGCCAGTTGAATGGGGGTAATCTGAAACGACTGCCCAAAGGAAACGGTTGCCAGTTCTACAATCCCTACCTTATCTTTCTTATGCATAATCGTATTCGCTTCGCCCGGCAAATCTATATTTGTTTTTGACAGCAGTCCAAATTGATGAAAATATTTATAAAATTTATCCGTTCCAAGCCTCAGGCCAAGTTCAATAAAAACCGGATTACAGGAATTCATAATTCCATCGGTAAATGTTTCGGCCCCATGCCCGGCAACTTTATGGCATCGAATTCTTCTGTCCTCCACCATTTTATAGCCTGGGCAATAGAAATTGTCGTTTAGCGAAACGACGCCTTCTTCAAATGCCGCCGCTGTTGTAATGATTTTAAACGTAGAGCCAGGTTCATACGTATCATTGATACATTGATTTCGCCACATCTGATTAAGTAGTGCTTGCTGCTGTTCTGCTGTGCTTGCTGTAGCTAGTATGCTTGTTTTAGCTGTTGTGCTTGCCTCTGCTAGTATGCTTACTTTCGCTGTTGTGCTTGTTTCGTCTGCCGGACTCGTTTCGTCTGTCGGGCTTGTTTCATCTGTTCCCGGTACTGTAGTTTCTGAAACTGTATTTAGATTAAATGGTTCATTTAAGTTAAACTCTGGAACATTGACCATTGCCATCACTTCTCCGTTTTGAGGGTTCATGATAACAACGGAAACATTGTCTGCGGATTTTGCCTCTAATACTTTATTGGCCGCCTGTTGGGCATATAATTGAATATTATAGTCTAGGCTGATATGAAGATTATTGCCATCTATCGGCTCTTCCCTACGTTCGCCGGCATTTTCAATTTCCACGCCCCGTGCGTCGGTCAATGTTAATATTTTTCCACTTTGTCCTTTTAAATAATCCTCGTAGACAACTTCAAGCCCTATAATTCCTTGATTATCCCCTCCGGTAAATCCTAATACTTTTGATGCCAGAGAATCATAAGGATAGTACCTTTTATAATCCTCGTCCACTTTCACGCCCGCTAATCCATAGGCACGGATTGCATCGCCAATTTCTTTACCCACATTTGATTTTACACGTTCTATTGAGCTGACTTTTTCTACTCGTTTTCTTACCGCATCTTCCGATAGCCCTAATTCATTTACAAGCACTGTGATCGTCTTTTCCGGCTCTTTTACTTGACTGTGAATAACGGAAATTGTACATACCGTTTTGTTGGTTGCAAGAACAGTTCCAGTGGCATCTATAATCTTCCCACGCGCCGCCTTAATATCTCGTTCTCGCTCATGCAAGTCTTCCGCCTTTTGCCCATAATATTCTGAACAGAATACCATCAGATAGACAATCCTGCCTACAAGAATAACTAAAATCAATGCTACAACCATAAAAACAGTTAAAATCTTTTTTCGGTTATACGTTTTGTTCCGAACCATATAGCAAAACCTCACAAAAGCAATTACTACAGTCTATTACTCTGTATATGAGGTTATGTGCTATTTACAGATATCGCTTTTAAAATATACCTCCCGGATATTCCTCGTTCGGTGTAGTATCCCCTCTTTCCGAATTTGGATTCGTACCTTCCGGATTTTCTCCACCTTCTGGGTCCGTCCCCCCTTCCGGATTTTCTCCACCTTCCGGGTTCGTCCCTCCTTCTGGGTTCGTCCTCCCTTCCGGACTCTCTCCTCCTTCCGGGCTCTCTCCTCCTTCTGGGTTCGTCCCCCCTTCCGGGTTCTCTCCTCCTTCCGGGTTCGTCCCCCCTTCCGGGTTCTCTCCTCCTTCCGGGTTCGTCCCCCCTTCCGGATTTGTCCCTTCCGGGTTCTCCCCTCCAGCTGGATTGGCTCCTCCTTCCGGATCAGGCTCTATTACCAATTCTTCGTCTTGAAAAATGTTCAAATACGGAAGTATTTCTGTCATTATATTTTTTGCAAGTTCGGTAGCCATACCACTATGTGCCTGCTCTGCTACATTTGGCTCATCAATGACTACATAGATAAGCACTTTGGGATTGTCTGCTGGTGCATAGCCGATATAAGAAATAAGATACATTTTCGGTATCGCATCACGAGGCTGCTTTTCCGCTGTCCCCGTCTTTCCACCCATCGAATATCCATTTACTTTCGCACTTTTTGCAGTCCCCTCTTTCACTGTCATATACAAATATTCCTTGACCATATCGCTTGTCTTTTTTGATACGGTCTGCTTTAGCAAGATTGGCTCTGCCGATTTTTTTATACTGCCTCTTTCATCTATAATTTTTCTGACTAGGTGGGGCTGATAATAGTATCCCCCATTAATTAAGGAAGAAAACGCAGATACTACCTGAATCATCGTTGTATTGAAATTTTGTCCAAACCCATTGGTAGCCAATGTGGCTGCGTCCATATTTTCCTTCTTATAAATCAACCCGCTTGCCTCACCCGGCAAATCAATGTTTGTCTTTATCCCAAAATTAAAAATATTCTGGTATTTTGTTAATTCATCCCGTCCAATCCCCTTTGACATCTGCATAATTGCATCATTGCAGGAATTCATAATGGTCTGCTGCAATGTCTGATTTCCATGTCCTGCTGTTGAACTGCACCTGATACGAAATCCTCCAACTTCTTCAAATCCATCGCAATAATAGACTTCATCGCCTTTTAATTTCCCTGTATCAAGACCTGCCGCTATCGTCATTGGCTTTACCGTAGAGCCGGGCTCATAGGTGTTGGTAATACAGTAATTTTGCCATATCGCGTTTAGCTTATCTAACTGTTCCTCCTCTTGCATACCCTCAATTTCTTCTTCCGTATAATAGGCGGATAAATCTCTGGGGTCATTTGGATTATAGAAATTGCTGTCCGACATCGCAATGACTTCCCCATTTCTAGGGTCCATTACAACTGCCGCCGTGTTAAAGCTACCAGCCCCCGTTCTAAATTCATTTTTATGGGATTCATTGAATTCCTTTATTTTTTCTTCCACCACAGTCTGGACGTTTAAATCTAGTGTAGTGATAAGACTGTCGCCATCTATCGCTCCTTTGATATTTTTTTCAAAATTGCTGTCTGCGTTCAAATATCCATACTGCTTGCCCATCATTCCATTTAAGGTATCATTATAATAGTCTTCAAGTCCACCGATCCCTACATTTCCAGAAGCAGTATAGCCTAATATTTTACCTGCCACAAAGTCATATGGATAATTTCTTACATACTCTTTTTCAAACCATACCCCTTTGATATTCGGATTATGTTCCGTATCATTTTGCAATTCCACAAATGCTTGAATTTCCTCATATGGAAGTTTTTTTTTGAGTGGGCGGTACTGCCGATCCTTTTCTTCTTTCAAAATCGTCTGCAGTTCTTCGGCTGTTATATCAAAACATTGGGTCAATGCTGCAATTGTTGGCTCTTTATATTTGCCTTCATCCTCATTCACAAGTTTACAGTCTAAGATTACATTGTATACATCAACACTGGTCGCTAAGATTGTCCCTTTTCGGTCTACAATATCCCCACGCCGGTATGGTATATTTTGACTGTCATATCCTTGTTGGTTTAAAACAATTTTCTCGTATTTTGCTCCTCTCGTATGCTCTATGTATGTAAGCCTTGCAATCAAGACACCGAGTACGATAAAAATCATTACAAATAGAAAAACCAACTTCCCCTGCATTGCCCTGGAAAATTTTTTTGGCATTTTTTTTGTATTATCAGTCACTTGTTCACCTCTTCTATATATGAACTATAATTCTATTTTTCCGGTATAGCCTCATATTGGTTCATATAGTCATTTGGATCAACTTGAAAATAATGGATTTGATCCTTGCTTGGGTACACCATAGAAAGATCGTTTACTGCGGCTATTTTTATCTGTTCTAAATCCACTGATGTATCAACCCTCTTTAATGCCGCATCATTTTCTGTCTTAAAATCAAGCACTTGGCTTTCAAGCGATGAAATATTTTTCATTTCTCCGGTGATCTGTGATTGCAGCTGTATATATTTTGTACAGATAAAAACCGTTGCCACGGATGCCAGCGTTAAAAAAAATACATAGCCGAAATTCATCTGCAAGGCTTTTTCTCGATTTTTCCTAGTAGCATGGTCGATGCGCGGCTTCTCTTCTTCAATTTGCCTTTCCTGCCTTCTCTCGTTGGCAGCATGTTCTACTCTGTATACGGTATTCCCCTCAATGTAGGCGTTGTTTCTGCTTGGTATCTCTTCTCTTTCCTGTTCTCTCTTCATAACCGTAGCCTCCTTTTCCCATCTTTACCTATTTCTAATTTATTTTTTCATCATTCACTGCCTTTGAAACACGCGCAGCTTTGCGCTTTTTGAACGGGAGTTGCCTTCCATCTCTTCGTCTGACGGTAGGATTGGTTTTCGTGTAACGACAGTTCCTTTGGATATTTTTTTACAGATACAAACTGGAAATTCCTTAGGGCAAGTGCATGGATTTTCATTTTTCCGGTAAATGTTCTTAACAATTCGATCCTCTAAAGAGTGAAACGTAATGATGCAAATCCTTCCTTCTGGATTTAGCAGTTCTATCATGCCGTCTAAATGCTG
The DNA here is from genome assembly GCA_046533095.1 of Lachnospiraceae bacterium ZAX-1. Classification (GTDB taxonomy): domain Bacteria; phylum Bacillota; class Clostridia; order Lachnospirales; family Lachnospiraceae; genus ZAX-1. Next base: position 132,749 of record JAJQRA010000030.1, on the reverse strand, counting down.
CTCTAACACTTCCAATTCCCGATTCAGTTCAATCCGGATTGCCTGAAACGTACGTTTCGCCGGATGCCCACTATTCATTCGTATCTTTGCCGGAATTGCATGTTTGATAATTTCAATCAATGCCCCCGTGCTTTCAATCGCTTTCTCATTTCGATTCGCTACAATATGTTTTGCAATATTTTTAGCAAATTTATCTTCTCCATAATCCCGGATCATATGATATAGCTTCATTTCGCTGTAGGTATTTACCAGTTCTTTTGCGCTAAATCCTTGCCTCATGTCCATCCGCATGTCAAGAGGGGCATCTTCCTCTCGATACGTAAACCCCCTCATCGGATTATCCAGCTGATAGGATGATACTCCTAAATCTAACACAATCCCATCTACCTTTGCGATTCCAATCTCCTTTAGCACCTCTTTCATATTGGCGTAATTGCTGTATACAATATGCGTTTTATCTTGAAACAGAGAAAGCCTTTGTTTCGCTGCCTCTAGCGCATCTTCATCTTGGTCTATTCCAATCAATATCCCTTTATCCGACAATGCCTTACAAATTTCATAAGCATGTCCCCCTCCGCCAAGCGTACCGTCCACATAAATACCATCCGGTTTGATGTTTAAATGCTTGATCGTTTCTTTTAAAAGGACGGATGTATGTTTAAATTCCATATATGCTCCTCGCATTGAACTTTTTAAATTGAAATGCCTAAATCCGCCATATGTTCCGCTATTTCTTCTACATCATCATACTCATTTGTTCCAGACCATCGATCCTTGCTCCAAATTTCAATGTGGTTTAAAACCCCTGCTAAAACGACATCCTTTTCTATCTCGGCAAAGTCTCGCAAGACTGCCGGCAGTAATATTCTTCCTTGCTTGTCTACTTCGCAAAAAGCCGCACCCGCAAAAAAGAACCTTGCAAATTTTCTGGCATCTTTGGAAAATTGTGATACATTCCTAAATTTTTCTTCGATTGTTTTCCATTCATCACGGGGATATACGAATAAGCAACCATCCAGCCCTTTTGTCACAACAAATTCATCACCTAATAAATCCCTGAATTTAGAGGGGACGATCAACCTGCCTTTTGCATCAACTGTGTGGTTATATTCTCCCATGAACATGAAAATCACCTTCTACTTCATAAAAATTCCTGCCTGCCAAAGTAGTTTTACCAAATAGTGGCCACTTGTACGTCTTCTATATCCCGCAAAATATGAATAATAACCTTCGTTTACAGTCGCATACGGTGAAGTTTTCCACATTATCCACCACTTATCCACCACTTTGCTCCATCAAACACCACTTTTTACCACTTTCCTATTTATTTTACCTTAGAAATTATAAAAAAGCAAGTGCAAATAATAAAGATTCCTATCCGAACATATCATCGCGGGCGTATCGCCACGTGTATATCGCCACAAGCATACATTTTAAAGAAAAAAAAATTATATTTGAACCCATATTTCAGGTCAAATATAATTTTTTATTTTTCTGGATGTTTCATTTTTACTTCTATGGACAACGGGCAAATGATTCTAATTGTCTTTCTTTATCAAGCTGTATATAACTTTCTATCAGTTTATCCAATGTTACGCTTAACAAATAACAGGTTCGTTGGTCTGCATCGCCCCCCAGGGCATCGTCCAGTTTTTTTCTCGCCAATTCGATTTCTTCCTGTAGTTTCTTAAAGTTTTTCATTCTTCATCTCCTCCAAAAACCTAGTCCCATTTGTTTCGCCTATCCAATAGTCTTGTCGCCCCTTTTTCAATATAATCTGTACAAAGTCCCCCCTATACTCTGCCTAGTCCATACCCAAGCAAGTATAGGGAAACGCTTCGCCTTGACACTTCTTCTTTCTCCTTCGTATAAGCGGGGCCAGCATCGCACTATTCTAGTATCTGTCTGGTTAGCAATCCTAACCATCCAGTATCTGGCAATCCTTTAATAGAAAGGTATTTCATAAAATTATGTAGATTGGAAAAATTAATATTCCTAACCTCTGTATCTATTGTACTATTAATATGGGTAAAAATCAAACAAAAAGTCCTCTTTTTTCGCAGTACATTTCGACCAATTCTGACAAAATTTTTCTTTATTCGGGAAAATGGCTAAAAAATTACCACTATATTTTGTAAAATCATTTTCTTTTTCGCAAAATATAGTGGTTCTATTTATTTTTTATTGATTTCTAATTTCATAATCAGCTTTTCATCCTATACTGCTGCAAGTACTAATTTTGAAGACTGCATATGAACTAGGTTCAACACTGCTTCCACTACTTGGTGGCATAACGCAACAATGAGCCTACAATCCTCTTCCACATTTGTTTTTAAGTCCATATATAACGCATGGGCATGTTGGATAAAATCACAAATTGCATCAGGCGATTCTAGTTTCCTGACCATTTCTTTATTCTTCTCGGCTTCACCACTTTTGATATATTCTCGAAGGCTCTTTTTCAATTTTTCTTCATAGGCACAATGGTCTTTGAAAGTTCCTGTATAATGCGCGTTGTGAGGAAAGGTAAAATAATCTGCAATGTAATGGATCACCTGCCCTAAATCCCTGCAAAAAGCACGCATATTGATTTCAGCTTGGTTGTTTACATCAGCTAACCTTTTGATGTCTGCCGAAACTTTGGAAAAAGTCCCCTGTATTTCATGTTTCGTTGTCAAAAAAGAGGGCTTACAGTCCGGTAAAATACTGCCTAGGTAAAAAGCTTTCTTATGCTTTTTTAGTTCTTGCTCTTCTAAGCTTCCTACAATATATACCGCTAATGAAATATGTGATTTTTTCCTCATCCATGCCTCCATCGTAAATTCATCTTGATAAAATTCATCTTAGTTGCTATATTTAGCTCACATTATTATACCGCTTTCTATTCTACTTCTAATAAAATTAAAATACAAGTGGCAAATGATGAATTTAATATGGATTTATGGAAAATAATTTGTGGAATTTTACCTACTACTTATTTTCTTTTGTCAATTTCCCCTGTTTTTGCTTATTTCTACCTGATTTTCTACCTCAGTTTACCTGATTTCTACCTCGTTCTACCTGATTTTCTACCTCGGTTTACCTCGTTCTACCTGATTTTCTACCTCGGTTTACCTGATTTCCACCTTTGTTTTGAGCGTTTTTATAAATTATTCGGGCTGAAAACTTGCACATTCTGTTTCTTCGCAATGACAGGCATTTCCACCAGAAATTCCAATCTGATCAGCATCGCATTTGTTCGCATGGTTATACACACATTTTTCCGCCTCACAGTCTACCTCAATGTTTTTACTGGGGGTTGCCATGGAATTGCTCAAAGAATTGCCCGTCCTTTCACGGAAGCTTCCGCAACAAGTGGATCTTTTTTCCATTGCGTCCTTTCCTTCAATCATAATGTCACCTTTACAGCAGCTTTTTTCTTTGTTGTACATACAGTGGTCAACGGAACAGTTTAATTGGGTCATATGATATATCTCCTTTCGATTTATCCGGACTTTTCGCATCCGGAATTTAATTTCTCATATAGTATTGACTTCTTAAAAAATATTATACGTTTTCTACGATAAATATCTTCTATGAAATTCATTTGAAAAATTAAATTTGTTTTTAATCTTCATGAGATATCTTCTCTTGCCTCAATTCCATCTCCTCGACGGATAACGTAAACTAGGTTGTTTAAGGGCTATTGTGCTCATTCCATTATCCCTATTCACTATTTGGGCTTATAGTGTTTGTGGCTTTGATAAATTTTAGAGCCAAAATAGAGCCATTTGAATTAAAATAGTATCTTATTGAATTGGTTTACAAGTTGTATCCTTTTCACCCTTTCAATAAGTTTCCAATGCTTCAAAATCAAGTTTATCTAAAATCAAGTTTGTTTTCATCTGCCATTGCAGCACCTCCAATTTTTCTCAATTTGACAGCTTGCCTTGCTTGCTATTTCCCATGCAGAAACATATACTTACCTTTTCCCTTGCCTTTCACACTTACAACAACTTCCATCTCACGCAGTTTAGCCATAACTGCTCTTGCCGTTGAAGCTGAACAGCCAAGTATATCTTCAATCTCTCCAGTTCCAAAGACCTGACTACTCTCTATTTCATTGTACACCTGGATAATATTATCTTTTGTTTGTTCATTATAATTTGTCTTATCAAACGCCGACTTTAATTCATCAATCGCCGACTTTTGAGAAGCAAACGCCGACTTTTCTTCATCAACTGCTGACTTATTCACTGCAATCGCCGACTTTTCAAGTGAATCAGCAACTTGTTTAACCACATTTTTTTCAGTATTGGTATTATAAATAGCCGCCTGTAGCATAAATGCATTCGTATAATATGCAGGATCTTTTAAACCAGCAGCTTCCAGTTCTTTGCACATACGATTAACGCCTTCTCCATATTCCTTTACAAAATTATAGGCTTTCAAAAATTCTGCAATCTTAGGATTTCTTGAAAAGTGTGTATAACGGATATTTTCCGCTTTCACTAATCCAGGTAATTTTCCAGGACTCTCAACTACAATACGATCATCAAACATCTTTATCTGAATATCCGTGCCGCTAATGCTATACGCGCGATGAGTAACTGCATTTACCACCAACTCTTGACGTGCAAACTTTGGATACTCTTCTTCTGTTACGAAGATAGCATCTTTTCCCAGATACGTCTTTTCTTTTATCTGTGTATCCAAATAGGCGATAGCATCATTTATCATCTTAAGAAGCGTTCCTTCAAATATAACATCCTTAATTACATTCATTTCTGTTCCAAATCTTTCTTCGTTGCCTTCATATCTTATAAATCGTATTCTTGCACGAGGGAAGAAGTTTTGAGGATTGTTGCCAAACAACAATATTGCTGCTGTGCTAATCTGAATATTACCGTCTTTTTCTTTCATAAATCCTTTGTTTTGTTTTAAATATTCCAATGGAGTTTTTCTATATCTGATTTTATCAATATCCTCTTTGACAAAATCCATATCAATATCTTCCAACGTTGCATCAGGAACTGCCTTATCTTCGAAATAGCGTTCACCTTTGTCGTAATTAAGCTGTAATCTCTCTTCAAATGTTTGTAATTTTGATTTGTCTCCAACTCTTAAGAACACTTCATCAGCCTGATTGGCATGCACCTGCGGGCTTGGATCAATCTGCATCAACAATACATGATTTTCTCTTCCCTCAGAATCAATACATGGTACCTTTTCTATCGTAACCTTAATTGTCGGATTGCAAAAATCAAATGGAACTCTTAGAAGCTCATTTATTTTTTTAGTTTCAAAATCTATGCCTTCTATCCGTCGTTTCTTATCTGAAATTCCGATTGCAATTGTTCCTCCATCAGCATTTGCAAATGCAACAATTGATATTGCCAAGGTTTTTGGCTCTATATTGATACTCTTTCGGTCAAATACCTGCATTTCCTCAAATGCTAATACCTCTTCGACGGTCATTGCTTCACCTCCAGTTGATTTAAACATTATTCTGTACTATTTAGCGCTTGCCTAGATAAAATATTATATTTTTTAATTGGGTAGTCGATTGGGTAGTTTGGGTAGTCCTACTTTCCATTGGTTTTCCAGTCTTCAACGCCATATTTCTCCATTCTTAAATTGCATACATCCATAATTCATCTAAGGGACAATTCCTTCGTAATTTTATAATCAAATTCTACCTCTATATCGCACCTCTAATTTTCGTTTTCTACCTCGATTTTGCGTATTTCTTTTGTGCGTATTTCTTTACTGATCACATCAATAAAGGTTTCTAGGCTCTGCTGGCCTTCCTCCCCTTTGAAACGGCTCCGAACGGAGATCGTTTGTTCTTCTTCTTCTTTTTGGCCAACGACAACCATATAAGGCAGTTTATCCAAGCGGCTTTGTCTGATTTTATAGCCGATTTTTTCAGAACGCAGGTCAACCGTTGCAAGAATTCCATTTTCTTTCATCTGCTCGCATACGTTCGTTGCGTAATCGTTGTATTTTTCTGATATCGGAAGTACCCGTACCTGTTCTGGACAGAGCCACGTTGGAAAGGCACCTGCATATTTTTCAATCAGCCATGCCAATGTCCGCTCATAGCACCCAATACTCGTCCGATGAATAATATAGGGCCGCACCTTCTCGCCATTTTTATCGATAAACGTCATGTCAAAACGTTCTGCCAGAAACATGTCAATCTGAATGGTTATCATAGTATCTTCCTTGCCATATACATTTTTTGCCTGTATATCTAATTTCGGGCCGTAGAATGCCGCTTCTCCCTCTTCTTGCGTAAAGTCAAGTCCAATTTCATTTAGAATATGAAGCATCATATCCTGTACTTGGTTCCACATTTCTTCTGTCCCCAAATACTTTTCTTTATTTTGGGGATCCCATTTGGACATTCGAAAGGTTATGTCCTCGAAAAGCCCTAACGTTTTAAGGCAGTATTTTGCCAAGTCTACACAGTCTTTAAACTCTTTTTCAATCTGATCCGGGCGCACGATTAGATGCCCCTCAGAAATCGTAAATTGCCGTACACGGGTTAATCCATGCATTTCACCGGACTCTTCCTTTCGAAAAATGGTGGAGGTTTCCCCATAGCGAAGAGGCAGGTCACGGTAGGATTTTTGACTCTGTTTATAAACATAATACTGGAATGGGCACGTCATAGGGCGCAATGCAAATACTTCTTCCTCTTCCTTTTCTTCATCGCCAAGGACAAACATTCCCTCTTTGTAATGATTCCAATGGTCGGAAATAACATATAGTTCTTTTTTTGCCATCATCGGCGTTTTCGTTCTGACATAGCCACGCTTTTCTTCCTCATCTTCAATCCACCGCTGCAGCGTCTGAATCATCTTCGTTCCTTTGGGCAGGAAAAGCGGCAATCCTTGTCCTATGACATCGACGGTTGTAAACAAATCCATCTCACGCCCTAATTTATTGTGGTCGCGTTTTTTGATTTCTTCTAAATATACGAGATAATCGTTTAATTCATCTTTTTTTGCAAATGCCGTCCCATAAATGCGTGTGAGCATTTTATTTTTTTCGCTGCCCCTCCAATATGCACCGGACGAGGATATTAATTTAAACGCCTTTATATTTTTCGTAGTCATTAAATGAGGCCCCGCACATAAATCGACAAATGCACCTTGGCTATAAAAAGAAAGAATAGCGTCTTGCGGCAAATCCTGAATTAATTCCACTTTATAGGGTTCCTCACGCTCTTGCATCAACTGGATTGCCTCCTTGCGGCTTAATGTAAATTTTTCTAGTTTTGCACCCTCTTTTATGATTTTCTTCATTTCCTTTTCGATGGCATCTAAGTCTGCCCTAGAAAACGGTTCGCATTCAAAATCATAGTAAAATCCAGTATCAATTGATGGCCCGATTGCCAATTTTGCCTGGGGGTACAACCGTTTCACTGCTTCCGCCATTACATGGGAGGTCGTGTGGCGCAGTGCGGCCAGCCCCGCCTTGTCGTTTGCTGTTACGATGTTTAAATTGCAGTCTGTATCAACCACCGTACGTAAATCAACGACCTTATTGTCGATTTCACCGGCACAGGCAACCCGCGCCAAGCCATCACTTATATCAGCGGCAATTTCAATTACTGATTTTGGAGCATCATATTCTTTGATACTACCATCTTTTAATGTAATTTTCATAATTAAATCTCCTTTTAATTAAAACAAAAAGCCCCCTATATTGCATATCACAATATAAGGGACGTAAGCTACGCGGTTCCACCCAGTTTGCCTTGCAATTGCAAAGCCACTCAATGATGATAACGGTATCGCCGGATCGGATTAGGACCACTTGGAGGTAGTTTTCAAATGTTTCCGGTAAAGATGCTTCCACCTCTTGAGCCGCTTAGGAGCAGTTTATCAATAAACTAAACATCTGGCTTGTAGTTTCCCTATCATGTTGCGTTATCCTCACTCGCCGTAGCTTAGGCTACGCCTCATTTGGATGCCTTGCCTGACGAAAAAACGGCTCCATCATCTTGTCTAGTTTATTTCTTTACTGTTCCTTATCATGCAAAATCCCATTGGCATCCTTCTCTGGTACGTTTCACATTCTACTCTTCTCTTCTACGTGTTTTTGATATTAGATTAAGCAACTTTGCTCTTGGCTAGTTCTGCTAATGTTTGAAATCCTTGTGCATCATTGACTGCCATATCAGCAAGCATTTTTCGATTTACTTCTACACCGGCAAGCTTTAACCCATACATAAACTGGCTGTATGAAATTCCATTGATTCTTGCCGCTGCATTGATTCTTGCAATCCATAAGGCCCGAAACTGCCTTTTTCTTTCTTTTCTACCCGAATAGGCACTTGCTAAGGCTCTCATTACCGACTGTTTTGCGATTCTATATTGTTTTGACCTTGCACCTCTGTAGCCTTTCGCTAATTTTAATACTCTATTATGCTTTTTTCTAGCGCTCATTCCGCCTTTTACTCTTGCCATGACTTCGTGTCCTCCTTAGCCGATTTTTATAGGTATGGTAAAATCTTCCTCATATTTTTAACATTCGATGCATCTGTTATTGTTGATTTTCTTAGGTTTCTCTTCCTTTTTGGGGATTTTTTCGTTAAAATATGTTGCTTATAAGCTTTATTTCTTCTTAATTTCCCGGTTCCCGTTAGTTTAAAACGTTTCGCGGCCGATCTGTTTGTTTTCATTTTTGGCATTTTAAATTTCCTCCTTTGGCTGTGGTGTTTCTTTTATTTAAGCTTAGCGACTGTGATGCCCTACGATTGTTTTGTGGCTGCTTCGTCGCAGTTTCTTTCTAGTCAATCATGAAACCTCTACTGCTGTTTCTTTTCTGTAAGCACCATGCTAATGCTACGCCCCTCTAGCTTTGCCGGCTTTTCCGTAATTGCGATATCGGCAACCTCTTGGGCAAACTCATCTAATATATGCTTGCTGCTGTGCATATGAGCCATTTCCCGTCCTCGAAAGCGCAATGTAATCTTTACTTTATTGCCTTTTACAAGGAATTTCCTTGCTGCACTAACTTTTGTATTCAAAGCATTGACATCAATGTTTGGCGACAGACGTATTTCTTTTAGTTCAACAACTTTTTGCTTTTTCTTTGCCTCTTTTTCTTTCCTTGACAACTCATACCTGTATTTGCCATAATCAATAATCTTGCATACAGGCGGCTTTGCTGTAGGAGCAATCTTAACCAAATCAAGTTCTGCTTCTTTGGCAATTTTCATTGCATCCCTTGCAGACATGATTCCAAGCTGTTCCCCATCTTCTCCAACAAGACGAACTTCCCTATCTTTGATTTGCTCATTAATCATTAATTCACTAATAGCCTTGCACCTCCAAAAATTAGTTTTACCTTGTATTTATACAGTTTCTCTATAGGTTGAAATTCCTATAAAACAAAAAATGGATAGTTAGACTATCCACTAAATATCTCATCGTAATACAGCAACGTATTTTGATATGATAGCCCAATAGCTGCTTAGCTACACCAAGGTCCATCATTATACAGTAATGTATTTTGAATTATAAACCAATAGTCGCTCAATTGCGCTAAGGTGAGAGTGGATACTCTACTTTGTTTTTATACAACTACAATAGCTTAGCATATTTTTTAATCTGCGTCAAGCATATTTTCTCGTAAAATTATGTGGTAAAATTATGTGGCATCGTAGCTGTATCGTAGCTTTTCCATGGCGCATCGTAGCTGTATCGTAGCTTTTCCATGGCTGCATCGTGGCTGTACCGTGGGCTGTATCGTAACTTTCCCATTGCTGTAAAGGATCTATTTTCTGAATCGCTGTCATTTTTTTTCTTTCTTACCACTCTTTTCACACTTATTTTCAAAATTTATATTGAGTTTCTAGCGGTAATGTTGCATAATATTAATAGAGTTTAAGTAACTATTCAGTACTCCAGTATTTAAAAAATAGAAGGGAAGTGAATATCATACTAGAAAAAATGTCACTTTGGCATCGATCTTTGCTCATGATTATCATCATGACAATTTCTATGGGTGCGGCGGCAGGTGCACTTAGCTATTATAAATTTCAAGCGTCTATGACTGATTTGTATGTAACGACTGCCGACAACACCTGTGCCTTAATAAGCGAAAAAATTAATTGGGACAAGATTGACGTTTGGCTTACAATGACAGAGGACGAGGCATTCACAGACCCGGAATACGTGGATACCCTGGATTTGATGCGCGCTCTCTCTAAGTATAACAATTTGACGTATTTGTTGGTATTTAAAGCGGACGAATTGGGCGAGCACTATATTTTTGATGCAGATACCTCAAGCGAGCATTGGGAGCTTGGGCATCTTTACAAATGGGAAGAGGAAGATTTGCCGGAAGATGTTGAAACGGCACTGCGACATGGCAAAACGGAAATCCCCATATTTACGGAAATTGCACACATGTCCTCCCGTTCAAAAGTCCTTTCGGTGATACATGGCTATAAGGGCTCAGACGGCGAAACGAAAGCATATATCGCAACCTGCTTTTCACTTGAGCATTTGGCTTTCCTACAGCGGGAATATCTGGTTGGACTTTTCATTCTAATTGCCATTGTTGCCACTGTTTTTTGTTGGCTTTATAGCTTTTGGGTCCGCAGGCAACTGATTGCTCCGATAAAGGATCTGGCAAACTCCACGGAGCAGTACATGCGTACGGAAATTGACGATTCCACAGTAGGCGATATATCGTTTGCCGAATCAGATTTAAATGAAACGCGCAACGAGCTTTCACAGCTGAGGATAACGATAGATTCCATGCAGAATACGATTCACCACTATATTGGAAGCCTTAATCTGGCGAATAAAAAAGCTTCCACCGATGCCCTTACCGGAATATACAACCGCGAGGTGCTAATCGCGAATGTAGACACATTTTTGGGAAAAGGCTATGCCGACAGGCATGCCTGTTCGTTTATTATGATCGATATTGATCGTTTTAAACAAATCAATGACACCTATGGGCATTCAGAAGGCGATATTGTGCTAAAGCAGATGGGTGCTCTGCTCACTACCCTGTTTCGTCCGAATGAAAGCCGTTCCGGTGATGTTGTGGCACGGTTCGGTGGCGATGAATTTGCTGTTTTTTGCCGCAACTTTGGCGATACGGCGCTTATTGATGAAAAGATGCGGATATTTGCTGAATTGTTGTGGAACATCAAACCTGGCGGACATGAGAATGGCCTAACGGCAAGCGTTGGTATTGCCACTGCCCTAAATTTAGATCAGACCGTTGACCAAATCAGCTATAGCAGGCTGTACATGGAGGCTGATAAAGCTTTGTATGCTGTCAAGGAAGCTGGGCGGAATGGATTTAAGATTATTAATTTATGATTTTATAAAAATAGGCAATCTTTTGCACAACAGCTTCCTGTATCATTCCTTGCCCACCTGCTTTCCTGCATAGAAAGGGAAACCGCAATGAAATATATTGACTTACACGTACATTCAACAAAGTCAGATGGTACTTTTACCCCATCGGAAATTATCCTCCTCGCAGCGCAGCAACAGCTGTCTGCCATCGCACTTACCGACCATGATACCGTTTCCGGCATAGCAAAAGCACATACGGCTATCAAAGAGCATGGCATTGACATGGAGCTTGTCCCTGGTGTAGAATTGTCAACCGATTATAATGGTATAGAAGTCCATCTACTTGGATACTACATTGACACGGACAATGCTTCTTTTTTGCAAAAATTAACACTTTTTCAAGACTCCCGAACGGAACGGAATGCAAAAATGATCGGAAAATTGCAACAAGAGGGGTTTGACATAAGCCTTGCCGCATTGCGTGCCACTTTTCCAGACAGCATACTGACCCGTGCTCACTTTGCAAGATTTTTGACAGAAATGGGACTTGTAAAAAATATAGAAACTGTCTTTTCCAACTATTTAGGCGATGATTGCCGTTGCTATGTACCAAGGGAAAAAATCACACCGTTTGAGGCAATTGACCTCATTCATGCAGGCAATGGCCTTGCCTTCTTCGCCCATCCGCTACTTTGCCATATGAACAGTGACCAGCTACGCTATTTTGTGAAGTCTATGGCAGAACATGGGCTATCCGGAATAGAAGCCATTTATTCTACCCACACCCCGGCAGATGAACGAAATATGAAGCGTCTTGCTAAGGACTATGGACTTTTAATCAGTGGTGGATCTGATTTTCATGGCAACAACAAACCGTCTATTCAGCTAAAAAGCGGCAAAGGAAACCTTGCCATACCGTATCAAATACTAGAGGATATAAAAGCGGCGATACGTCTGTAAACGAGTACGATACGTCTGTAAACGAGTATACCTCTGATTTGCCCTATCAGGCAATAAACCTCCCTATACGTTAATAAACCGCTCTATAATTTCAGCAATTGCATCTTGCTCGTTATCGCCTTTTGTAACATAGTCTGCGATAGCTTTCACTTCCGGTTTTGCATTTTTCATTGCAATGCCTCTCCCCGCCATTTGCAGCATTGAAATATCATTCAGTTCATCCCCTATGGCAATCGTATCTTTTATTGGGATATTCAAAAACTCTGCAATAAAGCGAATTGCAGCACCTTTTGAAGTATCTTTTGGGCAATATTCCAGATATTCATCACAGGAAAAAAAACTGTTGCATTTGCCTTGTGCCCATTTTTCATGGTCCTTTTGAAACTGCTTTAATTTTTCATTGTCGGTAAGGCTTATAAGCAATACTTTATTTGGCTCTTTCTGCAGCTCATCAAATACATTTTCTGCTATTTTGTAAGACATTTTCGTGTTCTTGGTATAAAACTCCAATTCTTTTGAATCTTTCTGAGCTATGACATGGCTCCGTGAATAGGTTTGTATATGTAAGTTATATTTTTTAGCTTCCTCAAATAAGTATTCTACATATTCAATCGACATGGTTTTTTCCAAAAATATATGGTTTGAATCACAGCCATACACGATTGCCCCATTAAATGCAATCATATAGCAGCCAGGCATGACCAACCCCAGATTCTTTACTGCTTTTCGAGCACTTGCTACCGGTCGGCCAGTGGCAATTACAAGGTAATGCCCCGCCTCCAGCATTTTTTCAATTGCCTTTTGATTCCCATGAGAAATGCTCTTGTCATTATTTAGCAATGTTCCATCCAAATCTGAAAATAGTATCATCCTACGTTCTTCCATAAAACTCCTATCTATCCGCTTAATCGGATTTTCCTACCTTATGTCACCTTGTAACTATTCCGTCATACTCTCGCATAATCAACCTGTGCATCATCAATTTGGCTCTAATCCTTTCACATTTTCATTTAAATGTGTTTACCTCTCCCTCCATCGCTACGTTTGCCGGTGTAAATCTTCTTTCCTGATAAGCATTTGCCTCTTTCGGGACAGCTTTTTTTGCTTCATTGCAGAGCTGTTCTTGGGAATTAAGCAGTTTTTTCCCTCGCTTATCAATTTTTTCATAAGTGCCATCCTGCTGAAGTATGTGTGTTTTTGTAGTGTCCATCCATTGCAGGTTTAAAATATGCCGCAGTTCTTCCATCAACAGCTCATTTTCTACTGGAAACAATATTTCTACACGGCGATCCAAGTTCCTGCTCATCCAATCGGCACTCCCCATATAGATTTCTTCCTGTCCATCATTATGAAAATAAAAGATTCTGCTATGTTCTAAGAAATTTCCTACGATAGAATGTACCGTAATCGTGTCGCTGACTTTCGGTATTCCGGTACGCAGGCTACAGATGCCACGCACAATTAAATCTATCTTGACCCCCGCCGCAGATGCCTCATATAAAGATGCAATGACTTCCTTATCACAAAGGGAATTCATTTTTGCTATAATAAAAGCGTTTCGCCCTTCCATGGCATATTTGGTTTCCCGCCGTATTAATTTCAAAAATTTATCGCGTAGCCACAAAGGGGCAACCACAAGTTTATTCCATGTTAAAGGCTCGGAATAGCCGGACAACATATTAAATACCGCAGTGGCATCTTCCCCGATTGCTTCCGAGCAGGTAAACATCCCCACATCCGTATAGAGCTTTGCCGTTGAGTCATTGTAATTTCCGGTTCCTAAATGGACATACCTGCGAATGCCCTCTTCTTCCCTACGGACAACAAGCGCAATTTTGCTGTGTGTCTTTAACCCGACTAGCCCATAGATGACATGGCAACCGGCTTGTTCTAGTTTCTTTGCCCACACAATGTTGTTTTCTTCATCAAACCGCGCTTTTAATTCTACTAAAACAGATACCTGTTTCCCATTTTCCGCAGCCTGCGCTAAAGATAAAATAATAGGCGAGTGTCCGCTGACACGGTATAAAGTCTGCTTAATCGCCAACACCTGTGGATCTAGCGAAGCCTGTCTGATAAAATCAACAACTGGATCAAATGTCTGATATGGGTGGTGAAGCAGGATATCGCCCTTTTGTATCGCCTGGAAAATGTCCTCGCCAGGCACAATCTGCGGTATCATCTGTGGCTTGTACGGTTTATACCGCAGCGCATCGTAGCCTTCTATCTCATACAGCTTCATCAGAAAGGTTAAATCAATCGGTCCATTGATCTGATACACGTCCTCCGGTGCAATTTGTAGCTCCTCTGCTAAAATAGACAGCAGCCGTGCATCTACTTTATCTTCCACTTCCAAGCGGATAACCTCGCCCCACTGGCGCTTTTTGACCTGCTTTTGAATTTCTTTTAATAGATCTTCCGCCTCATCTTCATCTATCGTCAAATCTGCATTTCTCATAATACGGTAAGGATATGCGCAAAGGATATTATAATTTAAAAAGAGGCGATGTATATTGCGTTCTATGATCTGCTCTAGTAAAATGAATGCCTTTTCATCTTCTTTTCTTGCAGGCATCTGTACTAAGCGGGATAAAACAGAAGGTACTTGTACCGTCGCAAATTCGACTTCCTCCCCATCTCCCTTTTTTGATAGAAGCGCCGCAATATTTAAAGATTTATTGCGGATCAGGGGAAATGGACGCGAGGCATCTACCGCCATGGGCGTTAGCACAGGATATACTTTTTCTTCAAAATACTTGTCTACATAAATCCCCTGTTCTTCGCTCAGCTCCTCGTAAGAATCCAGTATCTGGATTTTGCTGTTTTTCAAAAGAGGGGTCAGGGAACGGTTATAGGTAGAATATTGCATCTCCACTAATTTTCTTGTATCTTTGTTGATCGCGACCAGCTGTTCCGATGCAGTCATTCCCGCAATATCTTTCTTCTTATATTGTGCATGCACCATATCTTTTAAGGACGCAACACGAACCATGAAAAATTCATCTAAATTGGATGAGGTGATACTGACAAATTTGAAGCGTTCCAATAATGGGATAGATTTATCCCTTGCCTCGTTGAATACACGTCCGTTAAATTTCAGCCAACTCAGCTCTCTGTTTTCATAATATTCAGGCTTTAAAAAATCTTTGTATTTATCCATTGCCACTCACTCCTTCGCAGAGATATATTTTATAAACTACGTTTTAACCTGTTTTCATTTCTCCAAATGCCTGTTTCCCCAAACACTCCTTGATAGCCAAATACGCGTTTACTCAAATACCCTTTTTTCTTTTATCAATGGTTTTACACTAAAGATTTCTTCAAATCGATCCGTATAAGTATAAAACAAGCCTTTCTCCAGCAAAATATCCTCTGTGGACTCTATGGTAATCGTAAGCTGTTTTTCTCTTAAAACCGCTTTCACATTTTTAAACTTCTGCTTATGGCTTCGATCCAATGCATTTGCAACTTTAAGGATTGCCGCCAGCTTAGAAACAATCATATAGCTTTCCTGGTTCATTTTATCCATGATCTGACCATAGGGAACCATGCTCCGCCCATGGTACTTTACAATACTTGCCACGATTTCCCGTTCTAAATGGGTCATCCCTATGATTTCAGATGCCATAATAATCTGATAGGCATAATCCGTTTGGTTTACCAGACTGATATATCTGCCACAGTCATGGAGAATGACCGCTACCTGAAGAATGAGCCGTTCTCGTTTCCCCATGCCATGTACTTTTTTCATTGTATCATAAATGAGCGTCGATAATCCTAAAATTGCCGCAGTGTGGTCCAAATCACTTGCATACCGCTTTGCCAAATGCCCTGCCGCAGATAATACGTCTTCATCAAAATTATGGGTTGTTTTGACGATATGATTCTTTTGTGCATAGTCATAAGCGATGCCATCACTGATATTAGAGCCTGGAACCCATATATATTCCGCCCCTAAAGCCTCCGCCAAACGTTTATATAGCACAATCGATGGAATGAGCAAGGGATCTTGTTCGTTCTCTAAATTCAATTCTTCGGCAAGCTGGCTCGTTGTCTTTTTATTCAATTTACGTAAGGCTTTTACAAAACGCTCCGTTTCAATGGTGTTGTCTTCCCTCACTTTTGTTACTTGCTTCATAATGGTGCTAATATAGTCTCCAACCATAATGACATATTTCATCTTTTTCTGGTTCCATAGTTGATCCTGTAGATAAATCTTATCAAAAATTTTCAATTCCTTATCGATAAGCTCTTGCATTTGATCTTCATAATGCGATACCAAAGACTCGATACCAGATAATTTCTCTCGAATTCGCACCGTACCAAGGACAATATGCTGTGTTGTAACCGCATGCCCTTCCCGAAAAAGGGTGATTTGTATACTGCCCCCACCTACATCAACAACAGCAGTCCCCTCCGCAATCATGCTTTCAAATGCAACACTAGACGCCAAAGATTTATAGCTAACGAAACGCTGTTCCGAGTTGCTTAAAACCTCTACCTTAATCTTCGTGCGCAGACGAATCTGATCCAAAATAAACAATCCATTGCTTGCATCAGAAAGCACGCTGCTTGCACAAGCTTTATAGTCATCTACTACATATCCATCCATAATCTGATGAAATTCTTTTAATACTTGGCATAATTCTTCCACCAGCTCATATCCAATTGCCCCCTTAGAATATACATCTTTTCCCAATTCCACTCGACTACGTACATAGTCCAACGACCGGATTCCCTTGTTGGTTGACAATTCAAATATTTTCAATGTAATTTCATAAGAGCCAATATAGATTGCCGCAAATGTCTTCATTCCCATAATATCAAACTCCCATCTATCCCCTTGCGTACGTGCACATCCTCCCGGAGGGTACGTATCTTATCGATCGCTCTTTCCGATTACATTCAAGATTTTGCCTGCCAACATCTTTGTGCCGTACGCAGTCGCTCCCGCGACATATTTCCCCTTGCGTACGTGCACATTCTCCCGGAGGGTACGTATCTTATCGATCGCTCTTTCCGATAAGATACGTAATGAACTGCTGTGCAGTTCTCCCGGAAAGGCCTCCATGGCTTAATTCCCACTTATTTGCCTCTTGCAAAAGTATTTCCTCTTCCATCGCTATGTTATTTTTCTTTGCCAAAGTTTTCACAATCTCTTGGAATTCTTTTTTATCCGGTGCACAGAAAAATATCGTAACGCCAAAGCGCGCCGCCAAGGACAGTTTTTCCTGTACCGTATCGGAGGCATGCAGATCATCCCTTCGCCCTACTTTATCGGCAAACTGCTCCCGTACAAGATGCCGCCGATTCGATGTCGCATAGATTAATACATTGTCCGGCTTTCGTTCAAGGCCTCCTTCTATCACGGCTTTTAGATATTTGTATTCTATTTCAAATTCTTCAAACGATAGATCGTCCATGAAAATAATAAATTTATAATTACGGTGTTTAATCTGAGTGATGAGCGCATTCAAGTCTTCGAACTGATGTTTGTAAATTTCAATCATACGAAGGCCCCTGTCATAATATTGGTTTATAATCGCCTTGATACTACTGGATTTTCCAGTTCCTGCATCTCCAAACAGTAAACAGTTGTTTGCCTCTTTTCCCCGCAGAAAAGCCTCCGTATTATCGATTAGCTTTTCCTTTGCCAACTGATATCCAACCAAATCCGTAAGCTGCACGTGAGCGATATTCGTTATAGGTACGATTTGAACGCCATGCGTTTCATGATCTATCCGAAAAGCCTTATGCAGCCCCAATTTCCCGACACCAAAATCCCGATAAAATGCAGTAATTTCTTCCTTAAATTCCGATATGGTACTTGTACCCTGAAGCCTTACGCTTAAAGAACATATGCTGTCCCTAATTCTCTGATTAAAAATCCGGCTGTTGCCCTCTATGCGCTTATAATCCTCTAGGAGTTCCAAAACAGGAATGTCTAGTGCCTGTCCCAACTTATGGAAATCAAATTCATAGAGATTTTTAAAAATGGCAAAGTCATGTTCTGCCGCCTTATTAATACTGCCCTCTACCTTCCCTTTGATTTCACATGCCGTACTATAGGCATTTTCATTATGTACCAGCAAAAAGGTCAGATAATTGTGCCATAAATTGCCACAAAAGCCGTGGCTTGCCGATAACTCTATTAACTTATGCATACATTCATAACATAATGCACGAATATCTTCTTTCTTATGAAAATTCCTTTCCAAAAAATCCTTGTCCGAAAAGCTGGCTTCGGAAAAACCATGCTCATAATGTTCCATAATCCATGTGAAACCCTTAAAAATTTCACCATCCGTCAAGTCTCTATATACAATTAATTCGTCTCCTGTAAACTTCATTTAAATTTCCTTTCAAAGCCACCTTTTGTTCTTCTAATAATTGCCCAATATCTTTAAATTCAAAGATTCTTCCTTTAAACCTTGTAGCGCATTTTGTACTGCACTTTCTGCTAAATTCCCTTCAAAATCAATGAAAAATCGATACGCAAAGCTCTTGTCTTTAATCGGCCTTGATTCTATTTTATTCATATTCAAATTGTTATAGATAAAGTGCGACAGCATCTGGTACAAGGTGCCACTCTCATGGGGAAGTTCAAAGCATATGCTGATTTTACGCGCCTGCTTTCGGCAGATTTTTTTATTTGAAACAATGATGAACCGCGTACTGTTTTCATTACTGTAGTTTATGTTCTCTTTTAATAATTCCAATCCATAAATTTCCGCTGTTAAACGGCTTGCGATTGCTGCCTGATGTTTTAATCCATCCTCTAAAATTTTCTTTGCCGCCCCAGCTGTATTTTGCGTTCCAACACGCTCCCAGTGCTTGTGTTCATCCAGAAAATCCACACACTGCATCAATGCCTGCGGATGGGAATATACACAGGTTATGTCCTCTAAGCCACTGCCCGGCAGCCCAAGCAAAGCATGGGAAATTTTAATCGTCTGCTCGCCTACAATATAATTTTGATACGCCACAAGGAGGTCAAAATTTTCACTTACAATTCCGGCAGATGAATTTTCAATCGGCAATACTGCAAAATCTGCATCGCCATTTAAAATCGCCTCCATTGCATCGTTCCATGTATCCACATGGTAGCCGTCTATCTCTTCCCCAAAGTATGTTTTCATTGCTAATTGACTGTATGCGCCCTCAACACCTTGGTACACAATCTTTGCATGTTTATAGTCCAACTGTTCTATCATTTCAAAACCTGTAGACGCCACTTTCCCATGCTCCCGCAAAAGCTGATACTGCTTTTTCCGGCTCATTGCTATAATCTGTTCAAACAGCTCATGCACACCCATTTTTGTAAAATCACTTGTGGCAAGGCTTGTTAGATAGGCAAGCTTTTCTTGTTCGCGCGTCTTGTCAAGTACCTGTTTGCCTGTCGTAATTTTATACTCCGCCACTTCACCGACAAGCACCATGCGCTGTTCATAGAGCTGTACAATTTGTTTGTCAATCCTATCTATTTCATCTCGTATTTCGAATAAATTTTTCATAGACGCTACCTCAGATATTTATTATTATAATATACCATTCCAACTTAGATATCAATACTAAAACCTTGCAAGTTTTTATAATTAGCGATATAATAGTTATGAAGTAAATATTCAGTCGTATTTCCCTCGCATAAGCGAAGCCCGGAGCAAAGGAATAGCAAGGGGCAGACTTGAGTCGTATTTCCCTCGCATAAGCGGAAGCCTGAAGAGTTACATGATAATGCACATGTTTTTTACAAAAAAGAAATGGGGGATTTGTATGAAAACCACAAAATCAAAAGCACCACTCGTTATTACTTTGCTTATATTTGTATTGCTGATATTGCTGGTCGTAGGTATTGGCCTGTATAGCAAATACCAAGGTCGTATGCGCTTCAACGATGGGTATGTATATGGAAATAGTGCGGGGAACTACTACAACAACGGCCTATTTTGTGAAGTTGACGGTACTGTTTATTTCAGCAATCCTTTTGATGGCTATACCTTATATTCCATGACGCCCCAAGGGACAGAAGCAACCAAGATCAGCAACGAACGTGTTTCTTCTTTGAATGCGGATAGCAACTATGTCTACTACATTCGCAGCAGCAGCAACACTACCATGGGCGGATTTCCTTATATACAATCAGATATCAACAGCCTATGCCGCACAACCCATAAAGGGAAACAAATAACGATATTGGATACCGACCCTTGCCTTGCCGCTACTTTAGTGGGAAACTATATTTATTATACCCATTACGATGAAACAGGCCTCTCTACTTTATATAAAGTCAAAATTGATGGTACGGAAAAGGAAAAATTAGACGAATCCCCCCTCCTTCTTTCTGCATCCACGAATGGCAACCTTTGCTATAGTGGAATCAAGACGGAACGCAATATCTGGCTTTGGAATTCCTCTATAGACCGTCCCAGCCTGCTCGTCGAAGAAGACAGCATGCACCCCATTGATACCCAAAACTATATTTATTTTATGGATTGTGCCAATAACTACCGTCTTGCCCGGATTGACAAAGCAACCGGCGAGAAAACAATGCTGACAGAAGGTCAAATTGATGGCTATAATCTAACTCCCAATTATGTGTATTATCTAAACAGCAATGGAGCAGATTCCTCTTTGTGCCGCAGGTCGCTAGATCAAAACGGTGTTGAAGAAGTGATTTCGTTCGGCATTTACTGCGATATCAACGTTACTTCAAATTATGTATATTTCCGTTCTTTTGCAGATAAAGATATATTTTACCAAACACCTGCGAATGGGGCTATCGATGTAAGGGCATTTCAAGTTTCCTCCAAGAACTGAGAGGTCGCCTGTCATATCGAAAGGACAACCGGATGGAAAGCTAGCGCTTAGGGCTAATAATCCTGCGACAGGCTAACTGTTCGCCTGTCAATCGAAAGGACAGCAGGATGGAAAGGGAGCTGACTGGTAATTGCAACAGGCTACATCCAATCAGCCCTCTTTTATTTGCTTGTCTTTCGGCAACCACCGATGCAGGATATTATTTAGGCTTTCTTTTTCCACAGGCTTCGATAAGAAATCATTCATCCCTGCTTCTAAAAACATCTCTTTGGCACCAACGACTGCATTTGCCGTCAATGCTATGATTGGGATTGTTTCACATTCTCCCCCAAGGGCACGAATGCACTGTGTTGTTTCAAGCCCATCCATTTCGGTCATCATATGATCCATAAATATCAAGTCATATTTTCTTCCCTGCACTGCCGCGATGGCTGCATATCCAGATAAAGCCTTATCTGCCTCTATCCCAAACAAGCCAAGCAGGCCGGCCGCCACTTCTACATTAATTTTATTATCGTCTACCACAAGGGCAACTGCATTTGGCGCATATACCTGATCTGCCACTTTATCCGCTAATTCCAACCTGTTTGCGTCACCTGGTACTTTTGGTATTACAACGGTAAAGACACTTCCTTTTCCATATTCACTCGAAACAGCAATCGTGCCCTTCATCATATCGACCAGTTTTTTACAAATGGACAATCCAAGCCCCGTCCCCTGGATATTCCTGTTTTTATAGGTATCCAGCTGTATAAATGGATCGAACATGGTTTTTAAATTCTCGTCTTTAATTCCTATTCCGGTATCTGTAACAACAAATTGTATGATGTCTTCCTTCACATCAATTTTAAGCTCTACATATCCTTCCTTTGTAAATTTAATCGCATTGCCTAAGATATTGGTCAAGATTTGCCGCAACCTTAAATCATCGCCAAATAAATAGGCAGGCAATTCCTCATTTGTGCTTAAACAGTATGAAATCCCTTTATCCTTTACCAAAATTTCCATCATGGAAGAAATATTTCCAATCAGTTCCTTAAAATCATAATGGGCTTCCTGTAACGATAATTTTCCAGCCTCCAATTTCGTGATATCCAAAATGTCATTTACAATATTTACAAGCACTTTTGACGACGTTTTGATGTCATTAACATATTGTCCCTGTTTGCCATTTAAATTTTCTTCCAGCATCAATTCTGAAATACCCAAAATAGCATTCATCGGTGTCCTGATTTCATGGGACATACTAGCAAGAAACTGTGTTTTTACTTCCGTCGCATATTCTGCTTGCTGTTTTGCCTTCTCTGCCTCCCTCGTCATTGCTTCTAATTGAAAGGTTCTCTGTTCAATCTTTTGCTCCAACGTATTGTTGAAATTCTCTTTTTCTTTTATATAAATCCGAAACTGCTCTACCATTTTTTTTAGGGAACGGTGCAGTTGAACCACTTCTAATACCGTAGCCTGTCGCCCGTTCGCATGGTTTTTTATCTCAATATCAAGGTTTCCATTAGCAATTTGATCTGCTTGACCCGCAAGAAAAGATAGTGCATTGCGAATTTTTTTTGCCTGGAAAAATATAATGGCTGCTAGTAGAAAAATCGTCAATATCCCCGCAATGACAATGATGATTTCTATCGTCTGCGCCTTTTCATACAAGATATCAGTCGGCAAATCCACATAAAGGAACATCGGCTGTCTGGAACGTTCAAAACTGATCGGGCAGAAATAATGCAAGGAATTTCCCCCGAAATAGGGGGACTCATCCTCAAAAAGCAGTGTTTCATTCTCTGTAAAACTCCGTAAAATATCATCCTTATCCCCAATTCCCATATTATAGATGTACGCTCCATCGCATCGCTGCTGTTTGGAATAGAGTACTCTTCCCTCTACGGAAACTAACATTACTTCTCGTTCATTTTCTATTTGAAATTCATCCAAAAATTGATAAAACTGATTATATAAGGTATCGATTCCAAGAACGCCGATCACCGTACTTCCGTCTTTTATCGGATAGCTGATGGTAGAAGTTGCAATTGGCCCATTCCCATAATCATAGAACCCATCATCAAAGAAAACCTCCCCTGATTTTAAGGCGGCATTGTACCATGTTGACTGTTTTTCATCATCTAGAAGTTCATCCGTTAAATCAAAAATTTCGCCCCTGCCTTGTGGCGTTCGTATATAGTCTTTCGTATACCTGCCTTCCTGAAATGTACCACGTTCAAATGCAAACCAAGTGCAGTAGATGTCCGTGTTCGATTCAAAAAATAGTTGTAAAATCTGATCGGCTTTTTGTTCTGCGTCCGGTGCCTTTCTATCAATTGCCTGTAAGTTAACCACTGTTTGATTGAGCGAATCCAGGATGTCTAAGAGCGTCTTTTCTACGGTATTTGACGTATATTCCGAAAACAAAATAGCAGTATTGTTCGCAGAAACAACGGCTTCTTTGTATACAAACCTTGATATTAGTATTAGCAGCAAGATAAACACTAACAGCACCGGCGTTAAGCAAAAAATCATTAACTGCCTAAATATCGTAACTTTTCCTTTATATGCCCCCAATTGCAATCTCCTTCCAACTTTAAAACAACGGATCCTGCTCGCATGACTCTTTTGTTCCTATCATCTTAAAAATCAAATAAGGACAGCTGATTGGATTCCGGCAAATCTTTTAGGAGGCCTAAATCCCCCATTACATCGATGACTGTCTTGCTCACCTTTGTCCTTTGCCTAAAATCATCTTTTGATAAAAATTTCCCCTCTTTTGCGGCTTCTACCACTGCATCTGCCGCTTTATCCCCCAACCCCTCAAGGCTACTTAAGGAGGGCATTAATTTTCCATCCATGATCTGAAACAAACGGGATTTTGCTTTATATATATCGATCGGCACGAACTCAAATCCCCTCGCATACATTTCTTGCACAACTTTCATATCTTTTGTTGTATCCTGTTCTTTTTTGGAAAGCGTATCTTTGTGCCGTTCATAGTCAGCCATCAAATGTTGCAGCTTTTCTTTCCCTTGGCACATCAGTTCATAGTTAAACGATGTGGCGCGTATGCTGAAAAAAGCCGCATAATATGCCAAAGGATGCCATATTTTAAAATAGGCGATGCGCCATGCCATCATGACATATGCGGCCGCATGGGCTTTCGGAAACATATATTTTATTTTCTTACAAGAATCAATATACCATTTCGGGACATCACATGCAAGCATTGCTTTTTCCCAGCCTTCTTTTAAGCCTTTGCCTTTTCGCACGCTCTCCATAATATCGAACGCAAGTTCGCTTTCCATGCCCATTCGAATAAGATATGCCATAATATCATCGCGTGTACAGATTGCCGTTGAAATCGTGGCTTTCCCCTCCTGAATGAGTGTCTGTGCATTTCCAATCCAAACATCTGTTCCATGTGATAGCCCGGAAATGCGGATTAAATCCGAAAATGTTTTCGGCTTTGTATCTAAAAGCATCTGGATTACAAATTCCGTTCCAAATTCCGGTATGCCAAGCGCACCAACCGGGCAGCCCCCGATATCTTCCGGTGAAACCTTAAGCGCTTTCGTGCTTTGAAACAAAGACATCACCGTAGGGTCGTCTAGTTGAATTTCTTGTGCATCAATCCCGGTCAAATCCTCCAACATACGAATCATCGTAGGATCATCATGTCCAAGGATATCTAGTTTCAACAGATTATGGTCAATGGAATGGTAGTCAAAGTGTGTTGTGATAATATCAGTCGTCATATCGTTTGCCGGATGCTGTACCGGGGTAAAGGAATAGATTTCTTCCCCGAAGGGCAGGACGATAATTCCACCCGGATGCTGTCCACTCGTTCTGCGCACACCGACACAGCCCTCTACAATCCTTGAAATCTCGCAGTTGCGTTTATGGACACCATGGTCTTCATAATAGTTTTTTACATATCCAAATGCCGTCTTATCAGCCAACGTACCGATCGTGCCTGCACGAAACGTCTGCCCCTCTCCAAATATGACTTCTGTATATTTATGTGCCTTGCTTTGATATTCGCCCGAAAAATTCAAATCAATATCCGGCTCTTTATTTCCTTTAAATCCAAGAAACGTTTCAAACGGAATATCAAACCCTTCCTTTTTCAACATTTCTCCGCAAATTGGGCATTTTCTATCCGGCATATCACAACCCGACATTCCTTCGTATGCGGCTACCTCTTCGGAATCAAAGTCACTGAAATGGCATTTTTTGCAGTAATAATGTGGTGGCAGTGGGTTTACTTCTGTAATGCCCGCCATCGTAGCGGCAAAGGAAGAACCAACGGAACCACGCGATCCGACCAGATAGCCGTCCTCATTTGATTTCCATACCAGTTTTTGGGCGATAATATACATGACCGCAAACCCATTTGATATAATTGAATTTAATTCGTGTTCTAATCGCCTTACGACAAGTTCCGGCAATTTCTCGCCATACATGCCATACGCTTTTTTGTAGCAGATATCCCGCAGCTCCTGCTCTGAATTTTCTATGGCAGGCGGACATTTATCCGACCTTACCGGCGAAATTTTTTCACACATTTCGGCAATTTTAATTGTATTGGTAATGACGACTTCCTCTGCCTTTTCACTTCCTAGATAGGAAAATTCAAAAAGCATCTCTTCTGTTGTGCGCAAAAATAAGGGCGGCTGCTCCTCTGTCTCTTTAAACTTCTTCCCCGCCATGATAATCCGTCTATAAATTTCATCTTCTGGGTCAATAAAATGTACATCGCAGGCAGCAACGACCGGTTTGTTGAATTGGGTGCCCAAGGTTACGATTTTTCGATTGATTTCCCTTAATTCCTCTTCCGAAGAAAGCAATGCTTTTTCCCCTCGGAGCATGAAAAAATTATTGGCAAGCGGCTGTATTTCCAAATAATCATAAAAATCAACAAGCCTTGCAATTTCCTTGTCAGAACTCCCTTTTAACACTGCCTGATACAGTTCTCCGGCTTCACAGGCAGAGCCGATAATTAAACCTTCTTTGTATTTTAAATATTCGCTCTTTGGTATACGCGGTTTACGATAAAAATATTCTAAATGCGAGAGGGAAACCAAACGATATAAGTTCACACGCCCAACATCATTTTTTGCCAATATAATCGCATGGTGGGCAGGTAGTTTTTTCCTATTTTCCTTAGAGGATGAACCTATTTGGTTTATCTGCTCTAAGGTCTGTACGTCACGTTCGAACAGCATCGCTCTGAATTTAAGAAAAATCTTTGCCGTACAATCAGCATCATCTACAGCACGATGATGGCTCTTTAAGGATACATTTAACGCTTTCGCTACCGTATCCAATTTAAATCTGCCCAACCCCGGCATAAGTACACGCGCTAAAGCCACCGTATCAAGTGACGTATAGTCGCAAGGCAGGTTCTGCCTTTCACAGTTTTTTTGTATAAAGCTCATGTCAAACGATGCATTGTGCGCAACTAAAATAGCATCCTTGCAAAATTCTAGGAATTGGGGCAGTATATCTTCTATCTTCGGCGCACTAAGCACCATACCATCATTGATGCCAGTCAGCTCCTCTATGCGAAATGGGATTGGAATATCCGGATTGACAAAACTGGAAAATCGGTCTGTGATTTTCCCCTCCGACACCTTAACTGCACCAATTTCAATGATTTTGTCATGGTTTGGACTAAATCCTGTTGTTTCCAAATCAAAAACTACGTATGTATCATCTAAAGTTTGTGGGCGCAACTGTGCAGTTTGTAGCTGTATATTCCTATTTTTCGTATCTGTATTCATAGCTTGTACCTGTGTAATCGTATCTTGTTCATTCAAATTCGTGCCTTGCACATGTGTAGTCGTATCTTGTTCATTCAAATTCGTACCTTGCACATGTGTAGTCGTATCTTGTTCATTCAAATTCGTGCCTTGCACCATCTTTACATTTTCTACAATCGCTTTTAAATCATCTACCAAATACGCTTCCACACCATAAATCACTTTGAAATCCGCATCTTTTGGTACTGCATGGTTGGCATCCGGAAACGCTTGTACAACACCGTGGTCCGTAATTGCAAGGGCGGTATGTCCCCAGTCCATCGCACGTTTTATGATATCTTTTACATCAGAAACACCGTCCATATCGCTCATTTTGGTATGGCAGTGAAGCTCTACCCTCTTTTGGGGACTGGTATCTGACCTTGAAGATGAAAAATCAGAAATTTTCTTAATTCCGGTGACAGATCCAACCGTCAACTCCCCGTCAAAGCGGTCAATGGTCGTGACCCCTTTCACTTTTAAGAATGCACCTTTTTTCACTTTGGCCGTAATGTCCGAAACCATTTCATTTTTTGAAAATATTTTTATCATAATCGTGTCGGTAAAATCTGTAATGGAAAATATAATAATCGTCTTTTCATCTCTGATTGCCCTTGTCTCCAAGCTTAAAACCTTGCCGCGGATTACAAGTTCCCCCATTTCTCCTGCAATCTGCTCTATGGGCACCGAAACTTCCTCAAAATCCCGCCCAAAGATGACATCCGGGTTGTCTGACTTTTTAAAATTCCCCCCTTGATTATAGAATCCGCTCCTTGTAAATCTGTCTTTTTTTAAAGGTTCTTTTTTCTGGCTTTGGCCATTTTGTCCGTTCCCATTATAATTGGCGGCACGATTGTCAAAAGTATCCTGATGTGAATTTCCATTTGCAGGCTGTTTTTCTACCTTCTTTGCCTGCCCATCTGTTTTTCCTATGGGATCTAAGCCTCCCCTTCTATCAAACGAATTTTCTGCATCTTCCTGCCTAGATTCTTCTTTATTCCCCTCTTTGTACTCCCCCGCATCCTGCAAATATGCAGTTTCTTCCGCTTGCTTGTCCAGCGAGGATCTTGCAATAATCGTATGTACTTCATTGGCTATTTGTATATCGCTATTTTCCTTGAATTTACTGGTTTTTTTCTTTTCATATTCCACATGGACAACAAAATCCAGCCCACAACGTTCACATATTATTTTTTCTAAAATCCGTACGATTTCTTCTGCTTTTTGGGCTGCAACCACAGAATCCTCCAACGTCAATTGCAATACATGGGCTTGTGGGAACTCCATTTTCGCACACCGCAGCACATTG
This sequence comes from Lachnospiraceae bacterium ZAX-1, assembly GCA_046533095.1. Classification (GTDB taxonomy): domain Bacteria; phylum Bacillota; class Clostridia; order Lachnospirales; family Lachnospiraceae; genus ZAX-1. The sequence continues at coordinate 104,556 of JAJQRA010000030.1, read as the reverse complement.
TACGCTAGCGGGCTGTATTCCCGGAATTCTTCCAAAATGCTTTCTTTATAAATATCCATCAGTTTTTGAGGATTATACTGGTCTGACAAATGATATTTTTCGATGATTTTAATTTCCAATTTATGGCTTTTAAAGAGCTGGTCTTTGATCCCCTTTTCCAAATTGAAGATATTGGTTTTATGGATTAGCCTTGTACTATGCAGGTAGATCCGCAAATGATCCTTTCGGCTGTTCGTAACGACTTTTAAAACCTCCACTTCACTTAGCAGGCTTTTCATTTCCGAATTTGTATTTAAATCAGGAAATACTTCAAAAAACAGCTTATTCATCTACATTCACCTCTTTTCTGCACAGTCTTTTGTGCATACTTAATTTGCGCTCGCATCTTCCCAATGGAGCAGTTCTTCCCGAAGGGTGTTAAGCAGCTCTTCTTCCTTTACTTTTTTGTATATTTCCCCTTTTTTTATAATCAGCCCCTCACCATTCCCACCGGCGATCCCGATATCTGCCTCTTTTGCTTCGCCTGGTCCATTTACGACACATCCCATGACAGCTACTTTTATATTTAAGGGAATCTTATCAACCAATGTTTCCACTTGGTTTGCAAGTTTAATCAAATCAATCTGCGTACGCCCGCAAGTAGGGCAGGATACGACTTCGATTCCACCTGTTCGCATTCCCAACGTCTTTAGGATTATTTTTGCTGATTTAATCTCTTCTAATGGATCCCCGGTCAAGGATACGCGAATCGTATCCCCGATTCCTTGGTTTAAAATCAGGGCAAGCCCGATACTTGATTTAATATTCCCACTTATCAAGGTACCCGATTCCGTAATTCCAACATGGATTGGATAAGGCTGTTTCTCTGCAATCAGTTCGTGGGCGCGTACGCTCATTAAAACATCAGAAGATTTTATACTAATGACCAAATTATCATAGTTTAAACCTTCCATCATCCAAATCTTATGAAGCGCACTTTCTACCATGCCTTCTGCCGTAACACCATTGTATTTTTGTACAAGCTCTTTTTCCAAAGAACCGCTGTTGACCCCTATCCGTATCGGAATATCATGCTCCTTCGCAACATCAACAACTGCTTTCATTCGTGCAAATTCGCCTATGTTTCCCGGATTGATACGTATCTTATCTGCCCCATACCTCATAGCGGCAATTGCAAGGCGATAGTCAAAATGTATATCTGCAACAAGTGGTATCGTAATGCTTTTCTTAATTTCCCCTATCGCTTCTGCCGCTTCCATCGTTGGAACTGCACATCGTATGATGTCGCAGCCTGCTACGGCCAACTTTTGAATCTGGGCTATGGTTGCGGGTATATCCTCTGTCTTTGTATTGGTCATAGACTGTATTAGAATTGGATTCCCATTTCCAATCGCCCGATCTTTTATTTTGATTTCCTTTGTCTTTTTTCTTTTCATTTTCCCCACTTTTCTGCAAACAGCTCTTATTTATACAAATATTTGTTCTTTTTACTTTTATACTCTATATTTAAGGCGACGATTCTGTCGCGCCTTCCGGATAGTTCTATGTAAGGCAACGATTTCACACCACCTGCAGCAAAAAGGAAATATGCCTGAATCGCTATGTTTAAGATACCATATGCCTTATAAGCTTTCAAGTAAATTTTAGCGCAAACAATTTTTCTTGACATTTTTCGGGCATCTGCAAACGACAAAGCAGTGTTTCTATTTTGAAAAAAATTCAAGTATCCTCTGAAAAGACAATTCCCAAGCATACCGATTTGGGCGTGCTTGGGAATCGTCTTCTATTTTATAATTTATAATTTTATATTTTTGTAGGCATCATTGTCGCTATGCCTTCTATGACTGTTTCACCGTCTTGATTGGTGCAGATAGTAGAAAGCTTGCACATGTTTCTCTCGGTCTTAACTTCCGTTACCGTTACTGTAGCTCGTATCGTATCGCCAAACCTGACAGGCTTCGTAAACCTAAGTTCCTGCCCAAGGTAGATTGCACCCGGCCCCGGCAGCCTCATGCCAAGCGCCGCTGAAATAAGTCCTGCGGAAAGCATTCCATGTGCGACACGCCCCTTGAAAATTCCCTTCTTTGCCTCCACATCGTTTGTATGTGCAGGATTCGCATCCCCTGTGACTCCTGCATAGAGGTATACGTCACTCTCCGATATTGTCTTTTCCACATAATCGCTGTCTCCTACTGCAAGTTCTGTTATTTTTTTTCCACTCATGATTTTTCCTCTCTATTTATAAATGATATGATTAAATGATATGTTTCTTAAGGAACCTTAATTTCATAACCACACTGTAGTTACGATTCACCGCACATTCTTTGTGCAGCTTGTGTACATAAACGTTACTTTCACAGCTAGCTGTGAATCATAGCCACACTGTAACTTCCATGCTCTAAAACTTAATAATTATATTGTATTTTCTCTTCCCTTACGTTATAATATAAAAAGATATTAAAAATATTGAAAATGTTTTTTACGAAAGGACGAATGATGCCTACCCAGACTTTTTTCAATCTTCCTGAAGATAAACAGCAAAGAATCCTTATTGCCGCTACGGAGGAATTTGGAAAGCGTAATGTACGTGAAGCAAACCTTTCCAATATCATCAAAGACTCCGGCATCTCTCGGGGTAGCCTGTACCAGTATTTCCTTAACAAGGATGACCTTTATATCTATGTCTTTGAAACGCTTCGTTCCGATCGGGCCAGATATACCAAACCGTCCTATGTACTTTATAAAGATGCCCCATTTATCCAGTTTTTTGAAACATTTTATCTACGCAATAGTGAGTATCTGTACAATCATCCGTCACATATCGCCCTTGGCAAACATCTATATACCTATTCGACAGATACTTCACGTTCCCTTATTCAAAACCTACAGTCTCAATACAAGGAGCTCTTTTTGATCGGGATTGAATATGATAAAGAGCGGGGACTGATGTCTTTAAAAATTGATTCCTCTGTCTTAGCCGATCTGTTCGTACATTTCGTCACTGATATCTTTATCTTTCAAAGCGTTAGCAGCCAGCTATCCATGAGCAATATCCATCGTCATTGCCATGAAACGCTGTATATTATTCAAAATGGCATTGCCCCGCACTAGCTTTATGATATCGTGATACAGTCAATATCACTGTTGATAAAGCCAAGTACCAATGCAGAAAATTCAGCCGGCTTTTCATACATCGCTGCGTGCCCCGCATTTTGTATGATTGCATGGCCTGCATTCTTTATGGCACTTGCCAGCTCCTCCTGCTGATAAAGCGGTGTTACAAAATCGTACTGCGAGGATATGACGAGCGTCCTTGCCAAAATACGACCAAGCCCTTTACGTTCGTCATGCGTTTCTGAGCTCCTCGTCAAACGGCCAAATGCATCATATACTTCTGGTGTAAATACTTTGACAAAGAGTTCTTCCCTCTCCGAAGCCCACGCATAGTTCGCTTCGTAGAATTGTGGAGAATATATAATCGGAATACATGTTTTAAAAAATTGATGCCCGTCATAGCTTTTATATGAATATTCCCATGAACGGCCAATATCCCGAAGCCATTTTGAAGTATAAGCCGCTGTATTGGACAAAACCAGCCGCTGTACCCGTAAAGGATACCTTGCCGCAACTTTGATTGCCACTTCCCCTCCATAGCTGATGCCACAAATATTGACTTTGTCCAGTTTTAAAATGTCAAGAAATGCCATAACAAGCTCCACTTGGACATCTTGTGTATATTCTTGATCTAACTTGGCGCTCTTGCCTTGATCAAGCAAATCTAAAAGTAGCAAACGGTTGTTCCTGCTAAATGCAGGCTTAAAGTCTTTCCATGAGGCACAGGACATAAAGATGCCATTTAGGATAAGGAGCGGTTCCCCTGTCCCGCAATCCTCATAATATACCTCATATTGATTAAACTTAAATGTTGCCATTGTATCACTCCTCCTATCGTTACCGGCAATTCTCGGACTTTTGCTTCGCACCCCCTCGCATTGTTAGGATACGCATCCATATGATACAGAAATGGAAAATAGGCCAGTCGCATCCCTCGCATTGCAAGGGTACGCAAGCGTTAAGCCATTTTCCGAACCCGAATGTAGCCTAGTTCATAGGCTTCTTCTGTAAGCTCTTTTCTAAATTTAGGATGAGCAATCGAGATCAGAAGCTGCGTACGTTCGCATACACTGGTCCCACGTAGGCTGACTGCCCCATATTCTGTTACGACCCAATCTACATCATTGCGGCTTAAGGTCACGGCCGCGCCTCTCTTTAAGGTCGGAACGATCTTTGAAACTTCTTCTTTTTCCCCTGTTTTTGGATTTTTCACCATAGCCGTGCTATACAGCGCAATGATGGAACGTCCATTCTTAGAATTCTGTGCCCCCACTGCCGTATCGCTCTGGCCACCACTGCCCGATATCTGCCTCGCCCCTATACTTTCGGAGCAGCATTGACCGGTAAAATCCACCTCTATCGAAGTATTGATGCTAACCTGATTGTCATTTTTTGCAATGACATAAGGATCGTTTACCTGCCCGCCGCGTTTTATAAGGATATCCGGATTATTGTTCATATACTCATACATTTCTTCACTGCCAAAGGCGAATCCGCATACCATCTTGCCCTTGTCCACCTGTTTCTTGCTTCCATTTACCGCACCGGCTTTCATCAGCCTCATAATACCGGTTGTCATCATTTCAGTATGAATTCCCAAGTCTTTCTTGTCAATAAGGAAATCACAGACAGCATTCGGTATTCCGCCAATGCCTACTTGTATGCAGTCGCCATCCTTTATAAGGTCTGCTATGAATCTACCTATCTCACGATCCTTTTCATTAGAAGGTGCATCCGCCATGGTGGGCAGGGTATAATTGCATTCTATTACATAGTCTATCTCTTCCCATTCCAGATAGTTTTCACCCTGGACATGAGGAATATTGGGGCTAATTTCCAATATTACAATATCTGCCTTTTTCGCTATTTCATCTTCATAGACATTCGAACAGCTAAACCGAATGCGCCCGTCTTCTTCCGGCATGGAAGCCGAACAGATAAAGATATTGGCCTTTTTGTGAAAATTGCGCTTACTCCCGGCAAAATGTAGGTTGTTTGGCACATAGGAAACACGTTTCGTCTCATGCAGCTTGCGTAACAGCGGCGTATAGAACCACGTGTCCAGCAAAAATGCTTTTTCAAGGTGCTGTGGCTGTAGGTACTCTCCCGGTACGGTTGGCAGGCAACTAGTTATCGTTACATCACGCACATCCTCTGAAATGGTATGCAACTTCATTAGAAACTCTACCGGTTCTGCGGCGCCAAGCCCAACTGTGATATTGTCACCGCTCTTTACGAAAGACAATGCCTGTTCCACACTAATTTTTTTACTACTGTAATCAAACATTTTTCATCCCTCACTTTCCGTTTTACTCTTTCTATAATACTTCGTTTTTTCCCGATCTATTTCCCCAACCGATACAAATAGATGACCTTGGCTACACTATGCGACATCCTGCTACTTCGCTTTCCCCAAAGCGTACGCAGATAAACGCCAACATAGCAAGCCACAATCGCTACTTCGCTTTTCCCAAAGCGTACGCAGGTAGATGCCAAAACAGCAATACCGCAACAGCTACTTCGCTTTCCCCAAAGCGTACCACAGGTAGATGTCAATAAAATAGCAATATCAAAATCGCTACTTCGCCTTCCCCCAACGTACGCAGGTAGATGCCCACACATATCCTATTCCGGCCGCGATCATGGTAACCAATGTCCCATCTTTTATCTTGCCTGCTTCAAGGCCAAGAGCCAAGGAAAGTATCTGGTCAATCTGCCCAATATGTCCATAGTCCTCAAGATAGATCGTCTGATCCAAAGAAAGTCCAAGCTCTTTTACCATTGTCACGTGCTGGCTACGTTTAAAATGCAAGATCCCCAGATAGCCAATATCCTTTCGTGTCAAATTTCCACTCTTACGTAAACTCTCGTCAATGCAAAAATACCAATTGGGAAGGCTGACCTTATTCAGTCTGTCCTTCATGTGTCCCGGATCGAGCAGGCGCAGCGAGCGGTAGCCTTCCTCTATATTTTCAGAATTAAAGGGTTTTTCTATCCCACCGATCTCTACTCCGGCATCCCGAGCGAGGGAACCGTCAGCCATGATATGGCTTCCCAGCACCAAATTCTCATCCATGCCTTTTTTTAGTATCAAGGCTCCGCCACCTGCCCCTAGGTTATACATCATGCTCATATCCTTGTCGGTATAATCTACCAAATCGCCATTTCTGTATCCTCCTGCAATTAACAGGGTATGAATCTCGTCATCGGCGGCTAATAGGTCCTTTGCCATCTTTATTGCCGTGCATGTAGTGCAGCAGCGATTCGCAATATCAATACCCCATGCATTCACAGCCCCTATCCTGCCCTGTATATATAATGCTGATGTGGTAAGTGGATATTCCTTCCATTCTTCACCCATACATAGGATGACATCGATTTCTTTTGGGTCAATCCCAGTACGATTTATGGCATCAAGCGCTGCTCGTGCACCCATCTCCTGTGTGCCATCCCCATTTCCCGGTATTGGCTTCCTTGCTATACCCAGCTTATCTACAACATTCTCCTCTGTCCAAATACCTTTTGTCGCTTCTGCTATTTCTTTTGCTGTCATGAAATCCTTCGGCAGATACAGACCGTACCCTAAGATTCCAATATTTTCCTTCGACATTCTTAAACATCTCCTTTCTGTTTCACGTACCTTTTACTTCTTGTCTGAAGATATGAAGTATAAAAGTGACAACCTTGTCATATCTTGAATTTAGTATAGCAGAAAAATTTTCTGATTTCAATACAAATTTTCAAAAAATATGTGTCTATTTATGTAATTTTCTGTTTTGCACAATATTGTCCCTATTTTATTGTGCATTATGACTATTTTATATTTTTATTACATGTTTCTATTGTCATTTTCATAAAAGAAGTATATAATTAGTTTTACAAAGTCAATACGGTGATTTCTTCATTTTTGCCTTGTATGCTTCCCTCTTCACAATTTTTAATCATGTATCATTTTTTTTTACTAAACGAGTGACATGGTTGTCATACAGAAGCCGGCAAGCATTATATGACCAGAACAAGCAAAACAAAAGAGACAATAATCGCCTACATCTTCTATAACAAATTAAGGAGGCAACTTTATGGCTAATGAATTTTCGACTTTTCTCCAATTGTTCATGCGCAGCCTTGAGACAGGCAGTGTTTATGCACTTGCTGCGCTTGGCATCATCATTGTATTCCGTACTAGCGTCGTCATGCATTTTGCACAAGGATCAATGGGGATGTTTAGTACCTATGCCGTAGCCTATATTTTTGCATCGGCACACCTTCCGCTATGGGCCAGCACGCTCGTTGGCATCGCAATCGCAATTGTCATCGGATTCCTTGTAGATTTTCTTGTTATACGGCGTGCGGTCAAAGCTTCCCCAGTAGCGAAGGAAATTGTAACCCTGGGACTGATTATGATTTTTCTGGGTGTCACCCCCATGCTGTTTGGCGTAGATCCACTACAGCTGCCACGCTTTATTCCAAGCGGCGATGTAAACTTGGCAGGCGCAACCATTTCCTATAATGCGTTACTCACAATTGCCACCGGCATACTCGTAACCGTCCTGCTTTTCTTTGTATTGCAAAAGACCAAATTTGGCCTTGCAGTCAGGACAACCGCATCAAATGAGCCGACTGCACGATTGATGGGCGTTCCCACCAAAGTCGTAACTTTAGTGGCATGGGCTTTGGCCGGTGTACTTGGCCTTTTATCCGGAGTCATCGTAGCGCCCAGTACAAGCGTTACGCTAAACCTTATGAACTCGGTACAGGTAAATGCGCTCTTTGCCTGTGTACTAGGTGGTTTCCAGACTTTCTATGGTCCTGTGTTGGGCGCATATATTATCGGCATATTAAGCAATTTGCTAAAGTACTATGTCAGTGGCGTATGGGGCGAGCAGATTCTTTACTTGCTTGTGCTGATTTTTCTGGTTTTCCGGCCAAACGGTCTAATCGGAAAAACTTTTGTTAAAAAAGTGTAGGAATGGAGGATAAATCATGAATAAAATCAATACCCCGCAAAAAAGAAGCAATTTCTTATCTTCTTTTTTCAACAATGAATACCTGCGTTTCTGTTTGTTCGGCTTGTTGCTGTGCGTTCTTGTACTTTTAACCAATGCCGGTCTGATGAAAACCAGTACCTTAAGTTATTTAGGAAATGTTTTGGTTTATGCAGTAGCGGCGCTTGGCCTGAATCTGCTGCTTGGATATTCCGGGCTGATATCCCTTGGGACTGCCGGCTTTATGGGGCTTGGAGCCTATCTTGCGGCCTATGTAACCGGTGATCTTGGCATTCATGTTGGCATTTCGTTTTGGATTGCATTGCTGGCGGCCATCTTTATACCGACTTTAATCGGCGTATTGATTGGAGCCATATCCCTTCGGGTACGCAGTATCTATCTTGGGATTGCAACACTGTGTATTTCCGAAATATTGCACAAAACGTTTGAAGAAGCAAGTTTTATCACGGGTGGTATGCAAGGCAAAAAAGCAAAATATCCCATTATTTTCGGATTTGAGTTTGATCGCAATGCTACGTTTATATTGTTCGTCATCATTTTGGTTCTGGTCATGATGCTTACCTACAATATCGTAAATGGACAAATGGGCCGTGCGCTTCATGCCATGCGTGGCAGCGAGGTTGCTGCACAGGCCATGGGAATAAACCTCCTGAAGTATCGCCTTATCGCCTTTGCCATTGCAACCGCCTACGCAGGGCTTGCAGGACTTATGTATGTATTTTTTGTCAAGTTTTCCTATCCTGACGTATGGACCTTAAATCTCTCTTTATACATATTGGCAGCCGTGGTAATCGGGGGATTGCGTTCCATTTATGGCTCCGTAATCGGCGCATTCGTTGTTTGGGCCGTACCGGATCTCATTTTAAAAAATCTCCCAGTCATCCAAGATATCAATGGAATGGCCTATATTTTTAACGGAATACTGATTATTCTTGTTATTATTTTCTTCCCGAATGGCCTAAGCGGGCTTGGCATAATTATAAAAAACGCCATCCTTAGACTGTTCAAAAAAGACAAACCTCAGTTTGCCGATGTAAAAAATGGAAAGGACGGTGCATGACAATGGCTGAATTAGCTCATTCCTCCGGCGTTGCTTTGCCGGATCATGAAGTTCTCCATGTAGAAGATTTGACCATATGGTTTGGAGGCCTACTAGCTCTTGACGGTTTGACTTTTTCCGTTTACGACAAGGAGATTTTCGGATTAATCGGTCCAAACGGAGCCGGCAAGACAACTGCTTTTAACTGTATCACACAGTTTTATAAACCAACTAAGGGGAAAGTGCTGTTCCGTTCCAAAACAGGAAAAAACAGTATTCTTGACCTATGTGGGTGCCCTGTACACAGCATTATACGCTATGGCCTGGTGCGTACCTTTCAAAATGTAGAAGTTATTAAAGAACTCAGCCTGATTGACAATGTTTTAATCGGCGCACACATTGATTTTAAGAGCAATCCGCTCTCACAAGCCTTAAAGTTGCCAAGTGCACGCCGTGAGGAGGCTCTGTACCGCCAAAAAGCGTTTGATACGCTCAAATTTCTAGGCATTGACGACCGTGCGAATCTTTTGGCCGCAGGACAGCCTTATGGTGTATTAAAGAAAGTAGAATTGGCCCGTACCTTACTTTGCGATCCAAAACTGATTATATTAGACGAGCCGGCTGCCGGACTCAATGATGTGGAGACGCAGGAATTAGCGGAAGTCATCAAAAAAATCCGAGATACCTACCACTGTGCCATCTTACTCGTAGAACACGACATGCGCCTTGTTATGACTATCTGCGACCGGATCTGTGCCATCTCTTTTGGCAAATTTCTAGCCTGTGACACTCCCGAGGGCATCCAGAAGAATCAACTGGTGCAAGAGGCTTATCTTGGAAAGGGGGATGACGAATGAGCAACCTCGCATTAAGTATAAATGGTATGAAAATACGTTATGGTGGTATACAAGCCATAAAAGGAATTGACATTGAGGTACCGGAAGGCAAAGTAGTCGCACTGCTTGGCGCCAATGGTGCAGGAAAAACCTCAACCTTGCGTGCCATATCCGGCCTTGTTTCCATGGCTGACGGACATATTACCGCCTTTGGGCGGGATATCACCGGTATGGCAGTAGAAAAAATTGCGGCACTTGGCATTGTCCAATCACCAGAAGGCCGGCAAATATTCGGAGATCTGACGGTAGAGGAAAATTTAAAAGTCGGTGCCTACACCATCAAAGATAGAAAAATGGTACAAACAGGATTTGAACGTTGCTATCGCTATTTCCCGCGCCTGTTGGAGCGAAAAAAGCAAATGAGCAACACCCTCTCAGGCGGTGAACTTCAGATGTTAGCCATTGCCAGAGCACTTATGGCCAATCCGAAAATCCTCTTGCTTGACGAACCTTCCCTCGGATTGGCGCCCCTCATTGTCCGCGATATTTTTTCTATCATCAGCGAAATCAAAAAAGAAGGCATCACTGTGGTAATCGTAGAACAGAATGCATTGCAGACATTGAAAATAGCCGATTATGGCTATGTACTAGAAATCGGGGAAATTAATATCCACGGCCCGGCAAAAGAACTATTGCAGGATACACGTCTTGTAGAGGCATATTTAGGTTCATAGCTAATATAATATTTTCGAATCCAATAGACTTCATTTATAATTTTAATATCGCTAAAGCTAGTTTTGTCACAATTGCATTTATATTTGCCATTAAAAAGATTTTTACGTTGAAAAATGCCTATCAGGCACACAGCGTCAAAAATAGAAAAAAATGAAATTAATTCCAAATCAAAAACCACAAAGGGGGAACTATTTTATGAAAAAAAGACTTGTAGCTTGCTTATTGGCAGGTACCATGATGTTTAGTCTCACAGCCTGCGGATCTTCATCTAATGATAGCGGGAACACAGAAACATCTAACACAGAAAACGAAACAACAACAGAAACTACGAAAGATGATGCTTCGGAAGATGCAACAGCAGAAACGGGGGAAAAGGAATATTCTCAGGGTGTTACGGATACCGAAATTGTCATTGGAAATTCCGCTGCTACCTCCGGCGCTTACGCACCGGTCGGCGTACCATTCTTAGCCGGAATGCAAGCTTATCTTGACTATGTAAATGACGGCGGGGGCATCGATGGACGCAAGATTACGTTTGACCATATCACAGATGATGAATTTGACCCTGCAAAGGGCAAGGCCGCCCTCTCTAATCTCGTAGAAGACGAAAAGGTATTCGCCATTGTAGGACATTTTGGAACACCAGTCGTTGCCGCTACGATTGACGACTTAAAGGAATATGGCATTCCTTCCGTTTACTTTGCAACCGGAATTGGCCAACTCTATGCTGAAAACGCCACCAGCAACGATGAAGGCTACAACATCTTTCCGGTACAGCCTATCTACAACACCGAGGGCCGTATCATGGCAGCTTATGCAGCCGGCAAATTCAATGCCAAAAAAGTGGGCATCATCTACACGAACGATGACGCCGGAACAGATTTATATAGTGGCGCAGTTGCACAGCTTGAGCAGCTTTCCGGAATAGACTATGTTGCGGAACAAGTTACTGCCGGAGCATCTGATGTATCCGCAGCCGTTACTTCCCTCAAAAATGCAAATGTAGATTTCATTGTGGTCGCCTCTATTCAAGCTACGATGCCTACGATTGTAAAAGAACTTGCCGCACAAAGCGTCAACAAAGACTGTATTACAACTTATGTAAATGTTTCTCTTGCTATGAGCGATGCCGTTCGCGAAGATATCAAAGGTAAGTTCGATGTATATGGACTTGGCTGGGTTGCCTATGATGACGCAGATGCCCTTGCACTGTATCAGGAATGGGCCCCGGAAGAATACGCTATGAATGCTTATGCACAGACGGGCTGGATCGCCTCCCATTTCTTCTGCGAAGGTCTACGCCGTATAGAAGGACAGGATATCACATGGGAAAACTTCATGGATGCACTTAATTCCGGCGGTCCCATCAAGAATCCTTTCGGCGGAGTAATCGACTTCAGCAATGGACAGCGACTAGGTACACAGGAAATGAATCTGTCAAAAGTAGTAGATGTAACGGATGAAACTCCAGCCGGGTGGACGGTAGAAGCTCCTCTGTCCAGTATTGATTCTCTACTTCCACACCTTAAGTAAACTGCTACGATTCACAGCTAGCTATGAAAGTAACCATAAACTAGCTATTCGAACGAATGATAAGCGGTAAAAATCGTACCACAATTTAAGTTTTTCAGAGAACATCTTATAGGCCATGCTATTCTATAAGATAAAAAGGAAGTCCATGTAGGATATCAATTTATCCTAACATGGACTTCTTCGCTTCCTCCTATTTCTATAATGCAAGAGCATATTTCATCTTTTTATATGCTTCCACGGCTCATCTGCATCATTTGCTTTTTATATGCTTCCACGGCTCATCTGCATCATCTGCATCATTTGCTTTTTATATGCTTCCGCGGCTCATCTGCATCATTTGCTTTTTATATGCTTCCATTGCTAATCTGCGTTGTCTGGTTTACGATGGCCGTCATTGTATTTGAAACTTCATTCATATAGTTATTGATGGACTTTCCACTGTCAATGCTCTTATTAACACTTCCTTTCATACGATCAAGTGCTAATGTTAGGGCTTCAACCGTCCCCTCGATGGTTTCTACAATGTTGTTCACAACGCCAATACTTTGGTTGACCTGTACATTGCAGCCCTCTGCATCCGCTACAGACTCCCTTGAATGGGCGGCAAGCCTCCGAACCTCTTCCGCTACAACTGCAAAACCTTTTCCGGCTTCCCCTGCCCGAGCTGCTTCCACGCTTGCATTTAAGGATAAGATATTCGTCTGCTTTGCAATTGCCTCAATATTTTCCGTCATCTCGCCATACCGATTTACGCTGTCTAAAATGCTTTTCATCGCTCCGTTGATGTCGATGGATAACTTTTTCAAGTCATTAATATCGCCTGAAATAACATTCATATCATCTAAGCAAATACCACCAATATGATCAATTTCTTGTGCATCCTGCTTTACATTTAGCACTTCGCCATCCAATTCTACAATTATTTTTTCAAGTTCGCCTGACAAGCCAGAAAGCTGTTCCGCCATACTTGAAATTTGATTTGCCTGCAGTTCTGATACGTATGCGGCATATCGTACACAGTTTTCCTTTACATTGACTTTCTTTACGATGGCACTCGCCATATCCCTACATGTCTTATAGCCACATGCGCAACAATTATAGGAATATTCATCTTCTGTCCTCCTACCAAGACTTTTAAATGCATCCTCAATTTGCTTTTCGCTTGGCTCCTTGCTTTTGACTTTTCCAGTTTCATATGTCCGGCAAAAATCCTTCCATTTCAGCTCTTTGCTAAATTTTGCAAACAGCTTGTCTTTCCCTAAGACGGTTTGTTTTTTCTTTCTCTTTTTCACGTGTTGCTCTATGTCGTGCATCATGGTTTCCGTAACAAACAAACTATGGTCGTGCCCTACCGCAGGACCTCCATTACAGCCATTGTCACAGGAAAGCACATCAAACACCTGTGGCAACAAGGCTTCTTTTTCATCAAAATATTTATCCAGTACGGGATATACCGTCTGTGTACCTTCCGTGTTTATGACACTAACTTCAGGGGCATACAAATTTAGATTCCTCTTTAACCCCCCGGGGCTTGAATAGATTGATCCCACCATTCCTTGAAGTACATCAAATTCAAAGGGAGAATACATAGACCCATTTCCTGAAGTTTTCGAAAGATTGACGCTATGCTCTTTAAAATATTCTCCAAGCTTTTGAAACGTAACATTATATTCAATCAGCCCCGTCTGTAAAAATTCATCTTTTTTTGCAATACAAGGAGAAATTGCAGCAATCTTTACATCATTTCCTAACTGCTTTCTTATGTAGATCGCAGTACAAAGCATCGGGCTTTGTATCGGCGAGAGTTTCGAAATCAGTTGGTTTGCATATTTTTGTATATAGTTAGTGATTGCCGCACAGGGTTGGGATATGATCTTTTTCGTTGGATTTTCCTTGATATATTCTAAATGTGCCCAAGTACAGATATCTGCCCCTAAACTTACATCATAGATCTTTTTCACACCTTTCTCTTTCCGAAACCAGTCTAACACCTGCCTCCAATAGCCTTCAAAAGCGACCTTAATTGCCGGTGCTACAATGAGCACCATTTTGCCTGCATCTTTTTCTAAATCTGCAAAAAATTGATCCGTATCGTCTACAAACCCTCTTGCATTGTGATCGCCACATGCTTTGATACACGCCCCGCACTTGATACATTTATCCTCTTCAACCCTAATCCCAATGCTTCCATCCATTTTCATTTCCTGTACATTCGCTTCATGGACCGGGCATGCTCTAATACACGCATTACAGCCCACGCAGTTTTCCGGATTATATGTAATCATATGATTTCTCCTTTATCGTTTTCTCCTTTGTACTTCTTTATAAATGCTTATTTAAATGTACCCCCTCCCATGAAGCCACTACCTCACGTTGCTGTGGCGTATTAATGCCAACAACTTATAAACTTCGTAATATGCAACCCATGAAACCACTACTCATGTTGCTGTGGCGCTGGCATTTAAAAAATTTTCCTTATATCGTTAAACATAACAAATACCATCAGTGCCATCAAGAGCATTAGCCCAACAAAATGCACCATCCCCTCTTTTCCTGGATCCATGCGCTTTTTTCGAATGCCTTCTATGACAAGGAATACAAGTCTTCCTCCATCTAATGCAGGCAGTGGCAACAGATTCATGACCCCTAAGTTTACAGAAAGCAAAATGGAAATATTGAGCATGTTTAAAAACACCATATAACCGCCCTCATTTCGGCTCTCATCATAGGTATCCCCAATCGTCCTTACAATGCCAACGGGCCCTGATAGGTCTTTTACCCCTACTTTTCCTGTAATCAGCATTTTAAGGCTTTGGACGGTCGTATAGACCCAATATTTTAATTCATAGACACTATTTTGCAGCGTTTCTACTACTGTCCCTTTTTCCCTTGCACCGGTTCCCACTACACCCAAGCGGTACCTTCCTGTCTCTTCATCGTACAGCGGAGTTAGATTCACTTCAAAACGTTCCTTGTTTCTTTCATATACAATCCGAATTTTTTCTCCCGAGTGGAAATATGGGTATAGGCTTATTTCTCGATAAAAATGGGTCTTATAGCCATTCATGGAAATAATCTTATCCCCTCCTTGCATACCTGCTTCCTTTGCAGGAAAATTATCCGACACATCTGTAATCACCGGCTTGTCATACCCTACACATGCAATCAAGATAAAAGCAAATACAAAGGCCATCACAAAATTAAAGATAGGTCCGGCCGCTATGACACTCATGCGGGCAGGTACCGATTTGTTTGGAAAGGCACGAGCATCCTTACTTTCTCCATCTTCTCCTTCCATCATGCAGGCTCCGCCAAATGGCAGGAGTTTTAAGGAATACTTTGTTTCACCCTTTGTCACCCCTATGATGGTTGGCCCAAGCCCCAGACTAAATTCATTGACGCGGATACCGTTTTTCTTCGCCAATAAAAAATGCCCCAACTCGTGAAATAATATAATGATACTAAATATGATAATTGCAATTACAAATTTCATGCTAACTCCTCTGAACTCTAGTTCATTTATTGCAGTGCCTGGATGGTTGCTTATTTGTGACGCATTAAATAACACTTTGTATTTTTTAAGAACTATTTATTGCAGTGTCTGGATGGTTGCTTATTTGTGGCTTCGCGGTAATGGACTGTGAATCGCAACGCTTATTTTCCTATTTATTCGTTTGCTTATTTATCCACTTGCTTATTACAGTTCATATGTTCTATATATTCATAGGTCAAACTCTCAGTTGCTAGGATATCCTCTACTGTGGGGTTTTCTTGATAGCCACAGTGCTCCATACACGCTGAAATTATTTCAGGTATCTCTAAGAATTGTATGCTATGGTTTAAAAAAAGTGCAACTGCTTTTTCATTTGCGGCATTATAGGCTGTCGGAATGTTGCCTCCTTGCCCGATTGCCTGAAAAGCCAATTTTAGTCCGGGAAATACCTGTGTATCCGGCTGTTCAAACGTCAGCCCATTTAATTCGTAAAAATCAAGCCTTTTGCCGGACAGCTTTCTTCTCTTTGGGTAATAGAGGGCATACGAGATTGGCAGCCTCATATCCGGCGTACCTAGTTGAGCTATCACTCCCCCATCGTCATATTCAACCATAGAATGGATAACGCTCTGCGGGTGGATAACCACTTGAATTTGTTTTGCATCCACGCCAAACAGCCACATTGCCTCTATCACCTCTAATCCCTTATTTACTAAAGTTGCAGAATCTATCGTTATTTTTCTTCCCATCGTCCAATTTGGATGTTTTAGTGCATCTTCCACCTGTATGCTTTTTAGCTCTTCCCGTGTCCGGCCTAAAAATGGCCCTCCCGATGCCGTCAGCAGTATTTTATGGACTGCATTCATAGATTCTCCATTTAAACACTGGAAAATAGCGCTATGCTCACTGTCTACCGGTAAAATAGGTACATGATGTTCTCGTGCTAAAGGCATGATAATATGCCCTGCACATACTAAAGTTTCTTTATTTGCCAAGGCAATCGCCTTGCCCGCCTTGATTGCCGCAATGGTCGGGCGTATTCCGATCATGCCTACGAGGGCAACGACCAGTAGCTCATATCCTGCCATCTGTGCAATGCAAAGCAGTCCATCCATACCAAAACATATCTTCGTGGACATGTCTTTTACACACTGCTGTAGCGCGATGGCATCTTCTTCTTTTTGAACAGCTGCGATTTGCGGGTGGAATTCCCGTATCTGCGCCTCAAGTTTTTTTATATTTTTACCGGCGGCTAAAGCGATTACTTGTATGTCCTTTTGTTCCCTTACAACATCCAATGTCTGCGTACCGATAGAACCTGTAGAACCTAAGATTGCAATTTTCTTCATCATAAGACCCCCATAAAACTTTAAGTCCTTTCCTCTTCCATTTTAACGCAACTTATCCCATGTATCAAGATGATTCAGGGTATTTTTCACTTTAGCTACATTAAATACAGTGACAAGTAATAGATAATGGGAGCCGTAAAAATAACGCTATCGAACCGGTCTAAAATACCACCATGCCCCGGAATCAATTTACCATAATCTTTTATACCATAATTTCGTTTTATAGCGGATGCCGCTAAATCTCCGATCATAGAAATCAATGCCCCGATACCGCTTATCGATGCCATGGCATAAATAAGCGGTACTGTAATGCCCATCGCTTTCTGAAATACAAATCCATAAATAATCGTCAAAAAAATTGCACCGACTACACCACCAACAGCCCCTTCCACCGATTTTTTTGGGCTTAATTGGGGGGCTAATTTATGTTTGCCAATACTTACGCCTACACAATAGGCACATGTATCGCAACCCCATGAACATATAAATGCCAACCATACGATATACGCACCGGTAGAAAGCATTCTTATCTGGTAGATACAGGCTAGCATGGCTACTACATAAAAAATGCCAAAAAAAGCCGCCAAAATCTGGTCTGCCTTAAATTGCGGGAATGCAAATACGTAGGCTGCCATAAATAGAACAAGCATACCGAGTACGTATATCATTCGATCCGGCAAATATCCGGCATAAAGGTCTAAATAGTAAAGAACTGCCCCACAATAACCAAGATAGCCCAGAATTGTTTTTTCAATATGAAAAATTCGGTAAAATTCAAATAAACCGATGATGGAAATGATACAAAGTCCGGTTAACAGGAGTGTTCCACCCATGATTATAAATACAAGGGCGATGATAATCAAAACAATTCCACTTATGAATCGTGTTCGAAACAATGGCAGTCCTCCTTATGGTATCAAATAGATGCGTAAATAGATGTGTAAATAGCGATGTCCCGTTTTCTACACTCCACCATATCTTCTATCCCTATTATTATAGTCTGCAATGGCTTTTACTAATTCCTCTTTTGAAAAATCAGGCCAGTGTACCTCTGTAAAATACAGCTCACTGTATGCTGCCTGCCACAAAAGATAGTTGGAAATACGCTTTTCGCCACTTGTACGTATAAGCAAATCCGGGTCTGGAATATCTTGGGTATCTAAATAGGATGCAAATAATGGTTCATCTATCTGGTCTATTTTAAATTTATGTTCGCTGTAATCCAAAAGAAGCCTTTTCATTCCCCGCAACATCTCATCACGGCTGCCATAATTAATTGCGATCTGAAAATTTAAGCCGTCATTTCCTTTGGAGGATTCTTCTAAATTCTGAATGCTTTTTTGAATGTCTTCCTCTAGTTTTGAAATATCACCAATCACGCGGACTTTCATATGATTTTTATTCGCTGTCTTTACACAAGTTTTCATGTAATTGCGCAAAAGTTTCATGAGTGCCGCAACTTCCGATTGCGGCCTATTCCAATTTTCTGTTGAAAAAGCATATACTGTTAAATATTTCACACCTAAATTCCATGCCTCTTTACAAATAACCTCGACATTTTTTGCTCCCTGCGTATGCCCATAATTTCTCGGCATTCCCCTATTTTCCGCCCATCTTCCATTTCCATCCAATATGATGGCTATATGTTTTGGCACTTTCATTTGATAACTCCTCAATACGCCACAGTGCGATCCCCCCCGGAGGGTTTTTTTATCTTATCGGACGCACTTTCCGGTAAGATAAGTATGAATCCTGCTTGCAGGATTCTTCGCCTGCGGCGGTTGCGTAAGCAACATCTTCCTTATACGCCGCAAGTGCGATCCTCCCGGAGGGTTTTTTATCTTATCGGACGTATTTTCCGATAAGATAAAAAAAGGGCTTTATGCAACAGCCCTTTCCCTACTATACCGTAAGAATCTCCTTACTCTTTTCCTCTACTGATTTTTCCACATCAGCAATATATTTATCCGTTAATTTCTGTACGCGCTCTTCTAGCTGTTTTACTTCATCTTCCGATACGTCCGACGATTTTCCTAATTTTTTAAATGAATCATTGGCATCTCTACGAATATTGCGAACCGCAACTTTCGCACTTTCACCTTTTTTCTTCGCTTCTTTTGCCAGTTCTTTTCTGCGCTCTTCCGTCAACTCCGGAAACGCAAGACGAATCACTTTCCCATCGTTGGTCGGATTTATCCCCAAATCAGACACCTGTATTGCCTTGTCTATGCTTTTTAGTAAACTAGCTTCATAAGGCTGGATTTGAATCATTCTTGGATCAGGTACTGAAATATTTGCCACTTGCTGTAAAGGCGTCGGTGTGCCATAGTAGTCTACTTTTATTTTATCCAATACATGAGGATTCGCCCGCCCTACCCGTATCGAGCCGAATTCTTCCATTAAATTCTGGAAAGATTTCTTCATTTTATCCTCATATTGTTTTAACTTTTCATCCATGTAATCGCTACCTCCCAAACTATACCGTTACTTTTGTTCCAGTAAAATGACCGGATATTGCCTTTACAATACTATTTTCTTCCTGTAAGCCAAATACAAACATCGGCATTTTATTTTCCATACATAAAATAGATGCGGTGAGATCTACAACTGCAAGCTGTTTGTCTATCACTTCGCGAATCGAAACCTGATCATATTTTACTGCACTCGGATTGGTTTTCGGATCGCTATCGTATACCCCATCTATCGCTTTTGCCAATAATATCCCTTCTGCCTCTATTTCAAGCGCCCGTAAAACGGTTGCCGTATCAGTAGAAAAATAGGGATGCCCGGTACCCCCTGCGAAAAATACAACCATTCCTCGTTTTAAATATTTATCGGCACTGTCTTTTACAAACAGTTTTGTAAAAGAACCACAAGTAAAGGGAGTCAGCACTTCTGTCTTCATACCTACAAAGCGAAAGATCTCGGATACATAGATACAGTTCATAACGGTAGCGAGCATACCAATCTGGTCAGCTTTTGTTCGGTCGATCGTTTCACTTGTACGCCCTCTCCAAAAATTGCCACCACCAATCACGATTCCAACTTGCGTCCCATTCTCTACTAATTGCTTCACTTGATTGGCTACAACGATAACGGTAGCCTCGTCAAATCCCGTTTTCTTCTCTCCTGCCAATGCCTCTCCACTTAATTTTAATAGTACTCTTTTCATTATGCTTTCCCTTATTTTTGCGCCGCTCCTTGCCCCACGATTTACCTTCCTACATTACGTAAACTTTCGCCTTTATTCCTATGCTTCTTTCTTCTCCGAAAACAGGCTTATTACATCTACATCAGCATAGCATTGTGAGCAGAATCCCTCTATTACCGCACCATTGTTAATCTGGACAGAGCGAGATTTGATGTTTCCCATAACCACTGCGGAAGTATCTACCACGACCGGCCCTTGCACATCAATATCACCTTTGATCGCTCCGGCTATCACAGCTGATGTCGCAGAAATATTTCCAATTACAACGGAACCAAGTCCAATTTTTACAGTTCCTTCTGTAATGATTTCACCTTCTACTTTTGCAGAATCAGCAAAGAATTCAGCGGATGTCGAGTTCCCTTTTACCGTTCCTGTTATCGTCATTTTTCCGTTACATTGAATATCCCCATTTACGATGCCTCTGATTTCAATTGAGCCTGTAGATGCCAAATTACCGGTTAGTGTTGTCCCCTCCGTAATAACCGCTATCTCATCTGTTACTTCTTTTGGTAAAGTAGTTGGTTGAACTAGTGTGCTCGGCGTTGTGTCTGCTGGTATTTCTACATTTAAACCTTCTGTGCTCATGGAAATTTCCTCCTTAACCGGTTCTTCCGGTTCCCTCTTTATTTTCATTTGTTCCAACGCTGACCTAACCGGCCCTGCAGCCTGTTTTTGTGGTGTTTCCGGCTTTACAGGTGCTGGATCTGTCCTCACATTCGCGTGTACTGGTTTATTTGATTCTGGTTCTTCCACTTTTTCAAAGAGGCCTTCTAGTTTCTGCAATTCTGATTTTACGTCGACCTCATCTTCTAGTGTATTTACAACCAGTTCCGGCTGCTCCTTTTCTTTTTTCTCTCGTTCTTCCCCTGGCATAAGTTCATTGACTGCCTGTGAGAAATCATCTTTAAAGTCTTTAAAAAAGCTCATGTATGTACCTCCATTTATATTATATTCTATATCATGCTTCCTTTACGCTTTCGGCAGGTATATGCTGAATTCGCTTTGTACTATATCCATTCCTAGTTCACGCTTTTTGCAGGTATATGCTGAATTCGCTTTGTACTATATCCATTCCTAGTTCACGCTTTCAGCAGGTATATGCTGGATTCGCTTTGTATTATGGTCAATGGGAAGCAGTTCTACCTTGGCCTCTTTTAGCTTGTCTATCATTGGCCCTAATGCATCCACTGTTGTCGCTTTTGTCGATGAATCATGCATCAATACGATAGATGTGCTATATTTTGCTACATCTCGCATAACATTCTCTATTAGTTCATCTGGCGTATACGCTTGGCTGGTTGCATCTCCACTTGCCACATTCCAATCATAGTATGTGATGTCTTGCTCATTTAAATACGCAATAAATTCTGTCATATCCGTATTGCTTACCTGATTGCTGCTACCGCCCGGAAAACGCATAATGTTGGGTTCTACTCCAGTTATCTCATTTAAATAGCCTTGTAATTGTGTCAAATCTTCTGCAAATGCTTCTAAGCTATCATAAATCACACTATATTTATGGGTATAGGAATGCATACCTAGTGTATGTCCCTCTGCTACAATCCGCTGATAGAGCACCTTTGACTCTTCATCTTCCTGTCCGATTACAAAAAAGGTAGCTTTTACGCCTTTTTCCTTTAAAATATCTAATATCCTTGCCGTATTCTCGCTTGGACCATCGTCAAAAGTCAAATACACTTTCTGACGCTCCCCCACTTTTACAAGATTATCATCCTCCTGTCCCATACGAACTCCATCGACAACATTCATCACGCCATTTGCCAATTCGGAGGGATCTTCTTTGCCCTGCCCGTCTGCCTCTTTTACATTCTGTGCTTGCATTGTCTTTGGATCTGCCGCAGTAATCAAACTGTTTTCCTCACTTGATACCTGCGAAACCTCATTTGAACCTTTCGCTATCATATCTATCTTTTCTTCCAGTGTAACGATTTTTCGAATCATTCCTATATAAAGCGTGATAGAAAGTACAATCCAGATTCCTATAAAAAGTACGATAGATGTCTTCAAACGGTTCACCCGTTTTCTTCTCATTTTTTGTTCTTTCAACATTTCAGTATTTTTTTCTTCCATATACTGACCTCCCAGGTCATCTTTAAGTAAAAGTGAATATTTATCCTATTGTAACACATTTTTAACAAATCGCATTAAAAAAATACAAAAAATATGTTCTGTTTTTTCTTATTATTTCAAATAATTATCTGTCATCTTATTCTTTTTATTTGAATTCGAGGTAAATTAGACTTTTTCATCCTATTTTTATTATTTTTTATCAACACCAACGGTTATTATACCATATTCATTTAAAAATAACATTAAAATTTTATAAAATAGTAAAATCAGTTATATCTGCCAAAAAAGATCGTCCTCCACCGTTTCTATCAGTTCCATAAACTTGCGATTTCCTTTCTCATAATCGCTAAAATTAGGAGTGGCCGTCGCTTCGCTTCTATCAGTTCCATAAACTTGCGATTTCCTTTCTCTTCCAGCCTCCCTGCCGATAGCGAAATCCTGCTATCGTAAGCCCCACAAGCCAGCCAAGTGGAATAGCCCATATAATAATCATGCCGCCTGTTTGATCCGCAAGTGCGTATGTCAAGCCTACCCTTGTACCTAAATTCAACATGCTTGCCGTCAAAAACCACCGCATATCCGCCGCTCCCCGCAAAACGCCATTGCTTACATTCATGCTTCCCATCACGAAATAAAAGATGGAAACGGTGCCCAAATATTGGGTGCCGATCGCAATTGCCTCTTTACTCGTTTCAGAATTTAAGAACAGCCCAACAAGGCCTGTACCAGAAACATGAATCACAACCGCTATGAATACCCCTATCCCTGCTGCCATGGCAAGGGCAACACGGTATCCTTGTCCAATGCGCTCCGTCTTCTTTGCACCCATATTTTGTGCCACATACGTAGAAATCCCATTTCCGACTGCTACCATCGGTACGAGTGCTATACTATCTATTTTAATTGCCGCCGTATATCCTGCAAGGAACGTTGAGCCAAACCGGTTGACTACCGCCTGCACCAGCAGCATACCTACCGAAACAATCGACTGCTGAATAATGGTTGGAATCGCCACCGTAATCATACTTTTTAAAATCCCTGCATCGAATTTCGCATAGGGCTGTGTTTTTATATTCCTTAATTTATAGATAAGAAAAACAAAAGACGTTATCGCCGAAACGCCTTGTGCGATTAAAGTCGCCCACGCCACGCCTGCAACACCCATGTGCAAAACGATTACAAAATAAAGGTCGAGGGCGATATTTAGCAAGGAGGAAATGATTAAAAAAATCAGTGGCTTCATCGAGTCACCCAACGCATTAAAGATTGCCGTAATTCCATTATATAAAAATAGAAACGCAAACCCATAAAAATAAATCTGCAAATAGGTGGATGCATCTGCAAAAATGTCTTCCGGCGTCCCCATAAGGCGAAGCAAAGCCTTATTAACTACCATACCAAATATACTTAAGAGAATGCTAAAGACCAAAATAGCGAGCAAAGTCGTTGCGATGGCAGTCTTCATTTTTTCAAGCTGCCTTGCCCCAAATAATTGGGAAACCACAACCGAACAGCCAATTCCGGCTCCAATAGCAACCATAACAAACAGCATCGTGATAGACGTAGACGCCCCGACAGCCGCCAATGCCTGCTCCCCTACCTGATTTCCCACGATAATCGAATCAATCAGATTGTAAAATTGCTGAAACAGGTTTCCCACTACCATCGGCAAGGTAAATAAGACCAATGCCTTTGCCGGATTGCCGGAAATCATACTTATGTTTGTTTTTGCTGACATCTTGATACTCCTCACATTATAACCGATTTGTTTTCATTTTTCCAATCTTTTTGCATATAATTTGATATACAGCCAATTTGTAGATTTGTGCCTTCACAAATTTGATTTCGATTGGGTTTTAAGATGGGTTCCTCCATTGCGCGCTTTGCAGCAACGATTCAGAAGGTGCAATGAATCGCCACAATTTATGTAGATGAAGCTTTATTTCTTTTCGTCTATTTTAAATTCATTTTTTATTATAGGCGTTTTTCATTTTATGTCAATATTAAAAACCGCATTCTTCTTTTCGAAAACACCGTTTTTTAAATTTGTTAGCACTCGTCTTTAAAGAGTGCTAATTTTCTATTGACTTTTTTTGTTTTCCGTATTACTATTTATTCAGGGCAATAAACATGCTACCAGTACAAAAAACAAAATTGAATTTTAAAAGGAGTGTTTTATATGAGTAACAAACATGGAAATCTTTCAATCAACAGCGACAACATTTTTCCTATTATCAAAAAATGGTTGTATTCCGACCACGATATTTTCTATCGTGAATTAATTTCTAATGGCTGCGATGCGATTACAAAACTGAAAAAACTTGATTTAATGGGTGAATATTCCATTGCAGACGATTATGAGCCAAATATTCAGATTATTGTAAATCCAGAGGACAAATCAATTAAATTTATTGATAACGGACTTGGTATGACGGCAGACGAGGTCGAGGAATACATTAACCAGATTGCCTTTTCCGGCGCGGCAGACTTTTTAGAGAAATATAAGGACAAGGCAAACGAAGAACAAATTATCGGACATTTTGGACTTGGCTTTTATTCCGCATTTATGGTAGCAACGGAAGTGCATATTGATACCCTGTCCTATCAAGAGGGCGCAGCTGCAGTTCACTGGACCTGTGACGGCGGTACGGAATTTGATATGTCAGAGGGCACAAAAGAGGGAATTGGTACAGAGATCACCTTATATTTAAACGAAGACTGCGTAGAATTTTCCAATGAATACCGTGCAAAAGAAGTCATTGAAAAATATTGCTCCTTTATGCCTATCCCGCTTTTTTTGAGCAAAGCAAATGCAGAAACAGAATATGAGACCGTTTTAGAAGAAGAAGTGACCGAAAAAGATACCGTTATCGAGCATATTATCGAAGAGCCTAAAACCGAAGAGAAAGAAAATGAAAATGGCGAGAAGGAACTTGTTGAAATTTCCCCACGTTTAGAAAAAGCAAAAATCGTGAAACGTCCGATTCCCCTAAATGATACCTCTCCACTTTGGGCAAAGCATCCAAATGACTGCACCGATGAAGAATATAAGACTTTTTTCCGGAAAGTATTTGCAGACTACAAAGAACCTTTGTTCTGGATTCATTTGAATATGGATTATCCTTTTAATTTAAAAGGTATTTTATACTTCCCGAAAATCAATACCGAATATGACTCGCTTGAGGGTACGATTAAGCTTTATAACAATCAGGTTTTCATCGCCGATAATATTAAAGAAGTCATTCCGGAATTCCTAATGCTCTTAAAAGGTGTGATTGATTGTCCGGATTTGCCATTAAACGTATCTCGGTCTGCACTGCAAAACGATGGCTTTGTGAAAAAAATATCAGACTACATTACAAAAAAAGTAGCGGATAAATTATCCGGCATGTGTAAAACGGAAAAAGAATCCTATGAAAAATATTGGGACGATATCAGCCCATTTATTAAATTCGGCTGCTTAAAAGACGAAAAATTCTGTGACAAAATGAATGACTATATTTTGTTTAAAAATCTGGATAGCAAATACCTTACACTGCCAGAGTGTTTAAAAGTAGAGGAAGCCAAAACCACAGCAGAGGAAAATGCAGATGCTACAACAAGTGAAGCAGATGCCGCAACGGAGAAAGCAAACGCTGCCACGGGTGAATCAGATGCCACAACGGTGGAAAATGCAGATGCTGCCACGGACGAGGCTTCATCAGCAGATACTTTAGAGGAAACTTCTGCCACGGATAGCGACTTTGAAGGTGAAGATTTAGAAGAGGGCGATCCAAAAGACACCAGAAAAACCATTTATTACGTTACTGACTTAAAACAGCAGGGGCAGTATGTTGCCATGTTCAAGGAACAAGGCATGGATGCCGTTATTTTAGACCACAATATCGATACTTCTTTCATTACCCAGCTAGAACGTAGAAATGAGAAATTCCGATTCCAGAGAATTGATGCTGATTTGACTGACTCCTTAATGGAGGACAGTTCTAAGGAGGAGTTAAAGGAGGCAAAAGACTCTTTAACTGAACTATTCCGCAAAGCATTAAATAACGACAAGCTTGATGTCAAGGTTGAAAAGCTTAAAAATGCAGAAATTTCTTCTATCATTACCCTCTCCGAAGAGGGACGGCGTATGCAGGACATGATGAAAATGTACAGCATGAACGGCATGGGCATGGACACGTCTATGTTTGGAGGAAACCACACCCTTGTACTGAATGCAAACAACGAACTTGTTACGTACATTTTATCACATACGGACTCCAAACATGTAGCTACTTTCTGCGAGCAGCTCTATGATTTGGCCCTGTTAAGCAATCAGCCACTCTCACCGGAGGCTATGGGCAAATTTATAACACGCAGCAATAAAATTATGATGCTGTTGGCGAAATAGACAACACAAAAAGCATACTGTTTCGCACATGCTGCTTTCACAAAAAATAAAGTGCTATGCTATTGAGAAAAACTGCTGTCGCCAGATCAATTATATTGTTTGGCAACAGCAGTTTCTTTTTTTTCAACTATTTAGTACCTAAGCAACACGAGGTGTATTGACATCTTGTGCGTAATCCTCACTTTTTCGTTTCCTTTACCACTTGCAATATTTGTCGTATACTTCAAAAAAGCTGGATGTTGTTATTTGACTATTAATTTCAATTTCAACTGCATCCCATAGCACTTTATTAAATTTAGATGGCAGCGACAGAACAAATTCATCGTATACATCATCGAATTTTTCTTTTCTTCTTTTTTCAACAATGACCAGTTTGTTTTCATCTGTTAATTCCTGATTGTAATTGTTGATACATTTTAAGAAATAATAGCCACCCTCCGTTTCGATATAGCCGATGATATCGTTTGTCTCCATTGCAAACGCTGCTTCTTCCACCTCTTTTGGAAGCACCCCTCTGCCAAATGTAATATCGTTGTCAACCGCTTCATTATAGGTGCTGGCCAAGGAAGCAAAATCTCCCCCCTGATCTAATTTGTTTTTGATTTCTTTTGCCATCATTTCACTTTTTATGTATATTTGTGTTGCCTGTATGATCCTTGCCTCATCATCGCTTACCTCGTCATTGACACCTGTCGTTAAATGGGTATACAATTTATTTGCCAATCCATATTGCCGGTATAGTTCCTCTATGGTTCCTTGGGAAATTTCCATATACTGGATTTCTTTCTCTGTCAAGGAGTCATAGTATTCTTTTGCCGCCACTTTGATTTTCTCAAGTTCATCTTCTGTTAGCATGATATCCTCCTGTTCTGCAAGGGAAATCATACTTTTAATCTGAGCCAATTGGGAAATGGTCAGTTCTTTTACATATTTATAAAGGCCACCATTGCCAAAATCATGTTTCCACAAATCCACGCCATACATGGTCGCATAGATATTTTGATAGTTTGTTAAAAATACCTTTGCTTCTGACAAGGAACACGGTTTTTTGTTGATTTCAAATACTTCTTTCTGGGCCAAGTCTGCCTGAAACACAACCTTCGTATCGCCGATACTACAGCCTGCCAAGCAGGTGGTCCCCAAAAAAATACATACGATAAAGATACCTATTTTTCTTATTTTCATCTGCGCATCCTACTTTTGAGCGAATAGCGTCCATACACTCCTATATGTTTGTGTGTCACGATTTTGCACCCGTTTTTATTCTGCTTTTGCCAAAATACTGCGAGCAACGCTGATACCGTTTGCCGATGCCTGCTGCAGCCCCCTCGTTACAGATGCGCCATCCCCTACGGCACGCAGCCCTTTTATGCTTGTTTCAAAGTCTGTATTTATAACGACTTTATTCGAGTAGAATTTTACCTCTACTCCATATAACAGCGTTTCGTCGCTGGCAATTCCAGGCGTTACTTTATCAAGCGCCTGAATCATTTCTTCAATATCAACCATAATCCGATGTGGAAATACGAGGGACAAATCTCCCGGCACTGCATCTTTTAGCGTTGGGATTAAATTATTTCTAGAAAGGCGCGCTTCTGTTGTCCGCCTGCCTCTACGAAAATCTCCAAACGTCTGGACTAGGATTTTGTTGTCGCATAGCATATTTGAAAGCTGGGCGATCTGTTTTCCATAGGCAATGGGCGTTTTAAATGGTTTTGTAAAATTTTTTGATACCAATAATGCAAAATTCGTATTATTCGTCTTAAGCTCCTTTGATTTATAGGCATGCCCATTTACGACTGCCAGTCCGTCATCATAGTATTCTGTCGCTACTTCACCAGAAGGGTTCGTGCAGAATGTCCGTACTTTATCGTCAAAGGTCGGTGTATGGTATACTAATTTTGCCTCGTATAGATTCTTATTTAAAAACTCCATAATTTCATCGCGTACTTCAACGCGTACGCCAATATCCACAGTTCCCACCAGTGTTTCAATCGCGTGTTCCTCACCGATTTGAGAAAACCAGTCAGCTCCCTCACGTCCTACGGCGCATACAATTTCATTGGCATAAAATATCTCGCCCTTATCTGTAGAAACACCTTGTGCCTGTCCATCTTCTACCAGTAAATTCTTTACCATTGTGTTAAACTTCATTTCTATTCCGCATGAAAGGAGATGCTCCTGAAGCCTACTATATATTTTATATCCCTCTTCGGTTCCAAGATGGCGAATTGGACATTCAATCAGCTTTAAATTCGCATTAATGGCTTTTCGCCGTATTTCACGTATTTCTACTTCCTTGCCTAGCCCATACACGCTCGTATCAGCTCCAAACTGCAAATAAATTTCGTCTGACTCATGCATCAGTTCGACCGCCCTGTCATATCCTAATATTTCCGGCAAATTTCCCCCCACATCGGGTGAGAGGGACAGTTTCCCATCAGAAAATGCTCCTGCTCCGGCAAATCCTGTCGTTATAGCACAAGGCTGGCAGCCGATACATACTTTTGTCTGTCTTTTGGGGCAGTTCCTCTCTTCTATCCTTCTTCCTTTTTCAATCATCAATACACGTATACCCGGTTTTTTATGGATTAATTCGTAAGCGCAAAAAATCCCTGATGGACCGGCTCCTACAATTATCACATCATATTTTGTCATATTTTCACTTCTTTCTTGGCACTGCTTTTATTATGCCTCTACTACAAGAAATTTTCCGCTTGGCAAGGCAAATACTTCTTGTGCATCTTCTAAGTCACTATCATCCATATCTAAGATGTCCGCACCACTATCTTCAAAGTATTCTCTTACTTGTTGTATGTTTTCACATACAACAGCCATACAGTCCTCCAAAAATGCCTCCGCCTCCTCTAAGGTATCTGCTACTTTCTCATCAAACAGCTGAGCTTGTTTTTTTAGAAAAACCTGTAGGCATTCATTATCATACTCGTTCATATTACACTTCTTTCTGCACAGTCAATTTGTACCTCATCCATCTGCACTCCGCCAATCTGTGCCTCATCCATCTGCACTCCGCCAATCTGTGCCTCATCCATCTGCACTCTGCCAATCTGTATTTCATCCATCTGTGCCCCATTCATTTCGTTGTATATCCTTAACCATCCATTTTTACAAATACAAATTATTTGTACCCTGTCCATCTGTGCTTCATCAATTTCGTTGTATATCCTTAACCACCCATTTTTACAAATACAAATTGATTGTAGCGCTACACAAATTGGTTCCTCCATTTTTTGTGTTCCCGCCTAAAACTGTTTCTTATTCTATCATAGTATGAATTGAGAAAAATTTCAATGCTAAACTTCATGATTTCCTTTTATTAACAGCAGTAATCTACTCAAATATACGTTATGAAACAATTATAGCAGAAATTGACAAAAAAACCGATGAATTTTTAATAAAACTCACCGGTTTTTCATGCGTTTACCATGCATTCCTTTTTCTCTCTAGATTACCCTATCATTTATGAGAACATTCTTGATCTCGCATTTCAAACAGTCTACTCCTTCACCCCGCCTAAGGCAACGCCCGCAATGATATAGCGCGAGAGCAGGAAGTAAATAATGAACAACGGCAAGGCGGTTATCGCAAGCCCGAGATAGACTGCGCCGTACTCCGTCTTATAGATATCCCCGCGCAATAGGCTTACCATGATAGGCATTGTCTTCATGTTTTGGTCGGTAAGCAATATAAGGGGTGTAAACAAGTTATTCCAGCTTCCTACAAACGAGAATATCGCTTGCGTCGCGATTGCCGGCACCATAATCGGCAGTACTATTTTGTTGAATGTTCCAAATTCTCCTGCGCCATCAATACGCGAGGCCTCCACAATCTCAAGCGACAGTGACGCGACAAGGTACTGCCTCATAAAAAATACCATCGCAGGCGTCGCAATTGCCGGTAAAATCAGCGGAAGGTAATTGTTCATCCAGTGCAATTGGTAGATGAAGCGGTAAAACCCAATTGCCGAAACTTGTGCAGGAATCATCAGCACACACATAATAAATGTGAAAAATGCCTGTTTTGCACGAAAATCGTATGCAACGAGCGCATAGGCCGTCAGCGATGAAAAATATACTGCAAGTGCAGTCGCTCCAACGGAAATGATAAGACTGTTGCGAAGCCCGATCAATGCATTAAACCCTGAACTTGCCTTGCTGCCAATTGCCTTCCAGTTTGCAAAAAGATGCGTGGACGGAAACAATGAAATACCGTTTTGAATTTGAACAGTGGAACGTGTCGCATTTACAAACATAAGCCAAAACGGCAGTATACTTAAAATAGCAAGGAAGATACATACGACATATATAATGGTTTTTGTCAGATTTCGATTAAAGGACATATTTCTTTTCATATGCTCGCCCCCTTCATAAGCTTTTTTCTTGCACGCTGCTCTTTTTTAAATTTTGAAGCGTCGCGGTCACGCATGATATAGAACAGGACACCTGAAAGAATCGCCGTAACGGCAAACATAATCATAGAAGCTGCTGCCGCAACGTTATACTGGCGGCCGCCCATAAATGCTTGGTTATAAATATAGACAGAAACCGTTTCCGTCGCATGATCTGGCCCTCCAAGCAGGAACAGCTGTGGGATATCAAACATCTGTAAACCGCCAATCATAGAAGTAATAAGCGTATACAGTAAAATTGTACGAAGCCCCGGAAGCGTGACGCTAAAAAATGTCTGGAATCCATTTGCCCCATCGACTGCTGCCGCTTCAAACAAAGAGGGGCTGATACCCAAAACACCCGCAATCAATACAATCATCGTGCTTCCGTACCACATCCAAAACTGGATAAATGCCACAATCCCCCGCGCAACAGTTGGACTACGTAAGAATTCCACCTTTTCCATCCCCAGCATCAAGAAAATACTATTGATGGGACCTTGCGGATATGCAAACAGCTGCCCAAAAAGCATTGCAACCGTTGCCGCCGTGATAATATTCGGCATATAAAGCAGGATCTTAAATGTTCCCTGTGCCCGGACCTTCGTCTGCACATTTGTAAACCACACGGTCAGCAGCATTGCGAGTAAAATCTGCGGTATGAAGTTCACCAGCCATAAAATAGCCGTATTGCCAAGTGCCCTACGAAATGATTTATTGCCCAGTACATAAATGAAATTATCAAGCGGCTCTTTTAATATCTGAAACGTCCGTGCGTTTACGCCCTTGAAATCAGAAATACTGATTGCTCCCGTGTAGAAAATGGGATACAACGAAAAAATCAAAAATGCCAACCCAAACGGGATGCAAAATATATAGCCATACTTCGCATAGCTAACACTTTTTTTACGCATATGATACCTCTCCATTTCAAAAATTTTATGGAGGTTTTTCGGCTATCCACGATCCGCCTCCATAAAGACAATG
The DNA here is from genome assembly GCA_046533095.1 of Lachnospiraceae bacterium ZAX-1. GTDB lineage: Bacteria > Bacillota > Clostridia > Lachnospirales > Lachnospiraceae > ZAX-1. Next base: position 72,364 of record JAJQRA010000030.1, on the reverse strand, counting down.
AGCATATTTAACTTATTGAACTATTTATTTGATTTCAGAGAAAGCATCTTGTACGTCGGACTTAAAGTCCTCAAGTGCCTGTTCTTTCGATTTTGATCCTTCCGCATAAAGGTTGACCTGATCACGGAATAATGTATTGATTCTTTCGTCATATGCGCTCAACGTGTGTCCGTCGGCTGCATCGTTTGCGGGTACGAATACTTCAAAAGCATCTTGCCCACCAAGGAAATCCCAGTGTCCGTCTACTTTTCCCATAACCTCAGAAGAAGCTACCGTGTCTCCGCTTGCCCATGTATACTGGAGTCCTGTTTCGGAAGCGTCAAGCGTTATCCAACGGATAATGTCGGCAACTTCTGCTTTTGCTTTTGTCTCCTTGCTTGCAAGAACCCAGGTACCGCCCCAATAAAAGCCTGTCGTAGGAGCACATACAGCCCAATCGCCGAAGGTGCCTTCCCCTTCTTTCGTTCCGCCGCAGTTATCCTTCATCGTATAGTTGATGAGCCATGCCGGTCCAAAGAAACCAAAGCAAGGGCGATCGCCTGTACCTGACATATCGGCAAACCATGCTTCTGCCCAGTCCGTTGTGCTATTGTGAAGGCCCTCCTCTTTCATGGTCTTTGCAAGTTCAAAGAACTTTTCAACATTCGGATCGAGTACAAGGTTATTGTCTTCGTCAACCCATTTTCCTGCACGGCTGTTTTCAAGCGGATGCCAGACATCGCCAATCCCTGAAACCATCGCATAACCTGCCGCTTTCATCTGACGTGCAACATCAATGAATTTATCCCAATCGGAAATCGCTGCAGCAACCGTGGCAGGATCATCGGAGCCCAATACTTCTTTGGCAAGGCTGCGGCGATAAATAAATGCCCCACCGGTAGCCTGATAGCCCAAGCCTTTTAAAACACCGTTTGCATCACTACCGACATCAATCGTGTAAGGTGCGATTCCTGCCGCTTTTGTCTCTGCCGCTACATCAATCCCCAGCTCCTCATAAGAAGCAGTCATTTCATTCTCGACATACTTTTTAATAAATGCCGCTTCCGCACAAAAAATATCAACCGTACCACTTGCAAGCGCTTCATCAAGGGCTGGCTGATATGCACCATCAGTCGTAGCAATAATAGTTACTTTGAAGTAGTCGTCCGGCAGATTATTTGCTTTCGTATAGTCTTCTAGCATACCAGGTACTTCATCTGTAAATGAATAGACGTTGATATGGTCTACTGCCTCGCTTGTTGTCTCTTTGTCATCTTTCGTCGATGTCCCACCATCTGAACTATCTGACGATGTGCTACTTCCACAAGCAGTGAGCGTTAGCATTAAGAATGCCAAAAGCAACGCTAAGATCCTGCTTGCTTGTCCGCCCGTCTGTCTGTCTGTCTGTCTGTCTGTCTGTCTGTCTGTCTGTCTGTCTGTCTGTCTGTCTGTCTGTCTCATCTTTTTCCTCCTTTTTTCATATAAACTAATTGTTTAAAACAACGTTTAAGTTACCATCAAATTATAGCATATTGCACATATTAGTCAAGTGGTTTTTTTAAAAAATTTATTTTTTATAATAAATCTGTTAATTTTTAAACTAAAAATTGACAAACCTTGTGCATTTTGCCTTTTGCGCTGTGTCAAAAACTAATCCCACAATCTACATCTTTCTATTTGTGGAATACCTTTTATTTCCCTATTGGGCACTTTCGATGGCTTTGTTTTTTCATCCGCCATGCTACGATGCACCTGTACAATTGATGCCATCTGCATCTACGGATCTATAGGCTACACACCAGTAGATGCCGCAAAACGCTACCGCTCAACCTTTCTCTTTCATATTACGTATGGGTCGGTACTGTAAGCCATTTAGTTTATTGAATAAACTAAATGTAACTTTAGAATATCACAGAAATTTCCTTCTGTCAATAGGGCAATGATAAATTATACGGCCGTTTCGGCTCCTGATCTATATGACGGAGCTTTGGCGCAGGATATTTGGCGATACGGATGAAAACGAGCGGGATCGGAAAGGATATAAGCTTCCCGCCATTGTCCCGATCGTCCTGTACAACAGCTATGAGGACTGGACGGTCGTAAAAAGCTTCCGGCAGTATCTAAGCGACTATGGGGAGTTTGGAAACCGCACCGTGGATTTCGAGTACATCCTCCTAAACGTCAACAGGTACGAGGATGGGGAGCTAGAAGAGATCGGAACGCTCCTATCCTCCGTGTTCCTGCTCGACAAGGACCACGATTCGGAGCAGTTTAAAAATAGCCTAAAGAGCATTTCCGGGCTTTTTACGAGGCTGTCGAACGATGAGCAGGTAGATCTGATGGATTGGCTAAAAGATGTGCTGTTTAAAAAAGTGAAGCCTGGCGAGAAGGAAATCCTAGGCTCTACAATCAGCAACTTAAAGAAAGGGGGTGCAAACGATATGACGTATGCGATTGAGAGGATATTTGACAGGATCGAAGCGGAAGCATTAGAAAAAGGCAGATTGGAAGTATCGGAAAAAGCCCACAAAGAAATTGAGAAAGCTAGATTGGAAGCCAAAAAAGCTAGCTTAGAAGCCAAGAAAGTTAGACTGAAAGCTGAGAAAGATAGATTAGCAGAACATGAAAAGGCTCAAAATGAAAAAATAGAAACAGCCAAAAAGCTGTTGAGTTTCGGGCTAGGCCTTGAACAAATCTCGGAAGCTACTAATTTGCCAATTTCCAAAATAGAAGAAATAGGCCTGTAGAAAATTGGGAGACGTATGACATTATGATTGGTGCGATCTGTGAAATCAGCGCAGTTGATTTCCTCTAAAAGTTCGTTAGGGGCTGTGACAAAATAAACTTGACAAGATGACGCAGCATGGCGGAAAAAGACCAAGTCAGATGTTAAGGTTATTAAAGAACAGTTCCTTAGATGCCGTGATAGCATCAATAGCTTCTGTCCATCCAGCTCCCTTGTTGACATTGACCTATTTATCTGTGATTTCTTTATTCGGAATAAATACTTCTCCCATTTCAAAACTACAACCCAGATACCCGAAATGAATGGGAAATTGTCCGAAAACTCCCGAAATCAAATTTTAAAATACAATATATCGCACTAAATGAAGATAAAACCGCTATATACAGTGTATTCGTTTGGGGAAAATTTGGTTTTCAGACAGCCTCAAGGGGGACGTAAAAAAATCATTATAATTGGCAAACGTAGTTATGTTGTTTTCCCATTTCCCTATATTAAATTTCCCTTATCAAATATAAATTTCTTCCGCGAGGTGAAACGAATATATTATTTTTTCTTTCACCTGCTTTCCCATTGCTTTTACAAGCGCTTCTTCATATAGGTTAAGCTGTAAGGCATAGCGGTTCTTTAGTTCCCCTGCATGACCTACACGGTCTGTTTTATAGTCTACCACTACAAATTCCCCGCCTTCTTCAAAAAAAACGTCAATGATTCCCTGTACAAGTATCAATTCCCCACTGTCGCTCTCCTCTAATACCTCTTTCGCCACCTTTCCCATAACAAAGGGTTTTTCTTTTTGAAGCTTCCCGGCCCTTGCCGCCTTTTGTATCCGCTTTGCAAGTGTGGAACTCAGAAATTTATTTATGGCAAACGTGGGCGCAAGTTCTGTCATCTGCCGGTCAATCCGTTTTCTTTTCACCATTTCTTCTATTTGAAGATCTAAGGTTTCAAATTCTCTTGTAAAATCAAAGCATTCCAAAATTCGATGCAGTGCTGTTCCCCTAAGAACTCCCTTATTCACAATCTGCCCATTGTCCTTTGTTTCATATTCCTCTATATTCTGCATAAATTTAGGAATATATGGAATAATTTCCGGCAAAAGCGAATATGGCGTACCATCCTCTTCTTGGAATAAAGGATCCATATCTTTTTCTTCTTGGAATAAAGAATCCGTATCTTTTTCTTCTTGGAATAAAGGATCCGTATCTTCCTCTTCTTGGAATAAAGGATCTGTACCATCCTCTGTTTGGAATAAAGGATCTGTATCTTCCTCTTCTTGGAATAAAGGATCCATACGCGCCTCTGTTTGGAATAAATAATCCGTATTTTCCTCTTCTTGCAGCTGTAACATGCGATGTTTTAATTCTGATACAGACACTTTCCTCTTCCTGTCTTTTTCCTGCTCATAGGGGTATACGTAAGATAGGCGCTCCCCTACCTGTTTTTTTAGTTCCAAATCCACCTCTGCTAAATCGTGCAGTACGGCTACCCTTGTGCGTTCCTGCGTGATTTCCTCCTGCACCTGCTCTGCAAGCAAGTATTGCGGTTCTAAGAGTGCTATGTCATATTTCCCCTCATAGCTTTTCAGAGCCGGAAGTACCCAGTCAAAAAAGCTGCCTGCATTTAGACGAGCAAGGAACGGCAAGCTACCTTCCTTAGAAATTCTTGTGTATTCCATTTGAAGCAGTTTTTCCTCAGCTTTTTTCAGCGTTCCAGTTAGAATCAGTTTTTCTTTTGCACGGGTGAGCGCCACATATAATACACGCAGTTCTTCTCCAATATTTTCTATGTTCGTCTGGCTTGCAAGCACCTGCTTCATCAAAGATGCCGTTTTCGTCCTGCGTATTGGATCAATCACATCTACCCCCAGTCCAAGCTGTGGGTGCAGCACCATCTTTCCTCTGATATCCTGCCTGTTAAACTGCTTTCCCATGCCGGCAACAATCACGATTGGAAATTCTAGTCCTTTGCTTTTGTGGATGCTCATAATGCGTACTGCCTGTTCCTGTTCATTGGTTTCTGCCTCGCCAAAATCAACCTCATATTTTTGCAGTTGATCCATATAGCGGATAAAATGAAACAGTCCCTTGTAGCTGGTTTTCTCATATGTAATTGCTTTCTCCAACAGCATTTCTAAATTTCCGCGCCTTATAAGCCCTCCCGGCATTGCATACACATAATCCCAATACCCGGTCTCCTCCATGACATCATAAAGTAGTGCATGGATTGGCTTGTAGCTGACCCACATCCGAAACTTATTTAATTGCGCCAAAAACCGATGTAGCTTTCTCTCTACCGCGTCTGCCCTTTGTCCATTCACGTTTTCTTCATCCACTCTTTGCCCGTTGAATTTTTGTTCGTCTGCCCTTTGTCCATTCACGTTTTCTTCGTCCACTCTTTGCCCATTGGATTTTTGTTCATCGGATTTTCTTGCGTAAGAAAAAACTGCCTCATAGAAGTTCATGCCTTTAAACTGTGAACGAACCACTGCTAGTTCTTCCCCGCTTAGCCCTACAATCGGAGAATGTAGGACGGCCGCCATAGGTATGTCTTGCCTTTCATTGTCAATCAAACGTAGTAAATTCAGGATGGTCTGCACCTCGATCGCTGAAAAATAGCCTGTGCCTGTAGTGGCATGCGCCGGAATGCCTTTCGCGCCCAATATTTGCACAAAGGTTTCTGAATATCCGCTTAAACTCCTTAGCAAAATAACAATATCGCTATATTTTGCAAGACGAAGCATGTTTGATTTCGCATCAAATACCTGCTGTTCCTTGATCAGCCGTTTTATTTTTGATGCCACAACAGCCGCTTCTACTTCTTTGCGATCCGTTTCCATTTCTTTAGGCAATCTGCCCTCTTCCTTGCGCTCTTTAAATTTGTCGATGTCTATCACAAGGACTTCCGTTTGAAACTGTTTTTTGTCAGCTTCTTTTCTTTGATGGGACATGCTGCCCGGCATTCCTTTCGCCGCCTCCTCTTCGTCCATCTTTACAGCTGCTTCTTTGAAGGTGGCGCCTAAATTTAATGCCGCTAAATCGTCATACGCGATGTTGCCAAGATCTTTTGCCATAATCATTTTAAATACATCATTTACAGTTTCTATAATATTCTCTCTACTCCTAAAATTTTTATGCAAATCTATCCGCTGTTTTTCACTTTCTGTCATGGTATACGAATTATATTTTCCCATAAATAGTTCCGGCCTTGCCATGCGAAAGCGATAGATGCTCTGTTTCACATCGCCAACCATAAACATATTATAGATTCCCTCCCGCTCCTTTGAAATTGCAGTTAGGATCGTTTCCTGTACAAAATTGCTGTCCTGATACTCATCTACCATAATTTCTTCATACAGCTGCTGTAGTTCAAGAGCCGTCCTTGTCGGTTCCTTTGTGTCTTCTTTGACTAGGATTTTTAGGGCAAAATGCTCCAAATCATTATAGTCTACCAGATTTTTATCCTTTTTTTCCTCTGCAAATGCACTTGCAAACGCATGGGTCAATTCTAAGAGCATTTCTACGACAGGTTCATTTTTCTTTAAGCCTTCCACCATATCCATTGGAGATTGATAGAAAAACTGTGAAATCACTTTTTTCACAGAGTCTTTTACTTCATTGCGCACGTCCATAACCATTGCTTTTTTCTCTATATCTCCTTGAAAGCCTCTTGCCGCCGGCAGCCGGCCGAAAGAAAATTCTGCCAATTTTTGATAAAAGGATGCATACGCTTTGCAAGTTTGCATCTCTTCGAATGCATTTGCCTCCTTCTCTAGTAAAGGCCCATACATGTTTGGTCCATCCGTTTCCTGGCTTACCTCATAACAGTAGTTCATTGCCTGCGCCCATTCTTTCGTCAATGCCAATAAATAAGTTTGCAGAACCTTAAAATGGGGCAACTCCTCAAATTGCCCCATATCAGCAAGCTTATAAGGCAAAATACAGTCTTTTAGCCATTGCGACGGCCATGGGTCGCTCATTGAAAATTCAAACAGCTGCAGTACCAGCTCCTTTAGCTGCTGATCATGTTTCCCCACTGCAAAGGTTTCTACCAGCTGAATGAACTGCTCTTTTCCCTCTGCATAAAATGTTTCCAGTACGTCATCTAGCACCTCTAACTTCATGAGTTTTAATTCTCCATCTTCACCCACACGAAAATTAGGCTCTATCTCAATCCGATGAAAATAGTTTCGTATGACATAAAGGCAAAAGCTATGAATGGTCGTTATTTGTGCACTATGCAACAGTGTCTGCTGTTTTTGCAGATGGGTATTTTCAGGGGAAGCCTTTAACGCTTCTCCGATTGCATCTGAGATTCGCTCCCGCATTTCTGCAGCCGCCGCATTTGTAAAAGTTACCACAAGAAGCTGATCGATATCCACCGGATACATGTTATCCATTATTTTCCCAATAATACGTTCTACCAGTACGGCAGTTTTACCGGAACCCGCCGCCGCCGCTACCAAAAGATTGCGGTTCCTTGCATCGATAACCTGCCGTTGTTCCTTTGTCCATTTATTCATTGGAAGCTACCTCCCTATCTAGTCAAGCGTTTTTTCTCCATTTCAATGAATCTCCCCGCCGCAAGCAACAGGGTATCTTTGGGGTTACAGTTGAACGGTGACACCGCAAGCGGCGGGGTATTTACTCAGAGTTACAGTTGAACGGTGATGCACAATCAGCGAAGTATCTTTGGGGTTACGGCTAAACGGTGACGCCGCAAGCAACAGGGTATTTATTCGGGGTGAATAAATTCCTGCATCTTTTCCAAGATCTCCTCTTTCTTTTTTAAATCCGGCAAACGGCGGTATCCATAGCCCGGCAATCTTTTGTCAAATCCACATACACCGTGGTAGGGGCAATAGTCGCATCCGCTCTTATCTCCAAGCAGATATGGATTTGCCTTGATGTTGCCATCGATTATCTGGCTGCCAATAGACTGTATTTTACGATTTACATAGTTTGAAATGATCTGCATTTCACTATCTGCTACCTGCTGTGATTTTTTACTGACACTCGTATCTGTGGCATCACTTCCCATGCCTTTTAGCTTTAGCTGCTCAAATATTTTTTCGCGGATTTCCGCTTCACTAGAGCTTGCATCTCCTTCTACAATTGGGTCGTCTACATGATAGTAAAACATGCCCGAAGGAACGACCTTCCGATCCGGATACTTCTTTTTTAATAGTTCTACGGCCGCATTCATATAGGCCACAAGCTGTAGCCGGAGTCCATAATAGACGGAAATAAGCTGAAATTGTGTATTCCCCGACTTGTAGTCAACGATTTTTACATATAATTTATCCTCGCACTCTTTCGTATCCATCCGGTCAATTCTCCCGCTAAGACGCATCTTCTCATCTCGTAAAACCTTCTCATCCAATGCAAAATCCACCGACTGCAGATCTTGTTCAAAGGAAAAGAAAACCTCGTAGTCCTCCGGGAAAAAATGGCTTTCTTCTATCTGGTGTGAAATTGTGTCAATGCTCCTCCTTAAAATACGTTTCACACGCTCTATCGTATAGGCATTCCTCGCTCCATCAAATAGCATAGGATTCCCTGTTTCTGCTAAAGTGTCTATGATTGCCTGTTCCATCAGTTTTTCTTTCATGTTTGGCGGAACGTCAAACCAATGAAAACCTGCCTCCTGCATGTTCCTTGCATAACGCTCGATTGCCGTATGAAATAGACTGCCCAAGTCCGAAGCGGCAAATTCCCCTAGCTGACGTTCCTTAAGTAAAAGCCCATAGTCCAAAAAATGGGAAAATGCACAAGAGCAGAACCGCTCTAGCCTGCTTACGCTGTTTTCTAGTACCGTAGAATATAATGCCCTTGTAATATCCTTGCCGATACGCTGTTCTTCATCGTTTGGAAATGCTGCATAAAAAAATGGTTTTATCGCATCTGCCCAGTAGGAATCTTGTTCATACCACTGATATAGCGTGCGCCATACCGGGGTGGTTTTCCCCTGTTTCGCCCTATTTAGCCCCTCTACAAAAAAAGAACGGCTACTTTTTGGGGTTACAATATGAGCAAGTTCCTGTGCCATGCTTTTTCGATCTGAAACACCGATCGGGGGATTTTTAAAAGCAGAATCATCTTTTAAACGAGACGATTGCAAAGCTCTAAGTAATATATTTGGAAACATCGTTTGCAAAGTTCCAACCAGGTATGATTTTCTTGCTTCCTTTCCTTCGGAGCTGACCCGAAACCACGTAAGATATAATTTCTCGCTCGGTTTTGTCAGCGTCAAATACAGATAAAATTTCTGTATAAAGCTCCTTTCCCGTATGGTCGGGCTTAGTTGCATATGGTTCTTCGCTAAAACCTCGCGCTCCTGTTGGGATATCATCCCTCCATTTACTGCAGATTTTGGTATAAACCCATCATTTACGCCTACAAAAAACAATACTTTAATCGGGGAGAGGCGGGTCCGCTCAATATCCCCACACACCACCCTGTCATAGCCAAGCGGAACGATTCCAATGCTTGCCGCCTCAAAGCCTGCTTCTAAAATTTCACGGTACTCTTTTCCCGTCATAGATTCTTCCCCAAGAAGTTCCACAAACTTGTCAAGCAAATCTATCACAATTTTATAGACCTGCTCATACTCCTTTGCCAAAGTAGGTTCCCCATTTTTTGAAAAAAATTTTGCCCTTTCCTCCAACTGCATTTGGACTTTTAGCTCCTGCATATGTCCATACAATGCCCTTGTCTTTTCGATTACCGTTGTCCGTTTGCTACGAATTGCCCGAATCGTTTCAAATAGCTGTACGATCCTCTCCCGCACCTCATTGACCGCCGCCAGTTCTTCCTCTGCAAGCTCTTTATTCGCCGAAACCCCATTTAAGCGTACCCATTTTTCCTTCCATCGCCTATATCCACGAATGCGGTTCGCTAATACATAATTTTCCAATAAATCAATCTCTTTTTCGGCAAATCCAGCCAAACCACAACGCAAATAAGAAATGACATGTTCATAGGAAAAATCCTGTTCTACAACAAGAAGGGTACTTCGAATTAATTCGGTCAATGGCTGAAACAGCAAATTTTTCTTTTTATCTAAAAACAGTGGAATATGATAACTGGGAAAAATTTCCTCTGCATAGTTGCCATATAGTTGTGTATCGCCACAAACAATTGCAATATCTTTATACCGATATCCCTCTTCCCTTACAAGGCGACAGATTTCCTCTGCCAAAAACACTAGCTCCTGCCTTGGATTTGGCAGGCTGTACATGAAAATATCAGCGACTTCTTCGCCATAAACGGCCGGGCTTTTGCGAAATAAGTTCTGCTCCAGCCAAAGCAGCGCCGGTGCCTTAAAAAATCGGCTGTTTGGTCCATGCCATATCTTAATTGGTTCCTTTACCTGCGTTTTTGTCCTATCTGCAATCTGCATCAAGGCATGGACTGTTTCTTTGCTCATAAAAAAAAGCTCCTGTATGCCAAGGCATGTAAAAGGGTCTTCCCGTTTGTCCATCGCTATTGTTACATAGACGTCTTTTACAACTTTCATCAGCTGTTCCAGCAAATGATATTGTATTGGTGTAAATCCTGTAAAACCGTCTAATATAACCACACTTCCTTTTAAAAGTGCAGATTGGTCCACCACATCGGCTAATACCTCCAATACTTCTTCTGCAGTAATGTAAGATCCCTGCAAAAATTCCAAAAACCCCTCATAGATTGTATTGATATCTGCTAATTTATAGCGAAAGGCCGCCGAATGCCGCGCATCCTCTAAAAATTCCTTCAGCATATCCGGCTTAATCCGATACTGGGTCAATTCAGAAATAACCGATTTTATTTCGTTTATATAACCGCACTTCCTTCGGTTTGCACCAAGCATTTTAAGCTCATCTTTTTTCTCTTCCGCCACTTTGCGCAACACAAAATTTTTACCGGTTTCCTCAAGTACTTTTAAATCATGCATGCCCAGTTCATGAAATACACGATATGCCAAACGTTGAAAGCTCACAACATCTATATTCATGATCCCATGATGCTCCTGGCGACTTACCAGTTCCCATTGGTTTTGTATCGTAAACTGTTCCGGGACAAGCATATAGAAGTTGGTATCCATTTGCGCCGCTGACTCTCCCATGATATGGCTTTGTATAAATTCAGATTTTCCACTGCCTGAATTTCCAAATATAAGCTGTAACGACATATACACTCCCTCACTACACTCTTTTGTGCCTGTATTTAATTATCTTTAAAGCCTTGATAGTCAATCTCTCCACCGAAATAATGCAACTCTTTCGTGCCTTTATTTAAGTATCTTTAAACCCCTTTCATAAATTCATCAAGATAAAGAATTGCCGCACCGGCTGCGATTGCATCTCGTTTCCATTTACATACTGCCACATATTCCCCGCTATGTTCAAAAGAATTTCGTTCCGCCAGCAATGTTTTTAGTTTTTCAAGGTAATCATCGAAATAGGCTCCAACATAGCCGCCCAATATTATTTTACAGTCAAAAAGCATCCGTACATTATTCACCGCAAGCGCTAAATAGCCAATATATTCGTCAAACTTTTTCAAGCAATCCTGATCTTTGTTTCTTAACTGTTTAAAAAATGTATCCAAATCTTCGTTCACATGTTCCGATAACCGTAATGCACTACAATAAGTATCTACGCATCCATACTTTCCACAGTAGCACGCAAGACCATCCGGTATAATGGTTATATGCCCAACCTCACCGCTACGCGTACCTTCCCCTATATATTCTTTATTATTTATCCTGACCGAGCCGCCAACATAGTTGCTAAGCGAAATATAGAATACATCCTCCGAATATTCTGCAAACCACGTTTCTGCTAAGCAAGCCGCATTTGCATCCTTTATAAAACGACACGGATATGGTATAAACTCCTGGAAGAAATCAATGGTAAGCCCTGTAAAATCCGTTAATGTCTTCCCATAAAAGACAGTTTGCCCATTATTCTTTATAAGCCCCGGGATACCGATACCTACCCCCAGTATTTGCTTTGTACTATATTTTTGTTCCACGCTCAACTCTTTTACGATAGATGCAACGATCGTACAGTAATCACTATTTAATTTAAATTCTTCTTTGAACCGTTTCCGATATACAATCTCACCAATCAAATTAACGCCGACAATCGTAATATACTTCTTTGTTATGTCTATTCCAATGGCAATTTTAGCTTCTGGCACAATTGAAAACGTGCTTGCACGTCTGCCTATCGCATTTCCAAATGACCCGCTTTCAACAACAAGTCCTGCTTCAATAAATTGAACTAAATTTGTCGTTACAGTGGGTAGGCTTAATTTTAAATCAGCCACTATATCCTGCTTTGTTGAATTAGGCTTCGCTCTTAACAGTCTATAGATATTATTTCTATTTGTTTTTTTAATCTCCGCAACCGTTATATTGTCCGCTATCATAATAAATGTCCTCTCACCATAGGCAAATTTTTTTGTTCGCCTTTTCCTATCTGACTGCTATTTGTATTTTAACGGCTGAGTGGAAAAAAGTCAATCGTTTGCAAAGTGCAAGGCTCATGGCACTTCATCAGGCAATACTGCTTTTGGTGGCAACAGGCCTACTATGATTTTTTATTCATCATAGCAGGCCTGTTGCTACAAAATATCATCTATCTGCCAATCGATTGGCACAACACCATTTTTTATTAAAAATTCATTGGCTTTGCTAAAATGTTTACAGCCAAAAAATCCCTTGTAGGCAGAAAGAGGACTTGGATGGGGCGCCACCAAAATCTTATGTTTTGGATTGGTCAGCATTGATTTCTTCATCTGTGCCGGACGTCCCCATAATAAAATGACCAAAGGGCGTTCTTGTGCATTCACTGCATGTATCACAGCATCAGTAAAGTACTCCCACCCTTTTCCTTGATGGGAATTTGCCTGATGTGCCCTTACTGTCAACACGGTATTGAGCATCAGCACACCTTGCTTTGCCCATTTTTCCAGATATCCATTCTTAGGTATCGCACAGCCTAAATCATCTTTTAGCTCTTTGTAAATATTTTCCAGAGAAGGCGGGATTGCTATGTTTGGCTTTACGGAAAAGCTAAGCCCATGTGCCTGCCCTTCATTATGATAGGGATCCTGTCCCAATATCAATACCTTTACTTGGCTTAAAGGGGTAAAATGAAAGGCATTGAATATATCATCTGCCGGAGGATATATCACTTTTGTGTTATATTCCTCACAAATAAATTGATACAGTTTTCCATAGTATGGTTTCTTAAATTCTTCCCCAATTGCATCCAGCCAATCGTTTTGAATCATTCCCATTACGTTTCCCTCACATGGAACACTTGGTGTGGCATTACTTCCTTACCGGAACTTTCCGCGCCTCCAAATATTCTTTCAAATCCTTAATTTCCAGTTCTTTATAGTGGAATAATGATGCCGCTAATGCCGCATCTGCCTTCCCTTCGGTAAGTACATCGTAAAAATGTTCTTTTGTGCCTGCCCCTCCGCTAGCAATAACCGGTATGGAAACATTTTCTGCGATTGTCTTTGTCAAGGCAATGTCATAGCCTGCTTTTGTACCATCGCAGTCCATACTTGTCAGCAAAATTTCTCCGGCCCCCAGGCGGTTTGCTTTCATCGCCCATTCTACTGCATCTAGGCCGGTATTGATCCTTCCTCCATTTTTATATACATGAAAGCGATTGCCGTCCGCACTCCTCTTCGCATCAATTGCTACAACCACACATTGGCTACCAAATTTTTCAGCCGCCTCGCTAATAAGCATCGGATGCTCAATGGCAGAAGAATTAATGGATATTTTATCCGCACCCTCTCGAAGCAGTATTTTAAAGTCCTCTACACTACGGATGCCGCCTCCAACAGTAAATGGGATAAAGACTGTCTGTGCTACTTTCCGCACCATATCAACAACCGTATTCCTTGCATCGCTAGAAGCTGTAATATCTAAAAATACCAGTTCGTCAGCCCCCGCTTTATCGTAAGCGCTACCTACCTCTACCGGATTTCCTGCATCTCTTAAATTCACGAAATTAACACCCTTTACCACACGTCCATTATGTACATCTAAACATGGTATGATTCGTTTGGTTAGCATTTCGATTAACTCCCATCTGCGTACGATCCATATGCACTTAAAACGCATAGCACATATGCAAATCTTATTGTCATGGACGCATCCTTTGTTATAGTATGCACCTAAATCCTATGGTCATGAACATGTATTTTTATTTCCCATTTTCGCAAAATTTTTTAAAATATGAAGGCCTGTATCACTGCTTTTCTCCGGATGGAATTGACAGCCAAACAGATTCCCATATTCTACGGATGCATGGAAAGGCACACCGTAGTCTGTAAGTGCTTTTACAATTGCAGGGTCTTCTGCTTTTAGATAATAGGAATGTACAAAATATACAAACGAATCATCGGGCAAATCTGTAAAAAGCCTTCCAGTTCCTTTTAATTTTAAGGAGTTCCAACCCATATGGGGAATTTTAAGTTCGGCTATTTGGGGGAATTTTATGATTGCCCCGGGCAACAGGTTTAGCCCCTCTACGCCACCGTTTTCTTCACTGCCAGCAAATAGCAGCTGTAAGCCCAGACAAATTCCAAGCAGTGGGATTTGTCTGCTTACGGCCTCTTTTATGACTTTGTCCATTTCAAATTTCTTTAGGTTCTCCATCGCATCACCGAAAGCTCCAACCCCCGGCAAAATAATTTTATCTGCCAAGAGTATTTCCTTCGGATTCCGAGTGATGATGCTGACCTCATTCATATAATCGAGTGCTTTTTGCACACTCATTAAATTGCCCGCGTCATAATCAATGATCGCTATCATATTTTCCTCATTTCTACCGTGAGCGAACACTCGCACGAACCGGTGCATCGGTATTATTTGTAGTTGAACCATTAGAATTCATTACTGTATGCGCAAACGCTTGAACGAACCGGTACACCGGCATGTCAATGATTAGGTAAATACCGACATATACGTACATTTGTTCGAAATGCAAGGTGCGGTAAAGGTTGCTGTACAAAGCCTCGCATTATTCATTTTGAGCTAGCCCTACGCTATGAAGCACCTCGTAGAGTTTTTGCGTATACTCTTTTTTCTCTCCTATATCATATAGTTTCTGTGCATCTTCGACAGATAATTTGAATTTCTTTGATAGCTGCTTGCTGATTGATTTTAACATCTTATCATACTCTGCCTCCACCCCTGCCATTTGTGCCGCTTCATAATTCTTGTTATATCTGCCCGTTCCGCAAACGAGTGCATTTAAAGCCTCCGGATATTGTTTCTGTTTGTTATATACTTGATAAGCCTGCCATTCCCTTTGCATCAGTGCATTTAAATACGCCTTATCATATAATGATTGATCTACTTCTTTTATTTTCGTTCCATAAAGGATTTTATAAGCCTCTACGTAATCTCCTTCAGCATATGCACTTTCAGCTTGACTAACGCTGACTGTATATCCTACAAATTGGCTTGATAGAAGCACCAAAACAATAATAGAAGCTCCCATAAGCAAAATAAGAACAAGGGGACCTTTTGGCAGTGGCGGAGAGGTATCTACCTCTTTTGGCTTTTTTTCCTTTGGTGGCTTTGGTGGTTTCGGCGGTTTTGCTTTCTTTGTCTGTGCCTTTAGATCTTTCTTTTCTTTTTTCTGTTGGGCTTTTTCTTCTTTCTTTGCTTTTTTGAGCTCTGCTTCTTCTTGGTCTAGCCTCGCTTTTTCCTGTTTTTTCCATGCCAGGATATCTTCCTCAGACATATTTTCTATATCCAGATCGTCTGGAAGGGGAATCTCGGCAATCTCATCATCTTCCCCAAATACGATTAGGGCTACCTTTTGCAAAGCTTTTCCAAAAGGACCCTTTTCCCCTTCTTCCCTTTTCGGTTTTTTCTCTTTTGGAGGCTTTTTCGCTTTTGGGGCTTTTTCACCTTTTGGAGGCTTTTCACCTTTGGGAAGCTTTTCCTTCTTTGGTTTCTTCTCTTTTTTTCCTTTCCTGCCCTTTTTCCCTTCTTCTAAAGTCGCATCTTTTACATCATCTGCGGCTTTTCCATTTGCCTTTAGCATATCGGAAAGGTCTTCTAACCCCTCATGTTCCATATCGGTTAAGATATCCAAAATATCTTTGTCGTTTTCAGACAATTCATCTATATGCATGTCATCTAAATCCATATCATCTAGGGATAGCATGTCATTTTTTTGTGTATTCGTCTTAGAACTGCCATTATTCATCGTAGAATCCTCTTCCGGCAACATATCTAAATCCATATCCGACAGAGTATCTACTTCCATTTCCGGCTCTTCATCCGGCACATCCGCTTCCATGGCAGCTTTTAGCATCGTTTCTAGTTCTTCTAATTGGATATCATCCTCTGCTTTTGGCTCTGTTTCCAGATCTTCGTCTTCTTCGATTCCGCCAAACGATTCCCCACGCATGGTGTCCACTACCATATTATCTGCATCTTCTACCGTTTTTTTCGAATCAAGTCCATCCAGTCCCTGCTCAAAGTCATCCAAAAAAGAGGTTGTATCCATGTCTTCCATCTCTTTTTCAAAATCGTCCAGAAACTCATCATCTGTTTTCAAAGCCTTTTGTTGCTTAGCCGAACCGTCGGTAACGGTCCTTAATAAATTATCTAAATAATCTTCTCGATTGCTCAAGCAATTCACCTCCACAGGTCTTTTGTGCACAACTTACATCTATCCTCTTTCGCGGATACACCTACAACAAATTGTGCACAATCTATCGTCATGAATCAAGATGTTGTTGAAAGGGCAATTTTCAGCTTAGCATTACATATCTATATAGTATACCATATTTTATCCGGATACACAATTCCTTTCATTTTACAAACATCAAAAAGCCATGATCACTATTTACTAATTCTGACATAAAAGCATCCAAAAGTCCATATTAATTTTATTTTCTGCCATTTCTTACATAAAAATATCAAAAAGCCTATCTTAATTTTATTTTCTGCCATTTCTTGCATAAAAATATCAAAAAGTCTATATTAATTTTATTTTCTGCCATTTCTTGCTAAGGAAACGATACGCAAATAGGCTCGCTCTAAAAATCCAGTCGAGCACCATTGCAATCCATACGCCAATGGCCCCAAGTCCAAGCCATCGGCCTAAAATCAAGCTGAATAGAATCCGGAATAGACACATGGATAGCGTAGTGACATACATTGTAAATCTAACATCATTCGAAGCTCTTAGCGCATTCGGCAGTACAAAAGCCATCGGCCAAAAAAATATGGCACAGCCGTTGTGTATTCTAACAAGCGTCATGGATAGGTTCAAGGTTTCATCGGAAAGGCTATAAATCTGAAGGATATACGGCAGTGTCAGCAGGATTACTCCAACAACTGCCGCCATTGTTATATAGGTTGCTTTTAATATCTTTTTCGTATAGTATTCGACCTGTTCATAATCTCCGGCACCTACACATTGCCCAATGACGGTTATCATAGCAAGGCCCAATGCACTTCCAGGGATGATGCCAAGCGCATCTAAATTATTCGCGACTGCATTGGCCGCTATCTGCGTTGTCCCAAAAGTAGAAATAATGGAAACGACCAAAATACGCCCCAATTGAAACATGCCGTTTTCTAGTCCATTTGGTACGCCAATATATAAAATTTTTTTCCCCATATCTTTTTGAAAAAATGGCCATTGAAATTTTATAAAGTGGACGATGTTCTTATGGCTTCGTAGCATAAGAACGATAACGATTGCCGCAACAGCCCTTGAAATCAAAGAGCCATAGGCCGCACCTGCAACACCCATATGCATTGCAAAAATGAAAATAGAGTTAAATATGACATTCACGATATTCATCAATATGGAAACTTGCAAAGATATTTTAGAGTTGCCCATCGCACGAAATAGCGATGCTCCACAATTATATAATGCTAAAAATGGATAGGAAAGTGCAGAAATCACCAAATAAATAACCGCATTATTCATAACAGTCGCATCAATTGTTCCAAACACCAACTTCAGTATCGGTCGATGAAGCAATAGGCATAGTCCCATGATGAAAATAGAAATACAGACCGCTATCAGCATAAGCTGGCTTGCAGATTGGCAGGCTTTTTTGTTTTCCTTATGTCCAATATACTGGGCTGTAACAACTGCACCGCCTGTAGCAAGGGCTGCAAAAATACTAATCATCAACTGGTTTATCATATCAACGAGCGAAACACCGGACACAGCCGCCTCTCCAAGGGAAGATACCATAGCCGTATCTACAATTCCAACCGACATGGCAAGCAGCTGTTCAAATATAAGTGGCAATATTAATTTAAATAATGTTTTATTTGAAAACATTTTATTCTCCTATGTGGTGTTTCCTGGTAGCTGTTGGTTTCCCCTTTTGTGATCAAATCATCCCGTTTAGAAGTATGATGTTTCCTTGTGGCTACGGGTTTCTTATCTGTCAAACGCAAAACTACGGATATAGCCCATTACTCCCTTGTGGCTGCTGGATTCCTTCTTTTAGTTTTTCCATGGTTCTACCTGTGTATGCAGTTGTGGTGGTATTCCTGTTAGCTGTATATCAAATTTTAATGATGGCTCAACAGCTTTGCTTGCATTATGGATTCTAAATGAAAAAGACCAACCGCCATCACATGTTACAATAATAGTAGTTCTTGAACCTTTTTTGTAACTAATATCATAAAATTTGGTTGGAAGTAAGAGTTGATGTACCTTCTGTATTGGCTTGACTTTTTTGGAAGCTTGATTTAATGTCCCAAAAAGATTATACGCTTGTATAGTTGTAATATTCCTTGACTCGTCTGTAATAATTTTATAAAAATCATTTCTTCCTAAAAGATATTGAACCAATTCCCCTGGAATCACTTCGGGATATTTTTTATCTAGTCTTTTCAGTTCCTTCATAAATGCACTTAATATCGGCACATAGGCAATATTTTCTTTGTCAGTTAACCCCTCCCATTTTTTTAAGGCAATCCGGTACATAAGCAACCTTTGAAAAACAGGTGAAATTTCCACAAAATATGCTTGGGAACACGCTTTCCCAAACCATTGCTTTCCAAAGTCTATTGTTTGAGAAAGTCTTGAGTGTTTCACCGCTGTATGGTTATGTTTGCACGAAAAGCCAATTTCCCACCCATTTTGTTTTCTAATGCATACAATATCCCGAACATCACCGGATTTTCCCTTGGCATCTTCCTGTATTGCCAGATAAAGAGGTGTATTGTCATCTGGATTCTCTAACAGTGGCTCTAATCTTTTTACGATCTTTACTGCCGCCCTCGCCCCTTTATCCATCTTATGAATTGCCACGGTATCTAGTTCTTTATAAAATCTTCTTGCCGTTTCAAGAGCATCTGAATCTTCAATTACCATTTCTTGCATATCGCTTAAATCATGATATAAAGCCTTTAAGCAGGCATATTCAAAAGCTTTTCCTTGTTGTGTTTGTACTGCCATTGATCAACTTCCCATCTTTAGCTGCATTTTGTTGTCAAAATACGCATCAAGCATTCCTTTTACGTCTTTTGCAACAACTTCTGCCAATTTCACTGGTACGGCATTCCCAATTTGTTTATACTTGCTTGTCAAGCTGCCTTCAAACACCATATTCGATGGAAAAGTCTGGATCACTGCTGCTTCTTGCCAACTTAATCTTCTGGTCACACCTTCTTCCCCAAATTCCCACAAATCTTCACCAACTTTTATCATATCAGGGGAGGACGGGTGAAGTGCAACCTGCTTGCTCATTGCAGGAATCGTATAGGACACTTGCTCCCACCCTCTTTTTCGATTACGGCTCATATAGCGGGAAGAATATGCACCTTGGCAAATATCTGCTGTTTTTGGTTCCGGCATGTTATGAAGGGCTTCTTTTAGCGTTACTTTTTTGCTGCAAGGTTCTGGAAACGTATATTCGCTTATCCCAATATCTTTTCTGATTCCCATCATAATGACACGCCACCTATCTTGCGGAACACCATAATCAGCTGCATTAACTAAGGTAGGGAAAACATTATATCCTACCCCTTTATCTGAAAAATCCTCAATAATGGCCTCTAGAATACTGCCTTCTCCTAATGTAAGAATTCCTTTCACGTTTTCTGCTACGAATATATATGGCTGCCTATCTTCCACTAGTTTGACAAAATGTTTATAAAGTGAATTCCTTTTATCGTCAAGCTTTCTAGGCCCTGCCAACGAAAAACCTTGGCACGGAAATCCACCTGTAACAATATCCGAGGAAGGAATATTGTTCATTCCAATTTTCCCAATATCTCCTTGTACCACTTGTGCTTTTGACCATCGTCTATGGGTTGCACATGCATCTTTATCTATATCATTTGCCCAAATTACGTTAAATCCGCTCTTCTCAAATCCTAAGTCTAATCCTCCTGCCCCTGCAAATAAAGAAACCATTGTATAGCTCTTATTTGCTCTTTTTGAAGCAATATTGACAATAGCCATTTGTTTTTTCTCCTACGCTGCACACTTGTGGCGTTTCTTTTTTTAACCTCTTTTAATATTATAGAACATTAGTTCCTTTTTAGCAAGCCTTTTTTATGAAGTATTGATATGATAGCATTTGCAACAGCTTTCATCAATTTCACTGGTACGGCATTTCCTATTTGTTTCTACATGATAGCATTTGCAACAGCTTTCACCAATTTAAGCGATACGGCATTCCCTATTTGTTTCTACTTTTAGGTCTTTTTTAATTTTTAAAGCTATGTATAGGTGCCGGAATCCTTCCTCCCCGGTTTACAAATGCATCACATGCGTATTGGTTCACCGCCATAATGGGGGCGTAGCCCAGTAGTCCGCCAAATTCTACCGTATCGCCAACTTCTTTTCCAATGACGGGAATTAGACGGGCTGCCGTTGTTTTTTGATTTATCATTCCGATTGCCATTTCATCTGCTATGATTCCAGAAATCGTGGTGGCTTTTGTCGTTCCGGGAATGGCCACCATGTCAAGTCCAACAGAGCATACGCAGGTCATTGCCTCTAGTTTTTCAAGATTTAGGGCATTTGCCCTTACCGCATTGATCATCCCTTGATCTTCACTGATTGGAATAAACGCACCGCTTAGTCCACCAACATAAGAAGATGCCATGACCCCGCCTTTTTTTACATTGTCGTTTAATAAGGCAAGTGCTGCTGTCGTCCCCGGTGCGCCGACATATTCAAGCCCTATCTCTTCTAAAATTTCCGCCACGCTATCCCCTTGTGCCGGGGTAGGCGCTAGGGACAAATCAATAATGCCGAATGGGATATTTAGCCGCTTACTTGCCTCTTTTGCAACAAGCTGTCCGACGCGCGTGATTTTAAAAGCTGTTTTTTTAATTGTTTCGCATAAGACTTCAAAATTTTCGCCTCTTGCAGATTTAAGCGCTGTTCTTACAACACCCGGGCCACTAACCCCTACATTAATAATCGCATCTGCTTCCGTTACACCATGAAAAGCCCCTGCCATAAAGGGATTGTCATCAGGTGCATTGCAGAAAACGACTAGTTTTGCACAGCCTAGGGAATCATTTTCCTTTGTATGCTCTGCGGTTTCTAAAATAATTTCCCCCATTAGTTTCACTGCGTCCATATTGATTCCAGTTTTCGTAGATGCTACGTTGATTGAACTGCAGACACATTCTGTACAGGCAAGGGCCTGTGGGATGGAACGGATTAAGTATTCGTCAGCAACTGTCATGCCTTTTGATACGAGGGCAGAATACCCTCCGATAAAATTGACCCCTACGGTTCTTGCCGCCTCATCTAATGTTTTTGCAATTGTGACAAAGTCCTCTTTATTCCTACAGGCAGCTGCGCCTACTAAGGCAATCGGCGTTACTGCTATGCGCTTATTTACAATCGGAATACAGTAGTCACGTTCAATTTCTTTTCCGATTTTCACCAAATCTTTTGCCACCGTGGTGATTTTTTTGTATATCTTCTGATTTAAAGCTTCAAGATTTGAATCAATGCAGTCCAAAAGGCTTATGCCAAGCGTAATTGTCCTGACGTCAAGATTCTCGTGCTCTATCATTTTATTTGTTTCATGCACTTCCCAAATATTTATCATGCTATTTACACTAAGGGCCTGTACGAAATATGAGGATGACTCCTGTACAGTTCCTAACTCCTTTAAAATTTCGCTCTGTTGATTTTCGTTCCTGTATCCGCTGGAATTTCGCTCTGTTGATTTTCGTTTCTAGCTCCGTGCTTGTATTGAGTTCGTTCCTGTATCCGCTGGAATTTCGCTCTGTTGATTTTCGTTTCTGGCTCCGCGCTTGTATTGAGATTGAATATATATATCGGTCAAATTCGATGCATTTGATTAAATATTTCTTCCCTTTGGCATTTAATGATTACGCCGATTTCATCTCCAATTTGTGCTAATTCTTTGGAACATTCATCAAATTTCTTGCTTGCATCGGTTAAATCAGCAATCATCATCATATTAAAAAAATCCTGCACAATTGTCTGGCTGATATCTAATATATTAATATGGTTGTTCGCAAGATAGGTACATATCTTTGCAATAATTCCCACCGTATCTTTTCCTACTACTGTTATAATGGTTCTATCTGTTATGTTTTTCACTTTAAAGCTCCTCCTTACATTGAACAGTCACATGGAACACTTGACAAGGTTTTTTTCAATCCTAGTGCAAAAGCGCACCTCGTCCACTTAACACTGCATTTTTGAGCTTTGTAGCTGTGGCTTTTCCTTGTAGCTGTGGTATTTCCTTGTAGTGATGGCGTTTCCTTGTAGCTGTGGCGTTTCCTTGTAGCCGTGGTGTTTCTTTCATGCTTCTACTATTTGTGATATGCTGTCCCGTTTTGCTACATAAATTGGAAAATCATTTCCCTTGTATGGATTATCTCCCATAGAGACTTCCAGCCTTACAGTTTCGTAGGCCAGCTTTTCATAATTATTTTCCTTGCTCAAATGACCTAGAATAACCGTTTTGAATTTATCATGGAGGACGTGCCCCAACAGCTGTCCTGACAATTCATTTGACAAATGGCCACCATCGCCTAATATCCTTTGTTTTAAATAATAGGGGTAGTTTCCCACCTGCAACATATGTATATCATGGTTTGCTTCTAATAATAATATGTCCAATCCCTGCAATTTTTCTATAATACAATTGTCATATGTCCCAAGATCTGTGATAACGCCGACTGACTTCCTTGGCTGCCGGACAATATACGCTGTTGGTTGGATAGCGTCATGCGAAATTGCTATCGAGGATACTGTAACATCGCCAATTGTAAAATCTTCCTCCGGATTGATTTCGCAAAATAGGCTTTCATCTATTTTCCCAACTGATTTTGAATTTAAAATAGCCTCCTTTGTCCCTCTTGTGGTATAAATCGGAATCCCATATCTGCGTGCAATAACACCCAGACCACTAATATGGTCTGAATGTTCATGCGTAATTAAAATACCATGCATTTCTTTTGTCTGCAATCCAATATAATTTAAACCCTCTTCCACTCTTTTCCCACTGATACCCACATCGAGTATCAGATTTGTATGATCCGAGCCAACATAAATACAGTTGCCACTACTTCCACTTGCTATGCTACATAATCTCATTTTAACACTTCCTGTTTTTCTTTCATCTATCGCCAGTATATCTCTATGACATCCTCTTCCTCTAGTTCCTGTGTATAAAGGGGTGTTTCGCCATTTAAGCGGGTAAAGATGCTTTTCCCATTGCCTGCCTGTAAATCAAAGGAAATATAGTCAAATACATCTACAAAAATGTATTTCTCTTTTCCCGTCAAAATAACAGGTTCATGATTTACCGTTACTTTGATCGCTTTTACTTCAGAGAGGTTTTTCGACTCCACCTGTAGCAGGTCATTTTGTATTTGCGTTGGCATAAAAACAGCTGTCTTGTCCTTATTTGTAGAAATATCCGTCTGCGTATGCCCCACGCCGCCAAAGTCGGCTGTGGAATTTTCCTGATTAACCTCAGCTGTCCGATCCTCGCCTGTCCGCAAACTTTTATCTGTTTCCGCCATAGGCCGGCCCTCTTCTGTCTTTGGGGGAACATCTGCCTTAGACCGGTCCCTTTCTTCCCTTGAGGGAAGTTCTTCTGCATCTTCCCGGCTATGCTCTACCAAAGATGGGGCATCGTTTGGCTCTACTTTTGGTTGTGCTAAATCCTCTAATGGGGTACGGTAAGCTATAACGGTCCAGTCTATCGAGAAATTTTCATATACCAAGGTGGCTAAATCTGCCAACCGGTTATTTACAAAAATATCTTTGTCCAAATCAACTTCCACGTCCATAAATTCCATAACCTGTTCTACCGTATAGTAGCCACGCATTTCAATTTGGTCATTTTCCTTTATTTCATAATAGGGAGGTTCTAGGCTACCATTGACTTCAACGAATTTGGGGCATACAATCGTATATCCATTCACTTCAAATGACAGTCCGGAAGTTCCATATTCTTCAAGCTGCTCTATCGTATATCTGGCACTTTCCCCTGCTGTGGACGGCTCTATTATAATGTTGCTGTTTGGTTCTAGTGGAGTGTTGATATTTACGGTTCTTCCATCCACTTTTACAAGTGCAGATTCTCCTGCTTCCCCCCTTGCAATCCTTGACCGGCCATTTACCGTAAAATTAATTTCCTTGCCTCGTTTTGGAAACAGGTTTTCATTTGGAAATCCTGCCTGCATCGCCACATCTACGATTGTTAGTTTGTTGTTGTCATATAATTTTATTCGTTCTCCATTAAAACGGACAAAAACAAAATTATTCTTCTGCTCATAATAGACAAGGCAGATTCCAATTGGTGTAACAAGGAGCGGATCTTTTTTAATCTCTTGTTGCCTAAAATGAACATTTTCCAATACTTCTTCCCCTCTTAGGGCGACACGCTCATAAGGCAGTTCCAATTCGTCAGCCAGCAATTTTGTAAAATCATGGACTTTTCCACCTCCGCCTACGACAAAGGTGGCACTGACCGTCTTACCCCCATTTAACTCTTTAATCTTGCCTGCAATATCCCTTGCCAATTTTTCTACGAGGGGGGCGACAAGCTCCCATACTTCTTTTGCCGGAATCACATGGGTAATGCTCATGATATCTTTATACTCGATTTCATCCTCCGTACCGGAGAGGCATTTTATATTTTCCGCCGTTTTAAAATCTACCAGATAATGCTGTACAATGGTTTCGGTAATTTCATCGCCCGCTGACGGAATCATGCCATAGGCAGTGATACTTCCGTCATTGGTAATTGAAATATCAGAAGTGCCTGCACCGATATCCACCATAGCGATGTTCAGCATACGAAACGCTTCGGGTATGGCTACATGAATGGCCGCAATCGGCTCTAGGGTAAGGTTTGCTACAGTAAGCCCGGCGAATCCAACCGATGAATATAAGCCGTCTACAACGTCCTCCGGCAAAAAGGTTACAATGATATCTTCTGAAATTTTATCTGCTTTATGCTGTTCTAAGTTTGTAAACATATCATCATTCAAATAATATTTGACAACGGAATATCCGACACAATAGAATTTAAATTTTGTATCATTATCTTCCTTTAAAATCTGCTGTGCTTTCTCTATCCCAAGCAGGCTTAAGGTATGGACATGCTCTCCCTCCACTACCGTTTCTTCCGGAAATTGATACTCTATATTCGTTGTAACTGTTTTAAGGACACGCCCAGCCGCTGCAATACATACCTCGTCAAGCTCTTCCCCGATCTGTTCTTCCAACTGCTCTTTTACGGTTTGAATCGTCCTTCCTACCCTGTGGATATCATGCACCTGCCCATCCAACATAGATCGGGTTTCGTGCTCCCTAACACACTGTGCCATAACAAAAAATTCATCCCCATCTTTATATCCAACTGTACCTACGATGTTCCTCGTTCCAATGTCCAATCCAAATACAAGCGACTGACCCTCCGCCTGCATTTTAACCCCCGTCTCCGCTTGAATACTTGCCATATTTTCTATATCTCCCTTACTTTTATTTTCGTGAATGATCTGTGTTATTTGATAGATTGTTTCCTCTAGTGCCCCATCATTATTTATCGTAATGCTACATTTTTCCCGATACTGTGCGTCATTTAACTGGCTGTCGAACATACCTGCAATTTTATTCATGGAATAGCCCCTTGTCTCCCTCAAACGTTTTCTGCGTGTTTTTTCGGAGGCATAGACATACCAGAGTTCGTCACATATTTCACCATAATTGTCCTCAATTAGCAGGGCGGCCTCTATTATAATATAGTCTAACAGATCCCTGCTCCGTTCAAAAGAGATTTTTTCTTTAATCTTTTCTTTCACCGCCGGGTGGACAATCGCATTTACTTGTTTTCTTATCTTCTCCTGGCGAAACAAAAGCAGGGAAAGCATGTTCCGGTCGATAAATCCTGTTTCCTCAAAAACCGTTGTAGGCAGTATACCCTTTAATTCCTTGTAGCAATCCGTACCAGGTTCCATCAGCTCATGTGCTATGGTATCTGCCATTAAGGTAAGGACCCTGTAATTTTTTTGCAAATAATCTAATATAGCTGATTTGCCGGCCCCTACACCGCCTGTAACTCCAATAACCTGCATAATACTACTCCTTGCATCAAACACTTGACGAGACATACGAAAGCCTCTTTTAAAATCGCACCTCGCCCACTTTATAAAGCCCTGTTTTTGCTTAGCCGCTAAGCGTTTCCTTCGTTCATGCGCATCGTACCAGTCGTCGCAATTGACTGCGGTTTTGGCATATATCGCTTTATTCGTTTCCTTCGTTAATGCGCATCATACCAGTTGTCGCCTGTATTCATATCTACTTCTAGTGCCACGGCCAAGTCTGCCGCCGACTCCATCTCTTTTTCTAAAATCGCTTTTACCTGCTCTATTTCTTCTTTTGCCGTTTCTATAAGCAGTTCATCGTGAACCTGTAGAATCAGCCTTGACTTTAATCCCTGCGCTGTCAACTGTGCATTCACCCGCACCATCGCAATTTTAATAATATCCGCCGCCGTCCCCTGTATGGGGGAATTCATGGCTATGCGCTCTCCAAAGGAGCGTTGCGCATAATTGCTTGAGGACAGTTCAAGGATCGGCCGCCTTCTGCCAAACATCGTTGTTACAAAGCCGTCCTCTTTTGCATCTGCTACAAGTTTTTCCAGAAACTGTTTTATTTGAGGATAGGTTTCAAAATATTTATCGATATAGGCCGCCGCCTCTTTTGGGGTGATGCTTAAATCTTGGCTTAGGCCAAACGAACTAATGCCATATACAATACCAAAATTAACTGCTTTTGCATTCCTGCGCTGTAAGTCTGTCACTTCTTCAAACGGTATATGAAATACCTGCGATGCGGTAATGCGGTGAATATCCTGTGCCTGCCGATAAGCGTCAATCAGCATACGGTCTCCGGACATATGCGCAAGCACGCGAAGTTCTATCTGGGAATAGTCGGCATCCAAAAACACATACCCTTCTTTTGGAATAAAGACTTTTCGTATCAAACGCCCTATTTCCATACGAATTGGGATATTCTGCAAATTTGGCTCTGTACTGCTGATTCTTCCGGTTGCAGTAATTGTCTGATTAAAGCTACTATGGATTCTTCCATCTGATTCGATACAGTTTGCCAGTCCCAACGCATAGGTCGATTTTAATTTCGTCAACTGGCGGTATTTTAGTATTTTAGAAACGACCGGATACGCCGGTGCCAATTTATCAAGCACATCTGCCGCCGTTGAATAGCCTGTTTTTGTCTTTTTCCCATTGGGCATCTTCAAATTTTCAAAGAGTACGATGCCTAATTGCTTCGGTGAGTTGATGTTAAACGTTTCCCCCACGTCCTCATAAATTTCCCGCTCGGTTTGCGTGATTTCTACAGACAGGCTCTCTTCATATTCCTTTAGCTCCTGCGCATTTACGCGGATACCCTCGCATTCCATGTCAAACAACGTAAAGACCAAGGGCATTTCTATTTCATAAAACAGCTGTGCCATTCCTGTTTGCTTTAATTTTTCCAATATCGGTACATAGGAGGCATAGGCGGTATAGGCGCTAAAGCATACGCATTGAGAAAATTTATCTATGAACATTTGTTCGATTTCCTCTTCTAATGCTTTTGTATACGCCATTTTGCCCAACAGATCCGCTTTAGACGGAAGCATGATCTCTGCAAATTCTTTTGCAATATCATCATAGTCATAGTTGTTTTTTAATGGATTTAACAGATAGGCCGCTATTTGTACATCAAAAAACCGCTTTCTTGCTTCCACGGAAACGTCTAAATCCGGCAGTTGCTTTAACTGGCTTTTTAAATCTAGGGTCACTGCTATTTTCGCTTTATTTAAAACCTTCGTGGCTTCTCTTATGATATATGCGCTTGATAGCGTTTCTTCTGCGAATGGGTTTTGGTCTGTAGCAGCATTTTCATCTTCTTCCTTTGTCAGCGTTTTCTCCGCTATGATAAAGTTTATATCTTCTGCATCTAGGACCAGGACTGCGCCTAATACCGTATCCTGTTCTACTACGATGGCAAATGCGATTCTTTCACATGCCTTGGCCCGCTTAAAAACCATATCTGCTTCTTTTAATTCAAGGACTGTTTTGAAATGCCGCTTTACGGGGCTTTCCGAAGTTTCCACATCGAAACGTTCAAGGAACTGTTTAAATTCCAACTGTTTAAACAGCTGATAGGCTTTGGGCGTATAAAGATCCCTTAAATGCGCATGTTCCACATCATAGGAAAGATCGCAGTTTGTTTCTATTGTTGCAAGCACTTTGCTTAACTGTGCCAAATCGTAATGTTCCTGTAGAGCCTCTTTCGCACGCTTTGGTTTGATTTCTTCTAGATGTGCATAAGCATTTTCAATCGATTGATAGGTCGAGATCAGATTAGAAGCTGTTTTTTCCCCAATGCTTGGAACACCCGGTATATTATCAGACGGATCGCCCATAAGCGCCTTAAAATCTATAAATTCAACCGGTGTCACCTTATATTTTTCCAATACATCCGTTGCGTAGTAATCTTCAATTTCAGTTCCGGTACGCTTCGTTTTTGGAATCCTTATTTTAATATGCTCACTGGCAAGCTGCAGCAAATCCCGGTCGCCGGACACAAGCGATACCCTCATGCCCTGCGCCTCACTTCGTTTTGCAATCGTCCCAAGAATATCGTCCGCCTCATAGCCTTCTTTTTCCACAATTGAAATACCCATTGATGTAAGCACTTCTTTCATAACCGGAACTTGTTCGCGCAGTTCCGATGCCATCGGCTTTCTTGTGCCTTTGTATTCTGCATACAGTTTATGTCGAAAGGTAGGAGCATGTACATCAAATGCCACGGTTAAATAATCCGGCTTTTCTTCTTCTAATATTTTAAACAAAATGTTTAAAAAACCATAGATGGCATTCGTATGAAGGCCATCGGAATTTGTCAGATCCGGAATACCGAAAAAGGCACGGTGCAATATACTATGTCCATCAATTAATACTATTTTTTCTTGCATGAAAACTCCTCTCGCATTGAAGATTTAGCGATATCTTGGGTTTATTAAATGCCTTAATATAGTCAAAATCCAAAATATAGCTCTTTCTAATTTCATCCGGCGCGGTCATCGTCTTGCTGTAATATTCCTGAAACATGTCGCCAAAACCAATGCGTGTCGCCTCCATAACTTCTTTGTCGTTTCGATTTATTGCCAAACGTATAATTTCTACCCCGGCATTATCAGTGTCAAACTCGTCGCCAATTTCTCCAATACAATTCACTAATGCAGCGAATTCATCATTGTTACCGTTGTAGAATATATCCCATGCGCTATCCGGATCTGTGTTAGCCGCACCTTCTATTTCTTCCCACACCTGCGAAAGCATAAAGTCGGGTATACTAGTTTTTGGATAAACACTGTTTTTATAAAAATACTGTTATAGGATTGGAACTAGAATGGCACATGCCCTGTTATCTAAAGGTTCTTTTCGTATCTTCTTGAATTATTATTTAATCATGAAAGCCATTATATGATGTAAACGATATTTTAAACATTTCCCTTAAAATATCTGTTCCATCTTCATCTGCTTTTTCCATCAAAGTCTGATAAGCCCCTAAACGTCCTGTATTTCCAAAATTTCCCATTAAACCATTCTTCAATAAAAAATCAGATGTAGCAGCTGGCAATGCTTCACAGAGTTGTTTGAATGCATCTTTATCACCTGTTGCCAATTCATAGAATTTATCTGCCGATATTTTATGGATTCTTGGATGCTCCATCTTTTTTTCATTAATCGTTTGCTGCCATACCTCATCACTACTCTTTTTTGAAATAATCTCAACCAAATAACACATAGCCTTCGGATTTGACTTAGCTAGTCCCTCTAATTCCTCATAAACACCAGCTGCTGATCGTACATTCATAGTATTATGCTTATTCTTCACTTCTACAAACATAGTATCATCGCACTTTTTCACATCACATGGGAGCGTGGGCGTCTCAACAAATCCATCAATCGATCCTAAAATTTTCTGGTGAAATAATCCAATGGCATTTGATATGGACTTATCACTCTGTCGAAAAATTTCATTCTTCAATGTATTGATCGGATTTCTTTCATTGAGAAAAATTGTGTCAAATTGAAACTTAAATGGATCCATAATATTCTTGTTTAACTCATCCAGTGTTTTATCCGAAAAGCTCTTCACGTAAGTTGCATATAGAATATCTAGTGCATTCAATAATTTCTCATCCGCAATAAACTTCAAATACGTATTCACATAACAACCTCCCAATATGCGTTTTTACAAGTATATCACATATTGGGAGATTATTCAGCTACTTCTTTCTTCAATTTGATTTAAAATATTAATAATAGACAAACCCACTGCTTTCGCAAACTCAACTGGTACTGCATTGCCAATTTGCTTATATTGCTGTCCCATAGAACCAGAAAACTGCCAATCATCCGGGAAACTTTGTATTCTTGCATATTCCCTAACCGTAAATGGCCTAGTTTCATCTGGATGACATCTTTCTGTCTGTTTCTGCGCTGGGCTACATGTCAATGTAAGACTTGGCTCATCCCATGATATTCTACGTGCCATACCCGTTCTACCGCCACCAGAATAATAGCTCTTCCCCATATATTCTTTTGCAATATCTACTGGCAAATCTCTCCAATAACCTCCAGCTGGAACTAGCTCAAGAATCTTTTTCTTTTTCTCTGGATATTTTTCTCCAATAGAATCTGGAACATCTTTCAATGCATCACGTAAAACTGGTTTATATTCATATGGCTTTGGTAAGTGGTATTTAATATCAAAATCATTTCTAATTCCGACTATTGCAATCCGTTCTCGCTTTTGAGCAACACCATAATCGTTAGCTCGCACAATATTCCAAGTAACTTTGTAGTCAAGGTTTTCAAAGATATTGACCATCGTTTGCAATGTCTTTCCATTGTCGTGAGAAGATAGACCCCTTACATTTTCTGCTAAAAATATTTTAGGCTGTAAGTCTTTGATAACCTTTGCAAAGTAAAAAAACATTGTTCCTCTAACATCGTCTAACCCTAATTTATGACCTGCATAGCTAAATGCCTGGCAAGGATAACCACCCGAAACAAAATCAATTTTGATATCTTCTGGCACATAGTTTGCAATTCCTTTTTCAGATACTTTAATAATATCATCTTCTATCACATTCCACTTTGGCCTGTTATCACGTAATGTCTGAGCTGCATATTGATCTATTTCTACCAGTCCTTGTGCATCAAATCCTGCTTTTTCAAGTCCTAGTGCCAATCCTCCTGCCCCTGCAAACAATTCTATAGACTTATATTGTCTGTTAGGCACTACTTTTGTTGTGTCAACATAGGTAAAATCATCTGCCAACCGTGTTTTTCCATTCAGCGATTTCTCCACATTGCTATGTTTAGAAATCATTATATTCCTTGACTCTACTCCTAGCAAATCACACAATTTCTGATCATTCCTTTTAATCGGATTATTCTTTGGAGAACTCAACACTGACAACTGATCTTCCGTCATACCAAACCGCTTCGCCAACTCTGCTTGTGTTCGTATCTTGTTCTGTGACATAATAAGATGAATTTCATTTTTGTCAATTATATCTTCCATAAAACAACCCTCCACCGCAACTATAAAAATATTTTAACTCATTGCCATGGATAAGTCAATCGGTTTCTATGCTTTTTCAAACATTTGTTTGCTTTATCGTCATTGGTTTGCTTTATTGTCATTCGCTTAGAAATATTTTTTCGTTGTAAAAATATGCAGGGCAGTCCAGCGGCGGGTTACGAAAGGAAAGGACAGTTCCTTATTGTATGCAGTTATTGACTGTCCTTGGAAATGGGATAACATCACGGATATTGCCCATGCCGGTTATATACATCACACAGCGTTCAAATCCCAGTCCAAAACCTGCATGCCTAGCTGTTCCATATTTACGCAAATCCAAATAGAACTCGTAGTCGCTTTCCTTTAGTCCCAGTTCTTTCATACGCCGACATAAGGTATCATAGTTATCTTCCCTTTGGCTTCCGCCGATAATTTCCCCGATCCCAGGTACAAGGCAATCCATCGCCGCAACTGTTTTTCCATCCTCATTCACCTTCATATAAAAAGCTTTGATGTCCTTTGGATAATCCGTTACAAAAACCGGGCGTTTATATACTTCTTCCGTTAAATACCGTTCATGCTCCGTTGCTAAATCAACGCCCCATGCCACTTTATATTCAAACTTTTCGTTGTTTTTTTCAAGGATTTTAATTGCATCCGTATAGGTTATATGTGCAAAGTCGGAGTTTACCACATGGTTTAGTCTCTCTAATAATCCTTTGTCCACAAAATCATGAAAGAACTGCATCTCTTGTGGCGCCTGCTCCAATACAAATCGAATGATATATTTTAACATGCTTTCTGCAAGCATCATATCATCTTTTAAATCTGCAAATGCAATCTCCGGCTCTATCATCCAAAACTCTGCCGCATGTCTGGTCGTATTGGAATTTTCCGCACGAAAAGTAGGACCAAACGTATAGATATTTCGAAATGCCATTGCATACGTTTCTCCATTTAGCTGCCCGCTTACCGTAAGGTTCGTTTCTTTTTGAAAAAAATCCTGTGCATAAGCAATACTGCCATCTGCATTTTTAGGCAAATCCATCAAATCCAGTGTCGTAACCTGAAACATTTCTCCGGCACCCTCGCAGTCGCTCCCTGTAATAATCGGTGTATGCACATAGATGAAATCCCTTTCATGGAAAAATTTGTGTATGGCATATGCGAGCAGGGATCTGACGCGGAAAACTGCCTGAAATGTGTTCGTACGAGGACGTAGATGGGGAATTGTCCTTAAATATTCAAAGCTATGCCGCTTCTTTTGCAGAGGGTAGTCAAAGGTAGATCCGCCTTCTATCAAAATGCGATCTGCTTGGATTTCAAACGGCTGTTTCGCATTTGGCGTTTCAACAAGCTTGCCCTCTACAATAATAGCCGCCCCTACATTTAATTTTTCTATATCAGAAAAATTTTCTAGTGTATCCGCATATACGATCTGCAAAGTTTCAAAAAAAGTACCATCATTTACAACAATAAAACCAAATGTCTTAGAATTACGTATACTACGTACCCATCCGCAAATTTTTACGGCTGTATCCAGATACTGCCCTTTCTTTCGATATAATTCTTTGATATTGATTAGATCCACCAAGTTTTTCATTTCTCCTCTGCCGTTTTTTCCGCTATCTATTCTGTTGTTTCTTCCGGCGCCTTTTCTGTAGCTTCTTCTTGTGCATCTTCATAAGTGATGACTGCATTGTCCTGCACTATTTTTAATGCCTCGCTACAGGTATACATTTTTTTCAAATAATCCTCCGACTTTTGTTTTAGCAATTCTTCTTTTGATTCAATGCCATTATAGGCCATCATATTTTCCAGATATGCATCATAGCCTTCTTCGTCTACCTTTATTTTTTCCTTTTTTGCAATCGCCTCTAAAATCAGCTCTATCGTCAGCGTCTCCTTGACATCTTCTGTGGCCTGTGTCTTAAATTCTTCCTCTGTCATCTGATACGTCGTTTCTAAATATTCTTTTAATTCCAAATCAGATGTTTGTTTGTAGCTGGCAGTAAACTCTTCTGTAAATTCTGCCACGCGCGCATCTAAAAGTGCTTGTGGAATTTCTTTTACCTCACAAACTTCTTTTAATTTTGCAAAAACTGCCGCCTGTGTATCATTTACTTTATCCGTTTCATTGCCTGTTTGAAGATTCTCCCGCACGACATCGATAAACGCTTCTACCGTTTCAATGCCAAAGTTCTTGAATACATAGTCATCGGTCAATTTATCATAGGTTATTTCCTTTCCTTCTACAATTGCATTCACTTTTACATTAAAAACAACTGCTTGGCCAGACAACGTTTCATCTTGGTAGCCTTCCGGAAATGTCAGGTCTAATGCCACGCTTTCTCCTACGTTTACACCGATTAGGCCTTCCTCAAATCCGGAAATAAATTGACCTGACCCAATGGTTAAGATAGCTCCTTGCGCTGTCCCTCCGTCAAAAGCAATGCCGTCTTTTAGCCCTTCATAATCAATGTCAACAACATCCCCGTCTTCCACGGTCGTTTTATCTGTTGCCTCATAATTCGGATTATTCACAATGATGCTTTCGGCATATTCTTTTACATCTGCATCTGTCGTTTCATAGGAGTCTAGTGTAACTGCTAATCCTTTATATTCCCCTAACGATACTAATTCATCTAGATTGTAGGCATCTGCGGAAGACTTCTTCCCACAGCCGCCTATCATAGATAGCACACATATTGCTGCAAGCAATACTACAATTTTTCTTTTCATAAATCAATCCTCATTTCTGCTACGAACTTTTGTTCATTTGCTTTTCTTTTACACACGTATCATCCCTAAATCATGAACACCATAATGATGAGCAATTACACAATTATCATGCCTACAATTATTAAAGATATCACATTTTTCGAAAAATGAAAAGAGAAATAGCAAAGAAAACACAATTTAATCACAAACACACATTGACTTTATGCTCAAGGCTGCATGACTTAAATTGTGAACCATAAAGTTTTTATTGCAGTTTATATTAAATAGGTTATACTAAACTTAGAAACTATGCGCAAATAGCTTGGACGATTGAGCGGGGATGTTGCTTGTAAAACCACCACCGGAAACATTTTTGTGCATAAAATTCTTTTATTTTACAAAAAGGCACTTTTGAATCTGCAAAAAGAAAGGAACGTTTTTAAACTAATGAGTACATTTAATTTAACATTACTAACAGACCTCTACGAACTGACAATGATGCAAGGTTATTTTAAAACAGACAACCACGATATCGTAGTATTTGATGCATTTTACCGCACAAATCCGTGTGATGGTGGATATGCGATCTGCGCCGGTCTGGATCAGGTCATCGACTATGTAAACAACCTTCATTTTGAAGAAAACGACATCTCCTATTTAAAAGGGCTTGGCATATTCGACGATGATTTTTTAACCTATTTAAAAACGTTTCGGTTTTCCGGGGATATTTATTCCATGCCCGAAGGAACGATTATGTTTCCAAGGGAACCATTTATCAAAATTGTCGCCCCGATTATGGAAGCGCAGCTCCTAGAAACTGCTATTTTAAATATTATGAACCATCAAAGCCTAATTGCAACGAAAGCTGCACGTGTATGCTATGCCGCACAGGGTGACGGTGTGATGGAATTTGGACTTAGGCGCGCACAAGGGCCGGATTCGGGCATCTACGGCGCTCGTGCCGCAGTCATTGGCGGATGTATCGGAACATCGAATGTGCTTGCCGGCCAGACGTTTCATATTCCGATAAAGGGCACCCATGCCCATAGTTGGATTATGAGTTTTCCGGATGAATACACCGCATTTGGCACCTATGCAAAACTTTATCCTACTGCCTGTATCCTGCTTGTCGATACTTATGACACCCTAAAATCCGGCGTACCAAATGCCATCCGCGTGTTTCGTGAAATGCGCGATGCCGGAATGGACCTGACTTACTATGGTATCCGCATGGACAGTGGCGACCTTGCCTACCTGTCAAAAATTGTACGTACCATGCTTGACGAGGCAGGCTTTTTCGACGCCGTTATATCTGCCTCCAATGATTTGGACGAATATCTCATCGAAAGTTTAAAAATACAGGGTGCCGTTATTACTTCTTGGGGTGTGGGCACGAGTCTGATTACCTCAAAAGGCTGCCCTGCATTTGGAGGCGTATATAAACTGGCCGCTATCCAAAATAAACAAGGCGAGTTTGTCCCAAAAATAAAGCTTTCTGAAAACACCGAAAAAGTGACAAATCCGGGCCATAAAACAGTATACCGCATTTATGAGAAAACGACCGGGAAAATAAAGGCTGATTATATTTGCCTTGTAGGCGAAGCCTTTGATGTAACGAAAAATTTAAAATTATTTGATCCGCTGGAAACTTGGAAAAAGACAACATTTCTAGGCGGTACCTATACGATGCGGGAACTGCTTGTCCCAATTTTTCAAAAAGGAGCCTGCATCTATAAGACACCAACTGTCCTTGAAATTCAAGAATACTGTACCCAAGAAAAACGTACCTTATGGCAAGAAACATTGCGTTTTGTGAATCCTCATGAAATTCATGTGGATTTATCGGATAAACTCTATAGAATGAAAACAGATTTATTTAATGAACTAAGCAAGGAAAATTAAGTGCAAACGATTCCGTATCTCCTTCGCAGCCAATTTTTACATTATCCATTTGCGTTACGAAAGGTACGGAATCGTTGCTAGATAGGATCGGAGCAGAATGCTGTTCCGATCCTATCGTTTCAGCCGTTTTCATTTCTAACTATATTTTATTGCCTGCTTCGTTTTTATTTTTCCAGTATCTATCTGCTCTATCATTTCTTCCTGCTGCCGCTGTGTAATAAACCCATCTTTTCCGGCTTTTTTTATCTGATCTACAAAGTACGTTTCTTCTATCTCTAATTCTTTTAATACGCCGGAATTTATGATATTTTGAATTTCTTTTAAGTATTGTGCCACTTTCTTTCTACAATAGCATGTTGTAAAATACGAAACGATTTTATTTTTATTCCCCATAGCTTGACTCCCTTATTTTCTATTTTTTTATTTATTTAATTATTAGTTATATTTTTCAAGAAATAAACTATTCATTTATGAATAGTTTATTTCTTGAAGCCATACAACTCTGTCTTTAGGCTTTTATCATCATTTATGAGTACCGGTTCGCCATGTTCCAATCCCCCAACCAATTTGCACCTATTCCATTTGTGGATCGCACAAATGGACCATATACGCAAAGCCCGTTACTGGGGCACTGAAATGAAATCCTAATTAAATCCTACAACTTTCTGTGAAATTTTATATGCGGCTACAGATATTTTACGTCCACTTTTTCCGGGGAGGTGCACGGACTGGCCTAATATGCCGTTGCGCAGTCGATGGAACAAGCGTATGTCTTTCTGCTTGATATATTTCCATAATTCGCGTTTCTTTTCCAAATTTTCATCTGTGGCAGAGCGTATACACATAATCGTGGATACGACTGTTACAATTTCCAAATAATTTAACATATATCTACGCAGTTTCCAATTGGGAAGTTTCCATAGGTCCACGGACTCTATCATCATTTTATTAACCGCTATCTGCTGGTCTATCCGCTGAATCATAACGTTTTCATTTACGGATTGATCCTCTCGTCCGATAAAATAACGATAGAAATCTACATTCAAATAATACATGGTTTTCACATAGGGCAATGGAGCAAATACAAAAAGGTTATCTACGTAAAAGGTATGCTTTGGCAATTCTAACCCACATTCACGCAGTAGCCGTGTGCGGTATATGACAGAATGCATCAAAATATACTGCCCTTTGCGAAAACGTTTTACATCATTCCATCCAAATATTTCATCTTCAGGAAGTGTCCCCTTGTAATGCATCACTTTTTTGCGCCTTGTACCTTCCTTTTCATAAATGAAGTTGCTAATAAACATATCCAGCGTTTTCCTGCCGCCAACAAGTTCCCTTAGTGTATCAAGAACCTTTTGATATGCCTCCTTGTCTACCCAGTCGTCGCTATCTACCACTTTAAAATAAAGCCCGTTCGCATTTTTTACCCCAGCGTTCACTGCCTCGCCATGCCCACCGTTTTTTTGATGTACCGCTTTTACAATTGTCGGGTATTTTCGTGCATAAGTTTCTGCAATATCAGGCGTGCTATCCATAGAGCCATCATTTAAGATGATGATTTCCACATCATCGCCCCCAACTAAAAGTGAATCAATACATTTTTCCATATAATCCTGCGAATTATAGCAAGGAATTACAATTGTTAGTAACTTCATTTTTCATATGCTCCTTGTGATTTATTTATTTATTAATTGTTCTGCAAGTTTCAACGCTTTATCTGCCATCGCATCGATGTTGTAATACTTATATTCTGCGAGTCTTCCCAGTAAATAGAACTGCCTCAATGGGGAAACCAACGCCTCATATTTGTGGTACAAGGTTTCATTTTGTTCATTTGCTATGGCATAATAAGGGATTTCCCCTGCTTTCCCGGTATAGGCAAATGGATATTCTTTCACGATTGTCGTCCCCTTAGCATCTGCCTGTCTGGTAAGGTGTTTAAATTCCGTAATCCGCGTGTAATCTTCACTTACTGTATAATTTACGACACTGTGCCCTTGATAGTCTTCTTGCTTGTAGTGTTCAAAATCAAATCTTAACGAACGGTAGGGGAGCCTCCCATATCGACAGTCAAACAGCTCGTCTAACGCCCCCGTATAAATCACATTCCCATAAAATGGCTCATCGTTTCCGTTTGCCGTTATCACTAGTCTACCCTCTTCTATTTTTAAATATTCTTTCCCGTCTGCCTGTAAATTTACCGTTATGTTCTCATGCTTTAGCATTTTTTCAAACATAGGCGTATATCCATTTTCCGGCATTCCTTGATATTTATCTTGAAAATAGCGGTCGTCATACGAAATCAAAATGGGAACGCGCCCTGTTACCTGCGGGCTGATTTCCTCTGGTGTTTGCCCCCATTGTTTCATTGTATAGTGCAAAAATACATTTTCATATACATAGTCTGCAATCCGGCGGATATCGGCATCTTCGCTTTTACGTAGCTGTATAATTGGTACTCTGGCATCGTTTCCATATGCTTTGATTAGCTTTTGCTCTAGTCTGTCCGCTTTTTCTTCCTCATATACCATATGGAGGGTCTTTAGGTTAAATGGGACAGGTATCAACTGATCAGCTACCTTTGCCACCACTTTATGTCCAAAGAAATTCCAATTTGTAAATTTTGAAAAGAATTCATACACATGTTCCATATCCGTATGAAAAATGTGGGGACCATACGCATGTATTAAAATCCCGTGATCATCCTTTCTGTCATAGCAGTTCCCGCCTATGTGTTCGCGCCGTTCCAGTACTAAGACCTTTTGTCCCCCACGTTCTGCAAGCGTCCTTGCAATGACGCTTCCAGCAACACCAGAGCCAATAACTATGCTATCGTACATATCTTTCCTCATTTCTGCACTGCTGCCTGCAGGCTTACCGTATCGGTATTTTCGAAGCAACGATTCAGCAGTACCTCCCTCATCATCCATTTGCAAAGGACAAATCAAGTATTCCATGTGTCAGGCCTTTGCTATGCAAAACATCTCACATGATCGGAATACCAAATAGTTTCTTTTTATCATATCTATGATAGGAACCAAATGCTGTTCCTCTCATCAGATTCACGGCACAAAAAAATATGCCTTTTATCAGAATCTGCGTTGCAGCTTCTGATAAGCTCTATTATACACATTTTTGCCAAAGATTCCAAATGATTTTTTCTTAAGAATGTTTTAAATAGTTCTTTTTGAACCTTTTTTCTACAATCTTCGTGCCTACGTCTGGTTTTATAGCAAAAACCCGTGCATTGCAATAAAAAACAGTGAAATTCAATTTTATCTAACTTCACTGTTTTTAGCCAGAAAATCATTGCAAAATAGCTTAAACGATCTGTTTTTAGACAGCTCCTTACGTTCATCAATCCGTTCTTTTAATGCACTTAAACTGGTCAGCCACTTTCTCGAATACATCCGTCAGTACAGGGTCAAAATGCGTTCCTTTGCTTTCTATAATAATCTGTAATGCTTCTTCGTGTGAAAACGCTTTTTTATAGGGGCGTTCAGAGGTCAGGGCATCATAAACATCGGCGATAGCCATAAGCCTGCCCTGTAATGGGATATCTTCGCCCTTCATGCCATATGGATAGCCGGAACCGTCCCATTTTTCATGGTGCGTCCCCGCAAAAATTTTAGCGTACTTTAAAAAGTCGCTTTCCGATGTGGCATCCATAATTTTTTCAACGATTTGGACGCCGAACGTCGTGTGCTTCTTCATTTCGTCAAACTCTTCCTTTGTAAGCTTTCCGGGCTTTAGTAAAATCTCATCGCTGATTGCGATTTTACCGACATCATGCAATTGCGATGACTGTAGAAGCAAATCCATGTCCCACTCTTTTGCCTGTTCTGCGTAGTGGCATGAGTCCTGCAAGGCGTTCACCAATACCTCAACCCCTTTTTGCGTACGTTCAACATGCCCCCCTGTGATGTCGTCGCGGCTTTCTACTAAGTCCGCCACTGTCTTAAGAATTGCACTTTGCAGTTCAAGCACCCTTCCAGTCTTTTCCTCAACCATCTTTTGTAGGTTTTCATTAAAGTTCTGCAGTTCTATCCGCTGCTGCTCCAAAGTTTTCGTCTGTTCCTCAAGCATTTGCTTTTGGGCTTCCACCATGAGATGTACTTCAATCCGCTTACGCAAAAGCGGTGGCATGAATGGTTTTGAAATATAGTCAATGGCACCCATGCTCAACCCTTCAATCTCACTTTGTGAATCGCTTTTCCCGGTTAGGAATATGACAGGGATAGCCTGCCTTTTTGGGTTTGCCTTTAAAATTTTGATTGCTTCGTAGCCGTCCATCTGTGGCATATCGATATCAAGCAGAATCATGTCCGGCATATTGCTTTCTAAAAACTCGAACATTTTGCTTGCGGATGGCATCGTATAAACATCATAAATGTCCGACAATGCGTTTTTGGCAATCCTTAAGTTGGCAATATTATCATCAACAATCAGTATTGCCGTACGTATTTTATTCATTTAATAAAATCCCCCTCAATAAAATGATTCCTTCAATCCATATTCGACATTGTTTTTTTGTTCATATATTATTTACAAAATTATAATAATATGCACATACGATTGACATAAATTCAGACTATACTGAATTTATCAAGTAAAACAACATGATTCATTCAATAGGACAATTACAACATTTAAATATTTTTTTCATAGCCTTGCGCTAGGCAAGGTTCCTCCCTGCAACACGTGATTACTTCACTTTTTCATACAAACAATCTTTTCCTTTTTTAAGAGCCGGTGCAATGCACCGGTTTTTATTTTCATTGCACACCTTATAAAAATCGCTCATTCCCCAAACGGATATTCATATATTTTGTGTATGCAAGAAATACGGCAGGAATCGGATAATTCGTTTCAGATTCATTTACATCGACAAAAAGCAATCCCGCATCGTCTTTCGCTAATTCATCGACGCGCACCACATAGCCAATCATATGCCATTCAATATGGGAGAAAATATGTTTGGACGCTTTTAGTGGCTGTATTCGCATTGGCTGTAAGTTCTGTGCTTTTATCCACTCTAATGCTTCCTTTTCCGTTAAATGCCCCTCTATATTCGGAAACTCATACAGTCCTGCCAGCAATCCCTTTTTTGGGCGTTTGTTTAAAACGATTTTATCCCCTTCGCGAATCACAAAAACCGTCCGTTCTTCGATACGTCTTGCCTTGGCTTTGCTTTTCACCGGAAATTGCATTTGTATATTTTGTATCTGTGCCTCGCAAAAAAATTTTAAAGGACATGTTTCACATAAGGGTACGCCATTTGGTACACATACCATAGCCCCTAGTTCCATTAACGCTTGATTAAATAGATTGGCACAGGTTTTTGGCATACTATGCAGCAGCGATTGTTCTACAGCCGATTTTACGGATTGTTTCATGATATCCGAGTCATCTGCACACACGCGGGATATCACACGCAATACATTGCCGTCTACCGCCGGGACAGGTATATGATAGGCAATGGAAGCAATTGCGCCTGCGGTATAGCTCCCGATCCCTTTTAATTTTAATAGTTCCCCATAATCTGCCGGAAGTATTCCATCGTATTGTTCCATCACCGATTGCGCGGCCGTCTGCATATTTCTTACCCGATTATAATATCCTAACCCTTCCCATAGCTTTAATAGCACTTTTTCATCGCATTCTGCCAATGACGCAATATCAGGCAGTGCAACGATAAAGCGCTCGAAAAATGGTTTTACCGCCTCTACCCTCGTCTGCTGTAGCATAATTTCAGATACCCACACACGATAAGGGGTCGGATTTTCCCTCCATGGCAGTACTCTTTTATTTTCTTTAAACCATTCTATTAGGGGGTCTACAATGATTCCTAAATCAAAATTGCTTAGCATCTCGTTGCTCCTTGTATTATTTCCATTATAGCAAAATAAGCCACAATTGCAACTATAAATAGCAAAATAAAACCACTTCACGTTACTTTTAAACACGAAAGAACTGTTGACTACAAATCTCTCACCAGTTTTATCCATATTCCCTGTATTTGAATCATTGCTTTGTGGTGCAGTTCTACGTTTTTGTCATATTTATTAAGCTCATCTGCAATTTTCATAAATTTAGGATTTTTAAAATATTCACTTAATTTCGGAAGCGTTTCGTTTAAATTGACCCTAATCTGTGCAATTTGATCATGGTAATTTTCTCTTTGGGTAATATAGAGCAAAAGTGGCTTATACCTGATCCATCCGATGCAAGTATTGTAAAATCGGTTCGCAATCTTTTTCGTATTCCCGGAAACGTGTTTCAACCGTTGTGGCAAGACGCCAAGCAATAATGACGTATACAAAGAAAATCCGTCATGGAACGTATAGGTAGGTACTCGTAAAACACGTTTATCGGTCAAGCAAGTAGCTAAAAACGTATCTTCCCCTCGGGCATCCGGGGGATTGTAGAATGGAGAAACCTCCATCGGCTGCTTTAGATTGATGCAAAGGTTCGAGCCAGTGATGAATTTAGAACCATTTACCTGTGGCACCTGCGTGGCTTTGCCATTTAGGCAAGCGGGGTCTGCATAAGAAATATTCCCACTTTTCATAAGCGTCTGTATACTTTCCCAATTAATAACGTCATTGCTTATGGCTCCAATAAACTTCCGGAAATCCTGTTCTGCCAGCACATCATTAAAGTCTATGTTCGGAATGGAAGAAATATATCCGCA
This sequence comes from Lachnospiraceae bacterium ZAX-1, assembly GCA_046533095.1. Classification (GTDB taxonomy): domain Bacteria; phylum Bacillota; class Clostridia; order Lachnospirales; family Lachnospiraceae; genus ZAX-1. The sequence continues at coordinate 29,182 of JAJQRA010000030.1, read as the reverse complement.
ATGATACCCATTCGTAATGTAGGCATCATCTATATGTTTTAAATGTGTGTCAAGTACCTGCTGTCCGGTCCACTGTTCAATGCCATCTTGTTTCTGCACGGATAGAGGATACTCGTCGTCGTCAAGAAAGAGCATGACATCGATTCCCTGCTTTACAGCCGTGTACATAATTGCATTCCGTTTTCCTGCATAGCCCCTTTCAAAAAAAAGAGAAGCCTCCTGCTCTGTAAGGGTACCCTTTTCAACAAGTGACTTCATCTCTATTTGTAAAGAATTACGGTCTATAAAATGGATATCAGACAACATTTCACGAAGTTCGATATTGATATTGGTGTAATCGCTACGACTAGTATTGTTGTAGGCCAAGTCATAGGCCACAAACAGGCTCAGATCGATGCACCCGCCTACAGCAAGCGCACCGCCCCAACTGTTTAGATAGGTAGCAAGCACATCTCGAAAGCTTTTCCTACCAGTAATAAAACCGATTCCAATTTTTCGTATCTTCTGCGTCATCTTTGTCTCTCTTTCCACCTATCGGCTACTTTCCATTGAGTCAAAAATCACCATATATAACGAAAATTTTGAAATATAAGTAACTCAAAAAATACACTCAACACATAAATAAATTTCATTTATTAATTGTATCTAGAATAAAGAATCCTGCTCGCAGGATTCTCCGCCTGCGGCGGTTGCGTCAGCAACAACTTCCTCATACGCTGCAGTGCGATCCTCCCGGAGGGGTTTTTATATTATAGGAGCACTTTCCTATAATATAAAATATAAATTCTCGGGTTTTGCTACGCAAAGCACTTCTCGTTTCTAGGGGACTGAATCACTATTCTATTGGCAGCAACTATTTTATTTAAAATTACTATAAATTTAATATTTCGGTCAATAACGATACGTATATCATAGCACATTTGAGTGGAAATGGCAAATTAAACTTAAAGAAAATTGACAATCATAACATATTTCTAATGTTGTTTTTCCCAAAATCCAATTTTGATACCTAGTTTGCTTTGCCTGTAATCTGTTCCATTTCTATTTTGCAGACACAGGTTTTCCCTAGCATATTTTCTATTGCATGGTTAAACTTACCCATATTTGTAGGTGCATACTTTTCGCATAGTGCCCGCAAAACTATAATTTTTTCGTTTTCATCCGTCACAATATGGCATTTTCCTGTGGCAACCGCACTTTCATATTCTGTCGTGAATTTTTCAGGAATCAATTTTGTATGACGTACACAGCTAATACAAACATCTTGATTCGCTTTGATATTCTCAAGTTTTTTTCCCTCTGTCGCACCATGAAAATAAAGGGTTTCTTCAATTAAAATCGGTGAAACGGGGATGCAGTACGGCGTTTTGTCAGGATTAACCGTAGCAAGCGTAGCATACTCGCAAGTCTTTATCATTTCGAGTGCAAATTCTCTATCTTGTTCTCTATCTGTTCTCCTCATTTTATTTCATCCCTCCAGTTTCCAGATATCCCGATTGTATTCCTTTATGGTACGATCTGACGAGAAGAATCCAGCATTTGCCGTATTCATCAGCATTTTCCTTGCCCAGTCATTCCGGTTTTTATAATCTTTTAAAGCCTCTTCTTTTTTCGCTTTATAGGATTTAAAATCAAGCAAAGTCATAAACCAGTCTTTGCTTAGCAGCTCCTTGTATAGCCGCTCCAAATTTTCTTTTTGCCCAATGGCAAGCAGCTGTTTGCCTACAATGAAGTCAACGGCTTCTTTGATCTGCTGATCTTTCTCATAATATTCCTTTGATTTATAATCTGCCTTCTCATAGTGTTCAATGACAGTATCGGAACTCTCCCCGAAAATATAGATGTTTTCTTTCCCGACAAGCTCTGCAATCTCAACATTTGCTCCATCCATTGTGCCAAGCGTAACCGCACCATTTAACATAAATTTCATATTCCCGGTACCACTGGCTTCTTTCGAGGCTAAGGATATCTGTTCTGAAATATCGCAGGCAGGGATTAGTTTTTCAGCTTTTGTAACATTATAGTTTTCCACCATTACAACTTTTAAATAGGGGCTTACCGCAGGATCCTTGTTGATTAATTCCTGTAAGCATAAAATCAAATGTATGATGTCTTTCGCTATGATATAGGCGGGTGCCGCCTTTGCCCCAAATATAACCGTAATCGGTGTTTCAGGCAGTGTTCCACCCTTGATTTCTAGATATTTATGAATCACATATAATGCATTCATCTGCTGACGCTTATATTCATGTAAACGCTTCACTTGAATATCAAATACGGAATTCGGATCGATCTCAATTCCCTGTGTCGCTTTTAGGAATGTTGCAAGATTTTTCTTGTTTTCTGATTTAATTTCAAGGAATTTATCAAGCACTTCCTGTGTATTTGCATAATTTACCAGTCTTTTCAGTTCCTCTGCATCTTGATGCCACTCTGTTCCAATTAGGAAATCCAGATATCCGCTCAATCCATGGTTGCAGTGCATAAGCCACCTGCGGAATGTAATTCCATTTGTCTTGTTGTTGAATTTTTCACGATATATCCTGTAAAAATTATTTAGCTCATTTTTCTTTAAAATTTCAGTATGTAGATATGCAACGCCGTTTACGCTATGTCCGTAATGAATGTCCATATGTGCCATATGCACGCGGTTATCTTCGTCTATAATTGCTACGCTTTTATCTTCGAATTTATCCCTTACAATCGTATCCAATTCCCGAATAATCGGCATAAGCTGTGGGACTACTTTATTTAAATATTCCATTGGCCATGTTTCAAGCGCCTCCGCTAAGATGGTGTGGTTTGTATAGGCACAGGTCTTTGAAACAATTTCGATTGCATCATTCATGCGAATGCCCTTTTCCATCAGCAGGCGAATGAGTTCCGGAATTACCATACTAGGATGCGTATCGTTTATCTGAATCGCCGCATAATCCGGCAAATCATACAGGGTACACCCTTTCGCTTCACACTCTTCTAAAATAAGCCTTGCTCCATTGCTCACCATAAAATACTGCTGAAAAATGCGTAGCATTCGGCCTGCATCATCGCTGTCATCGGGATATAAAAACAGGGTTAAATTTTTTTCAATATCTGCTTTGTCAAAAGAAATCCCCTCTTTTACGATTGTTTCATCTATTGATTCAATGTCAAATAAATGGAGTTTATTTGTCCGATTCTGATAGCCTGTAACATCCAAATCATACATGCGCGAAGAAACCGTAAACCCTCCAAAGGAAATCGGATAGGTCACATTCGTTTTATGTAGCCAGCTTTTTTGCTGTATCCACGCATTTTTATTTTCTATTTGCAACTGGTTTTTAAATGTCTGTAAGAAAAGCCCGAAATGATAGTTAAGCCCTATTCCCGATCCATTTAGTCCGAGTGTCGCTATCGAATCCAAGAAACACGCCGCCAAACGCCCAAGTCCACCGTTTCCTAAGGATGGCTCCGGCTCTATTTCTTCTATCAGTGAAATATCTTTTCCGCAAGCGGAAAGAAGCTCTTCCACCTCTTTATAAATTCCTAAATTAATTAAATTGTTCGATAGCAGCTTGCCGATTAAAAATTCTGCCGAAATATAGTAGACTTTTTTCTTGCTCCCTTTCGATTGTATAGATGCGGTTTTTTCCAGCGTTTCTTTATCTTCGTTTTGTGTAGGTGCAGCTTCTTCTAGCGTTTTCCCATCTTCCTTTTGTGTAGATGCAGCTTTTTTTACATTGTCCGTATCTTCGTTTTGCAGGGATACGCTTTGTCTATTGTCCTCACTAGCATACACCTTCTTTGCCACTAAATCTTTTACAACAGACAGCAATCCATAATAAAGCTCCTCATTGCTACATAATGAAATTTCTTTCCCACATTGTTTTTGTAGTTGCTCTTTTACGCTCATTCGTAAATCCTCCTGCGATTTTCATGTTGATTTTTCTGGTTTCTGCTTCCTATTGCGCTTCAATTTATAGACAATATTATCTTTTGCTCTTTGTAATATTTGGCAATTAGTATGATACAATCTTATCATAGGTGAAAGATTTTTTCAAACCTTTTGTATCACAAATTTCTGGTTCTTCAAACCGCTTTATGTTGCATATTAATTCGCTTGTAGCGTAAACATTGCAGCGACAAAGCTTATTTGTGAATCGCGCAATAAATGAAGCTATTGAAAACAACAACCTAAAAGATGAAGCGTAATCGCTGCTTAAATATTTTTTCTTTGAAGCAGCACCATACAATATTACGCGCCATCTATCCATATCAGCTTATCATTCCTTTTGGCGCAATTGTTTAAAATTGAATATAGGCTTTAAGGGAGTTCGTATACTATAATGAACGTCAATGCAAATTATGAATGTTGCTATAAGGCATAAAAAGAAATAGGGGGGGTAAAGATTATGGCTGATAATGAATGAATGATTGCTTGCTTTGACAACATCCTCTTTCTTTTTGTTTCATTGGAATTTTGTCTCTCAACTTAATTTTACTACAAGCAGAAAAAGGATTCCTTATATTTTAAGCGATTTTTGAAAGTTGTTTATAACTATAGAATAGAAAACAAGCAGTTGTGGATAAAAGAACAGAAACTCAAGGCAATAATATATTGACAAATCTTTATCAAAGAGATACATTATTTATATGTTATAATTTTGTAAATTGTAATGATTCCGCCGTACCTCCTTATCATCAATTTGTAAAAGATCAAATTGGTGACATACGCAAAGCCACATGGATGCACACAAAATGCAAATGTTGACTTTTACATCTTGCACTATCTCTTATTTGAACATTGATCGCTCAATAAGCATGGATTCTCGGACTTTTGCTATACAAAACACCTTGCGTTACCGGGGTACTGAATCGTTACTGCAAATTTACATCGTACCAAACAATTACCTATTAACTATTTTAACACTAGGAGGTTCCACATGAATAATTTACGTTTAGAAGTAGAAAATGAAATTGCGATTCTTACCATCGACAGGCCAAAGGCTCTAAATGCATTAAACAGCGAAACTTTACTTGAATTGGACGAAGTTTTAACTGAAATCGAAGGCAGGGATGATGTGAAAGTCGTGATCCTAACTGGTGCCGGTGAGAAATCATTTGTTGCAGGTGCAGACATTTCTGAAATGGCCAACTTAACTGCCGCAGAGGGAAGAAATTTTGGGCTAAGGGCTGCAAATCCATTCTTTCGGCTTTCAAATATGCGTCAAGTTACCATCGCTGCCGTAAATGGTTTTGCTCTTGGTGGAGGATGTGAAATTTCTATGGCCTGCGATATACGTATCGCCTCTGAAAACGCAAGATTTGGACAACCGGAAGTTGGGCTTGGGATTACGCCGGGATTTGGCGGTACCCAACGGCTTGCACGCCTTGTTGGATTAGGCCGGGCAAAAGAATTGATTTTTACATGTGATACCATCAAAGCGGACGAGGCATATCGCATCGGCCTTGTAAATAAAATAGTTCCTCAAGCCGAACTATTAGACACCGTAAAGGCAATAGCAGAAAAGATTGCTTCTAAAGCAAGCTATGCCGTATCCCTTGCAAAAGCCGCCATCAACAACGGATATGATCTGGATATCAAAAATGCCGTTGAACTTGAGGCCAATCTCTTTGCCCTCACCTTTGCCACACATGATCAAAAAGAGGGAATGTCCGCATATATGGAAAAAAGAGTAGCTGATTTAACTGATTTTTAAGTAACGGCTTTCCCTTCGGGTTTTGCTAGGCAAAACACCTTGCATTACCGGGAATGTTGTATCGTTGCTGGTTTTTCTTTCTTAAATATTTTTTATCGTCTCCTAAAGGCAGTCGGTTTTGCAGTGCCGGCTGTCTTTTTTATAAAAGGAAACACTACAGCCCAATATTAGGAGGTAATTTATGGACAAAACAATTGGTTTTATTGGTAGTGGCAATATGGGCAGTGCTATGATTGGCGGTATTTTATCATCGGGCATTGATCCTATGCGGATTGTCGCATCCGCTTTATCTTTAGAGGGGGCAACGTCTTTAGCAAACTCTTATGGCATACAAACAACAACAGACAACCTCGTCCCATCTGCTGCTGATATTTTATTCCTAGCAGTAAAGCCAAACGTCTATCCGGACGTCATTAGCCAGATTAGAAGTACGGTCAGTGCGCAAAGCATCGTCGTTTCTATCGCGCCGGGTTTGTCGATACGCTACCTAAGCGGATTATTCGGAAAAGAAATCAAGCTTGTAAGGGCTATGCCGAATACGCCCGCCCTTGTGGGAGAAGGTATGTCTGCACTCTGTCCAAATGAAAATGTCACCGAGGCAGAATTAGCTGAAATCACAGACATTTTTAATAGTTTCGGCAAGTCTGAAATTGTAAGCGAGTATCTTCTCGACACGGTTACAGGTGTTTCCGGTTCTTCACCGGCCTATATCTACATCTTGATCGAAGCAATGTCTGATGCCGCAGTAGCAGACGGAATGCCTCGGGCACAGGCATATAAATTTGCCTCCCAAGCAGTTTTGGGCTCTGCAAAAATGGTAATTGAAACCGGTTTAAACCCTGGTACGCTAAAGGACATGGTGTGCTCGCCCGGAGGAACTACCATTGAAGCGGTTGCCGCATTAGAGCGAGAGGGATTTAGAAACAGTATTATTACAGCTCAAAGAGCTTGTGTAGAAAAATCAAAGAATATGGGGAGATAGACTTGCTTTTCCCCACTCCCATAAACATATACATCATAAGTATTCAAAATCTTATGCCTTGCGGACACGCCCCAAAGGATGTAAACCCAATAAATTGGCACTTTTTTAATGTGTTCCATTTATTGGGTTTTGTAATTATTGGTAATATATGTTTCAGATGGTGACCAAACATCTCTTTTTTCAATACCATGCCTGAATAAAGTCAAGCGGAAAATTTTGTTCACCGTAGTATTTCTGGAATATAGAACCGAATCCACTACGTATAGCATCCGCGACTTCTTTCATTATTGCGAAATTTTGCCAATCGTACAATCTTGATGCCAGCTTCATCTGTTCCAAATTCCCCATTCATTTCAGAAATCAAATTAACTACTGTGTTCAAGCCACTATACATTTAACTCATCGCCACCCTTTAAAGAACGTTGGTATTACTTTGCTACCCCTTTAAGGGATCTTCATATGCTTTTACACTTCATTTGTCCAGCATAATATCACTCTTCTCTTTATAAACAGTCCAAGCCCGATAAGCTCGTTAAATCCAAACTTTCCCTTGCCCTTCTTCATAGCATCATTCCATCGTATATATCATAATCATGCAAATCGAAAAGCTGTTTAATGAGTTCAGCGCAAATCCAGCAAAATTTCTCATTCTAAAAATTAGGGTGGCAAAATGGTATAAAATACCTATTTCAATGTAGGGAAAGCACCTAGAATCCGCATAAAATAAGGGTCTATACTATCCGACACCGATTAACGCACACATAATTGGTATGCTTATGAGTGAGCATATCGTGCTACACACCACGCCGATCGCTCCAATTTTCCCTTGCTTGTCATATTGGGCAGAACCCATGGCTACGAGCGATGCAATGGGCATACCTACCGTAACAGTTGCAATTCCCGTTATCATTGTATCATGTGTCAATGCCCCCATGAGAAACCATGTGGCTGTTGGCAGGATCAAAAGGCGGATGATCATAAACAAATAAATCTTCTTCTGACCCCAAATTTCCTTAAAAGAGTACCCTGCAATCGAACTGCCAATTACCATCATAGAGAGGGGGGAGGTTAAGCCACCAATAAACTGAAGTGGTTCCACCACTAAATCAGGCAGTGAAATATTTGCAAAATAAATGACCAGTGCTAAAATTGCAGACACTACCCCATTATTTAAAATTTTACGTATGGAAAATTTAGATTTCTGCTTGCTTTGCAGCTCTTCTTTTCCCCCATGAAGCGTCTCTTCGTTTCTTTTCGTTAAAGCTGCATCCTTTCCAAATAGATATAGGCCAAACGAATAAAACAGCAAGTTAAACGGCATATGGAAAATAGATGTATAAAAAATCGCAGACATTCCAAACACTGCCTCAACTACCGGATATGCCATAAATGCCGTATTTGCAAAAATGACCATACACATATATGTGCCGCGCAAATCCTTTTCTACCCCTAGCAGCCTTACAATGATATAGGCAAGAACCGGCAATACAGCGTAAAAAGCAAATCCGAATAAAAGCAACATCAAAACGCTTTTACTATCCTTCACCCCCTGCACATTTGCCACCGCTGCAACAATCAGTGCTGGACTCGTTACATCCAGTATGAGTGAAGATATTTTTTTGCTTGTAGCACTGTCAAAGATATCTGCCTTGTTTAATCCATAGCCAAGGGCAAGTGCTGCAAGCAGCTTGCACATCGTAATTACAATTGTCATCATTTTATCCTCTCATGTCTATTTGTGAACTTTTTCTTTTATTGAGTTTCGCCCCTATTAAGTTTCGTTCACTGGTTTCAATATTATCTATTGTAGTTTCAAATGAATCCCTTCTTGTCGCTATTTGCTACCTTTAATATAGCTTATCAGAAGTTGCAGCGCAAGTTCTGATAAAAAGGCACATTTTTTCGTGCCCTGGATCTGATTATAGGAACAGCATTTTGTTTCTATTAATATGGCATTATAACATTTTAATCTCTGTTTGACAAATTTATTTGAAATTTTTATAAATTATCTATAATAAATAGTCAATTTACCTCAACCATACACAGGAATCTGTTTTGTTGGCATAAAGAAAGACTGGCCTTTACAGCAGTTTTCCACCCATGTATGGGCGCGCGTAGTTCTGTCTTGCAATATATTACTTTGTGCGCCAGTTTCCCACCCATGTATGGGTGCACGATCTTTTTTTTAACCATCAATGCTATTTATATACAGTGCCACCCATGTACAGGCGTGTGGAGCAAAATTTCAGATAAGCAGCTTGCTTAATGGTGTCGGCCCACCTAATATTTCTTTTTCTACATGGATATATTTGCAGTTGTCCGGCATTTCAATCCATTTTACCAATGTCATATTTCCGTTGCATATTTCAATGGCAGTCGTACTGTATGGGTGTACGCAGCTTCCGGTATTATAGTAATAATCCTTATCCGGCTGTATTGCAAAAGATGGGCGGTGGGTGTGGCCTGCAATTAAAATCTGATGATGCTTCTTCGCCCATGCGGCCAATTTTTTTTCTATCCTGTCTTTTTTTCGATAATTTTTTGCCGCACTGGTTGGGTCTTTTACGCCAAGCAGTTCAAGTGGCCGCCACAAATAGCGAACCAGAAACCTTGACACTTTCCATAGCGTGTCATTTATAAAATCCCCTTGATGTCCATGCAACAAAAACATCCCTGTATTGTTTTCGCAATTTTTCAGCAAAATGCTTTCAAATACCGGAATATTAGGAAAGCACTTCATGACCAGCCCCTCATGTTTTTCCATATCATGATTCCCATACATCATAAGGAAACGTCCACAGTCATGATATTTTTTTAGCAGTCTAAATACCTCGTAGTGCTTTTCTATAATTTCCTCTATGCTCCTATTTTCCCACAATTCATCGCCATCTCCAAGTTCTATATACGTAAATCCACGGTCATAATATTCTTTCAATGCCGCTAAATAAATGCTTTTGTTATGCGCAAAATTATCGTTCCAATTTCCATCTCCCCTGTGGCAGTCGCTCATCAGCACATAAGGCTTTTCCGGGCACAAGGGGATACAGACAGCATTATTGTAGACTTCATCCAACCTCTCATTATAATGGCTCATCACTTTTTTCTTGGGCAAAGTGTTTACGTAAAAAATGTTTTCCTTTCCCCATCCTTTCTAGCAGATCATATAAATTTGGTTCTCGCACTTTTAAAGCCTGCAGCTTATCATAGCTATTTATATATTCCTTCGTTACTTTTCGGTACATTCTACAATTTCTCTTGTTTTCAAGCTGTTTCATGAAAGAAATCAATCTGGATTTTGTAAACGGCTGATCACTGTATGGCTCCTTAAAACAAACATAAACCGTATTTTCGTATGCATTGATATCCTTATTCCGATACCCGGCTTCATGTAAGCCTTTCATAAATGCATCCCGCATCTGTGTATCTTTTAACGTGATTTCTATTTCTAATTTCAGTTCTTTTGCACTGGAATACTCCCCAAGCATAAAGCCTGTCAGCCACCAGTGGTATCCTTTCCTATAAAAAAGCCGTCGATTCCCTTTCCACAATACCATCTGCATTTGCAAGGTGTCTTCGTCCTCTACGCATTTGTAAATCAAATCATGGAACAAGCCATTGATAGCCGCCTCATCCTTTTTCGTATAGTAAATGCCCACCTCGGCACCCGTCGTAATCCCATACTGCCCTTTCCAAAACTCAATCATCCACTTTTTACCATCATACTCAAAATAAATCGGTTCACAGTCTATGATCATATTAAGTGGTGCAGATGCCTCATCATAGATTCTCCCATATCCAAATCTACGCTGCCAGCTGTCCTTTCTGGAATAAAAAATATCCTGTATCGCATCATAGGTAAACCCAAGCGGTTCAATCAATTGATTTAACTGCTCTACTTTTTCCTTGTCATCTTGTTCCTTTAGATGGACCGGCTTTCTTCTCCTCTTTCCAGTTTCCACCCTATGCCAACCTAAAACACCCGCCATCAGACCCATCAAAAATACAATTACACCAAATACAATCACTTGGTAATCCATTTATCTGGCCTCTCTTTCCCAGAACCTGTTGCGATTCTTTCACCCTTATAAATATTAAGTATGCAAATCGCGCACTTTATGTTATACTATTTTAGAATGCAGGGCATATCTTACCAGTAAACATCCTATTTGCGAAGTAGGCTTTTGCCTTATTTTGTTAAAAATTTCACATATTCAAGGAGGATATTATTATGTGGGCGTACGAAAGTGTATTTTATCAAATTTATCCCTTGGGGTTTTGCGGAGCACCTTTTGAAAACGATGGGGTTTTGACCCATCGAATTACGAAAATTATCGACTGGATTCCCCATATAAAAAAGCTGGGGTGCAACGCAATTTATTTTTCACCTCTCTTTGAGTCAGACAATCATGGCTATAATACAAGGGATTATCAAAAACTTGATGTTCGCCTTGGTACCAACGCCGATTTTAAAGACGTCTGTAAGGCTTTACACGAAAATGACCTAAAGATTGTTTTAGATGGCGTATTCCATCATGCCGGAAGAGAATTTTTTGCATTTTTAGATGTTATAAAAAATCGGGAAAAATCACATTATGTAAATTGGTTTTACATAGACTTTAATCGAAACTCCAATTATAATGATGGGCTTTGGTATGAAGGCTGGGAAGGCCATTACGAATTAGTGAAATTGAATCTTTACAATGAAGAACTTGTTGCCTACCTATTGGAAAGCATCGCTTTTTGGATTGACTATTTTGATATCGATGGATTGCGTATTGATGTTGCCTACCGCCTGCCTCCGGAATTTGTACGCTGTTTGAGAAGTTTTTGCGACAACAAAAAAAAGGATTTTTTCCTTGTAGGTGAAATGATGCACGGCGACCATACCCGTTTAATGAATCCTGCCATGCTTCATTCTGCGACAAATTATGACTGTTACACAGGGCTTCATTCCAGTTTTAATGAAATGAACATGTTTACAATCATCCACTCCCTCTTAAATCAGTTTGGACCGGAAAACTGGTCCCTTTATAAAAATAAACATTTATTTTCTTTTGTGGATAACCATGACGTATCCCGGATTGCAAGCCTGATGAAAAACGTAGAGCATCTGCCCTTAGTTTATGCGCTTTGCTTTGGTATGCCGGGAATTCCCTGCATCTACTATGGGAGTGAGTGGGGTTTTAAAGCAGCCAAGCAGGATGGCGATCCCGCACTGCGCCCTTCCTTTGATCAGCCCGAATGGACGGAATTAACAGAATTTATAAGCCATATCGCACAGGCAAAAGTGAATTCAGACGCTTTAAATTATGGGGATTTTACTTCTATCCTACTAACAGATAGGCAATGTATTTTCCAGCGTAAAACAGACAAAGAACGTGTCCTTGTCGCGATTAATGCAGATAGTGAGGACTATGTCGCTCATTTTAATGCGGAATGTGGAAGGGCTGTTGATTTAATCAGCGGAAAACCACATGATTTTGGCGGTGGAAGCCTCATACCGGCATATCATGCATATTTCTGGAAGTGCGAGAAATAAAAGTTTACATAGACAAACAAGAAGTCATACTTCCTAATCATGCATATTTCTGGAAGTGCGAGAAATAAAAGTTTACATAGGCAAACAAGAAGTCATACTTCCTAATCAAGTCAACGCATTTAGCATCGTGTGAGAAATAAAATGTACTATAAACAAGGTTCCTTGCTATGTAGCCTATCCCCTTTTATTTGGTATTTTTGTGCCCGAAGTTCATCGGTTGCTTTGGGCACTTGTCCGAAACCATATAGGATTTTCTTGCCAACATGCCCTTTACCATTTTGCCTTCCCAAAAACTTGGCACCATGGCAGCCATATCGTTATTTCCGCTTTGCAAGCTTGTTAAACCAAATCTGTGGCAGTGCAAATCCAAACACAATCCCCAATACAATTGCACCTGCAATCTTAAATGTTTCAATGCCTTTTTCGGTAAACAATGTGATATCACCCGTTATTAAATAGTAGGCTGTACTATAGATTCCAGCTCCGGGCACCAGGGTGAAAATACCGGTTACTAGAAATACCGTTGCCGGACATTTTCGTAGAATCGACAATATCCGCGACAGTATGGCCATAATAAATGTCGCCGCTAAAGATGCCACACTAACGCTCACCTCGTGATTTATAAAAAACCAATATGCAACCCAGCCAAGCGTTCCATTTATGGCACAATATACATATTCTCCCCTCGGGACATGAAATCGGACGGCAAACGAAATCGTCGCCACGATTGATACGATAATCTGCATGATCATAGTGGCATCCCTCCGATAAAATAGTATATTTGCATCGCAGATCCAACTCCGATTGCAATGCAAAATGCCGTTAAAAGTGCATCCATAAGATGAATGCTTCCAGATAGATAATCTCCATTGAATAATTCCCTGATAGCCGTTGTCAGCACCACCCCTGGCAGCAAAATAACGATCCCCCCACTTGCAACTTTATCTTGTAGGATCCCGATACCTGCGTCTGCCAGCAGCAAGCTGCACATCGTAACAATTGCACTTCCAATGATGTTTACGATAAATTTAGACGTATTGCGTTTCGTTGCCGTATCTACAAACAGCTCAAGCAGCATCCCAATAAAAAATGTGGCAACGCTGTCGATTCGTTTGCCACCAAATAGATAGCAGAAACAGGCACAGCTTATTCCGCTTGCCAACATCATGCCCCACTTTCCTACCATGGGCGAATTTTCACATTCTATCAGCCGTATACGCGCCTCCTCTAGTGTACACTTATGTTCACAAACTTCCCTTGAAAGGTGGTTGACCTGCATGATTCTCCCCAGATTTGTATCCCCTAAAGGAAGTGCGCGCACCATACTGCTTGCATCGTCTTTATCCTCATTAACTGTAGCAAACATACCATTTGACACCACATAGACATTGTAGTCTTTGATGTCGTATGCTTCCAAAATTCTTATAACCGTTTCCTGTACCCGATAAATTTCCCCGCCATTTTTCAGCAACGATTCCCCGATTGAAACAGCCAAATGCAATACATGTTTACTGTCTTCCACAACATTCCCTCACTTTCCCCTTCTATATTATGCAACGTCTGGTTCATCTTAACAATACAAAAGCTTCTTGTCAATCGAATTTTCGGAGATATATTCCTGAATTTTATAAGCCAAAATCATCATCCTATTTGCAGGTACAGTCCAGATTTTATAGACCAAAACCATCATCCTATTTGCAGGTACAGTCCAGATTTTATAGACCAAAACCATCATCCTATTTGCAGGCATAGTCCAGATTTTATAAGCCAAAACCATCATCCTATTTGCAGGCATAGTCCAGATTTTATAGACCAAAACCATCATCCTATTTGCAGGCATAGTCCAGATTTTATAAGCCAAAATTTTCTTGCCATTCTCCCATAAAACCGCTATAATTAAGTAGAAAATATAGTAGCTATTCAGTCAATGCACTTAAATAGCTACTATTAATGTAATACGAAAAATGAATCGTTGCCTATTTGTATATCCTGGGCATAGCAGCTTCCTTACAATCCCTGGTGAAAAGGTTCGAATCCTTATTTTTAGCTGTCGCCCTAACATAGCAGTTATTTTAATTGTAGGCTAAAACATCGTTGGGTTCCTTAAAAAATTCAAGGGAAGATTTACCATTACCCACCGTTTAGCCTTGGCTACAAGCATCCTTGCGAATTGGGACATAATGCCTTCCTTACTCTTAACTTTGTCGGTGGTTCGACTCCACCCACGTGCCTTCCAGACTAGTCTGGCTGTTGCGTGTAGCTCAGTTGGTAGAGCGCGTTTTCACTTTTAGGCCTCGTCCCAAATTCACAAGTGTCCATGATTCAAAATGTTGCCTTCGCTCATAATAGGTGGTAGTGCCAAGACAGCCAAATAACTACCTTACTATTTCCATACAGTTCCTCAGCCAAAAGAAAGGAGTGGCAAATGATCGATCAGCAACCAGATACAGCAGCATTGGCGTTACAAGGTGCTTCTTTGCGTCTGTTTAAGAGCCTTCCAGTTCCCTTAGCAGACCAGCAAACCGTCTATGGCCCGCTTCATTCGGATCCGATTTTAATTGAACACAACAAGAAAACGATAGCCAACGGTTATATTTACGCCCCTAGATTAGCGACCATATACAACCTAACAGAAATGGATGCCTTCGTAGAGAAGCTTTTTGGCAAAAATGGGACAAAACTGAATCAAACGTTCCACAAAAGTTTTGAAAAAATATCGAATACGAATCTTCTGGCACTATACGCGGAACAGGCCATACATTACCTCACAACTTATGGCTTTGAGGCACTTGGCATCTACAATGAAAACAGCGTGTATATCCCGAATGAAAAATTAGAACTCCCTGAGCTTGCATCTTCCATTCACTTAACGCTAATTAATGCGATTTCAGACGAAGAGCTTTTAACGCGGGCAATTCAATTAGCACAAAGTGGCATTGCCTTGTCAAAAGAAACCTTACATGACCTATTTATTATCCTTACAAATTATTACATAGATGGATATAAGCTGCTCGAAAACTACGAATTCGTCAACAATGAGTTAAAAGCTATGTTGTTCAAACATTATGATATGATTCCAAAAGATAGTGTCGATTTTTTACGCTATTTGGTGAACAAGGTTACCGGTGATAGCCTGCTCATTAAAAACCGTACTTTAATTCGCAAAATCAGGCAAGGCATGAATAATGAAAATCAAAAAATCGTATCCGCTGAATTCGATAAATATAACGCTATTTATGGCATGGCTGAACTTGCCAAGAGTTTCTTGCGCTATAAAAAATTATGGCTGGCTTTTAAAGTCAAAGCTAGCCAACAAGAGGATGGCGAAACGGTATCCCCTGCAATTAACAAGTTTATCAATAAGCTTCGCAAGATGGCAGACGAGTACCACCAGCCGTTAAGAACTTCTTTGCTGGATAGAATTACAAATCTTACCGTAGAAGAATTAAACGATGTGCATTTCCTAGAAGCTTTACAGCATAAATTAGAGGAAGCCAACGTGTTTAAAAAGGTAAAACTGTACAATGCCCTCTCTTATAAATCAGTCAATGCTATCCATACTGCAACGGATGGTTTCCTAAGTGCCCTTTCGAATCCGGGATTGCCTATCGTTTACAAAATTCGTAACGGCCGTGCATTCGCTACCACGATTCCAATGGAAAAATTACAAGGGAAAGCACTTTTATATGACAAAATTAAGGACGAAATTATCGCTTCTATTCGAGCAGAATTAGAGCCTCGCCTAAAAGGCGTTAACGTATATTTGCCAAGCAATCTATGCTATGCCGTACCTCAAACTGAAAAACAGTTTACAGGCAATCTACCAGATGGTTCCTATGTAGACTTAGGCAAAGAAGCCATTGTCGGCATTCATTGGACGAACACCGCGAACCATCGTGTGGATCTAGATCTTAAGGCACAAAATGCAAACCAAATCTTTGGCTGGGACGCTTCCTATCGTGACGAATCCTGCACACTGCTATTTACTGGCGATATGACAGATGCCCCTTTACCAAATGGTGCAACGGAAGCATTTGGCTTTAAGGAAAACATGCAAAACAACGCTTTCCTATTAAATGTTACAGACTACTGTGGCACGCAAAAGCACGAAGACGTAGAATACACTTTATTATTAGATACCCGTAGCACCGAAAACATGCCAAAGTATACAAAAGATACCAACAATATAAACAACTTTATCTTTGATTCTAATACCATTATAACCTGTACCGGCAAAAAAATGGAGGCAACAACTGAAAATCTTGGACTGCTTGCTGCAGATACGAAAGGAAATAAACGCTTCTATTTCAATAACTTTGGTATTGGCGTTGGACGTTCCACCTCTCAAACGGATGATCAAGCGATTGCCTACAAATATCTTGTAGACTATATGGGCATTCAAATGCAATTGCCTACTCTGCTTCATTTAGCCGGCGTAAAAATCGTAGATAATCGCGAAGATGCTGACATTGACTTTTCATTAGAAGCCATAACAAAAGATACCATGATTGCATTTCTAACAACATGGGAAAAGCCTGTTGCCGGAAATGTTGCCATAGAATAAAAACTTGCCCCCTTGCATTACCGGGGCCAAATCGTTGCAAACCAACAAGCAAATAAGGAGAATCATTATGAGTGAAATTAGAGATATTAA
Source organism: Lachnospiraceae bacterium ZAX-1 (assembly GCA_046533095.1). Classification (GTDB taxonomy): domain Bacteria; phylum Bacillota; class Clostridia; order Lachnospirales; family Lachnospiraceae; genus ZAX-1. The sequence continues at coordinate 12,308 of JAJQRA010000030.1, read as the reverse complement.
TCTAGCAGAATCGGGTGCACACAAAATAGAATGGGTGAAGAAGAACTGCCCGCTGCTTCGCAGTCTGGAAACGGAATTTTCAGCCGCAAAACCATTTGCCGGTATCCGCGTGGCACTCTCCATTCATCTGGAGGCAAAAACAGCTTATCTATGCAAAGTGCTTGCGGCAGGCGGTGCACAAATGTTTATTACCGGAAGCAACCCACTTTCTACACAGGACGATGTAGCCGCCTCTTTAGTGGCCGATGGGCTAAATGTATTTGCCTGGTATAACTGCACCGCAGAAGAATATGACCACCACATCACAAAAGTATTAGAGCATGACTGCCAGATTATTATTGACGATGGGGGCGATCTGGTCAATGCCCTCCATGCCAAATTCCCGGATAAAATAAAGCATGTCATTGGCGGATGTGAGGAAACGACAACCGGGATTATTCGTTTAATTGCTATGGCAAACAAGGGCGAACTGCAGTTTCCTATGGTTTTGGTAAATAATGCCGATTGCAAGCATTTATTTGACAATCGCTATGGAACCGGGCAATCTGTATTTGATGGCATTAACCGGACAACCAATCTGATTGTCGCTGGAAAAAATGTTGTTGTCGCTGGATATGGATGGTGCGGAAAAGGCGTCGCTATGCGCGCAAAAGGATTAGGTGGAAAAGTCATTGTAACGGAAATTGATCCAGTCAGAGCCATTGAAGCGGTTATGGATGGATTTGATGTAATGCAGATGAACGAGGCGGCAAAAGTAGGTGATTTCTTTATTACCGTTACCGGGTGCGCCCACGTCATAGATGAAGAAGATTTCAAAGTGATGAAAGATGGTGCTATTCTTTGCAACGCCGGACATTTTGATGTAGAAATCGATATGAAACGCCTGCGCGAAGTTGCTTTAGAAACTGCCGAACAACGTAAAAATATCATGGGCTATAAAATTTCAGAAAACCATTGGATTTATATCCTTGCAGAGGGGCGGCTTGTTAACCTTGCCGCAGGAGATGGGCATCCGGCTGAAATTATGGATATGAGTTTTGCCATTCAAGCATTAAGTGCAAAATATCTCGTAGAGCACCGTGATTCGCTAAAAGGCATGTTGATTGACGTTCCGCGTGAAGTCGATAAGGAAGTCGCCCGAAGAAAACTTTCTTTCTTAGGAAAACAAATTGATGCCCTTACCGATGCACAAGTTGCATACTTGAATTCTTCTACGGTGTAGATATTTTGAAGATGGGAAATCCTTCTTGCATGAAGTAAGAGGCTGCTCATTTTTTCAATCATTTCTATTTTCTTAAAATTGCTACGCCATAGATTATAAAAATAAGATATCGTATTTTCTATTGCGTAGCAACCTTTTTTTGGAATTCCTCTAGCATTTTTTCTATTGCATAGCAACCTTTTTTTTGGAATTCCTCTAGCATTTTTTCTATTGTGTAGCAATCTTTTTTGGGAATTCCTCAATCATGACATACAAAGAAACAGGTAGCCACATGTACATTGCAATTTCCACCTCATGAATATATTTTTCCATAAAATAGCATATTTCACTTCACTTCCGCTTAAAATAGTATAGAAGCTCTGCGGAGGTCACTTACCTATGCATTATTTATTACCCATCTTACTTTCAGTGAATATACTGTTTTCTTCTTTTTCGCCAATTCCGTATGATAAAGAAACCATTGTCCCCATCCAATACGAGAAGCAGGCAAACATCCCAAACCAATACAAGGTGCAGGCAAACATCCCGAGCCAATACAAGGTGCAGGCTGCCCTCCCCATCCAATACAAGGTGCAGGCTGCCCTCCCCATCCAATACAAGGTGCAGGCAAACATCCCGAGCCAATACAAGGTGCAGGCTGCCCTCCCCATCCAATACAAGGTGCAGGCAAACATCCCGAGCCAATATGAGGTGCAGGCTGCCCTCTCGAGCCCATACGAGGAACAAGCAAACCTTCCCATCCAATATGAGGATGATACAAACCTGCCTGCTACACAGGCTATTTCCGTGTCCGCTCCATCCGCCTTATTGATGGAAGCTTCCACTGGATCGATTATTTATGAAAAAGATGCAAAAACCAAATTACGGCCAGCCAGCATTACGAAAATTATGACGCTCATTTTAATTTTCGATGCTTTAGAAAAAAATGTGATCTCCCTTTCGGATACCGTAACTGTTTCCGAATATGCCGCCAGTATGGGCGGTTCCCAAGTATTTTTAGAATCCGGAGAAACGCAGACGGTCGATACGATGATTAAATGTATCTCTGTTGCAAGTGCAAATGATGCCTGTGTGGCAATGGCTGAATTTATTTGTGGAAGTGAACCGGAATTTGTAAATCAGATGAATATACGGGCAAAAGGGCTTAAAATGGATGACACCACATTTGTAAATTCCTGTGGTTTAGACGTAGACGGGCACACAACAACCGCATTCGATGTCGCTTTGATGTCGCGTGAACTTATTACAAAATATCCGCAGATACATCATTACTCTACCATCTGGATGGAAAATATTACCCATGTAACGGCAAAAGGAGCCAGTGAATTTGGACTGACAAATACCAACAAGCTAATCCGCCAGTACGAATATGCGACCGGTTTAAAAACAGGATCTACTTCTTTAGCAAAATACTGTGTTTCGGCAACAGCAGAAAAAGACGGCTTAAAGCTGATTGCCGTTATCATGGCTGCACCCGACTACAAAATACGCTTTTTGGATGCCACCGCCCTTTTGTCCTATGGCTTTGCCAAGTGCAACGTCTATACGGATGAAAATAAAGATCGTTTGCCCGAATTGTCCGTCACTAGAGGTGTACAAGAACAAGTGCCGCTAAAATATGAAAATCTGTTTCGCTATCTGGATACGGCAGGCTCTGATTTTTCAAATATTACAAAGGAGATTCAGATTCCCGAAACCGCCCCTGCACCAATTCATGAAAATGCCGTAGCAGGCAAGGCCATCTATAAATTGAATGGGCAAGAAATTGGATTCATTAATTTACTATATGCCACTTCCATAAAAGAAGCTTATTTTAAAGACTATTTTATGAAAGTGCTGAAATCTCTCTTTGTCTGATTTTTACGTTTCGCAAATCATGTATTACATACTTGTACCTGTTTTTATGCTTTTAAAGCAGTATCGTAAAATGGAACAGCAGCAACGCAGCTGTATTACATACTTGCACCTATTCTTATGGCTTTAAACCCTCTTCTAAACTAATGGCGCCACTAAGCGGAGTATGCTCCAAAGAACACGCATCAGCCACGGTTTTTTCTTGCAATACTCCAAGGTGATTTCTTTGGACTGCGCTATGGTTTCTAAAGAGTCTTGTTTTAGCTGCATGATGGATGAGGTATTGTACATCCATATGCCACATTCAAAATGCAGATATAGGCTACGGTAGTCCATATTGATACTTCCCACCGTTGCAACCCTATCGTCGCAAACAAATGATTTCGCATGAATGAAGCCCGGTGTATATTGGTAGATTCGGATTCCACATTCTATCAAACGTTGATAATAGGACTGGGTCATCCAAAAGATAATTTTTTTGTCTGGTATTGCCGGTGTAACAATCCTTATATCTACGCCACTTTTCGCTGCGCTTCTAAGGTACGTAAGCATTTCGTTATCCAATATAAGGTAGGGTGTAAAAATATAGACATAATCCCTGGCATGTCCAATCATATTCATATAAATATTTGCTCCAACTTTTTCACCGTCAAGAGGCATATCTCCATAAGGCTGCACATAGCCATCTGTTTCAAATTTGCTTTTTTGATAAACTTCCGGCCGAAAAGCTGCGTGGTCTTCCGAGGACTGGTTAATATAATTCCACATTTCCAAAAACATCGTCGTCAGGCTCCATACTGCCTCCCCTTCGATCCTTTCCACACTATCTTTCCAATAGCCAAACCGCTTCTTTTTATTGATATATTCATCGGCTATGTTAAGGCCACCTGCATAGCCGATATATCCATCGACAACAAGTATTTTTCGATGGTCGCGATTGTTCATGCGCACCGATAAGATGGGTAGCATACGGTTAAATGTCACACATTTAATGCCCAATTTGTCCATTTTCCGATAAAATTTAGAAGGCAGTGTCGTAATACAGCCAAAATCATCATAAATAATCCGCACATCTACGCCCATAGCAACCTTTTCCACTAATATCTTTAATATTTCGTCAAACATAACCCCCTCTGCAATGATAAAGAATTCCATGAAAATAAAGTGTTCTGCCAATTCTAAATCCTTTAGCATGTCCGGAAACATAGACTCCCCACTACTATAATAGGTTGTCTGCGTATTTTTATAGATCGGAAAATCAGACCAGTCTGAAATATACCTAGACTGGTTTGCTACACTTTTGCTTTGCAAAGAAATTTCTTTTTCTATCTCTTTATCTTTCGGAAGATATGGAACTGCCTCTTCATGAATTCGTTCCATGCTTTCACGCGTTTTTTTCCTCAGCTTTGGACGTCCAAATATAAAATAAACCGTGAGTCCACCTAGCGGAAAAATCAGTATGAAGAATGTCCATACAATCTTATATCCGGGATTGATCCACTGATTTATAATATAAAGGACAACAAACACTGCAATTAACTGAAGAAATATATTCACAAAAGAATATTGCAGACTGAATCGATATAACATCAAAAATATCCATAAAATTTGAATCAGCATAGCTAATGCCACTACAACTGCACGCCCCAGCAATATTTTTATTACTTTTTTCATGTAAATTTCCTTTCTTCTCATTTGTATCTTTTACATTAAGGGACTGTGACGAAATAAACTTGACAAGATGACGCAGGGATTTCTTCGTCAGGCAAGGCGTCCGAATGAGGTGTAGCCTAAGCTACGCTGATTGAGGACAATGTAGCATGGTGGAAAAAGACCAAGTCAGATGTCAAGGTTATTAAGGAACAGTTCCTAACTACTTTACCACAACAAGTGGCTCATGTCTACCTTTCTGCGCCCTTCATCAGAATCGTTTCATAAACAATTTCAGAGAAAATATTTGCCATAAAAAGCGTCCAAATACATAAACATATCAATCATTTAAACAAATATTTTTTTAATAAAAATTGGTTTGAAATTTAAAAATATACAAATTGCAAATAAAATCCCCTTTATTTTGTACAAGAATAAATTTATGAAACGGCCGTGCCCCTTCATGATAACAGACGGCTCATGCCTGCGTAACTTAAAAACCCAATCCGCAAAAGGAGGAATTCGCCGTGCCTCTTCATGATAGCAGACGGCTCATGCCTGCCTTTCCCCTGCGCATGCCGCCATATCACTGGTTTCCCGTCGTTGTCTCATAGCAGACGGCTCATGTCTATCATTCCCCATCCCTGTTTTCTGACCGGCAGTCCTAAATCAACCGCTCTTTCGTAAAGACTTAATTTTACTTCTGCCGGTGTATAATGCGGATTTTTACTTAACAAAAGAGCGATACAGCCACTCACAATCGGGGCGGCCATTGACGTTCCACTTTTTTTTGCATAAAAATTTTTATGGATCGAACAGCTTGTTATATTTGTTCCCGGCACAACAATTTCAGGCTTTATAATACAGCATTGGGTAGGTCCCTGTCCAGAATAGTCTGGCTTTAGCCCTTTTGTAGCCATCTGTTCCCTTGTATCGTCAAAACAGCCTACCGTTATAATTTTCCGGCTGATCCCAGGGATTGTTACGCTGCTTTTGTCCGGTCCATTATTTCCGGCCGCCGCTACCACCACAATTCCATTGTCCCACGCATAGTCTACCGCTTTTAGCAGCTTGATACGCTCTGTACTCTGCGCACTTAACACCATTCCAACTGAAATATTAATTAAACGTATTTGAAGTTTTTCTCTATTTTTTACAATCCACTCAATTCCATCTAGTACATTCACTGTATTGCCATTTCCTCTTTTATCCAATACTTTTACGGCAATCAAGTGGCATTTAGGGGCAATCCCACAATATCTGCCTTTGGACATGCTCCCATTGCCACCAATAATTCCGCAAACATGTGTTCCGAGTTCGTAGCACAACTATCTATTCCTATGTACCATGATTCCTGTCTGCTATTTTTTTATCTCATTGTCCAATTTCAGCTTCGCAATCCTTAACTTCACTTAGCATACTGTCAACATTATCTAAAAAATTACAAAGCTCTTGAAAACATGAAGAAACATTTTCTATATCAAATTTTTTGCCTTTCAGAAAGTAAATCCCCATTTCTTTATTACAAGGATACCTAAACAAATCTGAACTTTGGTCAAAACTATGAAATGCCTGAATGTATTTCGTTGTGTCATTTATGGTGGTATCATCATCTGAGGTATTAGAATATTTTTCAATCTCATTTACAATACTATTCCAAAGTCCAAGTATGCTATGTTTTTTCTTTTGCATTATTTTCAAAGCTCTGGTTGTTTCTAAATGGCTATCTTCGATAATTAATCTTTTTAATCCTAGTTCAACTGCATTACGATACATACAGCACATTGGCATAAAAAGTTCTTCTTTATTATGTCCAAGATAATACCCTTTAAGAAATGGTACTATGTCAAGAAAAAGTACAAATTAAATCAGGAAAATTTTTAAACTTGTAATTAGCGTATGCTAACCAAAACCAACACTTCTCCGCATTCCATCAATTTTTCCCCTATACTGCTGCTCATATGCATTGGACGATAAATATCCACAATGGCTATGAATCCTTACTGTATTATAAAAAAATGCCGGAACACCATACTGCAAGCGTAGGCAGAACTATATCGATCCGTGATGATAGGGCTAAAATACCTATATTCTTCATGCCTATTAGCGTATCACAAGCAAGTATACTTGTCCATATTATTTAGTAACGTTTCCTAATTGTTTTTATACAGGAATACTCTGCTTGTACAGGGTGCAATACACTCTTATTACGATTCTTAACATGGGGATATTAAAGTTAAGACAGGCTAAAAGCTATCTACAGGGCTGGGAGTGTTTTTGTTAGAGGCGTTACCACCTTCCCTCTTTACCATACACATCTTTTGGTAAAAGCAAATTCCGAAGCAGACACACCTATTGTAGGCTCCTTTGCCAAACCCTTCCTTGTACTTCCTTTCTTTTATCTGTTGCAGGACCTCATTACACTTGCCCTTCACTTCACCTTTCTTTCTCGTAAACTTTAGTTCCATAATAACAGCAGGTTTATCCGAAGAAAACGGAACCATAAGAATATCCGGCCTTCCAAGTCCCTTCTCATCATTCGATAAAATTTTATACCCTTTAAACGTCTTAAGCAGTCCAAGGACAAGCCCATGGTAGTAGTCCTCTTTGTAATCATTATAACTGATAGATTCCATCATAATCTCAGACAGTTCCTCCTCTAGAACCCCTGCATCCCCTTCTACAACCGCCTGATATAGCCTCCTTAAATCCTTTGTTTTAATTCGATCATTGAACCAGTCAATGATCATAGTTCTGTAAATATACTTAACTTCCCTATTTGGAATAGCCATAGTCAAATACTGCTCGTCATCGACCTGCCTAGCAGACACCAGTGTCAGATACCCAGTAAAGAGAAGGAAACTCCAGATATGATCCTGCGCTTTATCCAGATCAGCATACGTGATACCCTTACGTATTATCTTTTCAATTGTCCCTCCATCCATTAGCTTCTCAATATCGTCACGTGCGGCAGTATCCGACTTCTCAATTAAAGTATGCACGATATCGTTCGAGCTGGTATTTGGCCAGAATGACTCGAAATAGGCTTCCTCACTCACTGTGAGCTTATCCACAATACTAAGCACAGACCATGGGTTATATACTAGCTGATTTCCAAAGAGGTACCCGTCGTACCACTGCTTGACTTCCTCTCCCCTTGATTCCCTGTCGTAGTAGTTTAATGCAGCGTCTACCTCGCCCTGCGTAAAGCCAAAGTACTCCCCATACACCTCATCCAAAATAGAGCGAACCCTTAAGTTATTTAACCCAGTGAATACACTTTCCTTACTGATTTGCAGGCACCCTGTTACGACTGCAAATTCTAGAAAGGGGTTTGTCTTTAAAGCAGATTCGAACAGAGAACGTATAAACCCAATCATCTCATCGTAAAAACCATTAAAGTAGGCGTTCTCCAGCGGCACATCATACTCGTCAATCAAAATAACAACCTTGCTTTGGTGCACCTGGCACAGGCATTTACTTAGGAATTTGATTGCTGTGTAGTATTCTTTCTCCTCGCCATACATTTGTGAATATCTTAAAAACCGTTCCTTATCGCCCTCCAGCACTAACTTATCCACTGCATACAAATGTCTCTCAAATTCAAATGCAATACTTTCTTTGAGCGTATAGAATGACTTTTCAAAATCATTTTGCTTCCCAGACTTTAATGTCAGCGAGATAACTGGATATTTCCCCAAATGCTTCTGCATACACTCGGTATCCTCCGCGATTTTTAATCCCTGAAACAATTCAGCACTCTTTTTCACATCGCCTGTGTCCTCAAAGAAATACTTTAGCATACTCAAATTTAGCGTCTTCCCAAACCTCCTAGGTCTGGTAAACAAATTTACTTCATCGCCTTTATCAATTAGCTCCTTAATCAGCAGCGTCTTGTCTACATAGTAGCCTTGTTTATCAATCACCTTTTTAAAATCCTCTGTCCCTACTAGCAATTTTTTAAGCGGCATTGGCATCCCTCCTTTGCTTTGCTACATCATAACATACTTCCCCTTATTTTCCAACGTTTTATGGTACTGCTGTCAGTTAAACTGTGTGCCTGCACCGTCGATTCCAAAAAATATTCCGCTGCCGTAGTCGTCCTCTGCGTTACTAGCATCTAAATCTAGGATAATAAAATCACCGTCCTTCCATTCCATAGTCTTTCCATTCGCCGAGATCTTCTCCTTAGCAGGCTGTCGAAGCCGGAAAAAATATGCGTTTGAAAAAGCGGAACGCGATATTTGCGCGACGATGTATGTATTGACAGTCTACGGACGGTGCCATATAATGATGCATAGGAAAAAACATCAAGTTGATGGAAGCGCTACAGATAATGCTGATAAAATCCAGGGCGCTTAACTTCGCGCAACTCGCAAAACTGCTCCGCGAGAATCTGTATTCGTGGTGGGATTAAAATTTAATGCTGCTGCCAAAAGGGAACCAATTAACATTGAGGCATCGGTACAATCGGTGCTATACGCTACGGAGGTGGCTAAAGGGGTATGGATAATAGAATCATGATGCAAATAAGTGCGGGGCAAGGACCGGAAGAATGCGAATTTGCAGTTGCAAAGCTGTATGACGCATTATGCAAAGAATATCCAAATATAGAGCTGCTCGAAAAAGCCCCCGGCAGACAAACAGGCTGCTATAAGTCTATTCGTTTTTGCGGCGACAGCAAAATGCGAATACTGGACGGCTCAATACAATGGATATGCCAAAGCCCTTTCCGTCCAAAGCACAAGCGCAAGAATTGGTTTGTAGATGTAAGTATCGGAGCAAGCGCAGACAGCATTCCTTTTCATGAAAGTTTCATCCGTTTTGAAACATTTCGCAGTTCCGGCAAGGGCGGGCAACACGTCAACAAAACCGAAAGCGGTATACGCGCAATTTATACGCCAACCGGCGATAGCGTGATTGCTACAGACGAGCGCAGTCAGCAGATGAATAAAAAGATTGCCATAGAACGCTTAAAACAGTTGATTGGCGAACGTAATCAAGCGGGGCAAAGTAATGCAAAAAATCAAAACTGGCTGGAAAACTATAAAATAGAACGAGGCAATCCCGTTCGTATCTATGAAGGCATGAGCTTCATATTAAGGAAATAAGTATGATAGAAATTACAGGTACAAAAAACACGGCAATCATTTACACGGATACGCTTGAATCCAGTGCCGAGGGACAAATTAAAGCTTTGCTTGAACAAGAATTTGTCAGCGGAAGCATCCTGCGCATTATGCCGGACGTTCACGCAGGGGCAGGGTGCACGATTGGTACGACCATGACGATCACGGATAAGGTTGTGCCTAACTTAGTAGGGGTTGACATTGGCTGTGGTATGGAAACGGTGAAACTGTCGCAATCGCGAATTGAGCTGCCTAAACTTGACAGCTTTATTCACGAGAATATCCCTGCGGGCTTTGCGATTCGAGATAAGACCCACCCCTATGCGCGAGATTCAAAACTGGATGAACTGCGCTGTATAAAAAAATTGGACTACATACGCGGTCAATGCAGTATCGGAACACTCGGTGGCGGCAATCACTTCATCGAGATTGACAAAGATGATGATGGGTATTTGTATTTAATCGTTCATTCGGGCAGTCGAAATCCGGGCTTGCAGGTTGCGAAATATTATCAAGATGAGGCATACAAGGCATTGGGCGGAAAGCAGCAGAGCAAAATCCCGTATGAGCTCGCCTACGCAGAGGGAGAATTACTTACTGACTATCTATACGATATGCAAATTATGCAAGAATTCGCGGCACTCAACCGCAAGGCAATGACAGATGCAATTATCAAGGGTTGCAAGCTAAAAGAAGATTCGAGGTTTACAACGATTCACAATTATATTGATTTGAACCATAATATTTTGCGAAAAGGCGCGGTGTCAGCGCAAAAAGGCGAAACGCTGTTGATTCCCATAAATATGCGTGACGGCTCTTTCATTTGTGAGGGCTTAGGCAATCCGGACTGGAACTTTTCCGCGCCCCACGGCGCAGGGCGGTTGATGAGCCGAAGCGAAGCGAAACAAAGTTTTACAGTAAACGCATACAAAAAAGAAATGAGCGACGTTTTCTCCTCTACTGTAAATGCGGAAACGCTTGATGAATGTCCCATGGCTTATAAAAGTATGGACGATATTCTGGCGCAGATTGAGCCGACTGCACAAGTAGTCAAGCACATCCGCCCGGTTTACAACTTCAAGGCGGGAGAAAACCAGGTGCGGCGCAGAGTGGCGAAAAAGCAATCTTTGAAAGGACGGCAACGTCCATGACCACGCGACGCTTAAACAGCTGTAGCCATAAAATTTTCTTTGTGCCACTCTTTGCGTCGCGAGAAAGCCGAACTTATTTCTTCTTTAATTCTGCCTTTGACAAAATCATCTTGTCACCAACGAAAGCAACAATAACATTTATGATCATGAGCACACACGACATAGCTCCAACGTCTATTCCTACGAGATATAGTATCCCAACGGCAGCCATACACAGTAGATAGCATACCGTAGGAACGAACTTTTTCTTAAGAAGTGCAATGCGCTTCGTACTTTCATCCATCGGGTTCTTTCGGGCTTGCTTTAATATAACCCACGTTTGTGCCAGTAGAGATGCGTAATATATAACAACTATAGATATTAATATAACTAAGACTATTCTAACGCAAGTTTCTATCATAATATTTTTTAATAGTGAACATTATTGGATGCATTTAGTGCGTTCCAATAAGAAAGTTCACAAGAATTGCATTGAGTGCCAACTGCCGTCAGCGCAATAGCTACTGCACCTGTTGCTCCCGTTGCGGCAACGATGGCGGCAATTGCAGCAGGCGTAAGCGTACCTCCTGATGCAATCGCAATACCTGACGCAAAACCAGCTCCAGCAGAAGAGACCAGTGCGACCCCATAAAGCATGACTGCCGTCCATTCTTTGTCATTAAGGATATTCACTTTATCGAAAAAGCTAAGTCAGCAACCACCAGTTCAACTGGTGGTTTGCGATTAGCCCTATAAGGGCTGATTGCTTGCACGCCTAAAAGGCGGGTGTCACAAGCACAACTACCATCAGCCTCTAAAAGAGGCTCTTATTTTCTAGTTTCCTCTTTCTCTGATTCCGCTTGCTGTTCCAGTATATATTTTTTTATTGCATCTTCCGTGATATTTCCCACTGTCGATACGTAATAGCCCCTTGCCCAAAATCTCCTGTCCCATTTGCTTCCTTTTTCCGGATGCTTATCGAATATCATCAATGCCGACTTGCCTTTCATATAGCCTACAAAATCCGATATGCTGAATTTGGGCGGTACAGCTACGCATAGGTGCACGTGGTCTATACATACTGCCCCTTCTACTATTTTAACTTTTTTGTACTCACATAATTTTTTGATTATTTCCCTTACATCCGCCTTCACTTGCCCAAATAATGCTTTCCTCCGATATTTCGGAATGAACACTATATGGTACTGGCATTCCCATTTTACATGTGATAAACTGTTACTGTCCACTTGGACCGCCTCCTATTCTTTTGATATTGGCTTGAGACACCTTTATCATTCTAGCATAGGAGGCTTTTTTATAACA
>JAJQRA010000029.1:0-44488 GCA_046533095.1 Lachnospiraceae bacterium ZAX-1 | reverse complement strand
CTCCTCTAAACTTCGCATAATATTCACCTCTTGCCTTATTATGGACAAAAACAGGTGCATTTATTCTGTCCGTTCTTTGGGGGTAAGTACCCAGAATCGTGCAAAAGTTCTGCGGCGGGTGCATTTTTTTGTCCGCTAAAGAAGAATCGTGTAACGAGTATAGGAATCGTGTAAAGGTATGCACCCAAGCCTAATCTGCCCCGACTTCAGCTGGCACACATGGGTTCGGGGCTTATGATTTTTACTGCATTTTAGGTCTTGCGTTGATTGTTGTCGGAGTAATACTTATGAGGAATAAATCATCATCTAAAAACAAGGTTGCTGCGGGGATTGTATGCGTCTACATTGGTATACTCGCAATTATCAGCAGGATTCTCCAAATCGCGCTAAGGTGAAGCCATTCCACACAGTACATAAGATATTGCAATGGTATAGGGGCGAAAAGGCGCAGTAAAATTATTAGTTGCGAGTAATCATCGGTAAATATTTAAGGTAGCAATTTATGTTCGGAAGAGTTGCAGATTCATGCAGCTCTATTTTTTATAGGCTGTTGACAAGAACAAAAAACGAGTGTATAATAAGTTATACAAGTCCAACTTGTATAACCGAAGGGAGTTTTTATGAAAAGCAAATCCAAGGATAACGGCAAATATATGAGTTCCGTAAAAGTAGGGCCGAAAGGGCAGATTGTAATTCCCAAAGAGGTTCGTGATATGTTCGGAATTGAGACCGGTGACACATTGATGTTGCTCGCCGACACCCAAAAGGGTATCGCAATCGAGAGAATGAACGTATTTAGTAAAATTGCAGACGCCATTTTAAGTGGGAAAGGAAAAGACATTTATCCCGAACAAAACGAAGATGACAGCTTAGTTTTTGCGAAGGAAATCAAAAAAGTCAGCAATGACGAGGAGGAATCGAAATGACAGCCATTCGGACGACCAACCTTACCAAAAAATACAAAGAGAAAATTGCCGTTAATACTTTGAACTTAACCATTGGACAAGGGGAATTGTATGCTCTCCTTGGCGTTAATGGTGCAGGGAAAACCACAACAATCAAAATGCTATCCTGTATGTTATCACCCACATCAGGAGACGCGGTTCTGCTTGGTGACAGTATTGTTTCCAAGCCTTATGCGGTCAAGGAGAAGATCAATATTTCGCCGCAAGAAACAGCAGTAGCCCGCAATCTTTCCGTCAAGGAAAACATCGAAATGATTGCCGGAATATATGGCAACGACAAAAAGACAGCGCAGGATAAGACCGTTGCCATGATGAATACGTTTGGACTTGCGGAAGCGGCAGGGAACCGGGCAAATACCTTGTCAGGCGGTATGCAGCGGCGGCTTAGTATTGCGATGGCGTTGATTTCTAATCCGAAAATATTGTTTTTGGATGAACCTACACTTGGCCTTGATGTTCTTGCCCGACGCGAATTGTGGACGGCTATCAAACAGCTTAAAGGTAAAATCACAATCGTACTCACAACGCACTATATGGAAGAAGCCGAAGCTCTGTCGGACAGAATCGGCATCATGTCAAATGGCGAATTAAAAGCGGTGGGAACCGTTAGAGAGTTAATCGCGCAGACAGATGCGAAATCTTTTGAGGACGCTTTTGTAGCTCTGGCGGCGGAAACGGGGGACGCGAAATGAAAACAATGATATTCGCTTCACGAAATCGAAAAGAAATATTGAGAGACCCTTTGAATATGTCTTTTGCGCTCGGTTTTCCTCTCGTCGTACTGCTTTTATTATCTGTAATCGGAAAAAATATCCCGGAGAATATTTTTCCCGTTACAACCCTTGCGCCGGGCATAGCGGTCTTTGGGCTTTCTTTCTTTTCTTTGTTTTCCGGTACGTTGATCGCAAAAGACAGAAGCACCTCGTTCATGGTCAGGTTAATGGCTTCGCCGCTCACAGCCACAGACTTTATGTACGGATATATTATTCCCCTAATTCCAATAGCAATCGGTCAAAGCGCTATATGTCTTACTGCGGCGATTTTACTTGGGCTGCCGTTAAATGCAAATGCTTTACTTGCACTTGTCGTGCTTTTACCTGTTGCCCTTCTTTTTATTGAAATAGGATTGTTAGGGGGAACATTGCTAAACGATAAGCAGGTAGGCGGCATATGCGGCACTCTGCTCACCAATCTCAGCGCATGGCTTTCAGGAGCTTGGATTGATTTAAACCTTTTGGGCGGTGCTGTCAAGAAGATAGCCTATCTTCTCCCCTTTGCTCACGCTGTAGACGCTGGGAAAGCTGCGATTGCCGGGGATTATACGTCCATATTGTCACATTTATTGTGGGTGATCGGATATGCTGTTGTTATATTAGTAATTGCGATTGTCGTTTTTAGACATAAAATTATTAATATGTCAAAGTAAACGCTATAGGCAAAACACTACGCTCGGCTCAAAAACGCATTGCTTCGTAAGTATCGGTATTAGCGACAGCATAACAACAGGGGAAAAGCTTTAGCTGTGGTGTTTTGAATTTCGGCGTTATTTTGTCTATGGATATAATTTGATGAGCGAGGTGACTACGCTGTGAAATTAACGTAAATTCCCAAAGTAAGTTCCAGAGTAGGAAACATGTTGAATTTACACTGAAAAATTGATGGAATTGAATTTGAGAAGAGCTGAAAAACGCTTAGATATTCCCAAAACAAGCCTTAAAGCTGACCTTATTTTCAAAAAACGGTATGCTTCGCGCTCCGAAAACGAGATGGTTTCAGATTAAATTCCATATATGATGAATTTAGCACGGGAAATCTTCTTGCATATTTTCTTGTATATTTTTGTGGTAGTTTAGGGGTTAGCGGTGTAAAAGGTTGGGTGACTGAACAACTTGCTCGGCAGGTATTTTGCGTATGCCAAGAAGTTCCGCAGGAGCTTCGCCGTAAGTGAAGGCGAACATTTCATATGGCGTTTGTCCGTTGAAGATTTTTCGTTTCACACTGTTGACATGCGAGAAAATTAAGCTGATAGTATTTTGGGTGAAGCCGTCAAATGATTCTCCCTTGGGGACGATATCGCGGAAAAGGGTATGGTTCTTCTCCACGTTGGGCTTCTGACACGGTTTGTATGGGTCGCAAAAGAAAACTGTTGCTTCTTCTGCCCCGTGCAAATCATTTTCAATTGTAATGACATCGGCGAACTCCCCGCCGTTATCGGTGAGGATAAGAGGGAAAATATCACCAAATAGCATGCCTGCACCGATAAATTTATTTTTTAATGCAAGGATTTTAGATGTGGCCTCTGCTGAACTTTTGCTATCAAGCAGCAAACCTACCATAAAATCACAAAGAGTAAAATGCAAAGTCATTATGGCTTTGCCACCATTACGCCCGATGGCGGTATCCATTTCAACCCATGCAGTTAGGCCGTTTTCTTCTGTAAAGCCTAGAAAATCCTCGTAGGTTCTGCCGACTTTTGCGGCTTTTGGCACATATTCCGACGGCTTTGAGCGTCGCGGTTTGAACTTGACGACACGCGGAAAATCAACGGCGGAAACAGAAAGATAGCCTCGTTTCAGATGCCTATAAACTGTAGATTTTGAAACGCCTAGGTCATAAGTATGCATGATTTGGTAGAGGTGCTGCCCTTTTTTACGCCTTCTGAAACGACTCTGTCCATTTCGTAAAAATCTTCTTTGTTCAGCGGTATACCTCCTCGTGCTTCATGCAAGAGAGCTGCATATTCATCGTATGCACGTTTGGAATAATAGAGGTGTTTGGCATAAATACAGGCTGATCTTCGCTTTTTACAAGCGTTGCAGACAAACGGTGCTTTCATCAGATTAGGGCAAACACCCTCAAAAGCTGTCCCATCCGGGTTCATCCGCTTCACATTTGAGGGCACAGCCGTAATGTGCTTTTTGACTTCCTTTGAAACAGTAGTTGGGTCTTTGCCGATTCGTGTGGCTATTGCCTTAAATGTCATGCCGTGTTCCAAGCACTGTTGGATTTCATAGCGATCATCAAATGACATATGCTTGTTTTTAGGTGTTATTGATTCTTTCATAACTGGTCTCCAATCTAAGAAAATTTCCCAGATTT
The DNA here is from genome assembly GCA_046533095.1 of Lachnospiraceae bacterium ZAX-1. Classification (GTDB taxonomy): domain Bacteria; phylum Bacillota; class Clostridia; order Lachnospirales; family Lachnospiraceae; genus ZAX-1. The sequence continues at coordinate 40,424 of JAJQRA010000029.1, read as the reverse complement.
AATTCTACCAGTTTTTACGTCCCAAAGTAAATTCCACCCGCCGTTCCATTCTGGAACTTACTTTGGAAATTTACGTAATACATCGAATTGTGTGATATAAAAGAACTTGACTTGGATATCTTACAGGTGTAAGATATAATGGCAAATATTACATATGTAAGAATAGAAAAATGCATAATGTTCGAAATGGAAATAATATGATATTGCAATATCAGAAAAAAAACTGAAATGTTCTATGTTGATTATATTTATAATTATAGCTTCTAAAAGAAGAGGAGGTAGAGATGGCGTTTCGTAAAAAGGCAAACCGCTTTTGGAAGATTAGTTTATTAATAATTAGTTTTGTACTGACGATTTGTGTGTCGGGATGTAGTAATACATCTATAGAGGAAACACAGGATATTGAAAATGCAAGCGAGGAGCAGAACAGCTTGGAAAAAGATTGGAGGGATGAAGAGAAAATTATAGGTATTTGTCAGGATATTTACAAACAGGCTGCTGAGGAAAATAAGCTAGCTAATTTAGAAGTAATTCGTAATATCATAAATCGGTTTGGAGAAAATGGATATCCTGCTGTTGACAGTGAAAATCAAATTAATATGGTTGAATCTGAGCAGGTGGTTCTATTTTGTGAAATGGTGGATGCTAAAGATGAAGCTGAAATAACGATTATAGAAGTTGGCTATTTGGAATTTACAAAATACGATATAAAAACAAAAGATGGAAACGTGGATGTAGTTAGAAGTTATTACAAGTATGAAAATGGAAATATACGAAGGATAGTTACTGGGAGCTATAAAGCAGAGTACTGGGATTATACAGAAAATGGCTATTTAATGTTTTCAGGAGTTGTGTTTTCAGAAGAATCATATGTACTGACATTAAGTGGAACAGAGGAACATGTAGCATTTCGAGTACAACCATTAGAAGAAATATATAGGGAGTGGAATCGAAAGTATCTTAGACCAATCGGTTATGAACAAAATAATATGTTTCTTGTTGATTGGAGCGAGGATGACTTTGGAGATTTGAATTTCTATGATATGTATGACATTTTCTATCCAAAAGTGAATTTGGAGTATGTTCCTTATACTACGGATAATAATTTGGGAATTGGTTCCATTTATCGAATACCTAAAGATGAGTTTGAAAATGTTATTATGAAATATTTTAAAATTGATAGTAAGATACTACAGAGTAAAACCAATTATTGTTTAGACGATTCGACTTATGAATATAAACCGAGAGGATTTTATGAAGTGGAGTATCCAGAATATCCATATTCGGAAGTTGTTGGTTTTACAGAGAACAGAGATGGAACAATTACACTTATGGCTGATGTGGTATTTCCTCATGAAGGCAACTCCAAAGTATATTCCCATGAGGTGGTAGTTCGTCCTTTACAAGATGGTGGGGTGCAATATGTATCTAATCGAGTTATACCTTCTGAAGACAATGATAGAGAAACATGGCATACACCTCGTTTGGCGGAGGAAGAATGGGAAGAAATGTATGCAGGTGAGTGATGGAAGACGTAAAATGGCTGTTAAAAAAGTGTGGGTTCCCAATATTAGTATTGGCACTTGCTGTAATAATAGGGATAATTTATTGTGGGAAACTAAGTACAATACACAAGAGAATAGCAGAGGAAGTGTGGGAGCCTCCAGTGGAAATTTCAGGTAGTGAAATGAAAGTAGAGGAAGAAACTGTAGAGAGTTTCCAGGGGTTAGAATATTGGTCTATTCCACAGGCTAGCGATTGTCTCATTTCAGATATGGAAAAGGAACAATTGCAAAAAAAGGCATTGCTAGCGGCGGAATCAGTTAGTGCCGTATATAAAGATGTTAAAATTGTAGATGCACCAAGCTATTCTACGGGCGTCAGTGAATTTACTAGAGAGCAGAGGATAGCCGTGGTAGAAGAACTAGGGAAGAATGGTCTGGTAAGTATAGAAGAAGATAGTAATATGCAGAATTATGAGTCAATAGAAACATTCTATACAGAATATTTAAATGGTCAGGATTCAATGGTTACAATATATGAAGTGCATAGAGACGGAGTGATTGGAGCAATAACTTTTATTCATAGGAAAAGCAAATTGCAGACTTATTATGTTGGTATTCAGTGGAAAGAAGGGGGAATACCAGAACTACAGGGAACCACAATAAGTGAGGTGGCAGAAATTAATTTAACAGAAAAGGGATATTTTATCTATGCATATGAACAACCAATGGCTCATGCTAGCTTGCGGGAATATTGGAGGATAAAGCCACTTTCAGATGAATGCAGACGGCTGACAGAAAAATATATACGTGGTTTAAGCTATGTAAATTACAATGTACTTGTCACAAATTGGGACAGCAGTAACGTGGAAGATATTTTAATGTCGTGTATGTTTGAAGATATTTATAGAATTTACACTGGCGAAAATATTAAAGTGGAAAATTGGGAAAATTCAGCAGAACAATATGAGAAAATTATGACTACCTATTTTCCTGTATCGGTGGAACAAGTGCGAACATGTTGTGGATATATTGAAAGCAGTGATAGCTATCCTTATGACATGATTTTTGCCAGTCAATATCCACCATTTGGAGAGGTTATTGACTATACAGAAAATACGGATGGAACGATTACCCTTATTGTAGATGGAGTATGGGCAGACTATAATTCTGATTGCGCATTTACTAATACTATTGTGGTACAGCCATTTGATGATGGAACATTTAAAATTTTATCTAATTTTATAGAAGAAAAAGAACTGGAATTGCCATCAATCGCAAGATAAAAATAATACATTTCTCTGTTTACATATTTGGTTATAGATTCTTTTTATTTATATGTAAGCGCTTATAAAAAGAGAAAAGGAGATTAAAAAAATGGCAGATAGTAATGTTTTAAGAGCACAAACATATCTTAATGCAATGTTTGGTGGTCACAAAGATTGGGTAACGCTTGCGGAGGATGGTGCTACAGGTACAGCTACTATGCAGGGAATAATCCTGTGCATTTCAGATTCAAAATGGAGTAAGAAGATAATAAAGAGTTAATTGCCAGTTCAAGAGAGGGATATAATTCTGTTGTGATATATAGGCAAGACAACGTATTAATTGTAAATGCAGAGTCTGATGCAGTTTTTTTGATGGAGTGCAATTTACAATAGAAACACAAGAAGAAGTAGAAGCGGAAGACATTCAGATTATATGGGCAACTTTAGGTGGTGGAACAGAGAGAACAGAGGATAACGATTTTATAATTGCGGAAATAAAAATCTGTGAAAAAGATACGTTGATTGTAGATACTAAAATTAATTTTGCAAAAAAGGCATTTGATGCAATTGAAGATGTTTTGGAAAGATGAGTTAATATTTTAAAGATATTAGGAAATATAGGATTAGTATGTGTTATGGACAATAGTATTTATACTGTTGTTTATTTCTGCACTTCTAAAAATGCGTTCAAGATTTGATGATATAGAGTAAAAATAATTAGATTTTTGTTAATTATTAGCATATAGGAATAAAAGGGTGGTGTTTAATATTGAAGAATAAATACATTTTAGTGATTGTGGTCATAATGCTATGTTTTTTATTGTTTCTTTGTTTTTTCGAAAAAAAGGGTGAATTGCAAAGCGATGATATAGCGGAGACCAATTTGGATGATAGCATAAGAAATAAAGAGAATGAATCGCTAGAACAAATGGAAAAAGGTTATAATCTTCCCGTTATTGATAGTGAGAGGGAAGAAGCAGAAACGGATTGTATAAGGATGATGGAGGTTATTTCTGATATATATATGTGTGCAGATAAAGGAGAAGTATCAAATGTTAGTCTCTCAGATAAAACCATGCAAAGTATGCAGGATGAGATAAAGAAAACGAAAGAAGCAATTAGAACAAAAGTAATATACTCCAATATGGAGAATTATGAGAGTGTAGATGTTTTTTTAAATAACTGTTTGGGAGGCATAAGCGGTTCGGTAATAGTATATGAAATTCATTTTGATGGCAGTATAGGAAGAATGAAATTTGTTTTTGATGGAACCAATATGTATGTATTAAATGTATGTGCTATGTGGAATAAAAAAGCTAAACCGGATATTATATATGCTACTTATACTAGGATAAAAGAGTGGAGCTATACAGATAAAGGGTGGTTTTGCTATGAAGTGTGTGTACCTGAGCCGCCAGAAGTCAGTGAGATTGTTGATGGAAGCTGTTTGATTAGGGTAAAACCAATGACTGGGGAACAACGTGAAATGTCAGAAAAATGCGTATTGGAGGTGGGGTATCAGGGGAATAATCTGTTATGTTCTAATTGGGATATGGAGCATATGGAAGGATTGGATTATACTGGAATGTATGAATATCTATATAGGATGAAATATGAGCAGCAATTTAAGTATGATGATTATTTACAGGGGATACCCAAAGATGATTTTGAAAATTTGATTATGGAATATCTTCCAATTACAGCGGAGCAGATACGAGAATATGCGGTATTTGATGAAAAATACCAGACTTATGAATGGACTCGATTAGGATGTTTAAACTATGCACCTACTTTTTTTGGCACTTCGATGCCAGAGGTTACGGATATAATAGAAAATGAAGATGGAACAGTTACGTTAACAGTGGATGCAGTTTGTGAGATGATTTTATGTGATGATGCAGTTATAACTCATGAACTTACAATACGCTTTAAAGATGATGGTAGTTTTCAATATTGTGGCAATAAAATTTTGAATAATGGAATTGAGTATATACCTAGGTATCAGTACCGTATCGATAAGCAACCGTGATAGAGAGACTGTAGAAAATTCTGTGTAAACGATAAAGAAATCCTCTTGGATTAATGTTAAAATAAATATTAATCCAGGAGGATATTTTTATGGCAAGACAAAGGAAACTTTCACCAGAAAGAAAAGAATTTGTCAATGGGCTCTTGCAACATTACCAGCCCGAAAGCGCACAGGATGTGCAGGACATGCTTAAGGATTTGCTGGGTGATACCCTGCAAGGTCTCCTTGAGTCCGAGTTGGATACCGAATTAGGGTATTCTAAATATGATTATGCAAACAAAGACACTGATAACAGCAAAAATGGTTATAGCAAAAAGAACGTGGTATCTTCTATGGGTGAAATCGGGCTTGATATTCCCAGAGATCGGAAAGGGGAGTTTGAACCCAAAATCGTCAAGAAAAATCAGACGGATATCTCTAACATTGAGGATCAGGTTCTTTCCATGTACGCAAAGGGAATGACAACAAGAGATATTTCTGCCCATCTGCAAAACGTGTATGGTGTAGATGCTTCTGCGGAAATGATTTCTAAAATGACAGACCGGATTCTGCCCATCGCCAAGGAATGGCAGAATCGTCCTTTGGAAAAGAAGTATGCTATCGTATTCATGGATGTCATTCATTACAATGTCAGACAGGATAATGTTACCGTAAAAAAAGCGGTCTATATCGCCATTCGAATCAAGCTGAATGGCTCCAAAGAAGTATTAGGCATGTGGGTCGGCGGTAATGAAAGTGCAAAATACTGGCTAGGAATCCTGAATGAAATCAAGAATCGGGGAGTCGAAGATATCATGATTGTATCCGTAGATGGTCTTACTGGTTTTGGAGATGCCATCCATGCCGCATTTCCTCAAACTGAAAGCCAGAGGTGTATTGTACATCAGATCCGCTATTCTACAAAGTTCATATCTTATAAGGATTGGAAGTCATTTATGGCAGAATTTTTTTAATTCGAAACATTAACCCAAATATTCATATCGGATAATATGGACATAGTTATATTGGTTGCATTACTTCCACTAGCACCTGTGTTAGCTCCTATATTTGTAGCAAAAAAATATGTATTGTTAGCTGTTTCTATATATCCAATAAACCATCCGTTTACATCTTGTCCATCTACACGTCCAGTTCCAGTTTTTCCATAGAAGTTTCCTTTTTCGAAAGAAGAAAGGTAGATAGAATCTTTAACAGCATTGATATTCTCCGTAGAAAAGTCGAGATTGTTATTGTATAGCTGTGTTAAAAGTTCGACTTGTTCTATTGGAGAAATTTTTAAAGAGGACTCCATCCAATAAGTGGAGAAATCACCAGTTATATTTTCATTGCCATATCCGATTTTCTGAATATAATTACAAATAGAAGAGGAACCAAGTTGCTCATCAATGGTTTGGAAATACCAATTGACGGAGGAATGCATTGCAGATTGCAAAGTCTGATCAGAGTTCCATGCTTCAAATGAATAATTTGCATGATTCCATTCTATTAAGGAGGCATCAGGGGTAATAATATTTTCTTCCAATCCAAATAGAGCATCATATATTTTATAGGTGGAGTTAGGTGCAACTCGAAGAGTTGCATGCTCTAAATCATGTATGCTCCAAGAATTGTTACTTGAATCGTATAAAACAAAGCTTCCTTCATATGATTTAAAATAGGCAGAAAGGTCTACATAAGTAATGTTTTTGGAAGCAGTATTCCAATGGTACCCACTATTGTCTGCTGCATATATGGATAATATAGGTGCAACACTTAATAAAAGAATTGCAACTAGTCCAAACGAGGAGATGCCTTGTAGCCATTTCCATGCAGTTGGCTTTTCATAAGATGCAATATTCTTAATTCGCTTCTCCATTTGTTTCATACTCCCACCTAGTCCAGTAGCAAAAGGAAATGGTGTAAGTGATACCTTTTCAGCAAAGTTAATTAGAGTGTTACCATAATCTTTGTATTCATCTTCTTTAAGCATCTTCAATACGGAGGTATCACATGCAACTTCTCTATCAGCACGCATTTCCTTTAGAGCATACCAAACAAAAGGATTAAACCAATATAATATACCTGCAATGCCCATTAGATAATTTGCAAAAGAATCATTATGCTTATAGTGCTGCAATTCGTGTAATATCATATATCTAAGATCACGTTTGTTATAATCAGAGATTATATGGATTGGTAAGTAGATATATGGTTTCAGATGACCAACAATAATTGGAGATTTTAAAAAAGCTGTGCTATAAATAGGAATATTTTTAGAAATTTTACTTTCTTTCAAACAGTGGTCATACAACATGCGGGCATTACGGTTTTGTAGAGGAAGTGAAGTTTTTTTCATTGCAAATATGCGAAGTGATGACTTAAACACCAGTGTTAACATCGCTAAAATTCCAATAATCCATATTCCGAACAATATCGGACCAGTGAAGGAAGAGGTCTCACTACTGACAGATAGAGTAAAATCTTCCATCCAATTCATAGTTCCATTTGATTCTAATTTTGCAATACTGTCTTGAACGGTATTTATATTTGAGGAACAGAAAAGGGCTATGTTTTTAAACAAAGAAAAAATTTGTTGAAAACCAATTAAACGGAATGGTATAAATGGAATGGCTAATAGTCCAAGTAAAAGAAACCATAAATTATATTGCATCCGGCTAGACAGAGTATTCTTAAATATCTGTTTGGCAAAGCTAAGGATTCCTATGATACCGCTGATAAAGACATTACATACCAAGAAACGTATCAAAAAATTATCCATATTATCTATCTCCTTTTTGAGGGTGTTTAAATAGAATGGAACGTAGTGTATCTATATCTGTTTCAGAAAGCTTATCGTTTTCTATGTATGTAGACAGCATAGCGGTTATATCTCCATTGTAATATCGTTCGAGAAAGGAGTTGCTTTCGTGACCAATATACTCGCTTTCTTGAACTAATGGGGTATACACAAATACGCGGCTGTGTTTTTCGTAGGCGAGTGCACGTTTATTTACTAGACGTTTGATAAGGGTCTGTATAGTTTTGGGATTCCAAGATGTTGTCGTGGTTAAGCACTCGGTTATTTCATTTGTGCTGATGGGAGCGTGTTTCCAAACAATTTTCATAACTTCAAATTCAGCTTCAGAAATTTGTGGTAATGTACTCATATTTCCTCCTTAAATCTTACATGTGTAATAAAAATATTATAGTTGTTATTTATTTGATTGTCAAACCATGAGAATGCCAATAAAAGCATAAATATGACGAATTATACGTTGTGATGCAACAGTTATCCCTAATTACTTTATTAAAGCTGTAATGATTTGTTGAAAAAAGGATAATTTAATCAATGTAAATTCCCACTCATGTATTTGTGTCAGCTTATAAAAGCGAAGGATTAGAGTAGCATAGTATCGCACTTTGCGAACAAGTAACAGCTCTTGACTATGGCAGAATCATTGAAAATATGGGGAGAATTGATAAGGATACTCTTACTAGGATAACCGAAGCTGTGCAGGTGCAAGTTGGGGTATTTGATAAGTATAGCTAAAATAAGTAGATTAAGCAAAAGCTGGGCGTGTCGTCCAGCTTTTACATATTTGCCGATGTGGGCAAGGTATGTCATTTGTAGAAATATGGATGAACAATAAGCAGAGCTTAGGTTATAGGACAATCTACCAAAGAAATATAATAGGAAAGAGCGGGTGCAATGAGGTTTTGATATGTGTTTATCAATAGAAGAAATAAAGTGTATGCAGGCTATGAACATTATGGATTTAAAAAGAGAAGAACTTGTTAATGCGGAAGACATTGTTATTGATACGGAAAGATGTGTAGAAAGCCGAATCAAATCTTATATGGAACAGACTGGCAATCCATTTGCTCAAAATGTTGGAGAATATATTTTGCAGATTGGTTTTATGGAAGGGACAGATGATTTGATTGATGATCGTATGATTTTGCTGACTAAGAGGAAAACACAAATTATGGTTTGAGAAAGTTAAAAGATATCTTTACATTTTTGAAAGTTATGTTAACCTAAAAACAGGATTATTTCAGTAGAAATCCTGATTGTAGGTTTCAATTCCCCGTAGGACGGGTTTTGCTAACAATATTAATCAGGAGGAACGCAGATGAAAGCAAAGGAATTTTATAATGTAGCCATTTATCTTCGCTTAAGTCGTGACGATGGGGATATTGATGGCAACAAAGCAGAAAGCAGTAGTATTAGTTCACAAAGAGACATGATTCGTTCTTATGTAAGAAAACAGGACAACATGGGAATCTACGATATATATGTAGATGATGGTTGGTCAGGTGCGAATTTCGATAGACCAGAATTTAAACGAATGATGAAGGACGTTGAAGCTGGTAATGTTGATTGTGTGATTGTAAAAGATTTATCCAGATTAGGACGAGATTATATTGAAGCCGGGCGGTTGATTCAGAAAACCTTTCCGGCTTTTTCTGTGCGTTTTATTGCATTGACAGACCATTTTGATTCATTAACAGCAGACTATAATGAGACATCTTTAGTAGTACCTGTAAAAAACTTTGTAAATGATTCTTATTCCAGAGATATATCGGGCAAAGTAAGAAGTCATCAGAAAATTAAGAGGGAAAATGGAGAGTTTATTGGTGCTTTTACAGCGTACGGATATAAGAAATGTGAAAACAATAGAAATTTACTTGTGCCAGATGATTATGCAGCCGATATTGTACGGAAGATTTTCACATGGAAAATAGAAGGGTACAGTAATCTTGCAATTGCGGAATTATTAGATGATTTAGGTATACTTTCCCCAATGGAATATAAAAAAGTGCAAGGTGAGAAGTTTCAAACAGGTTTTATTACTAGCGTAAAAACGAAATGGTCAGCAGTTGCAGTAAAGCGGATACTGACAAATGAGAATTACACTGGAACTTTAGTGCAAGGGAAAGAAAAAAAAGTCAATTACAAGGTGAAAAAATCCGTAAAGAAGCCCGAAGAAGAATGGACGAAGGTGCAGAAAACGCACGAAGCTATGATCTCAATGGAAGACTTTGAGATTGTGCAAGATTTGTTAAAAATAGACACTCGTGCAGGTGGTGGAGAAAAGAAAGCACATATTTACGCAGGAATTTTATTTTGTGGTGATTGTATGGAACCCATGGTACGCAGAATGAATCGATATAAAGGAGTGGAAACCGTTTCTTTTATTTGTTCCACAAAAAATAAAGGTGGCAAATGTAGCAGACACATTATTTCAGAAGAAGATTTGAATGGTCTAGTATTAGCTGGACTTAGACAGCAGATATCCTTGTTTTTAAATAAAAGTAAAGTACTTAGATCCATTGAACAAATGGAAATTAACTTTGAAGAAGTAGTTTCTTTTGATAAGGAAATTGAAAGGTTGCATAGTGAACAGGATAAGTATTTAACGCTTAGAGCCGGACTATATGAAGATTTGAAAAAACAAATTATTACAGAGGAAGATTTTAAAAATTTTAGAGAAATATATGAGCAACGTTATCAGGAACTTCAACAAGCAATCTGTAATCAGGAAGAAACAATAAAAAAACTCTTTAAGTCGGGCGTTACAGCAGGCATGAATCTGGAGCGAATGAAAATAGCAATGCAGATAACGGAGATTGATAGAGTAACATTGATTTCCTTTGTAAAACGTATTCTTGTATATGAAGATAAAAGAGTGTATCTGGAACTTAGGTACAAAGAATTGTTTTCAAAAGTTACCATGCTTGCGGACTATGTAGAGTCTAATCAGCAGCTTAGAGGGGAGGCGATATAAATGGCGAGAACCTCTAAAAAGACACAAACAAACATGAATGTGACCATAAACAGAAAGCCAGCAAAAATGTATTCGGTTGGAATTTATGCGAGATTATCTGTGGATACAAATGATAGAAAGAATGAGTCCATTGAAACACAGATTGAAATTGCAAAAGCATTTATTAAACAGCAGAGGGATATGGTTATATTTGAGTGCTATACTGATATAGGAAAAACGGGAACCAATTTTGAAAGAGAAGGTTTTGAACGTATGATGCGGGATGTAAGAATGCGTAAGATTGACTGCATCATCGTAAAGGACTTGTCACGTTTTGGTAGAAACCACATTGAGACTGGAAACTATATCGAAAAGATATTTCCCTTTATGGAAGTTCGCTTCATAGCTGTTACAGACAAATTTGATAGTATGAACATATCAGGACAGAATGAGACTTTAGGTGTAAATTTGAAGAACCTAGTGAATGAAATGTATGCCAAGGATATTGCTGTAAAGGTTAAATCCAGTAGGCAAATGAAGTGGGAACAAGGCAGCTATACAGGTGGTGTAGCACCCTATGGGTATAGGGCGGAGTGGATTGGTGATAAAAAATGCCTTTTTGTTGAGAAAACCACATCTGATATTGTTAAAATGATATTTGACTTATTTCTTTCAGGTAAAAATATGAAGCAAATAGTTGTATGGCTTTATGAAGAAAAAATTGTTAGACCGATGGAATATCATATGACAGGACATATTTATTGGCAGGATGGAGTAAAACTGCAAGAGTGGTCAAGAGGAACGGTCAAAATGATTTTGACGAATCCAGTGTATATTGGGTGCCTTGTTCAAGGAAGAACTTGTGGAAAAGACTATATGATGCGATCTAAACGTGACGTTGATTCTGAGGATTGGTCTGTAAAAGAGCACACCCATGAAGCAATTATCAGTGAAGACATGTTTTTTGCGGTTGCAGGAAAGTTTGAAAAATCTTCGGTGTATTGTAACAAAAATGGGTACTCGAAAAGAATTCCAGTAGATGAGGATATATTTGCAGACGTTCTCTATTGTGGTGACTGTGGTTCGAAGATGAGAAGAATAACTGCTACAAAAGAGTTTCGTTCTAAGGATAGAATTCGGACATATAGCTATAATTGCCCCAAGATTGAACGAATTGATGAAGATAAGTGTGTCACGAAAGTCATAACACTAAGTTCGCTTAGCGATATTATAAAAGAAGCAATTCGGCAGGGATTTTCATTATCGGCAATGCGACCAAAAGATATGGTAGAAAGTAATAATAGGGAAGCGGAAAGGATAAAAGAAGAATGGAATGAAGAGTTACTCGGATTGGAAAGAAATATTGAAAATATAACAAAACTTGGAAGTGAGCAGTATCTAAAATATCGAATGGGAGAAATAGATGCAGACAGTTTTAAGCGAATAAAGGAGGAAAATAATAGAAAGATAGACTCGTATAAAGAGAAACGAACTGCTATTACAGAAAAGCTTAGGACAATTGACTATGAGACAGTTCAAAAAAATCACTTTTTGCGCACATTGGTAAAAGGAAATGGGAAGAGTGAACTGACGGCGGAAGTGATTAGAGTATTGATTAACCGAATAGAAGCCTATCCAGACCAACGCGTGAAGATAATATTTGCGTTTAAAAGAAACGACGTTCTATTAGCAGGAAGGGAGGTCATTTAAGATGAAGAGGTATAAGATTGCAATTTATATTCGACTATCAAAAGAAGATGATAAAAAAAAATGCGAAAGCAACAGTATTACCATGCAGAGAATTCTTTTAAGCAAGTTCGTTGCGGAAAACTTTTCAGATTATGACTTGCTTGAGCTTTGTGATGATGGATATACAGGAACCAACTTTGAACGTCCGGGTATGCAAAAGATGCTGGGATTAGTAAAAGAATCTAAAATAAATTGCATTGTAGTAAAAGATTTTTCGAGATTTGCAAGGGATTATATTGAACTAGGTTCCTATTTGGAACAGATATTTCCGTTTATGGGTGTGCGGTTTATTTCAGTCAACGACAATTATGACAGTAAAAATTATCAGGGAAGTATTGCGGATATTGATGTTAATTTTAAAAATTTGCTCTATGATTTGTATAGTAAAGATTTGTCCCAAAAGGTTCGTTCCTCTCTTGCTATTAGAAAGGAACAGGGGCAATATATAAGTGGAAACAGTCCCTTCGGTTATGAGAAAGATCCAGAAGACAGACACGCATTATTGATTGCCGAAGATGAGGCAGAGATAGTCAGACGCATTTACTCTTTAACGGTGGAAGGATACACATCAGTTGAGATTGCAAGATTATTCAATGAAACACAGGTAAAGACACCTATTGAATTTAAGATTGAAAAGGGTAGAACCAGTAGAGTGCCAAAGGGTGAGCGGTTCCTGTGGGCGAGCAGTGCTATATGCCAGATACTAAGAAATGAAATATATATCGGTAATATTGCGCAAAAGAAATATACAAAGGATTTTGTTGGTGGGAAAAATCACATGAATCCTCGTGAGGAGTGGTTGGTTACCGACAACCACCATGAGCCAATCATTGAAAAGGAAGTGTTTGAAAAGGTGCAGGAGGGGCGTGGATTTAAAAGAAATCCTCAATACAATCAAACACACCCGCTTGTAGGTAAGCTGGTTTGTGGGTGCTGTAACAAGAATTTGTGTCATCGTAGAGGTCTGAACCCATACTTTAGCTGTTGCACTCGTTATTCAAATGCAACGGAAAATTGTGGAAATAAGGTTAATGTGATGTTCATGGAGCAATATGTTCTGTTTATGATGCAGGATAAACTACATGCCGATGGGGAACTAGAAAAACTCTGTGAAGAAGCAGTAATAAGGCTAGATAAAGAATTGAAAGACTTGAAAGAGAAAAAGCAGATGATTGACAGTAGGATACAAAAATTGAAACATCAGAATTTTGAAGCGTACCAGAATTATGCTTCTGGAAAGACTGACAGTTTCCAGTCGGACGATATAGCGGTAAAATCAATAGAGAAAGAGTTGGCTGATTTGAATGAGACTGTTCAGGGAATGGAAGCATCGTATATCAAGATGGAATGCGAGAGGGCTCGACTGAGTGTTGGGAATGAGTTTGCGGTATTATCAAAAGAAATGATAAATCACTATATTGAAAAGATAGTGGTTTATGATGAGCAGAATATTGAGATATGCTGGAAAGAGAATACTAGGGTGGCATAGTCATATATATATATATTGATTTTGCATTAATTTAACATTCAACAAGCTATCTGTAGGCAGTGACTTAACAGCAAGTATTGATTTTGATTAAAAAAGAGCGAAAAGCCTTGAAAAAAAGTGTTTACAGCTACTTGACAGGAGAGGGAATCGACTACAAAAATGAGGTTTTTTGCAACACAGATAAAACAAGCAGAATTGAAGCTATTTGGGATCAATCGGAGGAAACAGGATTGCCGCCGGAGGGCTTTTTATATGGTGCAGAGTATCGAAATTCAGATATCAATGTGGCACTTTCGTCAAATGATCCAAACGCTATTGTTCCACAAATTGATGATACTGGGCATGGGACTTTTATATCTAGCGTTGCCGCCGGAACGCAAGACAGCAACTATACGTTTACCGGCGTGGCGCCTTTTGCAAGGATCGCTATGGTAAAGCTAAAGCGGGCAAAACAGTACTTAAAGGACTATTTCTTTATACAAGATGATGCAGTCGCATATCAGGAAAATGATATTATGGCGGGCGCTGTGTATTTAAATAGGCTTGCGGCAGAACTGCATATGCCATTGGTGATATGCATCAGCGTGGGCAGCAATTCAGGCAGCCATAGCGGGGTTGGAGCCTTGTCTAATCTGCTTGATAAAATTGATTCCCAAAAGCAGCGTGCCGTGGTAGTTGCCGGAGGAAACGAAGCAAACCGCCGTCGCCATTTCTCAAAAAGCGGTTTTGTTTTAGGTGAGTATGAAAATGTTGAAGTAAATGTAGGGGACAATGTAAAAGGATTTGTCGCTGAACTATGGTCTATGGCGCCGGATTTATATTCGATTGAAATGATTTCCCCTACGGGAGAGCGGTTTCCGAAAAGTGCAATTCGTTGGGACAGCAGTGTAGAATACAATTTTGTGTTTGAAGATACGACCGTGACCGTTGACTACCGTGTTTCAGATATTCTAAGCGGAGCTCAGCTAATCTTTATACGGGTTGACTCACCTTCGAAAGGATTGTGGAATATCCGGGTTTATGGGGAAAGCGTCATAAGGGGAATGTTTAATATCTGGCTTCCAATGTCAAATTTTCTCACCGCAGAATTATTTTTTATCCGCTCGAATCCCGATACGACAATTACGACACCGGGTGCGGCAGAACTGCCGATCACGGTAGGAGCCTATAATTCAAAGGACAACAGTATTTATTTATATTCCGGAAGAGGGTATACCACCGACGACATTATAAAGCCGGATTTCGTTGCACCCGGTGTAGATGTTTATGGGGCAGGGACAAATAATGCCTTTACAACGATGACAGGAACAAGCATCTCGGCCGCAATTAGTGCAGGGGCGGTAGCGCTGATTTTAGAATGGGCGGTAGGCAGAGGCAACTACACGGATATCTCCTCAGCAGATATCAGAAATCTTATTATAAGAGGAACGGCAAAAGACGCCAATCGGATCTATCCAAATCAAGAATGGGGGGATTGTGTTAATATAGTGCTAGGTTAGTAAGAAGCCAGTAAATACAAGGGTTTCCACTGATTTAGTCTTGCTATAAAAGTGCTGAAAAATCAGCAAATTTGATGAAAATGGGCTCGTTTTACATCAAAAAAGAAGAATGAAAGGCAGCTTAGCATTAAATTAACATCAGGTGTGTATGACAGCCTCGTACTTGCTGGCGGGAAGGAAGTGATAAGTCAATATTTGATTTAGGTAGGACTAAATTAGATGATTACATTGGCATAAGGGATGACTATGGGGTGAACTCTTTTGAAGAAGATGAGTTTATCAACGCTTTAACAAATCAGACAAAAGAGAATATTTTTATACTATTTGATAAGCTTGGGATTGAGAAGATTAATTTGAGTAATCCCAAAGTCTTTTCTAAGCTAATAGTGTCATTTCATAAAAAAGAAATATCAATATATATGACGATATTATTGAGCATTTTTCTTATAGTGAAGAAGAAAGGGGGAAAATAATGTTGCTATGTCGATTTGTCAGGGGGTGATGTCGTAGATTACATTTCAACAAAAAGACCTCTAAAAAACGGGGAATGAGTGTCTGTTTTTTAGTAGCACGATGTGATTTCCTATATCATTCTTGATTCACGCCAAGGAAATCACGCATAGCGCCGACTGCGCCGACGCTGATGATGTGTTCAATGGCGCAGGCGTCACTATCCGCAATATCGCTATCCAACTTCAAAACCTCGATAAAGAATCGTCTGATTGTATCATGCTTTTCCGCAATGTTTTTCGCCATCACCTTACCTGATTCCGTAAGACAGATTTGACGATACCGCTCATTTTGAATCAGACTTCGTTCGGCAAGCGTGTTCATCGCCGCGTTTGCCGTGGACTTCGTTACGCCTGTTTTTATCGCAATATCCGTTAATCTCACCGTACCGCATTTTTCGGATAATTCGTAAATTGTATCGAGATAGCTCTCCATTGTGATTGATAACTTATCCATTAACGCCCACCTCCTGTTGTCGCGCAATGCTTCGGTATTCCATAGGCGTCATTCCATAGGTGCGTTTGAATATTTCCGAGAAGTGGCTTGGCTTCTTGATGCCTATCTCCTGCGCGATTATCTGCAAAGGCTTGTCCGTATTTTCTATTTCCAGCAGAGCAATATCCATGCGGCGGCTTTGCAGATATTTGTGGATTGTACTTCCAAAAGCGGTTTTGAAATCATTTTGGAGCTTTGCGGCGCTTGTTCCGGTTATAAATACCAACTCTGAAATTTTGATAGAATCGGATATTCGCTCGTGAATCATTTCCTTAACCCTGTTCACTGCCGTCATATCCGTTTGACTTAAAATTCGCTGTTCGCACATTTTCCGCAAGGGGCAGTCTGTATTTTGCGCTGTGATAAAATATAAAATCTCGGCGATTTTACTCTCATAATAGAGTTCTGAATCTACGCCTGATTCTATACTGCGCTTGATTTGCCCAAAGATAAGCTGCAAGCCCGGATTCGTGCAATTTACATTGTTCAGCAAGGCAATATCATCAGTTGCCAGAGAATCCTTTGGAAATCTGGTTTTTAAATAAGATTGATAGAACTCTTCGCGAATCAAAATTCGGATTCCCTTAATGGGTACGTCCGGCGAGAAAATAAGTTCTCCCGCCTTTCCTTGATTTAATGAAATATAAATCCCGCCTGTTATCTCGAAATCTCCCAAGCCGTGTTCTTTGTTCACCCCACTGATAGAGTCAAAAGAAAGCAACTCGATAAACCGTTCCTTGATATGGTACGGAATACAGGCGAGGTGTAAAAACTGACAATTCATATTTTCTATGGAAAACTTGTCAGCGAAAGAAAGCTGATGCACGACCCCCTCCGCCAACGCGTGATTCACGTAAGCGTCCATATTCGCGCTGCCATATGCAACGAACCCGATGTGCGGTATCCCTGTTTTAACCATTTGTCCGCGCAATACTTTAATAGCGTTTTCTCTCAATGTTAGTCACCTACCCATTTTGCAAAGAATTCTACCCGAAAAGAATCAGGATGCCGATATGCCCTTGCGTTTCACTGCTTGACGTGCTAATATCAAGTTCGAGTCATCAAACAATTTTAGTTTACCACATCAGACTAAAAAAAGCAAGACGGTGAAAATTTAATGTTAGGAAATATTCAGTAAAAACACGCAGTACCCAGCTGCATATTTTTTTGACAATTGATTAGCTACAACTAACCCGTCTAAAGGAAGGAGAACACTATGAAGCGACGCGATGATACCTGTAGGCAAGAAAAGGAAGTTGAACCGGAATGCGATTTAGATTTGCTATGGTCGAATCTATTTGGCCCAATATTCCAGATGATGGGCATTTTTACTTCTTTGATGGAAGGGGGTGAAAGAAAATGAGCGGAGAAAACATATCTGCAAGGGTTCTAAATGCGGTAAAGCCAAAGCTGTGGAAGTACATATGCCTGACGATTGTGCTTGTACTGCTGTCGCATGAACCATTTGAAGCGCTGGCAACAGGAGCTACGGTGGAGACTGAATCTTTGGTATTCGGAATCATCGGTTTAGCCACCATTGTTTGTAGTTGGGTAAACTATTGCCTGTCACGGAAAGCCTATCGCAAGTACAAAAGTACAGTAAACTAAGGCGGTTTTTGATATAGGTATCGCCAAATTAATTATATTAGGAGGAGGTTATTATGCACACGAAAACAGGAAAAATAGTGGCCGGGAACAGGCAGCGGAGAGGCATGGCGGTATTGCTGGCAGTGTTTCTGCTTGCATTAGCACTTACGGGCTGCGCTGGAAGTAATAGTAATACATCAAAAGATGAGAGCTTTAACCTCGCTGGCCTCAGCAATCCATTCATCGGCGAATGGCAGTCGGAGATTCCCAGCGCAGATGCGACATTGACTTTTGATTTCAAAGCGGACGGCACATTCGACTACGAAATGGCTGGCGTACCCGAAGACCAGGGCGGAAAAGGCTCCGGCGGTTATGTGATCTATGGTGATATTCAAGTGACATGGCTGGATTATGAGGGCGCGGCGGCCTATAATTTCAAGGTGGTCGACAACGACACCATCAACGTAACCGAGCTTGAGCCGGACGATACCGGCAAACTTGTCCCCGGCGACACCGCGCCATTCACGCGCGTCAAAGGCTCCGAAGTCAACAAGAAAGATATTCCGTTCAAATTGGACAACGCTTTTATCGGGAAATGGAAATCCGAAATCCCCAGCGTGAACACGACGCTGACTTTCGATTTCAAGGCGGACGGAACCTTTGATTTTGAAATGGCCGGCGTACCCGAAGACCAAGGTGGCAAAGGAGTCGGCTGCTATATCGTGATTGGCGATAAGCAGGTGAGCTATCTGGACTTTGAGGGTGTGGCTTCTTATTCATTCAAGATAGTCGATGACAACACCATCGACATGACAGAGCTTGAACTGAACGAAAACGGCGAGCTTGTCCCCGGCAACACCTCACCGTTTGTGAGGGTTACGGGCGACGAAGTTGATTACCACAGTCTTGCGGCATGGGAAGGCGCATGGAACTCAATGGTTGCTTACCTTGACGGCGAAGCCGCCGAAGTATTCGAGGGCGATGATGAGAAAAAAGCCGGATACGAAGCAGGAGTATACACGGATTTTCTTTCCTGCGTTATTGAGGGCGATACCATGAAGCTGTATGACCGGAAACAAACCGCGTCAAGCCCGCAAGACGCCCCTGCCATATCCATAAAATATACCTATATAAAAGAAATCTCCCAGACCGTTGAGGGGTTTGGAACTTTTTCATGGTATGCTTTTGAAGGAGACCAAGCCGGTCCGTATCAATATTTAATTGCCCTTCCTGCAGAGGACGAGGACGGTCTTGTGCATTTCCACGCCCGCTGGGGCAGAGATGGCTTTGACCCGCTTCTGGAAGCGGAGTCGCTTCCGATTATGGTGAAGTTGGACACCGAAATTTCGCTTATCAAAGAGGAAATTGTCGGCAGTATTCAGTAAAAAGCGACATTTTGGTTTGTTCTCAACGAGAACAAACGACGAGGTTATAGACGCCGCAAAAAAAGCTTGTGTCCATGATGTAATCATGGGTTTCCCCGAAGCGTATCAAACTACGGCGGGTATACTCCTAACGGTTTTTCGTATGCTTACGCACATAACCGATGTCGGTTGGAAAGGACTTCCTGTTTATTGGGCGGTTCTGATTGGCTTTCTTATCCTAAAATTTGTTTGCAATATCGTTTATAGCAAAACATTAGAGGTTATGATACAGAAAGCTGTCACCAACCTTGCGAAAAATCGTACTGTACTTGTCATTGCACATCATCTGAAAACGATTCGTTCGGCGGATCAGATAATCATATTTGATGCAGGACGGATTGCCGAAAAGGGAACCCACGAGGAGCTTTTACAAAAGAATGGTGTCTATCACACGCTGTGAAACGCGCAGAAAGGAATAAAAGAATGGAAACTGTAGAGAGGGAATTACACGAATAATTATTATGAGGGATTCGGCGTGGAAAAAACTACGTTTCGTGTAGAAGGTATGTCATGTGGGCATTGCGAGATTGTTATCCGAGACGAGACGCGAAAGTTGGAGGACATCAAAAAAAGGCAAGCGGGTGCAAGAAAGAGGTTGTTGTAGAATATGTCGCTTCTGCGATGTCGCAGGAACAAATATGTAAAGCGATTGGTGATACGGGTTATTGTGCCGTTGGGTGAAAGGTAGTGATCACGCTATGCAAAATACAAACAATGCTGATTGCTTGGGCGGCGTGGTCAAATCCGCCCGACAAGCGATACCGCTGACGCAACTACAATTAGCTGAAAAATTGGGTATTACAGTCAGATACCTAAAAGCGATAGAAAACAGTGGACAGAAACCAAGTTATGATTTGCTTTGTCGAATATTCGTTTAACGGTATAATATAGTGATATCGATTTATTAAGAGGTAGTGTCGTGGACTATATTTCAGCAAAAGAAGCATCCGAAAAATGATGGATTTCCAAGTGCCGCATCTAAAAACTGTGCGAAGGGAATCGCATTTTCGGCGTTGCTCGCTTTGGCCGAGTGTGGGCAATACCCAAAGACGCCGAGAAACCTGTTGATGACAGGCCAAAGAAAGAAAATTCATCAAATAAATATCTCCTCCGTTTAAACTCCATTTACATTCGTGCTGTATAATTAAGCCATTCTTAGATAAGGAGGCAACCGTATGAGCAAAATTATGATTGTGGACGATGACGCCTATATCCGCGAACTTGTCCGTGCGCTCTTGACCAATAGCGACTTTACGGTCTGCGAAGCTGTAGACGGGTGTGACGCGCTTGACAAAATGGATGAATGCCCCGACCTTGCCATCATCGACGTGATGATGCCGAAAATGGACGGGTTTGAATTGTGCCAAAAGCTGCGGGAATATTATGAAAATCTGCCCTTGCTGATGTTGACTGCCAAAGCAGGGCTTCCCGACAAAGTGAAAGGATTTGGACTTGGCGCGGATGATTATCTGACAAAACCTTTTGAAGGCGAAGAATTGATTGTGCGTGTGCAGGCGCTTCTGCGGCGTTATAAAATCGAAGCATCGCAGGTTATCCAAATTGGCACCGTCATCGTAGATAAAAGCAGTTATAGCGTTACCGTAAATGGAAAGCACGAAGACATTCCTATGAAAGAGTTTGAGCTGCTTTTCAAATTGGCGGGTTTCCCCGGACGAACCTTTTCGCGCGACCAACTGATTGAGGACTTATGGGGGCTTGATTTTGGTGGAAACGAGCGCACTTTGGATGTTCACATTGGGCGACTGCGAGAGCGTTTTCCGGCAGAGCAGGCTGGATTCAAAATCACGACCATTCGCGGCTTGGGATATCGTTTGGAGGTAAACGCATGAACGAACATCAAAATGATAGCACTGGACTTTCTGGCGGTAAGCCGAAAATTTATTTCTTCCCGCTTTGGTTTGTGCTTATGTTTGGCGGGTTTACAGGCTGCTTTGCTCTCTCATACCTGCTATCTGTGCGCCTATGGGGGTTAAGCGGATTTGCATCGTATTGGGCTGCCGGAGTATTGGGAATCGTGATATTTATTTCGTTTGCCGCTGTTTTGAAGCTGTGTATGGAGTTGCATGACAGGATGCATCCGGGCAATCGGCGCACCCGCGCCCATGACCACACCACATTTTTGCAAAGCACGGTAGAGGCCATGAACCGCATTGCCCACGGCGATTTTAATATCTTAGTTCCCGTGGATGAACACGACCCGTTCAGCAAAGTGGCTGAGAGCGTCAATAAAATGGCGCACGAGCTTTCTTCAATGGAGAATCTCCGGCAAGATTTCATCTCCAACGTATCCCATGAGATTCAATCGCCGCTTACCTCGATCATCGGCTTTGCGGTACTCCTCAAAAATAACTCGTTGCCGGAGAAACAGCGGCTGCAATATCTTGAAATCATCGAAGCCGAAAGCAAACGGCTGTCCGGGCTGTCCGCAAACCTGCTGAAACTCTCGGCGTTGGAATCGGAAGTAGCGCCGCTTTCGCCACACGAGTATCGACTGGACAGGCAGATTGAAAGCGCGGTCTTGATGTTAGAACCGCAGTGGAACGGTAAAAACCTAAGCCCCAATCTTGACCTGCCTAAAATGCTGGCTGTCGGCGATGAGGAACTGCTTAACCAAGTTTGGATTAACCTTTTGCATAACGCCACCAAATTCACGCCGGACGGCGGCGAGTTTGGCGTTGTTCTCTCCGCTGATAAAAGTGAAATCAGCTGTACCGTGTCCGATACGGGCATTGGAATCAGCGCGGAGGACAAGATACACATTTTCGAGCGGTTTTATAAGGCGGATAAATCCCGCGACCGCTCTTTGGGCGGCAATGGGCTGGGGCTGTCGCTTGTGAAAAAGATTGTGGAGCTGCACGGCGGCACGATTGACCTGCAAAGCGAGCCGGGCAAAGGCGCGGCATTCACCGTTCAATTGCCTATCAAAAAATAGTTTCCCAGTTTACATTGCGTTTAAGTTCCGTTTAACCTCCGTTTAAGTTGTAGCCGTATACTATGGTTGTAAAAAAGAAAACGGAGGTGTTTTTGATCTCTGCCATAGCATTGATTATTATATGAAATTAGTTGCCGGTTGGGAAACATGAAATCCAATTTGCAAATCAAAAAGGAGGTTGCGTTATGCAATCAGTCATCAAAGTAAATAGCCTTGTCAAACAGTACGATAAGGCAAAAACAGCGGCAGTCAAAGGGATCAGCTTTGATGTAAAGGAGGGCGAGTTTTTCGCTTTTTTGGGACCAAACGGCGCGGGCAAAACCACGTCCATCTCCATCCTGACAACTACGCTGTCCAAAACAAGTGGCGAGGTCAAAATCGCGGGGTTCGACGTAACGAAGGATGCTGAGAAGGTGCGCGAAAAGGTAGGGATTATCTTTCAGTAGCCCAGCCTTGACGGAGATCTTACCGCAGAGGAAAACATCCGCTTCCACGCCTGCCTGTATGGGATGTACAGCTATCGACCGACATTCAAGATGATGCCCGCTTCCTATCGCAGCCGCGTGGTGGAGCTTGCGGAAATCGTGGGGATCAAAGACAGCCTGTTCAAGCCCATCAAAAAGCTGTCTGGCGGTATGCAGCGCAAATTGGAGATTATCCGCAGTTTGATTCACACACCGAAAATTCTCTTTCTCGACGAACCGACGCAGGGGCTGGACGCGGTGAGCCGCCGCAGTCTGTGGGAGTATATCAACGGCGTTCGAGGCGAGTTTGGCACCACGGTCTTTTTGACCACCCACTACATTGATGAAGCGGAAAACGTGGATAAGGTCTGCATTATCAACAAAGGGCAAATCGCCATCTGCGGTTCACCCGCAGAAATGAAGCAGAGCCTCTTGCGGCAGGAAATGATTCTTGATTCCGCAGACAGGGATTCTTTGATGGGCGAGCTGATTGCTATGGGATTATCGCCTAAAGCAAACGAACATATCGCGGTGCCTTATCAGGGCATGACGGCACAGGAAATCATCGCAAAACTCAAAACCAAGCTGACTGTGCTCAAAATTCAAGAACCGAGCCTTGAGGACGCTTATATCGAATATCTTATTAAAACAGGAGGGGAAGCGGCATGAATAATTCAATCACGTTAGTAGCACCAAGAAAGAAATCGAAAGTCATCCGCGAAATTAACGCGATTATCACCATTTTTGCCAGAGATGTTCTGCTCTCGCTGAAAAGCCCGTCAAGTATCATTATGGCGCTTGCCATGCCGGTTTTGATGATGGGTGTTTTGGGCGGCAGCCTTTCGGAAAATATGGCGTTTGGCTTGAATTTCGACTATGGGAAATTTGTACTCGTCGGAATGGTCGTCACCATGCTGTTTATGGAAACTATAATGGGGCTGACCTCGCTCGTCGAGGATAACGAAACCGACTTTACACAGGAGATGATGATTTCCCCGGTTTCCCGGTATTCCATCGTCATCGGTAAAATTCTCGGTTCCGGGTTCGGAGCGATTGTCAGCGTGATTGGTACGCTTCTTGTCGGACTGGTCATGGGCTATACCCTAAGCGTGCCACAGTGGCTCTTGATTTTTGCACTGTCGCCGCTCATGTGCCTTTCGGCGGGTGCGCTTGCTATGATCCTGTTCGGCGTTATCAAAAATAACAAAGTGGCGAATATGGCGGCGATGCTGCTCACCATGCCGCAGATGTTCCTCTCCGGGGCGCTCATTCCAATAAACAACTCACATGGCATACTGCTTGTGCTGAACCGCATTATGCCTATGACTTACTGCCTTGACTTGGTGCGCGCTGTGGTCTATCACGGAACCCCTGAATACGACAGTATTGTGCTGTTCAACCCTGCCGTAACCTGTGCCGCCATTGTGGGATTGACACTCGTATGCTTGGCAGTCGGTACGTTCCTGTTTGCACGGAGTGAGAAGAATCGGTAAATGAAAAAAATGGTTGCGCAAAAAAAACGCCGAAAAGAACCTTTTTTCTTCTTCGTTTACACTGCGTTTAAGCAGGGTTTATATTCCATTTAAGTTGGAGGTATATAATAATGGTAGAAAGAACGGAGGCGTTTCACATGGCACTAAAAAATGAGATGATACCGACGCGTCAAAAAGTCGGATGTAAAACAGGTTTTATCGGTTTGGTCAGCAATATCCTTCTTGCCGCAGGAAAGCTCAGTATGGGCGTGGTATCGGGAAGTGTGGCGATTTTGGCAGATGGCTTCAATAACTTAGCGGATTGTATTTCGTCCCTAATCACCATCATCGGTTTTCGCTTTTCCGGCAGGGCAAAGGACAAAAATCACCCTTATGGGCATGGGCGCATGGAGTATATCAGCGGATTCATCATTTCGATGATGATTATTGCAACAGGCATTTCGTTTGGAAAAGTGGCGTTCATACGCATACTGAATCCACAGCCGGTCAGCGTTTATCCTGTGTTGTTTGTGGCTACGGCACTCTGCATTGCGGCAAAGCTGTGGCTTGCCTTATATACAAGGGCACAAAACAAAGAGATGAAATCAACAACGCTGACCGCTTCGATGAAAGACAGCTTTTCAGACGCTTTGGTGACCTCCATCACCCTGCTGTCCCTCATCATTACGCCGTTTACCGCATTGCCGATAGACAGCGTTGTCGGACTTATCGTGTCCGGGTTCATCTTATGGTCTGGCATAACATCATTTATCGAAAACCTTGACCTGCTGCTCGGCGAGGGAGCGAACGAAGAACTGTCCAAGGCGGTGAAAGACATTGTAATGAAATACGATGCCGTGGAAGCGATTACAAATCTAGCGGTGCATGATTACGGGCCCCAAGCGCGAATCGCCATCATTCAAGTATCAATGGCGGGCAGCTCTTACACGCCTTTTGCACAGCAAGCCTTAGCATCGATAAAAGAAGAACTCAAAGAACGGCTCGGCCTTGATTCCACCCTTTACCCCATGACAGAACCGCAGGCTATCGCTTGTGAAAACACAGGAGGGAGCATCATATGTTTGAACTTAGCACTTCAAAAGAGCATTATCTAAAAGCAATCTATAAGCTGGCATTGAAGGACGGCAACGCACGGGTAACCGATATTGCGGATAAGCTTGGCGTAACCAAAGCGAGCGCCTGCTGCGCCGTGAGGGATTTGGAAGAAAAGGGATTTGTCCACAAAGGCGCAGACCACCATGTTTATCTTACGGAAAAAGGCACACGCACCGCCTTGACAATGATGAGGAACTATGCGCTAATCAAGCGTTTCTTCATCATGGCTCTCGGCATTAGCGAGCAAAACGCCGGCGTGCAGGCCTGCGCGTTGGAACACGTTATCAGCGACGAGGGTATCTGTTCGATTGAGCGGATTTTAGCTTGACAATATTATATAGTTGCTATACAATATGCGTGATAGCTACTACATGATAATCGGGGGATGGTGACGAACATGAATGAGAAGGATGCTGGGGTGCTGACAGACCAATTGTATAAGACAATGAATATTTTGAATCGAGAGATGAAAACGGCACAGGATTATGGCATTGGCTTTCCGCTGTACCATTCAGAGGTTCACTTGATTGACCTGATTCAAAAGCATGAAGGCGCAAATGGGAAAGAGTTGGCAGAGACTCATGGCGTGACGACTGGCGCGATATGGCAGACCACAAAAAAGTTGATTTCAAAAAATCTGATTGAAAGCTATCAAGAGCCGAACAATAAAAAAGAAGTTTACTACCGGCTAACCGATTTAGGACGGAAAGCCAGCGAGGGGCACAGACGCCACCACGAAGCGCTCAATGCCGCATTCACTCAAAATGCGGCGAACCATATTAGTGACAGCGATATGAAGACGGTCATGCGGTTTTTAGAAATGGCAGCCCAGTATTTGCATGGTGGATGATTTTTCATCCCATATTATATAGCAGCTATAAAATAATCAATCAATATTGCAAGGAGAATGAACATGAAAGTATTCTATTTTACAGCAACTGGCAACTGCCTATACGCGGCGAAATATTTGTCGGACGGCAACCACGAGTCTATTATTCAAGCCGCCAAATCGGATATGCGGCATTTCACGGACGATGTGATTGGGTTTGTTTTTCCAACTTTCGCGTTTTGCGTACCCAAAATATTCGTCGAGTTCCTCGAAACCCACACCTTCTCGGCACAATATGTGTTCGCTATCGCTACTTGCGGAACATTCCACGGCGGCGCATTGTCCCAATTCCAAAAGATATTGGCAAAGCAAAATGTGCGTCTGAATTACTCGAATTTCCTCAACATGGCCGAAAACTACCTCCCAAATTTCCCGATGGACGACGTGGTCGCCAAACAGAGAAACGACAGCGCGCAAATCAAGCTGAAAGAGATTAAAGCAGACATTAAAGTAAGAACCAACCGGCTTTACAAAGACAAATTCTCTGATAAAGCCAAATATGTGATGGGTGGGATGGCGTATGGCAAAATCCTTGCCCCTAATTTGGATGAGCGCTTTCAGATAAATGATACGTGTATCAAATGCGGAATTTGCGTCAGAATTTGCCCCGTAAACAATATTTGGATGGCTGACAAACCGCAATTTCAGCACAGATGTATCCACTGCATGGCGTGTATTCAAAACTGCCCTGTTAAGGCGCTTCGCCATACAAAAGAGGGTTCAGGTGGCCGGTATCGCCATCCAGGCGTGGAAACAAAAGAAATTGTCGAAGCAAACGAATAGGGAGGATTCCATCCATGTCCAAAATAGAGAAAGACCTTACCACAGGAAACGTTTTTAGAAAGATGCTGTTGTTCGCGTTGCCGCTTGTCGCAACAAATATCATACAATCACTGTATAATGCGGCGGATATGTTCATTGTGGGCAATTTCGCCGGACCCTCCAGTATGTCTGGCGTGAGTATCGGCGGACAGATTACAATGATACTTACATTTTTGGTTATGGGGTTCACTACGGGCGCGACAGTCCTAATCGGTCAGTATATGGGGGCGAACAACGAAGATGGAATCAAAAATGTTACAGCGACAATCGTTACTCTGTTACTGTTTTGTGGCGTCGGTATCGCGGCTGTCATACTTATCTTTAAGGAGCCGATACTGCACATTATACAGACGCCGTTAGAATCATATTCGGAAAGCGCCGCTTATCTTGCGGTTACAGCGGTTGGGATTGTTTTCATCTTCGGGTACAATGCCTTATCGGCGATTCTTCGGGGAATGGGCAATTCAAAACAGCCGTTTCGTTTTGTACTAATTTCCTGCATAGTCAACATAGTGCTTGATTTAGCTTTTGTCGCGGTTCTTCATTGGGGCGCTTTTGGAGCGGCGCTCGCAACGGTAATTTCACAGGCGTTGAGCGTGATGCTTTGCATAAGATACTTGATACGCAACAAGTTCCAATTCGATTTTAAGCCCTCGTCATTTAGAATATACAAAACAGAGCTTGGGCATATCGTCAAAATTGGGCTGCCAAGCTGTATACAAAACGGGGTTACAAGCCTTTCGCTCTTGTTCGTCACGGCACTTATAAATGTAGTTGGAGGTGTCACCGGTTCGGCGGGAGTTGCAGCCGCGAATCAATTTGGCAACTTTGCTTTCATACCCGCTATGGCCATTAGCGTTGCGATTTCAACGATGGCGGCGCAGAATATCGGTGCTGGAAAAATGGATAGAGCGATTAAAAGCTGTCTTATCGGGACGATTTTTGCCGCAGCTCTAACGTGGATATTCTTTATTTTAGCGCGAATATTCCCATCGCAAATCATTTCAATTTTTGGAAATGATCCAACCGTGATTCAAGACGGCATACACTATTTAAGCGCTTTTAGCTTCAGTTTCCTGCTGCTCCCTATTATTATCTGTATAAATGGACTATTTATTGGCGCGGGACACACCGTTATTGCTATGCTTACCAGTATATTATATTCGGTTTTATTGCGTGTTCCGTTAAGTTATCTTTTTGGTATATTCTACGGCTGGGGGCTTTTTGGGGTTGGACTGGGCAGTCCCGCAGGTCATTTGGGTGGATTGCTGATTATCATCATCTATCTGATTTCCGGCAAGTGGAAGCAACCTTCGATAAAGGCAAAGGCACCGGCTTAGGCGTAAATGAATTATGAGGAGAATGAAAATGTTGAACTTAGTGAATAAGGAGGATTTAACCAATGCTGTTAATCATTACCAAAGGTAGACTTAGGCGCGGAGCTTCCGAGCCGTTCAAAAAGGCGATAAAGCCGTTTATAGAAGCAAGCAGAACCGATGAGGGCAACATATCCTACGAGTTGTTTGAGAGCGTTAAAAATTCCGATGTTGTCACGTTTATTGCTCGTTGGGAAGATGAAACCGCATTTAAGAAACACAACGCTTCCCCGCATTTTAAACAGGTGGTTCCGAAGCTGCTGAAGTTTTTACGTATCACAAAATTGGAAGAAACCACGTATAAGCCGGTGTTGTAAAAAGCAGCAGCGTGAAAGGAGGATGACAGGATGCCCCGATTGTTTTGCGGCAGAATATGCCCATACGGGTACTTGCAGGACTTGATACACAAAATACCTTTTCCGAAAAAAATCAGGTCGTTCAAAGGCGATAAGGTTTTGAGGTACTTGAAATATGTGGTTTTGGCATTGCTCATAGGCGCAAATTTTTTCGGATACATGGATACCGAGATTGTCGAAACCCGCACCATAAATGCGCCTATGGCAATCGGGTTTGCCGTGTTTCTCCTGCTGTGCATTGTGACGAGTCGCCCGTTTTGCAAATATTTGTGTCCCGTGGGCGGCGTCTTGGGCTTATTCAATCTGCTTCCTTTCGGCAAATACAAGATTAATCAGCAGGCCTGCACCCAATGCGGCGCATGTTCGCGTGTCTGCAAAATGGATATTGAGCCGTATAAAGCCCCGAACAGCATTGAGTGCATACGGTGCGGCAAGTGCAAAAAGAAATGCCCTTGCAAAGCCATAACATAGGGTATGAAAGGATGGAAACTAAATGTACAGACTTGGAATTGACTTAGGTACTTCCGCTGTTAAACTGGCGTTGCTTGACGAACATGGCGAACTGCAAAAATGGAAATATCGGCTTCATCATGGAAGTTCACTGCCTGCACTTCGCGAATTACTTACGGAAATAAACGAAGGACAATCACTTGTCAATAATGCGTATGTCCTGCTCTGTGGCATCCAGAGCGGATTGCTTGACCTGCCTACCGTGGGCGACATTGTGGCATTGACGGAGGGTGCACGAAAACTTGCGCCATCTGCCGGTGCGGTCATAGCCATTGGCGGGCAAAGTGCGCGGTATATTACCGGGCTGAACGACGAAATACCGCAGTTTGCGGAAAACGACAGTTGCGCGTCCGGCACAGGTTCTTTCTTTGAGAATCAGATGGCGCGGCTTGGCCTGCCACTTACGCAATACTCCGCTCTCGCGGAACAAGCAAAGTCAATTCCCCGCATTGCCGGGCGGTGCAGCGTGTTCGCCAAAACCGATATTATTCATTGCCAAAACGAGGGGATTCCCGCCCCTGATATACTGTTGGGGCTTTGCTACGCTTCCGTACGCAGCTACAAGGCGATGGTAGCCGGAAAGCTGAAATCTAAAAAGCCTGTGCTGCTGGTGGGTGGCGTAGGATATAATGCAGGGGTTGTTCGCGCTATACGAGAGGTTTTTGAACTTTCCGAAAACGAGTTGATACTGCGGAATGGTTTTGCCTGTGTACAAGCAATTGGGGCTGCGGCTATGGCTGCGGAGCAGGGCGTTACTATCTCTTTTAAGGCATTGATTGAGCTTTGCGACGAAGCGAGTACGGAAACCGGCATTAAGAAACTGGAAACATTACCACCGCTGTCTGTGCCTCCCTCCGTTCAAAACCTACATCAGACACGCTCCTATCTACCGGGGGAAGCTTGTTATTTAGGAATCGACATCGGAAGCACAAGCACAAACCTTGTCCTGCTCGGTGAAGATGAACATGTAATTGAAACAATATATCTTCGCACAAAGGGAGCCCCGAAACAAGCTGTTCGCGAAGGATTCACCGCGCTTAGGCAAAAATATGGAGATGATATACGTATAAAAGCCACTTCCACTACAGGCTCCGGCAGGGTGTTAATCGGCAGGCTTATTGGAGCGGACTGCATAAAAGACGAAATTACCGCGCAGGCGATTGCCGCCGCTCGTTTTACGCCTGACGCCGATACCGTGTTTGAAATCGGCGGTCAGGATTCCAAATATATTAGTTTGCGGGACGGACGCACTGGTGACTTTCAGATGAATAAAATCTGCGCGGCGGGAACAGGATCGTTCATTGAGGAACAGGCAACCAAGCTGAATATCCCGTTGGAGCAGTACGGGGATATGGCGTTGTCCGCGGACGCTCCCGCTGATTTGGGCGAACATTGCACCGTCTTTATTGAAAGCCGCGTGGAAGCGTTTCTCGCACAGGGAGTCAGCCGGGGGAACATAGCAGCTGGCTTGTGCTATTCAATTATCAACAACTATCTAAACCGCGTGGTTGGTACAAAGCCGATTGGGAATTGTATTCTTTTACAAGGCGGCGTTGCGTACAATCCGGGCATTGTTGCGGCTTTTAAGGGTATTTTTGGTAATCGTATCTTTGTAGCGCCTTATTTCAGCGTGAGCGGCGCGGTGGGGGCCGCCCTGCTTGCCAAGCGGGAAATTGGTACGAATTCCAGTACGTTTAAAGGGCTGGCGTGGGACGGATGGGATGAAACTCCGATAATAAAAACTGTGGCTACCAAAGCAAAAACGATCAAAAGATTAGATTCCTTTGCAGATTTGACCGTTCCTCGTGAGCCGGGCAAGAAAACCATCGGTATTCCTCGCGCGCTGTCGGTGTATGAATTTTTCCCTGTGTTCCATCGGTTTTTTCATGCACTCGGTTACAATGTGCTTCTCTCCGATGTCAGCAGCGACGCCACAGTGGAGCTTGGCCAGTCGAATGTCAAAGAGGAAGTGTGCTTTCCGCTAAAGCTGGCAGTTGGGCATACCGCTTCGCTTGCAAAACAAAAGGTGGACTATATCTTTATGCCCTCTGTACATGGCAGAGGAATATGTGTATATATGCAAAAAGCACCACAGATATTAGCCTCATGTGTCGGACTGAAAGAAAAAAGGATTCGACTGCTTGCACCCGATATTTGTATGGATCAAGGGCGGACGCTCTCTACAGCGCTGCTTGGTACGGCAAAGCAATTAGGGCATGGGGTTTTGCCTGCTCTGCGGGCATTGCTTGCAAGCGGGGCATTTGGCCAAACAAGCCGGAGAGGCTCGCGGTCAAAACCACTGCCTGTAATGGCAGAAAACGAAATCGGATTTGTATTGGTTTCCCGCTCTTATGGTTTGATTGACCCGATACTCAGTTTAGACATCAAACAAAAACTTGGCGAACTTGGTTATAAAGTCTATGACTTTCCGTACGAAGCATCCACGTTAGGCATAGACGGCAATCGTTCAAGCCTTTACTGGCCTTTTGGCCGCGAAGTTTTGGCGGCAGCAAAGAGGTTGCGAGAAAATCCGAAATTGTACCCCATTTATCTCACCTATCACGGCTGCGGGCCTGATACTATGCTAACACACTGGTTTGACAACGAAATGGGCGACAGGCCATACCTTTCCATTGAGGTTGACGAACATTCCAGTCCGGTGGGCATTATGACGCGCTTGGAAGCCTTTGCAAACAGTGTGTCAGGAGGACGAACAAAAAATGCGATGACTCCTGTGCGGGCATCGGCTTTAGATGAAAAAAGAATTCAGCACAATATAAGTGCCATATCAAAAAAGCGGATCCTTGCGATTCCACACCTGTACCCCTATTCGGAGCTGTTTGTTGCCGCTCTCTCGCAAAAAGGCTACCATGCTGTGGAAATGCCGCCCACTTCCATTCAAAGCCTTGCCAAAGGGCGTGAACTGATGCGTGGCAAGGAGTATTTTACTTTGACCGCATTGCTGGGGGATTGTTTGGCATATGCAGGCCAAAACAAGGGCGTGCAATTATTCATTCCGCAAAACATGGGTGCGGAAAACGATGGGCTGTATGCCCAGTTTATCCGATGCAAATTGGACGAACAGGGCTACAGCGATGCTGTTGTAATCGCGCCGCAGTGGGAACGCCTGTTAAAAGATAAAACAATGTCAGATATCTTGTTTGCCGTTTTTCTCGCGGGGGACATCCTGCTCTGCACCGAAGCCTCAAAACAGGAGCAGTTTTTATCAAAAATGAAAAAGTCATTTGCATCCGGCCTCCCCATAAAGGAAAACTTCTTCGCATGGGCACGGTCTGCAAACAGTGGCAAGAACGCACAATTCATCCTTTGCGCCGGAGAACCCGCTTGCTTTTTAAACCCATTGTTTTATGGCGAATTGAAAACGCGTTGCCAAAAGGCCGGGTACACTTTGCGCTATGCTCCTTTGAGTGAATTGCTGCTATTTGAGCAAGCGGAAAACGGAGCTTGGGCAAAAGCAAAGGAAGGCTTGCTACGGCAGATTTCCGGTAAATTAGGTTTTGGTAGCCCATTTGCAGCATCCATATCCCAGTTGAGCCAAACGGCAGATTCTGTTTTGGGCAGCCATGCGGCAGCAGGCGGCCGGTGCGCCGGATGTTCTATCGATTGCCGCCGTGACTGCAAATGCAGAACACTCTCAGCGGGCGGCCGCTTTCGCTCTGGCAAGTCATCTTCCTTGCCTTCCGGGTATTACGGGCTTATCCGCAGTGCTTCCATGTATGAAAACATATCGTCTGTTTTAAGCCTGACAGATGATACCCTCGGCGCAAAGCGCCTTGATTTGAGGTTCGATGGGGCTATAAGTTCCGCCGAATCAGCGCGGATTGACACATGGCTTCACTATCAAAATGCCAAACAGCATTGAGTACATACGCTAAGGCAAGTGCAAAAAGAAATGCCAGGCCAAAGCCATATAATAGATTTTATTTTGTAAATAGTTTACCAATAGTTTACCTTTGGTTTCCAACGGTTTTACTGATAGGATTTATACTGTGGTCAGCTTATCAGATAAGGCGCGGCAAGCCAAAATAAAAACCTGCGGAGAAATTCACCGCTTACGGAATAGGCATTAACGAATTTGCCACATACATAGACGGCGTGTGGGTATTCGACTACGGCGCAATTCAAAACATTTTTTCAGCCGCAAGATAATCTTGTTTTGAGCGCAACCGCTCCGCCGCTTGTAATGACGGTGGAGCAAATCCACTAAGGGAGATAACGCTATGACTATAAAACGGCGATTGCTCATATCGAATATTTTGATGCTCGTTATACCGATTGTGCTGTCAACGGTAGTTTTCGGTATAATATCGTTTGTGTTTATGCGTGTAACGGGAATGGACTATGGTGATTTCCCTATGAAGTCATACAATAGGTTTAACGAATATTTCTATTTCATCCTGTTTGCGTATGCGTTCGTAATCGCCGTTATCGTGTTGACGAACCGATTTTTGACGCGTTTCGTATTTCAGAGCATTATCACGCCAATAGATACGTTGGTATCCGGCGTTCATCAGATTCGTGACGGCAATCTGCAATACCAAATCGAATACGACCGAAAAGACGAATTTGCCGGGATATGCTCCGACTTCAACGAAATGGCGCGGCGATTGTCCGACTTCGTTGAGCAACGGCAGAAAGACGAAGCCAACCGCAAGGAACTGATAGCAGGAATCTCGCACGATTTACGCACTCCGCTCACCAGTATTAAGGCATACGTCGAGGGACTGGAAAAGGGCGTTGCGTCAACGTCAAAAATACAGAAAAAATATCTCGACACGATAAAAGACAAGTCAGCGGAACTGGAACGCATTATCAACCAACTGTTTATATTCTCTAAAATTGACATTGGAGAGTTTCCGTTCAGCTTTGAGAAAACGGACACAAGCGGAGAACTGCGCCGCCTTATTGACGGCGTTCGTGACGAATACGAGAAAAACGGACTGAGCATTTCATTCTCCGCGAGCAAGCAACCCATGTATGTGGACGCCGACATACAGCAATTCCGTAACGCCGTAACCAACATAATCGAAAACAGCTTGAAATACAAGACGGACGGACACGGAAAACTTGATATTTGGGCATACACGGACAGCGACAGCGTGACCATAGAGTTTACGGATAACGGCCCCGGAGTTTTATCCACGGAATTAGACAGTCTGTTCGATGTCTTTTACCGTGGTGATAAATCGCGGACAGGCGACAAGAGCGGCAGCGGTCTTGGGCTTGCAATAACGTCAAAGATTTTAGAACGAATGGGTGGTGGCATAAGAGCGAAAAACGCCACAGAAGGTGGTCTGAAAATCACTATAACGCTCCCGATTTTTGGAGGTAATACCGAATGAAAAAAATACTGATTGTCGAGGACGACACCGCCATTGCGGAAATCGAACGTGATTTTTTGGAGATAGACGGCTTTGAAACCGCCATTGTGTCAGACGGAGCGAAAGGCTTGGAGCAAGCCCTGTCAGGCAAGTATGACTTGATACTTCTTGACCTCATGCTCCCTGGTCTTAGCGGATATGAGATTTGCCGCAAAATCAGGGCGGACATTGACGTGCCTATTCTTATGGTGACGGCAAAGATAGAGGATTCGGATAAAATACGCGGCTTAGGGCTTGGCGCGGACGACTACATCTCAAAACCGTTTTCTCCTACCGAGCTTGTGGCGCGGGTAAAATCCAATTTGGCGCAATATGAGCGGATTAAGTCAAAAATCGTTCCCAAAACCACGAAAATCCAAATTGGGCGGGTTTTAGTCAATCAACTTAACCGCCGCGTGTATGTTAGCGGCAAAGAAATCGAACTCAAAAACAAGGAATACGAATTGCTGTTGTTTCTTATGACTAACCCCGACATCGTATTTTCAAAGGAACGTTTGTATGAGCGTATTTGGGGAATGGACGCTTTCGGAGATTTGAAAACCGTTGCCGTCCATATCGGCAGACTTAGGGATAAAATCGAAACCGAACCGCAAAACCCTGCACATATTCAGACGGTATGGGGCGCGGGCTATCGTTTCAAGGCTTGAGATTCATAAAAATGCTGTCCTTGCTTCAACAAGGGCGGCATTTTTTGCAAACAGTTTAACCGCTGTTTACCTTTGGAGGGTTTCCAGTTTACTTCTCTTTGTTATTCTATAAATGATTCAACGAGGGATTCAAATATGAAACACACAGGAGGGCTTCACAATGAAAACGAGCAAAGAACCAACCGCCAAAGGAATCAGATTCAAAAAGATTTTCATCACATATTTCATCATCGCAATTGTGGCGGGAATCGTATCAACCGTCGCACTGGGAGTTACGCATAAAAACGAAATCTCCTTAGCCACCTCTTACTGGAACACAACAAGGCAAATCAGTCAAGGTGCCGCCGACCAGAAGGACACACTGACCACTTTCGCAAAAGCCCATGACAAGGTGGTGGATGTGTTGATTTTGGACGAGAACAACAACGTAACATTCAGTGCAAAAAACTCGGTTTTAGCTGAAACAGAGGCATTGAAACTCAATTATGCCGAGCAGCCCGGAATTGCTTACAGAGGATTTCGGCAGTATTCCACTGGTAGCTATCTTTCCGACCCCGACAAGCCGGACGTACATTATCAAGCGCTGGAAATAGGATTCTTCGGCGGTGGCAGAGATTTTTCATCCGGTTGGTTTGGGTATGGCGATTACAACAGCAGCCGTTTGTATGAGGGCGGCGTCAAAATCTACGTTGTGTTTGATTCCACTCCGATTGTGGTCGTCGATACTTCTGTTAAGATAGTTGCCGCAGTGTTCATACTTCTCTATCTGATTTTCTTGGTACTCATTGCGCTTTATGTCTATTATGACGCCAAAAAATCAAGGCGCAGGGCTGTCGCATGGGGAATACTGGCACTGTTTGCCAATCTGTGGGGGTTGCTCTTTTACCTCATTTACAAGCGAGTAAGGCCTAGCTGCGGTGAGTGCCACGCTGTAGTAACCCACGGTAGCATCTACTGCGCTTCCTGCGGCGTGAAACTTCAAGCATCCTGCCCCAAATGCTCTGGCGGCGTAGGCAAATTAGACGGCTATTGCCGTTACTGCGGAGAAAAGCTCAAATGAATTTAAGGCGTTAGGGCTGATGCTATGAGAGACGGCTCAGAAAATCTATTGGCAAACAACATTGAAAGGTGGTTTCAAGCATGGATTATGTATTGCAGACAAGAGAAGTCTCAAAAGATTTTTCTGGGAAAGTAGCGGTGGATCATGTGTCCATCAAGGTAAGCAGAGGCGACATCTATGGATTTATCGGCGAGAACGGCGCAGGTAAAACGACACTGATGCGCATGGTATGCGGTATGGCGGCTCCCACAGGAGGCAGCATCACACTATTTGGAGGCGCTAACCTCGTATCACAGCGGCACAAGGTAGGCTGTACTATTGAAAACCCCGCGCTCTACCCGGCGATGTCGGCTATGGAAAACATGGAGGCGCAGCGGTTGCTGCTTGGAATCAAAGAAAAAGGCGTTGCCGCTAAGTTGCTTGATATGGCGGGTATCAGCGGTTCAGGGAAAAAGAAGGCAAGGGATTTTTCGCTGGGCATGAAGCAAAGGCTTATGATTGCGCTGTCGCTTTTGGGCGACCCTGAATTTCTTGTGCTGGACGAACCCACCAACGGTCTTGACCCGGTAGGTATCAAGGAGGTGCGGGACTTTATCCATAATCTGAATCAAGACAGGGGGATTACCGTGCTGGTATCCAGCCATATCCTTGGAGATTTGGAAAAGATAGCCACTAGATACGGCGTCATCAGCAATGGGAAAATGGTTGACGAGTTTCAAGCGAATGAACTTTCCGGTCGCTGCGGAAAAAATCTGCTGATACACGCCGATGATTTGCGTAAAACGGAAGATATCGTGAGCCGCATGTTCCCCGATGCGCAAATTGAGCGTACCCCCGAACTCACGCTTCGCGTGAAAAGCCATGTGGAGGATGCCGGGCGCATGAATACAGCATTTATTGGCGCGGGCATTACGGTAAGCGCATTGATTCCAGAAGGCGACAAACTGGAAGATTATTTTCTAAGATTGATGGGAGGGTATAAACATGCGTAATATATTGAAATCAGACTTCTACAAGCTGAAAAAGAGCAAGGCGTTCTGGATTTGTGCGGTCTTGTCCTTGGTCTTGGGCGTGTTCTTGGTTATAGCGATGCAAGCCGGGATGAATATAGCACAGTCCGAGCTTGAACGCGTGGCGACAGACCCGGAATATCGGTCTATGCTTGCTATGGTCCCTAATGCGGGCGGCGCGTGGATGCTAGGAAATATTCTCTCAATGGGTCTTAATACCATCTTCGTCGGTGTGTTTGTCGGCATATTCGTTTCGTCCGAGTTCGTCTATGGGACGATGAAAAACACCATTTCGCGCGGAGCCGGCAGAATAAAGGTGTTTGCCTCGAAATTTTTTGTGTGCGCTTGCGCCGCGCTTCTGATGCTGCTGACGTTCATGGCGGCGGCACTTGTTACAGGTACTGCGATATGGGGTTTTGATCCGAATGGCATTGTAACCGTCTCCGGGATGCTCGGCATGATATTGCCGCAAGTGCTTTTGACTTTAGCCTTTACTGCGCTCTTCACCTTTATTTCTACAACCTTGCGTTCCAGCGGAGGTGCTATGGCGGTCAATATCATCTGTGTTACTATGGCGTCAACGCTGCTTTCCGCGCTCAATACACTGTTCGGCGGAAGAATCAATCTGAATCATTATTGGATTGGCGGAGCGATGAATAAACTTGCGACAATCACGCCTGCGTCTGACGACATTGTGCGAGGCGTTATCATTGCGGTTTGCTGGAGAGTCGCTGCGCTCTTGTTTGGAACCATAGTATTCAAGAAACGGGATGTGAAATAATTTAACGGCATTTACACGCCGTTGTTATCTCTTGCAATCAAAATGTGTTTATCCGTTGCTTGTTTAAATATTTTGCATAAGCCGATAAAGCGCTGCTGCAAGATATAATGGATATATCTCCGATTGCTTTTGAATACTATATCCCAGCATTCCATTAATGGTTTTGACCTGGTTTTTTAATGAATACGATAACTTGATCTTTAGCTAGATCGGAGATGCTATGTAGTCTATGTTGATCAAGAAATGCCCTAATGTTTAATAAACATTTTGTGACAGACAGGTCTGAATCTTTGTTGATCGAGATGATCCACATAATTTTGAATTCTTCGATATTAACATGAAAAATATCTGCCAATCGGCGAATTTTTATTGCTTCGTTGTTGATAATGGCTTGAACCAATTCAGATGTATCATTTTTTGCTGCCGTTTGCCCCATATATTAGCGAAAAGCCGAATTATCTCAATGACTTGTTTTGTTATTTCTTTATCAATTGGACCATATTCTGAAAGAATCACAAGAACACGTGCACTTGTTTGATTTAAAGGAAGCTGGGAAAAAGAATAATACAGCTCGTGGCCATCTACTTGTTTGTATATCAGCTGCTCCATGTCCGTTGAGATTTCGAGCTGATTTAAAAAGACTTTTCCATAAAGTTCAGCATTTGAGATAGGCCATGCTGCAGAATGCAATATATTCATCTCGCCATCAAAGAGTGTGAATGAATAGTGGATGTGATTACATATTGTTCTGAGGAGGGAATCTAATGTTCGTTGTCTTTCTGGCATGAGAGAAATCCGCTCCAGAATTTTCCCTACCAGATAAGGTTTTTTTCCTTATCTTTGATTATAACGCTCATTACATCTGTGATGGCTTCTCCATAAAAAATTAAGCGTTGCGGTGGCATTTTAATGATCGGAAAGCCAATTTCATCGGCTAAATCAATCAATTTTCCATTAATCTCGGGAAGGAAGATACCAACATAAAAGATAATCAATCCACTTGCGCCGGACTCAAACAAACCTCTTATGCAATCGCATTGTGCATCAATATTATCTACGTTGTTAATAAACCCTGCAATGAGCACCTCGTCAATACGGAAACACTGATGGTGGAAATATACGTTGTTTAAGATAGCCGGATCTGTGCTTTCTAACACGGAAATGGAGTTTACTACATTGTTTTTTGCAGATTGTCCTGCAATTAATTCTGCTCTGCGAAAACTGGGTAGTGACAATAACTCTTCAATCTTAATACTCATTATGAACTCCTCAACAAATTGCGTAATTGTGATTGAATATAGCACGTGTAATGTTATGATCCAACTCTATTGTACCATGATCACTAAATTCAGCTCTCGCCTTGTGGCTCGGATTCATTAAGTGGTCAGGTATCTATTCTCACTAAATTTACCTCTCGCCTGTTGGCTCGGATTCACTAAGTGTTCCTATTATAGCATAGTTAAAACCATGTGTCATTGTCCGAAGGGATAACGACACATGGTTTTAACTCGTCTTTTTAATAATTACAGATAATACTGCGTGTGCTATATTCCTGTTTTTGGTGTTTTAAAACTAAGAAAAGAGGATAATCCGGTGAAATATTACAGTCAAAAAGACGTGGCAAGAAGAATCAAGCAGGTTAGGATGTCGGCAGGCATGACACAAAGCGAACTGGCAGAGGAACTTGATGTGACAGAAAACAATATATACCGCTTGGAAAGCGGGAAAAGCGGTTATACAGTGGACAGGCTTGTTGAAATCGCACAGATACTCATAAAGATCCTTTGCCCAAAATGTCTGGGACTGAATTACGAGTAGACTTACTCTGCATATGGCGCAGGGTCAACCCTGCATACGGCTCAGTGTTGCTTAGGTAAAAAATATCCTATTATGTTCTTACAGGCAGGAAAC
Source organism: Lachnospiraceae bacterium ZAX-1 (assembly GCA_046533095.1). Classification (GTDB taxonomy): domain Bacteria; phylum Bacillota; class Clostridia; order Lachnospirales; family Lachnospiraceae; genus ZAX-1. Next base: position 356 of record JAJQRA010000029.1, on the reverse strand, counting down.
GCTTGTGGACATTGAAAATTTTATAGGACACGCATACATCTGATTTTATTTTCGCCTCTACTAATTGTTTTAAATGGCATTTGAAGGTTTCGGCAAGTCGAAACCGTGTAGCTTGACAATAAAGTAGAGGTGGCACAGCTCCATTTCGTGCGATGACTATCCTGCGGCAGTAGCTGTTGCTTTGATCAGTAACAACAAAGCAAACAGACACAGTACCGTTCTTACGGTAGTTCCATTAAGCTCAAAAGTGGAAAAGAAAACCTATCTTCCAACGCATGTATTTATCCATATGTGTGAAATGGAAGGTCTGACACAAAACAGCATTGCCCTTGCGGAACAGCTAACATCTATAGAGT
>JAJQRA010000028.1:0-5624 GCA_046533095.1 Lachnospiraceae bacterium ZAX-1 | reverse complement strand
ACTTCCCGCAGATCCTCTTCCCCTTTGCTTAACTCCACTGCCTTTAGCAATTCCTTGTTTAGTATGGATAGCAGTAATTCTTCTAAAACTGTTGCATTAAAATAGGTGCAGCAGTTCGGGATCTGCAGCTGTGCGTGTTTCCTGCATTCAAAATGCCTGTATTCCTTCCCTTTGACCATCCTTTTGTATACCATCGAGTAGCCGCATCCGCCACAGTACAGCTTGCCGGTAAGCGGATGGCGTTCTTTTTTTGCCTTCGTATCGCTGTGCTTCTTTTTATAGCTGATGGAATCGAACAGATCCTGTGAAACGATTGGGTCGTGGTGGTTTTTTATTATTTCCCAGTCTTCCTCCGGGATGCTTGCCATTTTACTGCTTCCAACGGCAGTACAGGCGGCCTTGCCATATGCCCATTCGCCAAGATAGAAGCGGTTCCCCAGAATCGTCCGGACAGTGTTGGCTGCCCAGCACACCGGTCTGTCCTTTGGCGCTTTATTTGGTCTCCTTATCTGTGTAATCGTTGGTTTTTGTTCCTGATAGAGTCGCTCGGCAATCTGTACGGACGATAGCCCTTCTGCCGATAGGCAAAAGATATGCCTCACCAGATCGGCTTCCTTTTCACAGATGATCATGCTGTTCTTATGGGCAGGATCCCTTATATAGCCGAATGGTACACGGCCGAATGCATATTCGCCTTTTCCGCATCTGCTTTTCATGGCGGACTTTACCTTTTCTGATACATCCTTGCTGTACAGGTCATATAGGAGCGTCTGGAATGCCGTATCCATGCCAATCGTTTCCCCTTTGTGCCCGTTGCTGTCGTAGCCGTCGTTGATGGCAATGAAACGGATCCCAAAGAATGGGAATATCTGGTTTAGGTAGGTGCCGAGTTCAATATAGTCCCTTGAAAAACGGGAAAGGTCCTTCACGATAATGCATGCTACGTTCCCCTTTTTCACCTCAGCCAAAAGCCTTGTGATTTCCAACCTGTCAAAATTTGTACCCGAATACCCATCGTCATAATATTCCCGGATTTCACAGCCGTGAAACTCAGCGCTATTATGTATAAATTCCTTTATCAGCATGCGTTGGTTCGTAATGCTGTTGCTTTCCGTCTGCCCATATGCGTCCTCTATGGAAAGGCGCATGTAAATATCAATCCGATTCACCTAATACACCTCGCTTCTGCGATACGGCATATGAGTATCAAACTTATCCATAGAATGCACCCCGCTTTTTGGCACAGGTATAAACTCCTTGGAAAACGCAAACTTTATTTCAACCCGTTTTCCGGGGTAGGCCATAACCCTCTCTGCAAAGTCATTGACCAGTTCCCTTGTGAATGCGTTTTCATCTTTCAGCCTGCATAATGCACGGATTGCCTTCTGCATTTTTGCAGCTTCACGCTCGATTGTCTTTAGGCCTGCTTCTGCATCGGCTTTCTGTTTTTCAATCTTTTTCCGCTGTTTTTCGTTTTCCCTTTTGCTTTCCTTGAACCTCTGCAATGAAGCTTGCCAGCCATTGTGTTGGCCTTGCCACTGTTTTTCATTGTCTACCTTATTATTCACACTCTTATTCTCATTTTGATTCTTATTTTCATTCTTATTCTTATTTTCATGATTGTCATGAACTCTGTTCTGCACAATGGCATCTTCCCGGTATGCAATATAAAGTGCGCTTTCTTCCGCCTCCAGTTTTGCATGGGCGGCCATCACCGCTTTTATTTTGGTTTCATAACTTTTGCAGGTTTCTGCGGCAAGTTTGTCGTGGTACGCAAGCCATGCCTTTGGACGTTTTAGGCATGTAAAAAATTCTGCCTTTAGTGCGGCATGGAAGATGCCCAATAGCTCTTGCTTGCTGATATTGTTGCTTTCGCATTTCTTTTCCTTTTTGGTGCCATGGGCATTTAGGCAGGTATATCTTTCAATCCTCGCCATTTCTCCGGAAACGTAGGTTTTCTCGCGGTTGATCCTTGTCATTTTCCTGCCGCATAGGCCACAGTACAGCACGTCGTCAAAGACGTTCTCGGCAAGCGGGACATGCCTGTCCGTTGGTGGGCGTTTTTGGCTTTTCATTTTTATTTCTATCCCTTTGATTGTTTCGGCCGCTTTCGTAAAAACTTCTTCGCTGACCGTGGGTTCATGGGCATGTTCCTTGACTACCCATTCCCCTTGTGGCAAACGCACCCTGTTTTCTTCATTCCGCTCCGTAATGCTGGTTTTCCCCTGCACCAGCCCTCCGGCATAGGTCCTGCTTTCAAGGATCCTTTTCACGCTGCCTTTATCCCAGCCTTTGTATCCCACCCCCTCCGGGCAGCATACTTCCCCAGTTTTCTTATAGATGGAGGGCGGGTTCACCCTTCCTTGGTTCAGTTCGTCGGCTACCGGCTGGTATGCCTTTTTTTCAAGGAATGCCTTATATATGGAGCGGACAACGTCCACAGCGTCTTCATCCGGAACAAGCTTCCTTATCCTTCCTTCCATAATGGCACGGTAGCCATAGGGGGGCGGCCCTCCCACATAGGAGCCACTTTCCCGGCGCTGTTTAAGCTGTACCTTTGCCTTTTTTGAAGAGTCCTTTGCATACATGTCGTGCATCAGGTTTTTGATTTCGGCTGCCATCTGCTTTGTACCGCCCCCATCTGCCCCGCTATCCAGGTGGTCGGATACGGAGATGAAGCGCACCCCCAAAAAGGGAAATATCTTTTCGATGTAGTTGCCCGCCTCCAGATAGTTCCTGCCGAATCTGGACAGGTCCTTTACGATGACGCAGTCCACGTCCCCAAGTCGGATATCCTGCATGAGCCTTGCAAATTCATCCCGGTTGAAGTTGGTGCCCGTCTTCCCCAAATCGCTGTAGGCGTCAAAAATTTCAATCTTTGTTCCCTTGTTTCCATTGTTGTAGCTTTCTATAAATTGCTTCGCTATTTCTATCTGCACGTCAATGGATTCATTTTTGGACTCTTTCCCTAATGTGTTTGACGAGTCCACGGACAGCCTTGCATAGATGCCGGCCTTGCATACCCTAATGCCGGCCGGCTGTATGTCCGCGGATTGCCCCTTCTTCCGCTTGGATAGCCTCCCCATCCTAGGCGCTCCTTTCCGGACGTAGTGCCTGTGCGGCAGCTAACATTTCCAGCTGCTCACCCCGCATGTCAAGCAACGTTTCCGCTTGCCTGCTTGGTAGGCTTTCCGGCCGCTTCGCCTGTATGCCATGCAACGTTTCCTGCGTGCTTAGCATGGCTTTAAACTCGTTGCGGAAATAGAACTTGATTTCAATCCGTTTCTCTTCATAGATTAAGATACGCTCTACCATGCTTGCCAAGGAATTCCGGTCAAGCTCCATAATTTCTGCCGACTGCCGTAGTGCCTGCAGCCTGTAGCCGGATGCAACGCCCTGTTTAAAAAGCTTTTTTATAAATTCTTCCTGCTTTTGGAGTGCCCGCTTTCGTTCCTCGCTTTTTTCAGTGTACATTTTATGGAGTCGTTCAAAATCCGGTTTTCCAATAATCTCTTGCCGCAGATCCTCATGCAGCCCCAGGCAGAGTTTGCAGTACTTTTCCTGTTCTTCCCTTAGCCTGCCAATTTCCTTGTCGTATTTTACAACTGTTTCAAAATTGGTTTCCAACGCCCTCGCTTCCTCAAAGAAACGATGCTGCGCCAGATAGGTGTTGGCGTACTTCCTGATTGCAGTCAAGGCCAGCCCTTTTAGTTTTTCTTCCGGGATGCTGTGTCTGCTGCAGCCTTCCCCCCGGTTTTTTGTGGAGCAGATAAAGTATACGGTTTCTTTCCCTTTGTACTTGTTTACCCTTCTGACCATCTGCTCGCCACAATCCCCACAAAATAGGAGTCCTGCGAACAGATTGTCATCCCCTTCCTTTTTGCAAGAGCGCCCATCGGTTTTCATGAGGTTTTGCACAATCCAAAAATCGTCCGCGCTGACGATTGGCTCATGTGTGCCTTCCACGCGTATCCAATCCTCTTGTGGCTTTTCCACTTGTCGTTTTACTTTATAGTTTATTTTCCCCTGCTTGCCCTGTACGAGGTTTCCAATATAGACTTCATTTTCAAGGATTCGCTTGACCGCTATCATCGCCCAGCCTTTCTTTGGGGAGGTCGCGAACCCTGTACTGTATTTCTCGCCCGTTGATTTCTTATATTCCATAGGGGCTAGGATGCCGAGACCGTTCAGCTTGTTTGCTATGGCAAATGGGGTGCTTCCCCCAATCCGCCACGCAAAAATGCTTTTCACGATTTCCGCCGCATATTCATCCGGAATGAGCTGGTTTTTGTCCTGTGGATTTTTGCGGTAGCCATAAACGGCAAATGCCCCTGTAAACTCCCCATTTCTGCGTTTCATGTCCAAGTGCGTCTTTACTTTTACGGAAATGTCCCTGCAGTAGGAGTCGTTGATAAAATTTTTGATGGGCAGCACGATGGAGCTTTCACTCGCCTGCGAGGTCATGCTGTCGTAACGATCGCTGATTGCGATGAAACGCACCGAAAGTGCCGGGAACGTCTTTTGGATCAGCCGCCCGGCTTCTATATAGTCCCGCCCGAAGCGGGAAAGGTCCTTTACTACTACGCAGTCCGCCTTCCCCTCTTCTATATCGTTCATCATCCGCTTGAATTCCGGGCGGTCGAAATTGCTGCCCGTATAGCCGTCGTCCACATAGATGTCGTAAAGTTCCATATCGTCCCTGCTGCGGATAAATGCACGGATAAGTTCACGCTGGCTTGTGATGCTTTCACTTTCTAATTTTTTTGTACCCTCCGTACCCACGGCATTCCCAATGTCGCTGTCGTCACGCGAAAGGCGCAGGTACATGGCTACTTGAAATATCTTTTCTTTCATACTGTCACCCCTGACTTTTATTGGCTAGTAGGCTGCCATTCATCGCCGTCCGTCCTACGGGAGGGGAATGCATACAGGCCAGGGTTTCCGTATCTGGTTTGTCCTGCTTATAGGTTAACATAACTTTTCTTTCCTTTCAAGGGGGATTCCCATTTTTTATTCCCTAATATTTTATTTCTGCAAGCCTCTTCAAATAGCCTTTCATCTTGTCGTTTACGGTCTGCCCAGTGTCCGCATAGCTTACCTTGACCACATACTCCCCGACCCTGTTTAGGAAAACGTTGTCCGTCTGGGCTGCAAACTGCGCAAGCTTTTGGTGCACCGGCTTTGCCGTGTCAATGTGGATGTCGTTTAAGTCCGTAAGTGTGCCTATTTCTACTTCCATAATGGGGACGGACTGCATCTGCTCCAATATCTTTTCTGTCAATTCCATTTCCTTTACCTCGTATATGCTACCTATCATCTTGTTGCTAATCCTATTCTTTTCACAGTTTGTCTTATTACTAAAAGCATTGTTGCGAAAAGGGGTTGGCACTTCAGTTGTACCCTTCAAATACCCCTGTTTGAATCTGTACTGCTGTCGTCACTTCCCCTAGAATTTTGGGTGTTACTTTTCCTATTTTTCCTAAGATAGATGTCCACGGCAGCTCCCCCCTTCCGGTTGGGCCACTGACTTCGGGTTACTTTTCCTATTTTTCCTAAGATAGATGTCCACTCTATAGATGTTAGCTGTTCCGCAAGGGCAATGCTGTTTTGTGTCAGACCTTCCA
>JAJQRA010000027.1:0-48484 GCA_046533095.1 Lachnospiraceae bacterium ZAX-1 | reverse complement strand
CGCTTTTTGCTCTTCACTTAAAGCTTAGCTGGTTTGATCCCGAAATGGAACCTTTTTTATTTTTCTGCGTCAATTCATTTTACAACTTGCCCTATTGATCTCGTTAATTGCCAAATAGCATTGCATGGACTTTTTCCTTTCTACACACTGCATACTCAATCATCCTCTCAATTGCCTGTTTGGAAATGCCGAAACGATGTATTTGCGCAATAGCCTCTTCCGCACCATTCTGTGTGGCATCAAATTCAAGTCTACGCAGGAGGAATTTCAGCCGATTATAGTCCTTTAGTAGAGTCGTCCATGAAGTATGCCGATTTAGAAATTTTTGTTCTGCCGCCAGACCATAGCTATCTTCCAATGCATCAATTTCTAACAGATTGCCTAAAATGACCAATTCCGTGTCCGAATGTCTGTCTTTGTAGTGGTTTCCAAGTATTTCCCTTGCCTGATCCACCTGGTGATCCATCAATAATACTTTTAGCCGATCTTTCAACTGCATCATAAGCCAATGCAGTTCTTTCTCGCTTTTCGCGTACGCAAACCTTTTTATCGCAGGGACGTCCACACCCTCTTCATAGTAGTCCCAGAAATTTTTATGTTCTTCATCATAGTTAATCATATTTAATAAACCATTATCATGAAAAAGCCATGACCGTTCCTGTGCCGAAACCAATACTTTATATCCTTTTTTACGGAACTCAAACGACTGGCTTATATCATAGAAATGCCAGTCATGTAGAATATCATCTCTCCACCGCAAATCATATTGCGTTGCCATAAACAGTCCGTCAACTGCCATCACTTCATGTTCCGCCATATCAAACTTGCTTGCAGTTGCCCGCGCTCCATTTGAAGACTCTATCATTCCAGCATCCCAAAACATAGATACCATGCCATCTTCTGGTATCTGTGTGGCGCCTACTGTTCCAATCATCCCTACGTTCGGATGCTGTTTAAAAATCTGTAATAGTTGCACCAGTGCATTATTATCTACAATGAATACATCTTGATGCAAATATATCTTATATTTTGCGCCACTACTCTCCATTGCTGCATTGTATGCTTCTGCAATACTCGTCGCATCCCGTATTGAAATAATATCTATGTGGTATCCATCCGGCACATGTAGCCGGTTGATGTAATATTGGCATTCTTCGTAATAGTCCTCATTATTTACGCAAACAATAAAGGCAATTTCCATTTCATCGCAATTCATGTACTTTCCTCCTCGTAACGGCCGTATCTTCCCTATATTCAGTTTTTCTTATCTACCTTATATTTTACCAAGATTGCAAACTGCTTTTTCGTAGTTTCACAATTACCTATCTTATTTTTATAAGTGAATGGATCACAAGAACAGATTCCAGAAAAAGTATTTCATAATAAAAGCCTAACATAAAGGTACGCTTAGCTCTCCTATTCAAAAGCCAAGCGTACTTCTATGCAGTAGATGTTGTTAGAATCATCTATGCAATACGATTGCGATTCACAACCAGTACAAACATAACATCTATGTAAATAGTTGCCACGAAGCTTGCAGGCTTTAGAGCTTATCAGCTATCTATTCCCTATTCATCCCCTAAAGTAAGCTGGCTGGCTCTTGCGGCTACTTCTTTCTCCTGTATTTCAATTGGAGCCTGCTCATAGCGTGCAAATTCATAGGAAAAGTCGCCACTGCCACCTGTCATGGAGCGCAAATCGGTCATATAGCCATAAATCTCTAGATAGGGCACATCTGCAACAATCTCCGTCTTTCCCGCACTAGAAGGGTTCATGCCGAGCACGCGGCCCCTTCGTTTATTCAAATCGCCCATAACGTCTCCTGTATGCTTGTCATACACGACGACTTTCATGGTTGCGATTGGCTCTAATAGTACAGGGGACGCCTGTACAAACCCTTTCTTAAAGGCCTGGATAGTTGCCATTTTAAATGCCATTTCCGAAGAATCCACCGCATGGTAGGATCCGTCATATAAAACTGCTTTTACGCCGACAACCGGATATGCCGCCATAGGGCCTTTTAACACCGATTCTTGCAGCCCTTTTTCCACAGCGGGGAAGTAGTTCCTCGGTACGGCACCGCCAACGACCATCTGTTCAAATTCAAACGGATTTTCCAAATCGCCGGAAGGTTCAAATGTCATTTTTACATGACCGTATTGTCCATGTCCGCCGGACTGCTTTTTATATTTATATTCCACATCTGCTTTCTTTCTAATTGTTTCTTTAAATGCAATTTTCGGCTTCGTCAGTTCAATCTGCACTTTGTATTTCTCCTGCAGTTTCCCGACCACTACCTCTAAATGCTGTTCCCCTATCCCATAAAGCAACGTCTGCCCATTCGCCCCATCATTTACAGTCTTTACCGTCAAGTCCTCCTGCATTATTTTTTGCAATGCTTGGGAAACCTTGTCCTCATCGCCTTTATTTTTAGCTTTATAGCGCAGATAGGTATAGGGTGTTGAAATCTGGGTTTTTCCATATAAAATTGGATTGGCTTTTGTGGAAAGGGTATCCCTTGTCCGAACTTTGCTTAGTTTCGCTAAAGCCCCGATATCTCCGGCATGAAGTTCTGCTATTTCTTCCGGCTTATTCCCTCGCAAAACAAATATCTTGCCAACTTTATCGTCCATATCCTTTTCCGGATTATGCAAGGTATCGTCGGGTTTGATAACGCCGGAATTTACCTTGATCAGCGAATATTTTCCGATAAACGGATCAACGATTGTTTTAAAAATATAGGCTGATTTTGGTTTAGAAATATCGAAATTTCCTTCAAAAACTTCATTTGTCTTAAGATTTATGCCATTGCATGGCAGTTTTTCTGGACTTGGCAGATATTTTACAATATCATCCAATAAGGTATAGATGCCTTGCACTAAAATGCTGGAACCCATCGTCATCGGTATAATCGTGCCATCTACAACGTTTGTACGAAGTGCAGAACGAACTTCAAATTCCGAAAATTCTTCTCCTCCAAAATAGCGATCCATGTATTCTTCACTGGTTTCTGCAACGGCTTCCATCAATACTTCGCGATAATTTTCCAAATATTCCTCCGAATAGTCTGGGATCGGCATATCTGTAACCTCTTTGCCATCCCAACGCTGTGCGGTCTTTGCAACTACATTTACATAACCGATAAATTTTTCATTTTCACGGATTGGAAAATGGAAAGGCGCAATCTTCTTTCCATACATTTCCTGCAAATCTTCTACAACCTGTCGGTAGCTTGCATTATCTACGTCCATCTCTGTTACAAAAAACATGCGTGGAAGCTTGTATTCTTCGCATATTTCCCATGCTTTTTGTGTCCCGACTTCAATTCCAGATTTTCCCGATACGACGATAATCGCCGCATCTGCAACACTCACCGCCTCCTCTACTTCACCTACAAAGCCAAAATAACCGGGGGTATCTAAAATATTTATTTTATTATCCTCCCAAATAATCGGCACAATCGAAGTATTAACGGAAAATTGACGTTTGATTTCTTCTTTATCATAATCACTTATGGTATTTCCGTCAACGGTCTTTCCCATGCGCGAGGTGAGGCCTGAAAGGTAAGCCATCGCTTCTACCAATGTCGTCTTACCGCTGCCACCATGCCCCAAAAGAACTACATTTCTAATTTTGTCAGTCGTATAAACGTTCATAAGAATTCCTCCAATGCTAGTTTTTGTTTGATGTATATATTCTACTAAAATTTAATGGATAATACAACTATTTTATTCAATATTTACAATTTTTTATAAAGATTGTTTGTACAGAGCAAATCCATCCATGATATAGTCGAAATACCATTTCCAATTCAGTTTTTTTACTGATTTCATCACATATACTGGAAATTGCGCGATTTTTTCTTCATTCAAAAAATAGGACACGGTTCCTACGGTCTGCCCTGCTTCGACCGGTGCCTCTAGGACATGCGGTATATCGTAGACGCTTTTGATTTTTTCTGTAGGATTGATTAAGATGTTAAGGTTCTGGTCATGAATTGTCGGTTTTAGCATGGTTGCATCATAAAGTTTTCCGGTCTGGGGTATGGCTTCGGTGACCAAAATGTCCGACAATTCTTTGTCATGTTCAAATATATCCTCGTATCGGTAGTGATCCAGCCCATACTTCATCAGCTGTTTTGCATCCGCCCATTTATAAGTCTTGTTGTTTGGCCATCCACAGGCTAATAATGCCACAATAAATGTCCGCTCCCCTTGCCGTAGTGCCCCGATATAGCAGTAGCCTGCGTTTCCGGTAAATCCTGTTTTCCCCGACAATGCGCCTTCCATCATAGATAAAAATGCATTGTGGTTATTGCAGGAATAATTCCTTGTCTTTTCTATATTTGAAAAGGAATAAGATGCCGTCCGTGTGATTTCTAAAAATGTTTCATTTTGAATGCAGTATCTCATCATTGTCGCAAGGTCTGCTCCGCTGGTGCCATGCTGGCCATTTTCATCTGTCGCGTCAAGGCCATTTGGGGTAATGAAATAGGTGTCTTTGCAGCCAAGTTCTTTTGCCTTTTGATTCATTTTAGCGGCAAACCCCTCTACACTCCCTCCTACATGCTCTGCGATTGCAGCCGCCGAATCATTGTGCGACTCAAGCATTAAAGAATAGAGCAAATCCTTTAGGGAAAATGTATCGCCGGCCTTCATGCCAAGGCGAACCTTTGGCATAGATGCCGCATAGCTGCTTATGGTGACGGCATCGTCCATTTTCCCATTTTCAAGGGCTATGATACAGGTCATGATTTTTGTCGTACTGGCATTGGCAAGCTTTTCATAACCATTTTTTTCGTAAAGTACCCGTCCGCTGTCTGCATCCATAAGCACCGCAGATTTTGCATAAAGCGTAAGTTCCGGCAAGGGCTGTGATTCTTGTGATTCCTGTGCCGCCGGCAGTTTCTGCAATTCCTGTACCACCGACAGTTTCTGCAGTTCCTGTGCCACCGGCAGTTTTCCTTCAGCAAGTAGCCCTTTTGCAAGAGCCTCTGTTGTTGGTATAGAAACGAAGTTTGCAAAATTATTTATAAAATTTATTGCTAAAAGAAAGATGATGAGAAATGGCGCTATTTTTTTCCGATTCTGTTTCATTGATTTTATTCTCGCTCCAAATAATATTACTATAAATGTATGTAAGAAAACCCATAACTATTCAATAGCACATTCTTGAAATGGCAAGATACGCATTTGTCGGACAAGCGCACTTGCCCACAGACTGCTAACTGTTTTCGTTAACTGTCTGTTAGCATTTATAAGATTGAAATAAAAATATTATAACTTTTTCTTAAAAACAATGATATTTTAAAAAAAGTAGATAATAAAATTCAAGAAATTAATGAGGAATTTCAGATGAAAAAATATTTATTTTTTTGTTATATCATTTTTTTGATTCTGTTTATTTTGCTGAAATTTGATGGTAGCTTTGATAGAATTAGGATTTTGCATCAAACTATCATAAATAGCAATAACATAGAAATTAATTTTGTGTTATTAAAAACGATAAAACCATATGTAAAACATATTTTAGATGGCTATGCATTTATAAATATTTTTGGAAATATTATTTCATTTATTCTAATGGGATATTTTGTAAGTTTATTTAAGCAGGGTAAAGTGATAAAAAGTTTAATAATACTTTTATTAATTACATTAATTATAGAAGGGTGCCAAATTATCTTTTCTATTGTTTTTTTTGATGTAGATGATATTCTTTTAAAGATAATTGGCTGTGTTTGCGGAATAGCTATAACAAAAATAGCAAACACTTGAGTTATTCAAAATAGTATTGTAAACTATAGTTGCTAAAAACCAAATGCTTTCGCGAAGGGAAAATTATATGAAGAAAAAGTTAAGCATGATGATGTGTTGTGTGTCATTAAGAAGCCCTGTAATCATTACGAAGAATCAGCCACATTTTTGTTGTGTCTTGCTCTTATTTGCCGTATTTTATCCACATGACTTTTCTTGATCTTTCACCTTTTAGGAATCGAACATATTTTATCCTATAATGAGCGGCTGTATATCTATCTTTTAAGTTATTTTCTTCCCATAAAAGAACGATAGAATTAATAAATTTTTATTGCATTAAATGGTTGCAAATGCTATACTTTTTTGCAAATAACAATACCAACAGCCTATAAGTATTAGAGAGGATTCCTATGAAACCATCAAAGGATTTGTCTACACAGCACATTTCTTCGAATCCTACCCACACGGATGCACAGACACTAACCGACTTAGTGGTGGATTTGCTCACTTCAGAGAAAGCGGGTTTTTCTGAAAGCCTGCAAAAAAACCTATCGACCATGGGACATATGGTCGATGTAGACCGGGCCTACATCTGGCAAAATGAAATACGGGACGGCAAACTTTACTACATACAGATGTTTGAATGGATAGACTGCTGTGCACCTCCTGTACACACGGTGCATAGCCAAACGGGGTTTTCATACATGGAAAGCCTTCCTTCATGGGAGGATAAATTTCAGAAAAAGCAATGTGTCAACGGACCTATCAGCGACTTTTTACCGTCTGAACAGGCGCGCCTTTCATCGTATGGAATCCAATCCATTTTGGTCATCCCCCTTTTCCTTTTAAACAAATTCTGGGGCTTTGTCAGCTTCGACGACTGTCGAAAAAAACGTTGTTTCACCGAAACCAGCATACGTATCCTACACTCCGGCAGCTTATTGCTGGCCAACGCTTTAGCACATAACAATATGCTATTGGAAATCCAGCATCGGGACAATTTGCTCCGCACCATGAACTCCACTGCCGACATTTTGCTAAAATCGACTGCCGACACTTTTGAAAGCGACTTGCACTACTGCATGAGCCTGATCGGCCACAGCATGAATGTGGACCGTTTCCGCATTTGGAAAAACCATACCATAGACGGTATGCTGTACTGTACACAGCTTTACGAATGGGTAGATGGGGTCGATCTTCTGCAGGGCAAAGAGATCACGGTAAACGTTCCCTACAGTAAGAATATCCCCGGTTGGGAGGAAACACTTTCTAGCGGGCAGTGTATCAATAGTATTGTACGTGATTTCCCAAAAGCAACGCAAAACCAGCTGTTACCCCAAGGCATTGTCTCTCTTTTAGTGGTGCCAATGTTCCTTAAAGATGAATTTTGGGGCTATGTGTCCTTTGACGACTGCCATACAGAACGCGTGTTTACAAACGATGAGGAAACCCTCCTACACTCTAGCGGCCTGTTCATTATTAATGCCCTGCGGCGCAACTACAACGAAACCTTGATCAACCGCCGACTTTTGCAGGAGAAGCTGATGGCGAATATTTCCCAAAGCTTTATTTCCGAAGAAGATATGGCCTGCCTTATCGGACATGCCTTACGTCGAACTGGGGAGTTTATCGAAACCTCCCGGGTACTGATTACCGTTGTCGATGATGAAACCGACGAAAGCAAGCCCCTCTACTATTGGTGTGCTTGCGATGACTTGATCCCCCATACTAGAAAGGGCCTAAGCAAAACGATCAAAAATGCATTCCCTATGGTTATGCCCCAACAGGATGGCGTTCCCACTGTTTATTGCAATAACGTCCACACCGACGCAGGGGGCAGCTATGCGGTGATGGCTACGTTCGGAATCCATTCCCTTATCTGGGCACCGCTTTATATACATAGCAAATACTGGGGGCTGCTAGGGGTTGAGGATTGCTCCGGCACACGCATTTGGAACGAAAGCGACATACAGCTTGTAAGCATGGTGAGCAGCGTCATAGCCGGGGCAATCGCTCGGGATTTAGTGGCGCTGGAACGTGCCGAAGCATTTGATCAAGCGATTAAGGCCAGCAGTGCAAAGACCCAGTTCCTCTCTAACATGAGCCACGAAATACGTACCCCTATGAATGCCATCATCGGTATGACGAGTATCGGGCATAGTGCCACCAACATAGAACGAAAAGACTATTGCTTTTCTAAAATAGAGGTCGCTTCCTCCCATCTTCTAGGGGTTATCAACGACATTTTGGATCTATCCAAGATAGAGGCCAACAAGCTAACGCTTACGTGCGTATCCTTTCACTTTGAAAAAATGCTCCAAAAGGTTGTTGATGTCAACAACTTTAGAGTGAGTGAAAAATTTCAAGAATTCCTTGTATCTATGGATCAAAGCCTTCCCACCACCCTCATTGGCGATGATCTACGGCTGTCCCAAGTCATCACCAACCTTCTCTCAAATGCAGTGAAATTTACACCGGAGCATGGCCTTATTCGCCTCGACGCCCGCTTGATAGAGGAAAAGGACGATTTCTGCACCATACGCATAGACGTAAGCGACACGGGCATAGGCATTAGCAAGGAGCAGCAGGCACGGCTGTTTATGTCGTTTGAACAGGCTGATGGCAGCACTTCCCGCAACTTTGGAGGCACTGGTCTGGGACTTTCCATCTCAAAACACATTGTGGAGATGATGGGAGGCAAAATCTGGATTGAATCGGAACTGGGCAATGGCTCGACTTTCTCTTTTATCATTACCTTAAAACGGGGTGAAGACAAGCCCGAACCCATTCTGGCGAAAGGTATAAACTGGAGTAATATGCGTATCATGGCCGTAGACGATGCCCCTGATACTTTGGAGTATTTTGCTAAAATTACCGAAAGTTTCGGTGTACAGTGCGACTGTGCCACGAGTGGACAAGAAGCCCTTTCACTGATAGACAAAAATGGGCACTATGACATCTATTTTTTGGATTGGCGTATGCCAAACATGAATGGCATCGAACTGGCACGACGCATCAAGGAACGCTGTACCAAAAAATATGTCATCATCATGAGTTCCGCTACCGAATGGAGCTTCATTGAAGAGGAAGCTAGGAGCGTAGGGGTAGATAAATTCCTTCCAAAACCCCTGTTCCCTTCCGCCATAGCAGACTGCCTAAGCGAAGCGATCAGCCCGTCTAGTCTTCTGGCAGCAAAAGCGAACCAAAAAGAAATGGTTACTTTTAAAGGACGATGTGTACTACTAGCCGAGGATGTAGAAACGAACCGGGAAATCGTGATGGCACTCCTTGAGCCTACCTTGATCGAAATCGACTGCGCAGAAAACGGAATGCAAGCCCTGCAGATGTTCCGCGAAAACCCTGACCGCTACGATATCATTTTCATGGATATGCAGATGCCGAAAATGGATGGCTGCGATGCCACACGCCACATTCGCGCCTTAAACGTGCCCAAAGCACAGACAATCCCCATTGTGGCAATGACAGCCAACGTTTTTAAAGAGGACATTGACACATGCCTTGCCTCCGGCATGAACGACCACATTGCCAAGCCCATCGACATAGACGAAGTGATGGATAAATTACGGATATATCTGGCATAAATGTACATGCACAGTCTAAAAAAATATAAATTTTTTGTATAAAATAATTGACAATACTTACAAATACCTGTATGATAAATTTGTTAATAAAAATATCGTTTTCATGTGACTGGATAATACTAGGCATGGAAAAATGTCAAAAGAAAAAGAGTAAGTAGATTGTATATTTACTTAGATGACATTTTTCCATGCCTTTTTTGTATGATTAGGAAAGTGCTCCGATCATACAAAAACCCTCCGGGATGATCGCACTGCGGCGGATAAGAAAGTTGTTGCTGACGCAACCGCCACAGGCGGAGAATCCTACAAGCAGGATTCTTTATTCTTTTTTACATAAAAGCGAGCACACGACATCTGCAGATGAAGTAAAGCATGGAGCTAGCAAAGATATGAAGTTAAAAAAATACTAAATCAAAATGCTGTTCTTGTCCTTGACGAAGGACAAGAACAAGTAGCAGTTGGAAAAGGCCTTGGATTTAATAAAAAGCACAATGATTTAATTTCTCCATATAAAGTGGAACGAATATTTGTCATGGAACCGGAGGGATTAAAAAAAACTCACCTTACTATTATCTCAAATTGATACTAAGTATTTTTTTGCGACCGAAAAAATTATTACCCATGCGGAAGCAGTTTTAAATGAAAAATTAAGCGAACATATCAACATCGGCTTATGTGACCATATTGCTTTTGCAGCTGAGAATATTCAAAACAAAATCATTGTACGCAACAAATTATTGAAAGAAATTCAAGTTTTATATAATGAAGAATTTTCGATTGCCCAGTGGGCAGTAGAATATTTGACGCGTACTTTGAACATTCCATATAGCTATGATGAAGCCGGCTATATCGCAGTTCATATTAATAGTGCCAGAAGCTATAGATCGGATAATAGCAAAAGCATTCGTGAAGTGGCAATTGTATCAAAAATTATTGGCTTAATCGAAAAAGAATTGGAGATTGATATTCACAGTGAAGATATGAGTTTAAGCTATTCTAGGCTTGTCCATCATTTGCGTCTACTGATTCATCGTTTTCAAAAGCAGCATTTTTTTCGCTCAATGATGAGATTGTCGCAATGGTTCGTGAAAAATACGCGCAAAGCTATACGATTGCAAAAAAATTCAAGTATTGCTGATGAAAGATTTCTACTATCAGGTACTGACGGAAGAATTAGGTTACTTGGCTATACATATTGAACGGTTAAAAATGTTATAAAAAATGATAAAAGAATGGAGATAAAAAAATGAAAGCATATATGCAAAGAATCGGGAAATCGTTGATGCTTCCGGTAGCAACGTTGCCAGTTGCAGCATTATTTACGGGGATTGGCTATTGGATCGACCCAAACGGTTGGGGTGCAAATAATATCTTGGCGGCATTTTTAATTCAAGCCGGGAAAGCGATTTTAGATAATTTAGGCATTCTATTTGCTGTTGGGCTGGCAATCGGCATGGTGAGAGATAAAGATGGGACCGCAGGGCTTACGGGACTAGTTGCTTTCTTGGTTCCAATGCAGTTGCTTGCTCCAAATGTAGTTGCGAATTTTCAAAAAGTTGACATAGCGCAAGTTGATAAAGCGTTTGAACAGATTACGAACGGCAATGTCTTTATCGGAATTCTTTCCGGCCTGATCGCCGCCGAAATGTATCATCGCTTCAGCAAAGTTAAATTGCCAATGGCACTCTCGTTCTTTAGTGGAAAGAGGCTGGTGCCGATTGTGACGGCGGCAGTCATGCTGGCTGTTTCAGCAGTCCTGCTTTTTATTTGGCCACCGTTATTTAACGCGCTCGTATCCTTTGGTTCATTTATTTCCGGTATGGGGCCTATCGGCGCCGGATTATATGGCTTCTTTAACCGCCTGCTCATTCCAACAGGACTTCATCATGCATTAAACAATGTATTTTGGTTTAACCTTGCAGGGATCAATGATATCGGTAAATTCTGGGCCGCAGAAGGCACAAAAGGAATTACAGGTATGTATCAGGCGGGTTTCTTCCCTGTTATGATGTTTGGTTTGCCTGCGGGGGCTTTTGCGATTTATAGATGTTCCCGGTCGGAAAATAGGAAAATAACTGCTTCCCTCATGATAGCCGCTGCCTTTGCATCCTTTTTTACCGGGGTTACAGAACCGTTGGAATTTGCATTCATGTTTGTGGCTTGGCCTTTATATGTTGTCCATGCCGCACTTACCGGAATCTCACTATTTATTGCGGCAACGTTTCATTGGACGGCAGGATTTAATTTTAGTGCAGGGCTCATTGACTTTGTCCTTAGTTTACGCGTTCCGATTGCTAATCAGCCATGGATGCTATTGGTTCAAGGTGTAGTCATAGGTATCATCTACTACTTTACTTTCATGTTCGTGATTAAGAAATTCAATCTGATGACGCCTGGCCGTGAAGACGGCAATGACGAAATATCCGATGATTTCGGCAATGATTTTAAGAGCAATAAGTTCTCTGCTTTAGCTGCTAGAATTTATGTAGGTTTAGGTGGAATAGAAAATATAAAGACGATTGATAACTGTACAACACGCTTACGCTTGGTGGTAAGAGATGCAAGCAAAGTTGATCAAGCAAGAATTAAGGCAGCAGGGATTCCGGGCATGAAAGTCATTGATGCAACAAATGTTCAAGTCATTGTTGGAACAGAAGTACAATTTGTAGCTGACGAAATGAGTAAAATTCACCAAAATGGTGGTATTAGTGCTAGTTCCAATCAGGTTCCCCAAAAGCAAGTATCCGGAAAAAAAACTGAAACCGGAGCAGATGGAAAGCAATTTACAAAAGGTGCAGTGATAGAGGCTTTCTGCGTAGCAGATGGAAAACTAATCCCAATTTCCGAAGTTCAAGATGATGTATTTTCTGAAAAAATGTTGGGGGACGGCTATGCTATTGTGCCAACAGGCAACACCATCTATACACCGGTTGCAGGGACTGTCGCATGCATTTTCCCAACAAAACATGCACTGGGCATTCAAACAGTCTCTGGTCTTGAAGTGCTTTTACATATGGGAATTGATACGGTAGAATTAAAGGGGGCACCTTTTCATATTCATGTAAAAGAAGGCCAGCTGCTAAAGCAAGGGGATAAAGTTGCAACCGTTGATTTGGTCGCATTATCGCAAGCCGGAAAAAAGTCTGACATAATCGTTGCTTTTACAAATCAAGAAATCGTTGACGATTTTCATCTAGACAAAATCAGCCAAACAGTTTCAGCAAATGAAAAAATTGGGCAGATAACTTTAAAATAAAACTGCAATTCTTTTTTAGAAAGGAATTTTGGGGGCAGATGGCTTTAAAAATGAAACTATAGTTCTTTTTATAAAGAAAATTGACGATAAAGCTATCCTATCGTAAGATATCACACATGCACGGAAAAACAAAATATTATATCGGGGTTATATAAACCATTGAACTGCTTCCAGTCTAGTAGACAATTTAAAAAATAAGAATTTTTTCTGCCAGTAGGTATCCCCTGCTGGCAGTTTTATATCATTACAGTGTAATCCGTTTCCGCATAGGGTGCGACGTCAAAATTCCTTCCTGCCGCGCCACGGCTCTTTGGTTTCAATCCACGCACCCGCATGGGGTGCGACATATAGAGCCAAAAACTACAGATATATTTAATGGTGTTTCAATCCACGCACCCGCATAGGGTGCGACGAAGTCAATACAACTTTTAAAATCACCACGGCCGTTTCATAAATTTCCACATGAAAACTACCGATTATCTGAAGAAGGTGGTTTTCGTCAAGCATAGCCTTTAAAATGCTTTGTTTACCGCTGATTTTCAGTTTGTTGGATTTGACATATGTTCGATGAACGAGAATTGCAAGTTTCCTGAAAGAGTTCAACGTTTTATTGGATTCTTCAGATTCCAAACGACACTCGTCCTCTGCAAAAACTACATCAAGTATCCAATACACACGGCCGTTTCATAAATTTATTCTTGTACAAAATAAAGGGGATTTTATTTGCACTTTGTATATTTTTAAATTTCAAATCAATTTTTATTAAAAAAATATTTGTTTAAATGATTGATATATTTATGTATTTGGATGATTTTTATGGCAAATATTTTCTCTGAAATTGTTTATGAAACGACCGTGGGAGAAGGAGGTGTGTTGGGAAAATTGAGGGCGAGAAAGGCGAGAGCAACCTTTGAATCAGCACTTTATCACTCATTGTTGTTTAAATTCACACATAATTTTGTCTTTCTTCATCAAGAATCTGTGCTATTATCACTCGTTGTTATTTAAATTCGCACCTAATCTTGTCTTTTTTCATCAAGAACATGCAAATTATGGAACCAACTTCCTTGTACCACAAACAGTGTTTCACAAAAACGAAGGGGGCATATTGGTTTACGATACAGGCAGTACCATGTCCATGACTGGCAAGCTGGGCGAAAACGAAAGAAATATCGCAAAATGCTATTCCACCCTTCCTCTTTTTTTGTTATAATAACTAAATGTGTACAAATTGATATTCGTCTGGCAACGATACCAGATCACTTTGAAAGTTTATTCGGAAATCGCGTGAACCGATGAAGCAGCAAATAGGAACATAAAACGGTGTGCCTTTACAACTAGTTTTTGAATAAATCAGTTCATTTGGAAAGAGGTAAAATATGGCATTTGATGGAATTGTAATTGCAAATTTAGTAAAAGAACTAAATGAACATATATTAAACGGAAGAATCAGCAAAATAGCACAACCGGAAAAAGATGAACTGCTCTTAACGATAAAGGGGCATTCCGGCCAAACGCGCCTTGTGCTTTCAGCAAGCGCATCATTGCCCTTGATTTATCTGACAAGCGTAAATAAACAAAGCCCAAAGATGGCTCCTAATTTTTGTATGCTGCTTCGTAAGCATATCGCCAATGGCCGCATCACTGCTATCGACCAGCCCCACATGGAGCGTATCATTAATTTTGAAATAGAGCATTTAGATGAACTGGGCGATTTACGCAAGAAAACCCTAGTTGTAGAAGTCATGGGAAAACACAGCAACATCATTTTCTGCAAGGAAGATGGTACTGTCATTGATAGTATTAAGCATGTTTCGGCACTCGTCAGTTCTGTACGTGAGGTGTTGCCGGGTAGAGCTTATTTTATTCCGGATACACTAGAAAAGCGAAATCCTCTCACAACCAACGAAGAGACATTTATAACACTTGTGTGTACAAAACCGGTATCTATCTTAAAAGCGATATATAACTCTTATACGGGTATTAGTCCGCTTATTGCATCGGAACTGTGCTATCGGGCATCCATTGATGCCGATATCCCTTGTGCCGGATTGTCAGAAAATGAAAAACTGCATCTTTTTCATCATTTCTCATGGCTCATGGATGACATAAAAGAAGGGAAATTTAACCCAACTATTATAAGTCGAGGAAAAGAACCAATTGAGTTTTCTTCTATCCTACTTTCACAGTATCAAGATTTTACTACAGAGGCACCGAGTACCGGCATATCCGCTTCAAACGCTTCTGGGGCAGGAATATCTAGCATGGAAGCATCGAGTACCGGCATATCCGCTTCAAACACATCCGAGGCAGGAATATCTAGCATGGAAACATCAAATGTAAAAATATTTCATATAGAAGAATTTGATACGATTTCTCAAGTATTAGAGCAATATTATGCATCTAAAAACATTTATACAAGAATTCGACAAAAATCTGTTGATTTGCGTAAAGTCATTGCAACCGTTTTGGAACGCAATCGGAAAAAATATGCGTTGCAGGCAAAGCAGTTAAAAGATACAGAAAAAAAGGACATTTTTAAAGTATACGGTGAATTGATTCATACGTATGGCCATGGCATTTTAAATGGAAGCAAACAAATGGAAGCTCTAAACTACTATACAAACGAAACAATCACCATCCCTTTAGATCCATTGCTGTCACCGAAAGAAAATGCGAAAAAATATTTTGACAAATATAATAAAATGAAACGGACATTTGAGGCACTCTCCCAATGGATTGAAGATACGAAAAGCGAAATACTCCATCTGGAATCTATTTCCACCTCTTTGGATATTGCCGTATCAGAAGATGATTTAGCGCAAATTAAAGAAGAATTAATGGAATATGGCTATATAAAGAAACGAAATGTTGGAAAAAAAGTAAAAATAAAAAGTAGGCCATTTCATTATATTTCGTCAGATGGGTATCATATTTATATAGGAAAAAATAATTTTCAAAATGATGAACTCACCTTTAAATTTGCCGTTGGCAACGATTGGTGGTTTCATGCAAAAGGTATTCCCGGTTCTCATGTACTGGTAAAATCAGGCGGCGAGCAGCTTCCGGATAGGACATTTGAAGAGGCCGGCCGACTTGCCGCCTATTATTCGAAAGGCAGAACCAATGAAAAAGTAGAAATTGACTATCTTGAACGTAAAAATGTTAAAAAGCCAAATGGCAGCAAACCCGGATTTGTCGTTTACTACACCAACTACTCGCTGATGATTGAACCGGATATTACCGGCATCGAACAATTAGATGTAACGATTCAGCAGCCCCAATAACACTGGGTATTTTGTAGCTTTATCGTATGACTGTAATGTATACCGTTTTACTGTATCAATCAAGAATCTAAATTTTGCCACTTATTTATGATTATTTTGACTTTACACCTATTTATTTTGATTTTACACCTATTTATCTAAATTTTGTCACTTATTGAAAAAACTGCATGTGTAACTTCCGATTAGCGGTAGATACTATCCTTGTAACAAAATTGAACAGCACTAGTTCAGACGATTAAACCATACTAGTTCAAAGCGAAACTATGCTAGTTCAAATGTCAAGCCATACTAGCGCAAAGTTAACCTAGACTAGTTCAAATGTTAGATTAGATTGGTTCAAAGTTGAATAATAAGTTCAAATGTTACTGCATATAAATTGAAAGCGCAATAAAATGAGGTTTTAAAAGGAGGTTTTATTATGTCTAATTCAACAAATACAGCTGCAGTGCCAGAGGCAAAAAATGCATTAAACAGATTTAAATATGAGGTTGCAAGTGAACTTGGAGTACCTTTAACAGATGGCTATAACGGAAACTTAACTTCAAAACAGAACGGCTCTGTTGGTGGCTATATGGTTAAGAAAATGATTGAAGCTCAAGAAAGGCAGATGTCCGGAAAATAATCAGTTTGTAGAATTGTTTTTGATAAGTGGCGGAGCACATACCGCACATTAAAAAATCAGCCTCTCCATTTTACCGGGGGAGGCTGATTTTTAATAAACCCTTCTCAGGTTTAAGTTTCATCCTATGGCTTATCAGAAGCTACCATGTTTCATCCTATCTCTTAACAGAAATTCCCATGTTTCATCCTATCTCTTATCAGAAGCTACCATGTTCCATCCTATCTCTTATTAGAAATTTCCATGCTTCATCCCATCTCTTAACAGAAATTCCCATGTTTCATCCCATCTCTTGTCAGAAATTCCCATGCTTCATCCCATCTCTTAACAGAAATTCCCATGTTTCATCCTATCTCTTAACAGAAATTCCCATGTTTCATCCTATCTCTTATCAGAAGCTACCATGTTTCATCCTATCGCTGATTACAAATTCACAATCTCCGCCTGTTTTTCCATAAACCGTTCCATCTGTTGCTTGATATATATATTTTTGCTATCTGCTAATGCGGCATCTTCTTTTAGCAAATTTTTTGCCTCTTCGGACGCTATTTTTAAAAAATCTGCGTCTTGATAGATATCTCCTAATTTAAATTCCAGCAATCCACTTTGGCGGATACCGAAAAAATCACCAGGTCCTCGTAATTTTAAATCTTCACTTGCAATAAAAAAACCATCATTTGACTTATTTAAAATATCCAGACGTTTTTTTGACTTTTCACTATCAGAATTGTTCACCATAATACAATAAGACTGTGCTTCTCCTCTGCCTACCCTTCCTCGCAGCTGATGAAGCTGGGCTAACCCAAACCGCTGGGCATCTTCAATGAGCATAACGGTTGCATTTGGAGCATCCACTCCTACTTCAATGACAGTCGTAGCTACAAGTACCTGTATATTATTGGATAAAAATTGTTCCATGATTTTATTTTTTTGTTTTGCCTTCATTTTACCATGCAAAGCTGAAACCTGTATATCTGATCCTAATATATCTTGTATCTTTGCAGAATAGTCCAAAACGTTTTCCGCTTCTATTCCTTCACTTTCCTCTACTAATGGGCATATTATATATGCTTGTCTTCCTTTGTTAATTTCTGATTTTATAAATTCATAGGATTTTTGGCGATAATTTACAGAAACAACACAGCTTTTTATAGGCAATCGCTTTTCTGGCACTTCATCAACAACTGAAATATCCAAATCGCCATACAAAATAATGGCAAGTGTCCTAGGAATTGGCGTTGCACTCATGACAAGAACATGGGGCTGATTTCCCTTTAAGAAAAGATGTTCCCGCTGTTTTACGCCAAACCTGTGCTGTTCATCAGTAACAACTAGGGCTAAATTGTCAAACAGTGCTTTTTCTTGAATCAATGCGTGCGTTCCTATCACCATGGCATTCTTATACAGCTGCATTCGAGTATAGGCCCTACGTTTTTCTTTTGCGGTCATGGATCCGGTTAAAAGTATAACCGGTATGTTCAAACGATAAGATTCACACATGTGGCAAAAATTCTGGTAATGCTGCGTAGCAAGCACTTCGGTCGGAGCCATAAGTGCTGACTGGTAATCTGCACAAGCGACATCTAGCATGGCAAGGAACGCTAAAATCGTCTTGCCGGAGCCGACATCTCCTTGTACCAGCCGTTGCATGATTTTTGGCTTTCGCATATCTTCATATATTTCCTTATGAGTACGTAGCTGTGCATTGGTAAGGGTAAAAGGCAACATCTTTAAAACCCTCTCCACCATAGTCTCTTTTGTGGTAGAATCCTGTTGTACCCTTTCTAAATTAGCGTCACCTAACACTGCCATTGCCTTAGATTCTTCCGGATTAGCATCACTTAACACTGCCTCTGCCTTAGCTTCTTCCATGTTAGCGTCACTTAATACTTCCTCTGCCTTAGCTTCTTCCATGTTAGCGTCACTTAGCACTTCCTCTGCCTTAGCTTCTTCCAGATTAGCGTCACCTAATACTTCCTCTGCCTTAGCTTCTTTCGGATTAGCATTTCCTAACACTTCCTCTGCCTTAGCGTCTTGCCCTTGTGGAAAAATGAAATTATTTACGACCTCTTCCATCTGCTGTTTCTGCATTTGAGCAGCCAATGTAAATTGAAAAAATTCATCAAAAACCAAACGTTTTCGTGCGCTTTCCCATGCCTGTTCATCTGTGGGAAAATGAATATTATGTAGAGCAATATGATAATCTTCCAACTTATGCTTTATTCGGATATCTTCCCGTAGATAATCCATTTGGGCATCAACTTGTAACAGCGCTGATTTTACAGTTTTTGATACCATGTTTTTCCCTAACCCCGCAGTTAAGGCATAGCATGGCCAAAGGCATTTGTGCATGTCATCATACTTTTCAAAGGCAAAAACCTGTGGCTGTTCCATTGCATAAAACTGACCTTTTTTAATCAATTTCCCCAAAAAAACATAACGCTCCCCTGGCTTTAAGCTGTTCTTCAAATAGGGCATCCGAAACCATGTGAACCGAATAGATACCCCTTGCTCTGTCAACTGTGTCGTTGTGATTTGAAAATTGCTTGTATTTTTCACAACGGGAACGGATACGATTCTGCCAAAAATCGCCACTATTTCATTTTCCTTTAACTCCCCTTCCAATGTGGCAATATCGGTTATATCCGGCAGCCTTTGATAATCCTTTGGATAATTTAGGAGTATATCACCTACCGTGTATACCCCTAAATGATGAAATAGCTTTTCTGTTTTCGGTCCAATTCCTTTTAACGTACTAATACTGGCATTCAGACTCAAGAAAGTTCTCTCCTTACATGAACGATAAACTCCAAGTTACATTTCGTAGGCGATGGCACACTTGCCTAACGATATTACATGCAGTCCTCGCAAAATATCGGCATTACTTGCAACTCGCCACAAAATATCGGCATTACTTGCATCCCTCGCAAACTATCAGCATTACTTGCAACCCGCCACAAAATATCAGCATTACATGCATCCCTCACAAAATATCGGCATTACTTGCATCCCCCACAAAATATCGGCATTACTTGCATCCTTCACAAACTATCGGCATTACTTGCAGGTATGCCGCCCTCGCAAACTATCGGCATTACTTGCAGGTATGCCGCCCTCGCAAACTATCGGCGTAAATAGTAGCCACTCACTCAACAGAAATAATATAGTAATAGATGGGCTGTCCACCGAAATGCACTTCTACTTCACAGTTTTTATATGTTTTTTCTAGATAAGATGCCAACTTCGATGCGGTTTCCTGCTCTATTTCTTTGCTGTAGTAAATGCTGATGATAGATGAATCTTCGTCTACTAGTTGAGAAACCATATCTTTTGTTACCGCTTCCATATCTTTGTTTACCGATAAAATGGCGGAATCTCCAATCCCCATATAATCGCCCTGCTTGATTTCTTTATCCTCGATCAAAGTATCTCGAACCGCATATGTTACCTGCCCAGTCTTTACATGCTTTATTTCTTCTTGCATACATATTTCATTATCTTCCATGCTCTTTTCCGGAATATAGTTAATCAATGCAGTGATTCCTTGTGGAATGGTTTTCGTAGGTATGACAATTACATTCGCCTGTTCTGTCAAAGCCGCTGCTTGATTTGCCGCTAAAATAATATTTTTGTTATTCGGCAAAATAAATATCGTTTCCGCATGGACACGGTCAATGGCATTTAGCATATCTTCGGTACTAGGGTTCATTGTCTGTCCACCCTCAATGATATAGTCTACATTAAGGTCTTTAAATATTTGATTGATCCCGTCGCCAATGGAAACGCTGATAAAGCCCACTTTCTTTTTTGGTACATCTATACTCTTCAAATTATGCCCTGCATGATCCGCCGAAACATCTTTTCGAGCATCATCGTCCTTTGCCTTTCGGCTCAATTGCTCCGCGGCCATCTTCATTGCGTCTTTTATTACTTTCTCCTGATGTTCTTCACGCATATTATCAACCTTAATGCTGCTTAAAGAGCCATAGGATAATGCTTTTGTAATGACGCATCCGGGTTCATTGGTATGTACATGAACCTTTACGATTTCTTCGTCTGCAACGACTACGATGGAATCACCCATAGATTCTAAATATGCTTTAAACTCTATTTCGTCAAACGTTTGTTTGTTTTCTTCTTCTAGCTTTTGTTTCGCTGCCTCATTTAATTTTTCTACGACAATGATAAATTCCGTGCAATATCCGAATTTAATATCTTCTTGCGTCTGTGCCATTATTTTCATGGTACTTGTACGAGCTGTAGGGAAAGCTCCTTCGATGGTATAATCGATCTCTTTCCCTATGAGGGCATCATATGCTCCGCGAAATACTTCTACAAGACCTTGACCGCCCGAATCTACTACACCCGCCTGTTTTAGTACAGGCAACATTTCCGGAGTCCGGCTAAGAACATCATCAGCATGTTTGATTAATTTTTCAATAAAAACAACGAGATCATCCGTTTCATCCGCCAATTCCCATGCTTTATCCGCAGTCCCTCGAGCTACCGTTAAGATCGTCCCTTCCTTTGGCTTCATGACAGCCTTATAGGCAGTTTCCACTCCCTTTTGCAAGGCATCGCTTAAAACAAGTACATCAATTACCTCATATTTGCTTATTACTTTTGTAAAACCGCGAAACAGCTGGGATAATATAACACCTGAATTGCCCCTTGCGCCACGAAGCGAACCGGACGAAATCGCTTTCGCTAAAGAGTTCATCGTCGTCTGTTCCAAATTGCCGACCTCTTTTGCCGCTGATAAAATCGTCATGGACATGTTCGTTCCGGTATCTCCGTCTGGAACAGGAAATACATTCAGCTCATTAATCCATTCTTTTTTTGCATCTAGATTTTTCGCGCCTGCTAAAAACATTTTAGCAAGCATAGATGCATCTATTGTATTGATTTCCAAAAATTTGTCCTCCCTAATCAATCACTCTCACACCTTCAACAAAAATGTTAACTTTTTCGATTTTCATACCGGTAAATTCCTCTACCTGGTATTTTACCGTACTGATTAAGTTATCAGAAACCGTTGAAATGCTGACCCCATAAGAAACAATCACATGAAAATCCAACGTTATCTTATTTTCTATAACAGTTACATTAATACCATGATTTAAATAATCACGCTTCAGCAGCCTTACAAATCCATCTTTCATATTAACTGCCGCCATGCCTACAATCCCAAAGCATTCTACCGCAACCGAACCTGCGTACTTTGCAATTACAACTGTATCAATGAACACGTTCCCTAAATCTGTGTCGATTCGTCCCTTCATAAATATGACCTCCGTTCGCATTGAACACTGGGTTGGCTTTTCCCCAAAACCTAGCGTGAAAGCGCACCCCTTCCACTTCTTCGTGCCTGTGGCGTTTCCTTTCTCTTGACTTATATTGTATTATAACCGTTTTCTTATAAAAATGAAACATTATTTTCTCTTTTTTATAAAAATATCATTTTCTCCTTGCATTCTTTATTCCTATCTAGTATAATATTCTTGTTGTAAACCTATAGATTCAAGGGTTTCGTAAATGCGAGGAGGTGCAATTATGGCAAAATGCAGTATTTGTGGAAAGGGCGCACATTTTGGAAACAAGGTCAGCCATTCTCATAGAAGATCAAATAAAATATGGAAAGCAAATGTGAAATCCGTTCGATGCAAAATTAATGGAGCGGCAAAAAAGATGTACGTTTGTACTTCTTGTTTAAGAAGCGGTAAAGTGGAAAGAGCATAGTTCGTCGTATATCAAATGAAAAAATAAAGCAGGCCATAGCAATGGTTTGCTTATTTTTTAGTGGCAAAATTTTTAGCAGCAAAACAAATTATATCCGAGTAGCAAAAATATAAAAATTAGTAGGCAACCAACAAAATCATTTGGCAGAAACATCATAATTATCATACCTATCGCTATCCAAAACAAAATAAATCCAATCATTCGTTTCATGCCGTCACCAAAAAGCATATACTAATTTACATTAATATATGCTTTTTGTCAAAATACATGTCATATTTTTAACTTGAATTGCCAAAGGCTCTCTCGTCCCTTGGAAAACTTTGGGCATTACTCCATTTCAATCCACAGAGCTTTATTGACGGTCTTTTCTTACGTATTTCATGCGTTTCATCTATATAAGGGGGCAAGTGCTTGATGCTTTTAGAAAAAATTTAGAACTTTCCTTCAAGCAGCTTTCTAAGTTTCTTCAATACCGACATTTTTCTGCTGTGAATCGTCGGATTAGGTATTTCGGTTTCCTTCGATAAATTCACGCTCCGACTTATTTTCGAAGAACAGCACGTCAATCAATCCGCGCTCGTCCTCTTTTCGTCTGCGTCCGCTCAAAAATCTAATTTCCAAGAAGTCTATTGCAATTAGCCGCGATTTTATCGGTCTCAGGCTTTTTTTTTCGGATTGCGACGCTCACACGGCACATCAAGCTGACACATGCCGCAGCCGGCACCGGCTTCGGCGTATCCGCCAAGAGCAACGGCTCTCTCCCGCGAGGCCGTGCCGTAGCAGTATTCATAGCACTTTTTCTTGTTGTGGCCGCGTTCAGAGAGTGCTCCGACGGGACACTTGCGGATACACACGCCACAGGCACCACCGTTGAGAAACAGACAGTTTTCAAAAAAATTCGTTGCCGTTCGCGGCGTCGGCTCCAGCACGAGCTCGGTCACAACGGAGCATAGCCGTACTGACATGCCGCGTTCCGTAATCAACCCTTCGTTCAGACTGAAGGTTCCAAGTCCTGCCGCAAACGCGGTGTGCCGCTCCGACCACGTGGAATAGGCGTTTCTATCCTTGATTTCAACCTTAAACCCATCTGTAAGCGGCGGAACGACAGCGCGATATCCGGCGTCCCTCAGTTTTTGTGCGAGATGCGCCGCCAGCCCCTCCGGCACCTGATCGGCTCCGAAACTTCGAAACAGGGCATATTCATCCGATACCCACGGACGGACATCGCGATTTGTATTCCGCATTTTTTCATTCAGTGGTAGCGCAACGCTAATCACACTCCCACCACGTAGACTGTCCCGGTTATATACGCGTTCAAATGCCTCTGCGGGCGTCAAGTAATCGGGGTGAATCAGTTCTTTGTACTGTGCAAACAACGCATCCTCCGATGACACGAAGCCCACGATGGGTTCATCAAAATATCTGCCATCAATAGCATCAAAACGGTTGCGCACGTCGCTTTGTATAAATTCCCGAGCCACGCCGATTATCTCCTTTTTTGTAACTGTATGCATAATGCCGCATCCCCCCAAGTATTTACTTTATTAGATTTTTAGGAAATTACCTTGATGCGGACGCGCTTAGGCTCAAAAGTGTCTTGAAGCGTGACACTTTTGAAGATACGTTCGCTCAAAAAATCTATTTTAGAAGATGTCTATTAACTACCAATAGACATCTTCTAAATGTCGTGTTATCGTTTTTTAGCTTTAGAACCCATCCGCCTTACGAATAATGCGCGGTTAATTATAGTTTCTTACCGACATCCGGGCCGGGTGTCTGCACATAAACATCCTCTGCCTTAATGACAACGGCACCTTTTGTTGTCAAATTCATTTTGCCAGATTGTTCATTACCCTCTTTAACAAGTGCAGCGTCCGTTGAATAGGTCGCTGTTCCACAAATCTGGTATCCCTGCGATGTTTGTGCGTTGAAAACAGTAAGCGAAACATTGCTGTTTTTGGCAAGGTTTTCAAGCCTCTTATTCATAAAAATATCAAACAGAATAATATTATCTTGTTCATCAATCTTTTTGAAAAAAACTGGCCCAGCGTTGGGTTTATCGCTGCATGTGGCAAATACCCATATCCCATTTTCGCCTAAAAATTTCTTTACCTCATTGCTAAGTTTACTCATAAAAAACCTCCTATTAACTTTGTATTTAATACTTGATATAATTATGCTACTTAACGAAGTGACTGTCAAGAACGCAGTTTATTATGAGCAAGTAAGAAAAAGATGATTACGAAAATGAAAACCATTTTACACTTCATGCCAATTGCATTACACTGACAGATGGTAGTTCTACCTCAACCCTCTTAGGCAATCTCCGATTAATCCGCCAATAACAATCTTGTCTTGGTTCAAACTGTTTATATGCCGCATTGACCAAAACCTTTCCAGCAATGCTTTTGTATAGGCATCCAACATTCCATATGGAGTGTATCCCCCAACCACCATAGCATGAGATTCGAGAATTTTTTGTGCAAATAGCGGAAAATCGTCTGTTACTTTACAGAGATTATCTCTCGCACAAGCTTTGCAGGCACAACAAGGCCCTACATGAATGTCGCTCAGCTTCACAAACTCGCTTTCTAAGCCGCTTGCTGCTAAAACTTGCTTTATAAGTCTGTCGGGGTTACTGTTCTTAACGGGACTTCCTGAAATATCTATAAAATTTTTACTCATGGTAACATCTTGCCGTCTTCATTTTAATTATAACTTGACTCCTATTTTACTATCTGGTATAATTATGCTACTTTAAATTTGATATATCAAGAACGCAGTTTATTATGAGTAGGTGAGAAAAATATGATTACAAAAATCAATGAAAGCGAACGTGTTTGCGATGTGCATTGCCCATGTGCCGTTGATTGCCCTTTGAATAAAGCAATGAATATCATAGGGGGCAAATGGAAAACAGCAATACTATGTGCCCTGCATATTGATGGCGTTACGCGCTATAACGCGCTTAAAAGAAAAGTCAAGGGGATTACCAATACTATGCTTGCAAGTTCATTGAAGGAACTTGAAGAAGTCGGTCTGATACAAAGAATGCAATACATGGAGATGCCTGTACGAGTGGAATATTCAACAACACCCGCTTGCTCGGAGTTAATGCCGATTTTGCAACAATTGGCTCAATGGGGAAGGCAAAGATAATAGACATTAGTACCTGTTTAGAAAAGTTTGCCATGTTCTATCCATGTGATGTAATCCGCAATCCGTTCCAAATCGGACGTGATATGCGTTGAAAAAAACACGCTTTTTTCTCTATCCGAAATATATTCCCGAAGAATATCGAAAAGCTCGGCACGAGCGACAGTGTCAAGTCCGCTGGTCGGTTCGTCCAAAATTAACAGCTTTGCGCCGTGCGACATAGTAGCCGACAGCATACATTTCATCATCCCAAGCATCTTTAGACATATATAATCCGTGGGCAACTCGCTCAAGCCCTTGCTTTTGGACGAACTCACCAAGATATTCTCTCGAAATGCCGATGCGTGTAGCATCGGCTGTCCTCAAGAATCCATGGTTGTTTTTAAGAATCAAATAGAGTCCTTTAGTTTTGTTCATAAAAAACACCTTACTTTCACGCTCTTATGATACTCCATTTGGGCGTGAAAGTAAGGTGTTTTTGAAAAATATCTCATTTAACTCATTTCAGTTAAAATAGGGACAGGATTATACAGAATAAACAATGATAATACGATATTCCTTCGTGACTTCCATTTTAAATTTATCATCATACTTTTTTCTAGACATCATAATGTTCCCACATAGTAGATTTTTAATATTTTATCTGTCTACTATATAGGGAGCACATCAAGCTACGGTGTTTCTCGGCTTTTGACATTTACTCCGTTTCTTTTGTTTCTACCGTTATATTGAGCATATCTGCCATTTCTTCACTTGCAGCGGCTTTTGCATCTTCATCAAAGTTAGAATCTGTTGTTTCTTCTTCTTTTTTGGATTCTTTTGTATTTTTCTTGGCCTTGCCGGTAAATTTATTTACGAAATCCGGTATCATATCTAAAATCTTTGTTATACCATCCTGGTTTTTTACATTTACAAGTTTTGTTGTTCCATTTTGAATCACCAGAACTGCACTTGGCGTAATTTTAGCACCCATTGCACCGCCCCCGTTATCTTTTTTTTCTTGGGAAAAAGCGCCTGCACCAACGCCAAACGATACATCGACCAATGGCAAAATTATGGTTTCGCCAATATGGACGGCATCGCCTACAACGGTTTTTGTTGTAATAAAACTATCCATTCCTTTAAATAATGACTCTACGGTTGAATGAAAGCTATTGTCCTGCATATTAAAATTACCTCCTGCTATGTTCTATAGTTGTGTATTGCTGTGCGAATATTTTTATCTAATAGTAAGCGTATTCCTGTACATAAGGCATGCAGCCCTCTTATATATCCTTTTACAAAAAAATCTCCTTTTAAGAAAAGTACACCCGACTCTAAATCGGGTCTTATATTTATTTGATAACGGTAGATAAATGGGAATATGCTGATAAATCCAAGTATCTGTCCTGTTAAAGCGGGATCAGCTGTTCCAAACTGTACGGTTGCATTGAATTTCTTTGGGGCAAAATGTTTTAGTATATATCGTAGTTCCTTCATAACGAGTAATACGGCACTCTTATTTGTTTCTTGGAATATGTCTTCTATCCTATCTTTTCCTGATTTTATTTTTTCAAATAAATTTTTAATAGATGCAAAGAAATTTGTAAAAGGATTTTTGGGTCTATCGGCCTGTAGCGTATCATCATCCCTTTTCCAATTTTCATCTATATGATTCCCATTATTTTTGCTCTTCTTACTGTTTTTGTTCTTCTGATTGCTTTTGTTCTTCTGATTGCTTTGGTCATTTTTATTGCTTTGGTCATTTTTATCGCTTTTATTCATTCCATTTTTCTTATTGTATTCATTGCTCTTCTCGTTAATTATTTTTTGGTTTAATAATTCACCATGATCTTTATTCCTTTCTTCATTGAATTTTCGTTCATGGGCAATAGAGGTCTGTCCCATTTCCTTTTTCTGAAACCTTCGCTTTTCTTCCTTTAAACTTGTATTATCATTTGATGTATTTCGTTTTTTTACTCTTTTTTTCTTCTTTTCCTTTTTCGGTTTGGACTCCTCATAATCTTCATTGGTTTGAAAATTTAATTTTTTTGGTATCCCTGCGATACGAAGGACTACCTCATAATCTTGATTACAAAAATCAATTCTGATATGGATAAGGTGAAACATCCAGCTTATCACTGCATTTCCCTGTAGTTTTTCCTGTACGCTTCCTTTTAGCTTGTACCTAATTGGAATAAATATTACAGATAAACATAAAAGCAGAATGAGACCTACGATTACAAGGAGGACAATACCGATTATTTTTAATATTGTAACTAGTATACTCATCTTTTCTGCTTCGTCTACCTCCCTGCTACCGAATTTATAGTTTATCAGAAGTTGCCATGCAGGTTCTGATAAAAGGGCACCTTTTTTCGTGCCATGGATCTGATTATCGGAACAGCATTTTGTTTCTATAATATAGTTTATCAGAAGTTGCCATGCAGGTTCTGATAAAAGGGCACCTTTTTTCGTGCCGTGGATCTGATTATCGGAACAGCATTTTGTTTCTATACTATAGTCATCATGCCTGTTCAATGCCAAAATAGTCCCTTACCTGAAAGCCATCGGTCGCTCTATACACTTCCATGATAATCTGCACGATCAAATCCACCGCTTCTTCATAGCCTTTGGCTATCCCTACAATGAACATATCTTTCTTTGGATAAGCTTTTTGCATCATTTCAATGGCAGGTATGATTTCAAGAAGATTTTTAGGGTTTGCAGCTAGTGCGATCACATAAATATTGATTTGACCTGCATTATGTTTGATTTTCCATTTAATTCTTTCCTTCTTGTGTGCTATATTTTCGCTAGCGTACATATTCCGATACCAAATCATATCTACTCCTATAGCCTATCTTCTAAGTGCGTGTACCGAACGTATTATACATTCTATGCAACTCATATTTACACCCCTATAGGGAGGGACCTGTTGGGGTATGGGCATTGCCCAATAAATATAGCAGGGCTACCCTTCCATAAAGGGGTTGTTACACTATGGTGTGCCTGTAAATATAGCGGGGCTACCCTTCATAGGGGGGCTACTGTACTATGGTGTGCCTATAAATATAGCAGGGCTACCCTTACCATGGGGGCTGCTGTACTATGGTGTGCCTATAAATATAGCGGGGCTACCCTTACCATGGGGGGCTTTGCACTATGGCGTGCCTATAAATATAGCGGGGCTACCCCCTATCGGGGAGGGGCTGTTGCACCATGCCCTTTCTATAAATCCCGGTTCACTATCTATACAAAGGTTTGTTCTATCTATAGGAAAGTACGTCCTATAGCATAGAAGCCCTCCGGGAGGATCTCACTGCGCGTATAAAGAAGATGTTGCTTACGCAACCGCCACAGGCGGAGACTTCCGTACACGGAATTCTTTGCTCTGCATTTTACAACAGCCCCATTTTATAAATATTTTCTGCCGCCCCAAAGATTACTCTTTTTCAAATCCAGATATTCGTTGTATGCTTTTTCAAGCATTTGTTTTTCATTTGCAAATTTCAGCAAATGATATGCTTCATGAAATTTGTAATAGCCGGAATCGACAAAATATTCTTCCCGTTGTGGTTTGCTGTAATAACTGTCCGCCATCATCAGATACCAATGGACATCTTTTTCCACGGTATCGTCTGGAACTGTAAACGTATACTGGCTTTTCCCGACATATTTAATAATAGAGGCAGTGACACCTGTTTCTTCTAAAACTTCCCTTGCCGCTGTTTCTTTATATTCCTCGCCGGCCTCTACCGTTCCTTTTGGTAAGACCCATCCTTCGTATTTGTTCTTATAATTTTTATACAAGACCAATATTTTACCACGAAATATTACCACACCACCACAACTAGTTGCTTCAATCATTGCAATACCTCCTGATGTGGTTTGAACTTTCTAAAATAGTATACCTCTTTTTTATATTTCTTGCAAGCACCTTACCGATTAAAATACGCATCAAACAGTTGACGTGCAATCGGTACAGCTGTTTTTATATTTCTTGCAAGCACCTTACCGATTAAAATACGCATCAAACAGTTGACGTGCAATCGGTACGGCTGTTTCACTTCCTGCACCACCGCCTTCTACAATCACGGTCACTGCAATTTCACCGGACTCTTGATAAGCATATCCGGTAAACCATGCATGACTGTCGCCTTTTGTATTATTATATTCAGCAGAACCGGTTTTGCCCGCCGCTGTGTAATTTCCTCCATTTAATTTCGATCCGGTGCCATTTGTTACGACGTATTCCATATATTCCTGCAATATGCGATATTCGTTTTCCTTTAGGAATGTTCCATATGCTAAGGGTGCATATTCTTTTACCGATACTCCATTATAATTTTCAGTATGGTCGATAATATAGGGTCTCATCATAATCCCCCTATTGGCAATTGCACAGGTAATCAATTCCATGTGCAAGGGTGTGACAAGCGTTTTTCCTTGTCCGATAGCTGTCTGCATAATTTCTGCTTCGCTAGATGTATGATCTAAAACAAAACTGCTCCCCTTATATGGATAGCTCGTTGGCAGGTCTGCATTAAATAGCAGGCTATTGCACAACTTCGCAAAAGAGTCCTGCTCTAGCCCTAATCCAATCTTTGCAAATGAGCCATTACACGATTTTGCAAATGAAGTTATTAAATCTTCTTCCCCATGAACTGCACCATTATAGCAGTTGATTGTTGTATCGTCTACTGTAATACTTCCCATACAATTGTAAGAATAATCCAAATTCGCTTGTAAATTTTCCTGCGTATGTTCTTGTATATATTCTAACAGGGTAAAAATTTTAAAAATAGAGCCAGGTGGGTATAGCCCTTGTGTCACGCGATTTAGCAATACCGAATTCGTGTCGTCGGATACGATAGCCTCCCAGTCCGCTGTGATGCTATTTGGGTTAAAGTCCGGTTTGGAAACCATCGCAAGGATTTTTCCGGTAGAAGGTTCCATCGCAACAACTGCCCCCTTGTTGGCTCCAAGGGCATTATAGGCGATTTCCTGCAGCTGGTAGTCCAAGGTTGTAACTACATTGTCGCCCGGATTTTTCTCATTCTGGATTCCATTTACAATTTGCTCCGGATAAAAAGCATGGGATCGCAGCAGACTAAAATTTGCAAAGGATTCTATGCCGGATTTTCCATTGCTGTCATATCCAAGGGCATGGGCAAACATACCTCCGTAGGGATAGTAGCGGGTTTGCGTGCCGTCCTCATTTGTCACTGTCTGTGCCAGTACAACCTGATCGGCCGATTTAATTTCGCCCCGCACGACATGTTCCACAAAGGTATCTTGCCGTTTGTTATATGGACTGTTAATAACATCTTCACTTCGTACAACTTGAAAATAAACAAAATATCCCATAAGGCATATAAAGATGCCCACAAATAAGTAAGTGATAACTGCAAATTCCCGATTTTTAGTCGAGGTCTTCGATTTCGGCGACTTTAAATTCGTCTTTTTTCCCGCCATTTTTTGCTCCTTTCTGCTGCCGTAATATGTAAAGCCCTTGTATAATGGCAAATAAAATCAAGGTACTAAGCAGGGAACTTCCGCCATAGCTTACGAGCGGCAAGGTAACCCCGGTAGATGGGATAAATTTTATATTTCCACCAATGGATAAAAACACTTGAAATCCATAAACGGTACCAAGCCCGAGTGCCACTAGCTTGTAAAATGGATCTTTCATCTGCATTGCAATGTTTAAAAACATGAGGAAGCAGCTCACACAGACTAAGATCATGCAGAGGGCGAAAATCCCCCCCATCTCTTCGGATATTGCAGAGAAAATAAAATCCTGTTTTACTTCCGGTATCCGGTTTGGCATTCCTTGGTTTAGCCCCATGCCAAACCATCCGCCGGTACCGATGGCAAACAAGGAATTCGAAATCTGATTGCCTTCCAGTTCAAAATGGCCAAAGGGATCTTGCCATGCAATGACACGTACACGCACATGCCGAAACAGCTTGTATGCAATTACGGCGGCCATACTTCCGCTTAGTAGCCCTGCTATAAAATATTGTGGCTTTTTTGTTGCCACATAGATCATGGTCAAATAGGCAATAAAGAAAATCAAAGCGCCGCCTAAATCCCTAGACAACACAAGAATGATGACATGCAGCCCTGCTACGAATGTAGCTTTTACGACCTGCTTAAATTCTGTAGATTCGGTAAACATAGATGCTACAAAGAAAACAAATATAATTTTAATAAATTCCGATGGCTGTACCGTAATTCCTGCTATCGAAAAGGATAATTTTGCACCTTTTGATACCGCGCCTAGCACTGCAACGACTCCAAGCATTCCAATTCCTGCCAGCGCATACAGCCAAGTAAGCTTTTTAAAAAACTTAAGTTTGCTGATGATGAGTGGTATCAGCATAGTGGCCACCGTTGCAAGGATTGCAATTTCAAACTGCTTCCTTGCAAAATCATAGGAAAGCCTTGTAAGCATGATAAAACCGATGACCATCAGCATACACATATTGTTGACGACCAGCCTTGACGAAAGCTTATACACGGTACTGTATAAGATGAGGACAACGGTAAAAAATACGACTTGCGCTCCATAAAAATACAGTAATTCTACCTTTTTTGTAGCAAAAAATAAAATTGCATAGGCATTTATATGTATCAAATATATATATAATATCTGCCTGCGAAATTTCCTGTTCTGCTGCCGTATCGAACGGTTCTTTTTTAATACGGAAAAACACTCGTATGTATAAAGTGCAAACAGTATAATCATTAAATATTTCGATAATTCCGTAATCAAATGCACCATGTATATTCTACCCCTCTTGCGCTTGCATAAAACACTTGGCAAAGTGTTTCCTTTGTTGCACCGTCACTCTACTCCACGTGTAAAATGCCCATTTGTAAAGTCTTTCATATGCTGTTTTATATCAATCGTTTCCTGTTTTAAAAAAGCGGATTCATAGAGTGCCAGCAACCTTTTTATTTCTCCCGGCGTTTCATTTATAAATGACATTCGTAAGCTTCCAACGTCAAGACCACGGATGTCATTTGCATGATGCAACAAGACAAGCGGCGTTGTATTGTATATGATATTATAGCAGTCTTCACAATAATTTTTTACGAAAAACTGCTTATGATAACGGTCTGTCAACTTGCATGGATCACTTAGTGAAGTATTTTCGATCTTCGTTGGAAAGTACGCCCTGTCCGCTTGGCAAGGTGTCTTTGATCCCAACGGCTGTGATGTTTCCTCTTGATGCCTACACCCAATCGTATTTTTTAAGGTACATTGTGCACTTATCATTAGGGGAAGGTATCCATATATGAGCAATTCCCCTTGTGCGCAATTGTGGTTTTGCAATTCTCTTTTATTTAATTCAACCGGAAGCGTCGTTTTTTGTATCCCTAAATCTAAAAATGCCTGTACCGCTTGGTTGGAAAATGTATACAGGCTGCTGTCTGTTATGATATGTTCTGCCGGAACGTGCATTTTAAGCAAAAACATCAATTCATCATAGCTGTGAACTAGGAATCCATCTAGCCCTATCGCTAGGATAGCTGATATATGGGATGTATACCATGTCGCTGTTTTTTGCCGAAATACAGCCGGCATACAACCATATATTTTTTTCCCTGCGCAGTGAACAAGTGCCGTTGCATGTGACAATTCTTTGATGATTGACTCCCTTTTCATTGTCGCGACATCAATATAAATTGTATCTATATAAGAACAATCCAACAGTACAGGCAGATAGGCCATCTCTTCTATCAAAACGCTAAGCACCGTGCGGCGATCGCGATTGGAAATTTTGCACTTTAAAATAGCGCTCTTTGCCCTATCTGCCCTTGCCGGCAATTCTCTCCTTTGTTCCTTTAGCAGTTCTTCTTTCAGCTTTTCCATCCCATCTCTTCGCAGTTGATTCAATTCTGAAACGCTGCAAAATACATCCGGCTCCATTTCAATGGCAAGCTCTTCAAATTTAAATGGTGCATTTCCAGTCTTATTCAGCTTTTCTTCTATCGTTTTTTTGGTTAATGGCTGTTTAATTGATTTTTCAACAACTGCACCGGCTACCGTTACTTCCACCCTTTGACATTTTAAAGTAAGTATAGCAGATTTTCCTTTAAAAAGTATTAAGTTTCCTTTTATTTTTTCTTGCATTTTCATTTTGAGGAAAGTTTGGCGTACTTGCTCCTGCAAATTTTCATTTCCTTTTGCATGTGCAGACTTGTCTAGGGTAATCATATCTTTTCCGTTATGCTGTAAATAGTAGCCTTTCGTAAAACCACTACGCTGTCCGAGATCATGGAGCATTAATAAATCTTCTTTTAAAACTTTATATTTGGTTGATTCATCGGTTGTCGTCTTGCTTGCGCCATCTGTTCTTGCTTTATCTGTTCTTGCTTTATCTGGCCTTGCTTCATCTGGCCTTGCTTCATCTGTTTCTAATCTATTTGTTGTTTCTTCCTCTGTTCTTGTTTTATATTCATCATTTTTACT
The DNA here is from genome assembly GCA_046533095.1 of Lachnospiraceae bacterium ZAX-1. Lineage (GTDB taxonomy): Bacteria > Bacillota > Clostridia > Lachnospirales > Lachnospiraceae > ZAX-1. The sequence goes on along the minus strand of JAJQRA010000027.1, from coordinate 14,608 downwards.
ATTTTCGTACAAATCCAAGTATTTTCGATATATGCTTGTGACTCCAGCCGCATATTCTGCCTGTTTCATTCTTCCCTCAATTTTAAAAGAGTGTATACCGCTTTCTACAAGCCTTGGAATCAGTTCAATGGTGCATAAATCTTTTGGGCTTAGGAGATAAGCGCCGTTATATAAAAGTCTGCATGGTTGGGCACAACGCCCTCTGTTTCCACTTCGTCCGCCTAGCAGGCTACTGAACAGGCATTGCCCGGAATAGCAGTAGCAAAGGGCTCCATGTACAAAACTTTCGATCTCAATCTCTACCTCATTCTGTATATTAGATATTTCCTCTAGCGATAGCTCCCTTGCCGTTACAATTCGGCTACAGCCTGCCTCTTTTAAAAATGATGCGCCATAAGATCCGGTTATATTCATTTGGGTACTTGCATGGATGTTCAGATTTGGAAATTCTTTTTTGACAAAGGACAGTACGCCAAAATCCTGTACAATGACAGCATCTAGACCTTGCTCATAAAACAAGGCTAAATAATCATACAGTTCTGATTCAAGCTCTGATTCTTTTAAGAGTGTATTGACGGTAAGATATAATTTTTTCCCATGAAGATGAACGAAGTCAATCGCTTCACATAATTCTTCATCGGTAAAATTAGCGGCATAGGCTCTGGCTCCAAACCGGTTTCCTGCGGCATACACCGCATCTGCACCTGCATTGACAACAGCTTTTAATGTTTGAAAAGAGCCTGCCGGAGATAACAGTTCTGTTTTTTTTATTTTATTGTTTGTTTCCAGTGTTTCATACTCCCCTATTTTTTCTCTTACTTTTTCTCTTGCTTTTCAAATTTTTTTTTTATTCATGTAATGATTGGCATTATTTACTGTTCCTGCTACTGTAAATATCTGGGGTTCCTGTATCTGAATATCTGCTTCGTTTATATCCGGTTCTGGTTTCTTCTTTTCATTTAACCCTATATCATTTATTATCGATTCAATTCCATTTATATCATCTGTCCTTGTGATACTTTCATTTGCCTCATTCGCCCTTGTGATACTTTCATTTGTTTCGTTCGCCCTTGTGATACTTTCATTTGTCCCATTCGCCCTTGCTCTATTTTCATTTGCCCCATTCGTCCGCGATGCCGTTCCATTTATATCATCTGCCCGCGATGCAATTTTGTTTTCTACCGCTCCATTTGGGTAAGTCTGTAAAGCAACGATAGGGATATTGCTTCCTTGACTGATTGGGGCAGTTTTAAGACTTTTTATTTTTCCAAGTAGTGCATCTTCTAAAGAAGCTTCTAAACGTACCTTGCGTAGCTGAAGCTCCCGGTTCTCTTTTTCCAATTGCAAGATGTTTTTTTCATCGCTTTCCGTCTTGAGTCTAAGCGAAATTAAATCATGCTTTAATTCATAGAGTTCTCTATCCCTTGCTTCAAGATCCTGCTCTAGGTTTTCTGCCTGATTTTTTGCCTTAAAATAGTCATCCGCTATATTAAGCTCTATCAGTGTTGCTTTCATGTCTTGCGAAAAACGGCGAAAGGCTTCCATGCCATCAAATTCATTTATTTTGCTGTTGATGTATGTGGCCACCTGCTGTAGATATGCCTCACTCTCATATCCGCTTAATGAATATATTTTACCGCCAATTAGTACATCGGCACTTGTCTTTGTTGGCATAGGTTCACATTCCTTTCTATATAAATTCTGTCTTTCCTTCTATTGTACATTATAACGGATTTTTCAAGAAAAACAACTCTATTTTAGGATTTACATTTATTTTAGGATTTACATTTATTTTGGGCTTTTGTAAAATGAACTTTCGTAACGAAGTTTGAATAAAGTAAGGTAAACGCAAGCAAACTGCCATTTCATTTTATTTTCTCAAGTGATCTCTGTTTTGAAAATCCACCAAATAGTCATACGTGCTATCCGGCACAAGCAAGCGAATTTTATCAAATTCCCTTCTCTCCAGCAGTGTACGCACCCTTGAAGCACTAATCGCTTGCCCCGCTACTTCCTTTCGTGGGATTTCCAGAAATCGTATGCCGTAGTCTTCTAGTTGAAGTTCCATTTGCCTATTGTATTGCTCCGTGATCTTATCAAATGGCTCTTGCCCTACAAAGCGCACCTGTATATTGAGAGCCGGGGCTATATAGGTCGCAAATAGTTCAATGTCTGCCGCCGCATCAATTTTAATATCCCGGGACTCCTCTTTTTCAAAATAGCTTGGAAACGTCCGATAGGACAGGATGAACGCCCCCGATGGTATGACGCTGACATTTTTTAACTGCGATACTGCCTCTCTCGCCAAATGCAAACGATCTTTAAATGGGAAAAACGAACGGTCTTCCTCTACAATAAATATATAAAGGTAGTCAACAAACGTTTTTGCAGTTTCTATCAAATATTGATGCCCTAATGTAATGGGGTTGCAGTTCATAACGATCGCACCGATGGTAGACGGCCTTTTGGGGCGAAACAAAAACCGTTCAATACGATGTAGGTACTGCTCCAATGCAAGCAACCCGTCTTTTGTTAAAAGCTCCATTTTTTGCAAGGGGGCTTCTTCTTCGCTAAAATCCATAGATTCAATGCTGGGGATTAGATGCTTTTCAAACATTTCCTTTACCATTGCCCGGTTGGCTTTCCCATTGCTGTGTATTGGTTCGTCAAAAAAATACTCTTCCTTTAGCGGCCTTTTATTGTATACATCCGTAAAATCGATATCTATATGGTTTGTAAGGTCAAGATATCGATCGACATTTCTATGGTTTCCCTGGCGAATACATACTATAATATCATTTTTATTTCGTGCCAAGCTTTCCAAAAAATCTTTATATTTGTGATAACGTTCATTACTAATAACGGATACGGCAATGCTATAGTCAAGTTGATAAAAGTCTAGGTATTCTTGCACCAGGCTCACAAAAGAATCTTCTAGTAAAAGCGACGAGCCATCCACAATGCAAGGGCCAATCAGGTATAGCCGGTTCCTTTTATATTTGACAGACTGCTTTAAAACAAAGGATTCATCCTGTATCTGAATCACTTTTGTATTCCATTCACCCTCTGCATAATGTGGGTTTTGGCTATTCCGTTTTTCTATTTCTTCACCTGTCATACCATATACACGCTTTATTTGTTCTACCGTGGCAATCTTCGTACTTTTAAAAGACAAAAGCATTTTAGAATATCGAGCTTCTTCAAAAGATGTATGGGTTTTTAACTGCTCATAGGAAGGTACATAGGCAAGGAATATGCAGTGGCCCCTTTTTTTTAATTGCGCACTTACAACACATTCTATATATTCTGCATTGATCGTTGCAAGCATACTCAAAAAATCAATGTTGCTCGCTAGCACCGCTTGTTGCTGGCTGTTTTTTGAAAATGTGCTCAAAAAAACACTTATTTGATTACATATATCATTTTGCTCCGGTGCGCTTTCTGCCCAAATATCGAATGTTTGCTCAGCCACATATGCCTCTTCCCCAACATTTGTTATCCCTAAAAGAAGCTCCCACTGCTCTCCATATACGCTCACCGAAACATTCCTTTTTTTCAAAATATGATAAATACGAAATGCCCATTCATTGAAGCCATGGATACAAACCTGCTCTATATTTGGATAAACATCTTCTATAAACAAATATTGATCTTTCGATTCAAAGCCAGTAAGGCAAGCCTCTATCCTATCATAGACACCCGTTAGATAGTCGTTATAGCAAAAATAGATAACATCATTATTTTTATCCAAAACCGGCAAATACTGGATATTGGGGTTAGTGGCAAAACATTGCTTCGCATGATAGAATAATTGTTCATCCGCTTTTACAAATTCCCTTTGTATATAGTGGTTACTATCTTTTGTTATCGCTTCAAGCAAGAGCCGATATGTAATTAATCCTTGAAATTCATTGCATTCATTATTGACAAACAGAATCTTGTCCTCATTTCCCTCTTGATGAAAGAAATAAAACAGTTCGTCCCTTACCCCCTCACGCCTACACTCTATGTCCTCTATATCATCGTTCATTACCCATACTTCCATATCGCAAAATCGAATCATTTTTATAATATCCTTCCCCTTTCTTGTCTAAATCAATAGCAGGCAATACTCTATAGCAATCGACCTACATAACCACAATATTCCGAAATGCCAAATTACCGCAATATCCCGAAATGCTGATAAGCCAGCTCAGATACAACACGACCTTTCGGCGTACGGTTTAAAAATCCGTTTTTTACAAGGAACGGTTCATACACATCTTCAATCGTCCCGGAATCTTCCCCGATTGCCACCGCTAAGGTATCAATGCCAACCGGACCCCCTTGAAACTTTTCTATGATCGTGATTAAAAGATTGCGGTCGCTCTGATCTAACCCATACTTGTCAACTTCCAGTAAATCCAATGCAAAAGACGCGACCTCTTTTGTGATATGGCCATCATATTTGACTTGGGCAAAATCACGGACTCGCTTTAACAGGCGGTTCGCAAGCCTTGGTGTTCCTCTGGAACGCCTTGCCAGTTCAAAAGCGCCAAAGATATCAATCGGCACTTCCAACTTTGCAGCCGAGTGAAGTATAATCGTCTGCAATTCTTCCGGATTGTAAAATTCCAGATGGTGCACAACACCAAAGCGATCGCGAAGCGGCGCAGACAACAGCCCTGCCCGCGTTGTTGCCCCTACCAACGTAAAGTGTGGCAATTCCAAACGTATAGAACGAGTGGACGCACCTTTTCCAATCATAATATCAATGGCATAATCTTCCATCGCCGGGTAGAGCACCTCTTCGACTTGGCGGTTCAGCCTATGTATTTCATCTATAAATAGGATATCCCCCTCCTGTAAGGAACTTAGAATTGCCGCCATTTCTCCTGGTTTTCCAATAGCCGGGCCAGAGGTGATTTTAATATGAACCTCCATCTCATTGGCAATAATTCCGGCGAGCGTCGTTTTCCCTAATCCGGGGGGACCGTAAAACAACACATGATCCAATGACTCGCCTCTTTGCTTTGCAGCATCTATATAAACCTTTAGGTTACGCTTGGTTTTTTCCTGCCCGATATATTCCTTTAAAGTCTGTGGCCTTAAACTTGTTTCAATTTTAACGTCCTCTTCTTGCACCTTGGTTGCTATGACGCGCTTTTCCATATAGTTCCTTTCTTACTGAACACTTTTTGGTGTTTTTGAGCTTATGAACTGTGGTATTTCCTTAAAAGATTGAATCACTAACTACAATCACCTTTTTTTCTGTTTTCGAGCTTATGGATTGTGGTATTTCCTTAAAAGATTGAAGCATGAATTACAATCACCTTTTTTCTGCTTTTGAGCTTCTGGATTGTGGTATTTCCTTAAAAATTCATCGCTCTTTGTGTCTCTCTTTTCACAAATTCTCTACAAGCATTCCCTTAAAAAGCCATAGACCTTAGCGCCTCTTTTAGCAACACTTCTACTGTAGTATCGTCTGTCGTCTCAATTTCACTTAAAGCTTTCATTGCCTCAGCCGTAGAATAGCCTAATGCTACCAACGCTTGGATAGCCTCGCTTTTTGCCTTAGATTTGCCCTCCAAAGGCATACTCTCAGAAATAGAATTTGATTGTACCGCAAAAGCATCTTCTAGATGAAGCTTGTCCTTTAATTCGATAATCAGCCTTTGCGCCGTCTTGTTTCCAACGCCGGGTGCTTTTGAAATCGTCTTTGCATCTTCGCCTAAGATTGCAAACCGCAAATCATCCGGTGTCATGACCGATAGGATTGCAAGTGCGCCCTTTGGCCCGATTCCGCTTATGCCGATCAAAAGTTTAAACATATTCAAATTATCTTTGGTCAGAAACCCATACAGGTGCATCGCATCTTCCCGCACATACAAATAGGTATAAATTTTTACCGTCTGCCCGGTTGCACGAAACGCATCCATGGTACCGCCCGGAATTCGGATATGGTATCCAATTTGTCCGGCTTCTATTACGATGGCGTCATCTAAAACCTCAACCAGTTCCCCTTTTATATAAGAATACATCTATTTGTCCCCCCATCCTATTTTTCCCAAGCGTACGATAATTTCCTGTCCAACGACACCAATAAGTCCACCGGTAATCACACCGGCAAGGAACAGTACTGTGATGTAATAAAAAATATTAAAATTTTCCAAAACGAAAGCCGCAACGATAAGCTGGCCTATGTTGTGAAAAACTCCACCTGCAACACTAACGGATATGATATGAAAACGATCTGTCTTTTTTAGGATCAGCATAATGAAAAAGCTTAACAATCCTCCCGCTAAGCTATAAACAATACTAAACATCGACCCAAACAAAAAGCCTGCTAACATAATACGAAGTATCGAAATGAAAAGTGCCTCTTTACTGCCAACTAAATACATTGCCATGAGCACTACAAGATTGGCAAGGCCAAGCTTCATTCCAGGTATCCCAAAATAAAAAGGAATCAAGGACTCCACATAGCCGCACAAGAGTGCCAGAGCCAAAAGCATCCCCAATAATGCTGTTTTATGTGCTTTAAGCTTATCGTGTTTCATATGATTCCTTTCCTCTTTTACAACGATTCGTAAAGGTGCACTGAATCGCCACGATTTATGTACACAAGATGTAATAACACAAGATAAAATCTGCAAGGGATGTGCATGGCACGTAGTAATTGATTGATTATAAAATATGGTTTACATAATACTTGATAGGATGTCCCTAGCACGCAGTGGTAACTTCGACCATGTGCTGAAGTAAGGACAAACTCTAGAGGATGTCCCTAGCACGCAGTGGTAACTTTATTATAAGATATGGTTACACAACACATCATAGAATATTCCTAGCACGCGGTGGCAGATTGTTGCTAAGGCGACAGCATGTCAGCACCTATTTTATCTCCTGCTACAGAATCAAATTGAGATTGTTCTCTACCGATCACCGATACGATCACTTTATTTGGGAGGCAAATAATACTTTCTCCGGCTGCATTGATTTCCTTTTGGTGCATACAAAGCTTATCCGGACAATTCGCCCATTGCATAAAGGCGACACCATTTTCTATTTCTAAGATATTCGTAGTCGTATCATCAATTTTGATTGGCAGTTGGATGTTTTCATTTAGAGGATAGGTTCCATATACTGTGTTGTTTACGGTTATGACAACCTCATTTCCCGATTTTTTGAAGCCAAACAGATAAAAGCAAAACAGAGCAGTGCCAATCAAAATCATAGCAGACAAAAAGATAAGATCATAATGCCGAAATCGCTTTGTGGATTTTTCTACCATAAATACTCCATTCGCCTGAAACGTTTTGTGATACATTTCGCTTCGTGCCTTTCTGTTTCTTTTTGCTGCCTTGCCGCAATCATAAAGCCGGTGAACCATTTCATCGTATATTACTTGGCACTTTAAGGCCATGCTCACAATTTCCCCCGAAGGCAGCACTGCGAACCATTCCATCGTATATTACTTGGCACTTTAAGGTATATCCGCTGCTTCGCCATAATAATAAAACCCCTTACATTCTTTTAACGTAACATCTACTATTTTTCCGATCATGTCTTTTGTACCCGGTAAATGTACGATCCGATTACTGCCTAACCGCCCTGTCACAAAAGAAGTATCTTGCTCATTCACGCCTTCTATCAAAACAGATTCTGTCCGATTTTGCCCGATGGTGGCCCTTTTTGCGGCAATCATTTGAACCATTGCTAATAATTTGCTAAATCTTTCTTTTATAATCTCTGCCGGCACCTGCTCTTTTATGGATGCGGCCGGTGTTCCAGTTCGCTTTGAATAAATAAAAGTGAACGCACTATCATATTCCACCTTTTGTATTACATCCATTGTTTCTTCAAAATCTTCTTCTGTTTCCGTTGGAAATCCAACGATGATGTCGGTTGTAATGGCAATATCCGGAACTGCCTTTTTGATTTTTTCAATCAATTCCAAGTACTGCTCTTTTGTATAATTACGATTCATTTTCTTTAAAATACGGCTACTCCCGGACTGTAGCGGTAAATGTAAATGATGGCATATCTTTGTTGATTGGCTGATAGCCTCGATTAATTCATCGGATAAATCTTTTGGATGGGAGGTCATAAAGCGAATTCGCTTGATTTTTTCAATCGACTCTATCTCTTTTAGCAAGCTTGCAAAACTAATCGGCTTATCCAGATTTTTACCATAGGAATTTACATTTTGCCCTAATAGCATGACTTCAACGACGCCATCTTCTGCAAGGTGTTGGATTTCCCGGATAATATCTTCTGGATTTCTACTTCGCTCCCGTCCCCTTACATAAGGGACAATACAATAGCTGCAAAAATTATTACATCCAAACATAATATTTACCCCTGATTTAAATGGGTACTTGCGTTCCGTCGGTAAATCTTCTACGATTTTATCTGTATCTTCCCATATGTCAATGGTCATCCCTTTATTTTCAAACGTGGCAACAATCAATTCTGCAAACTTATGGATATTATGGGTTCCAAAAATCAAATCTACAAAACGATAGCTTGTCTGCAACTTCTTAATGACATCAGGTTCTTGCATCATACAGCCACAGAGTGCAATTTTCATGTGCGGATTACGTTTCTTGTAGGTATTTAAATAGCCAAGGCGTCCATATACCTTATTGTTTGCATTTTCCCGCACAGTGCAGGTATTATAGATAACAAAATCTGCTTCTTCCCCTTCTTTGTCAACCTCTTCATATCCAACTATTTCCAGAATCCCTGCTAATTTTTCTGAGTCCCTAGCGTTCATCTGACAGCCAAAAGTTACCGTTGCACTAGAAAGCGGCCGACCTAATTTTTGGGACATCGCCTTTACATATGCCCGGGCTTTCTTTATAAAATAATATTGACGCATTGGCTCGGTTTCGGATGGTGGTCCATCCAAATCGATCTTGTCTAATATTGATTCCATTTCTTTCTTTTCTTTCATTGTATGAAATCCCCTTTTGCATTTTCTCCGTATTTTCTATTATACTATAATTGGTGGTTTTTGCAATCAGAACATCACATAATTGCCAATCCTGTAAGTTACATCAAAACCGACCAGACCCTCTTTGTAATCAGAACATGGCATAATTGCCAATCCTGTAAGTACATCAAAACTGGTCAGACTCTCTTTGTAATCAGGACATGGCATAATTGCCAATCCTGTAAGTTACATCAAAACCGACCAGACCCTCTTGAAAGGAGAATTGCGCCATACGCATAAAAGCAACCAAGTTCTTAAATGAAAACCCAGTTGCTTTTTATATGGCTGTTTTTTGTGTCGTACTTGATTTAATCTCTAATCTGCCCATTGCCCAAAATGATATATTTTGTACTGGTAAGAGCCAAAAGTCCCATAGGTCCTCTTGCATGGAGCTTTTGTGTACTAATTCCGATTTCCGCGCCAAAACCAAATTCAAACCCATCCGTAAAACGGGTTGATGCATTTACATAAACTGCGGCCGCATCAATTTCATTTAAAAAACGTTGGGCATTGGAATAATTTTCTGTAATAATTGCTTCCGAATGCCCCGTATTGTATTGATTGATATGGTGGATCGCCTGTGTGATATCAGATACGATTTTAACAGAAATAATATAGTCTAAGTATTCCGTAGCAAAATCCTCTTCTGTCGCTGGTATAATTTCACCTAAGAGGCTACAGCATTCTTCATCTCCACGGATTTCCACCTGCTTTTCTTTTAGCCTCCTTACGATGGCAGGAAGAAAATCTGGCGCCACGCTTTCATGTATAACCAAGGATTCACAGGCATTGCAGACACCGATACGCTGGGTTTTTGCATTGTATATAATATCCTCAGCCATTTTTAAATTAGCTGATTCGTCTACAAACACATGGCAGTTTCCAGTTCCCGTTTCAATCACAGGGACACTCGCTGTTTCTACGACTGCACGGATCAATCCAGCTCCACCTCGTGGAATCAGGACATCCAGATATTGATTTAAGCACATGAAAGCCTTTGTGACTGCCCGATCTGTATCTTCAATGAATTGAATGGCGTTTTTTTCTACTTGGCAATCGGTCAATGCCTTTTGAATCACGCAAACAATCGCTTTATTGGAATGAATGGCATCGCTGCCCCCTTTTAAAATCACTGCATTTCCGGTTTTAAAGCAAAGCCCAAATGCATCTGCCGTTACATTCGGGCGGGATTCATAAATGATCCCGATTACGCCTAATGGAACCCTCTTTTGTCCAATCATTAGCCCATTCGGCCTTTGGTTCATGGATAGCACTTCCCCGACAGGATCCTCTAACGCCGCAATCTGGCGAAGCCCATCTGCCATCTGCTTTATTCTATCTTCATTTAAGAAAAGCCTGTCAACGAGCCCCTGTGCCATATGATTTTTATTTGCACATTCAATGTCTATTTTATTGGCATTAAGTATCTCGTCTTTATCGGTTACAAGATAGTCCGCAGCTTTTAATAATACTTTGTTTTTTTCCATGGTTGAGAGTATCCGTAACACCTGTTCCGCCACTTTTGCCTGTTTTCCAATTTGCTCTAATTTCATATTCAATTTCTCCTTAAAGATTCTTTTCTATAAAATCCGCAATATAAAAATCTTCACTCTTATTTGACTCAAATACAGTCCCTAGAAAGTTCCCTTCAAAAATCTGATGGATAATTCCAACATCCTGTCCGTTCGCAATCACCATATCCGCACCAGAAAGCGTTGCAATCTTTGCGGCAATCAGTTTCGCAGACATTCCGCCCGTGCCAAAATCGCTTCCGGTAGATTCCTTTGCCATATGGAATAGTTCCTGGTCTAAGGTTTCTACAACCTTAATTAGTTTGGCATCTTTGTTTCTACGTGGATCATCTGTAAATAAACCGTCAATATCGGATAATAGAATCAGTAAGTCTGCCCCAATTAAGGATGCTATCAACGCAGATAATGTATCATTATCGCCAAATTGAATTTCATAAGTAGAAACTGTATCATTTTCATTTACAACCGGAACGACGCCCAGTCGAAATAATTCTTCAAATGTATTCTGTGCATTTTTCCTTGCCTCATTGTCCTGCATCGTTTCCTTTGTCATTAATATCTGCCCTGCAGTCTGATGATATTCCGAAAACATTTTCTGATAGGTCATCATAAGGCTTGCCTGCCCAACCGCCGCACATGCCTGTTTTGTAGCTATATCCTGTGGGGGGGCTACAAGTCCAATCGTTTTTCTGCCAACGGCAATTGCCCCCGAACTGACAAGGCATACGTCTAATCCTTGGTTTCTAAGGTCACACAGCTCTCTCACCAATTTTTCTAGTTTTGTAAAATTAAGTCCTCCGGTAGATGCGTGATTTAAGGAGGAAGAACCTACTTTAACCACAATTCTTTTTTTATTTATAAAATTATGAGCATTACTTGTATTCATTTTTCCCTCGTTCTAGGAAAATCCCACTGTTTCCATACTAGGAGCACACGTTAGGATTTCCATCATTGTTTTCATATCAATGTACTGTTTTTCGTGTCCAATGCACTGCTTTCGTGTCCAAAGATTCGTTTTGTCAAGGTACTTTTTCAACTTTATTTGTAAGCGACAAACCCGAGAGCCCATATACAAGGAACCAGCCCTTCTGACCGGGAAACGTTAATATGAAAGCCAGCCAAAAGTCACCACATGCCAGAATGCAAAGCAGCAGTAAACTTTTTCCACTGACTTTTTATCAATTTTTTGTGCTGAGCGTCGGAAAGGCCATCGGACATATCAATGCCCTGCTCTGAAAGGTAATAGGCGAAGCACTGCGCCATGTCAGAATCTTGGCGTTCCATCGCCAGATAGTATTGGATGAAATAGTGGTCAAAGTCCAAGTCGAAAAACATACGGGGCATATTGCCATCCAGATAGTCCTGCACGAACTGGAACATGAGCTCCGCGTTACTTTTTCTTGCCATCAGCGGAAGCCTCCTCTTTTTGCGGTAGCCGGCAGTGATGCGCTCCAAGGCAGCATTGATTCCATGTCAGAGATAGTAGCGTTTGGCAGCGTTTCCAATAAATACTCGACATAGCGATATGGGTGCAGACCGTTCTCTTTCGCGGTTTCAACAATGGAGTACATCACAGAACTAGCCTTAGCTCCTGCTGGCGTATTGGCAAACAGCCATGCTTTCCTGCCCATAACAAAAGGCTTTACTGTTCTCTCAGCCCGGTTGTTAGAGATTTCCGCGCGGCCGTCAAAGAACACGTTTTCAAGATATTTGCGCTGTGACATTGCATAATGTACAGCAACGCCCCCAGACCCGCCACCCACGCGAAGAAAGCATCAGCGACGGGCTTACTCTGTTCAAGCCGTTTTTGATAACGCTCCTCCGGCGCGAGTTCAGCGAACTTACGCTCTAATGAGAACAACGCGCTTATGTACGCCACACCACGCTCGGCATCTGTGCCTTTTTGCTTTTCCGGGGGTAGCTTTTTGAGGATATCCTCGAATTTTCGCCGAACGTGCGACCAACAACCGATTACCGTGATTTCCGGCGACAGATTGTGATGCACCTGATAACCGTCCGTGTGCAAAAGTCCTGCGAACCCTTTCAGAAAAGCCCTTGGATGCTCCTGATTCCGGGTTTCTTTGTAATCATAAATAACTATCCTGCGTTCTGAACAGCCGCTTGTACGGTAGACCCACTCGTAGGATTTCGTCTGTGCTTTCCTGCCCGGCTCACGGAGCACCTGAACCGTCGTCTCATCCGCGTGAAGCACAGTTTCTAATATCAATAGCTTTATCAGCCGGTCATATACCGCTTCCAGATAACATTCGGAACACTGAATGACCCAGTTCGCCATCGTTTGGCGCGAGATGTTTACTCCCTCATACCGGAATCCGTTTTCGAGCCGGTGCAACGGCATCCCGTTCATATATTTTTGTACCGCAATATGTGCTGCAAACGACGGTGACGCAAGTGAACCCCGAATCAACGGCGCCGGCGCCTCCGCCTTGGCAAAGGGAACTGAAATGCCGTTTTTCTCACAATTCCGGCAAGCATAACCGTGAACTGCGTGCTCCATCACAACTACTTTTGCGGGGATCAGCTTTAGTTCACGGCGGACGTCCACCCCGATGTCCCGCATGGTCTCGCCACACGACCGGCAAGTGCGCTCGGATTCGGAAAGCTCATAGTCAATGCGCTCAGCAGGAAGATCAGCGAGGTCACGCTCCCGCTTGCCTGTCTGCTTTTTGCGCTTGTAATTGATTTCTTCCGTTTCGGCTTCCGGCGGTAGGACAATATCTCCTCCGCCAAATAAATTGAGTTGACGGAAGTCAATATCCGTTTGCTCGCCGGAGGAACCAAATTGACGTCGTTTCGCCGACAGAAGCTGGTTCTCATACCACTTGCACAAGCGCTTCCAGTTTCGTGGCTTTTGCTTGCATTCCCAGCAGAGTCTCATATTCTTTTTTCTCGATTGTTATGGTTGAAATCATACTCTTCATAATAGTAATATTATACTACAAAAGTAGCTAAAAATCAAGATTATTTGGCTTTGTAAAGCGATTTTGTTATCATATCATCCGCCACTCAGTGACCTCACCGCGCCGGAGTTTCAGTTCAACCCTTGCCCCTCCCAACAGAATCTGAAGTTCCTCGGCAGTCAGGGTCATCGTTGCCTGCAAGCCCTCTGCCGGCCATCGGAAATGCCCCTTCTCCAGTCGCTTGAAGTACAGCCAGAAACCATCGCCGTCCCATTCCAATATCTTGATTCTATCTCGGTTTCGATTGCAGAATACAAATAGCGCGCCGTCGAAAGGGTCAAGCCGGAAACCGACCTCCACAATCGCACTGAGCCCGTTGATGCTTTTGCGCATATCTGTTTTCCCGCATGCGAGATATACTTGCTTCCCTGCTAAGTTCAGCATCGCCGGGTGAGTTCCCGGAGCAGCTGCGCCAACTTCTCCGGCGGATATGTGCTGTCTGCACTTATCTGTATCCCACTGACCTCTACCCGGATCGTACTTGGCTGGAATACTTCCGGCTGTGTTGTTGCCGCGACCGGCTCCGCTATCCTGATCTCCGTAAATTCCGGCACGGCCAAACCTGTTTGCACAGCTTCATTCTGAGTTGCACTTAGTTGCTCATATGCCGTTTCCCGCAATTTTCGCTGCCAATAGAAATATTGATTGCGGCTGACTTCATTTGCCTTGCACCATTCGTCTTTGCTTTGTCCACTGGCCTTTTGTTCCCTGAGTGCCTCCGCCCATCGCGCCAATCGGTATTCTCTTGCTATTTTTCGTGTATCCATACTTTTATTACCATTCCTCACTGGTTGAAAAAGTTGTACAACTTTTTCATCTGTATGCATACATTATCTTACTTGTCCTGCTTCTTGTATATGGGCTCTCACTTTTGTCGCTTACCTTTATTTACGCAAACCTACAAACAATTTGTGAACAGCAAAGCGGCGCGTCACCGTAGTGCCACGCCGCTTGTAATATTTAACAGTCAACCGAACGTATGCTACGTCCGTATCTCTAAACTAACTAAATTGTCCCAATTCTTCTAAAGTCAGCAACCACCAGTTCAACTGGTGGTTTGCGATTAGCCCTATAAGGGCTGATTGCTTGCACGCCTAAAAGGCGGGTGTCACAAGCAC
>JAJQRA010000026.1:0-6433 GCA_046533095.1 Lachnospiraceae bacterium ZAX-1 | reverse complement strand
CTGTCTACCAGCGATTTCCGGCGTTCAAGACGTTCACGCGCTTGGCTGGTTATATCTCTAATCTTACTCTCAAATTCAGATTTCGGTGGCAGGTCTGTCCAGTATTCAGCAACTGCACCCTTTCACTTGAAATTTTTTCAGAGATTCCAACTTTCTTATATGACTTCATTCTTGCTTTTTTTGTTTCTGTTCAGCTTTATTCATTTATCGTTCCAACCTTTTGAATTACCGCTGTAAATACTTTTATTTTTATATGCCAAAAAATTATTTTGACCCGAAAGCTCTGTCTGAAAGCTGAATATAAGAACAGAATATACAAACTGTGCATTACAAATGCGTCACTCTACTAGTTGTGTGTAAGTGTCAAACCATACAATTCATCCCAAAAAATAAAAATAGCTCCAAACCCAATAATTGGTCACGATTCAAACGAATCATAACCCAACACTTGACTTAGAGGCCTTTATTTAGGAAGCCCTACATAAAGCGCAAAAAGAACTAATACTGTTCCGAGTGCAATAGAGATTTTATACCAAAACTTACTCTTTCTATGAGAAATTCTAAAAGCAATAAAAATATACCTATTAACATCGAAATAGCCATTACAAAAAAACATTTTATTTGCTCCTTTTAAGATGAATTACTTTATCATGACGGTTAGCCACTTCCAAGTCATGAGTTACAGTAATAATAGTAGTATTAAATTCTTCATTCATTTTAAAAAGTAAATTTACAATTCTTTCTCTGTTCTCCACATCCAAAGATGTCGTGGGTTCATCAGATAAGATAATTTGAGGTTTCATAATGATTCCTCTAGCAAATACCGCTCTAGCTTTTTCCCCACCAGAACATTCAAGTGGCTTCTTTTTTAATATAGGTTTAATCCCAATTGCATTAATTACATTTTCAAAATCCTCTGGCTTAAAAAAATTTTTTTCAGATCCTACATAAAATAAAGGTAATTTTATATTTTCTTCAATCGTCAAAGAATTGATTAATGCTGACTCTTGAAGGACAAAACCAATTTTTTGATTTCGCCATTTCGCTAACTCACTTGCATGTAAGTTATCAGTTAGCGAACCAAAAAGAGTATATTCACCACTATAATCTGTATCTAACAATCCAACGATATTTAGCAAAGAACTTTTTCCTACTCCAGATTCCCCAACAATGGCAATTTTTTCACCAGCATTAACTTCAAGTTTAAAATTATTCAAGATTGAAAGCTGCGTCTTCTTTTTCTTATACACTTTTTCTCGAATATTTAAATCGATAATATTCGTCATTGCAATACCCCCAAAGAAATTGGAATTTTTTTGATTTTCCTCAACATGATTTCGACAATAATCATTCCAATCATAATATCAGAAAGAAATACTACCAATAAAGCAAACCAATCCATTCCTATTAAACCAAATAATCCATAAGTGGCAAAGATAGCGTCTTTTCTTAACCAGCTTCCGTATCTACTATAAGCTGTGATTAAGAAAACAACTATTAAGTTAATAAAGAACAATATCCCAAAATAACTATATAATATTTTTCTTAATTTTGAATAGCTTAATCCAACCAATAAATTAATTGTGAAGTCTTTCAACATTAAACGAATACTGACTAATGTGCTCCAAACAGAAAGACAAATTATAATTACGTTCAAAATCAATGTTATTATAGACATGATTTTTAATGAATGCAGATAATATTCATTAAAATAATCAAGATTTTCCTTTTGACTAAAAAAATTAAATTTCAAGCCTAGATTATCTTGCATAATCTCACTTAAATTCGCCACTTTTTCTTTTGTAGTTTGAAGGATTATAATATCCATGAGTCCATTCAATTGAAGATCAATATTTGCATGTTTAATAAATTCTTGATCCACAGGCAAAAAAACCGAAAAATTATAGTAGTTCTTTGAATTGAGGGCATAAAAATTAGAATGATATGCATTTTGTTTCAAAACACCCTGAACTTTTAGAGTCATTGATTGCTCAAGCACAGGAACCTCAATTTTTATTGTCGAACCTACAGGATATGTTTTACTTAGCCCTTTTCCTACCAAAATAGGTATTTCTTTGTCCTTATTGAATTGGTAGTCAAAATTTAAATCCGTCCCTTGTGAAAGTTCAAATTGATTTAATTTATAATATTCTTCATTCATATAGCTAAATGATATTTCCATATCATCATTGTTAGGTAAGGAGACACTAAATCCATCTGTATAAAAAGCGTATTTAAAATTGCTATTTAAATAGCCATATACTTTTTGTGTTCCATTTTCTACAATTGCATCCATGTCAATATTACTATCTGGATCTAGGTTAGCAATGTAAGTACCTTCTTGATTCATACTTTTTATTTCTTGATACCCTTGAAAAGTTGACAAAATTGAGCGAGTAACAGTGAAAATTGTATAATTCGCCATAAAAAATAATAGAATCATACCTATACTAAATATCACTTTTCTTAAAAATATTTTTGTAATAAAAAACTTAAAAATTTTCATATTTCCCCATCCGTATTGCACTAATTAATATATATATGACAAAAATACAGACTAAGTAAAGATTGCTGGTTAAGTTGAAATCTAAGTAGATATTTATCACTATTGATAAAAGATAAATGAATCCCAATATCATCAGGCATTCCAGAGTATACAGAATAGTGATATTTAATATAGTATCTCCTACAAGTATTCTACAATATATTTCTGTTTTTTTTCTATGTAACATTTGATAATGAAAAACCACCACAATAAATGTAAATAAAAAATTAATTAGGGTTTGATAATCCGTAAAATGTTCCAAAAATGCCTTTAAAATATACGAGTCTAAACTTAAAGTCTTTGCATAATTAAATATTAAATTTAAAGAAAAACAAAATAAATATGTAATACATAATTCAAATCTATCAACAAATCTAAATAAGGACCTTCCCATACTTCCTCCTTAAAACTTAACCACTATACCATCTTTACTAGCTATGGAATTTCCAAGAAATTTAGCTTTGTATCCTAAGCACAAGTAAATTAATACTCAAACTTCCCACATCATTTTTAGCTACAAACTCTTAAAAAATAAGGTGCTTATCGGCATTTAATTGGTAAATTGACAATAAAAAAGCACCAAAATTTGTGCAATATTGAATAACGGCAAACAACAAAATACGCAAAGAGGTGCTGTTTTATTAATGGGCTTAAGAACCGTACAATCACTATCAAAAATGAAGTAAAAAGTCAACTGATCAATTGGTTTGTATCCCAGCCAAAATTTATACAGGTTCTATGTTCTGATTGTGGGTGGGAAGTTTAAGATTAATACTATAAAATTTCAAACAGATACAAAATAATCCTCCTACTTAATTTTTTTGTAGTTTTATATTTATAATTTA
The DNA here is from genome assembly GCA_046533095.1 of Lachnospiraceae bacterium ZAX-1. Lineage (GTDB taxonomy): Bacteria > Bacillota > Clostridia > Lachnospirales > Lachnospiraceae > ZAX-1. The sequence goes on along the minus strand of JAJQRA010000026.1, from coordinate 3,043 downwards.
ACATATACAGTACTATTTGTCAACCATAAATCCCATCTTGTTGTGTAGATAAATATAATTGGTATTTTATAAAGCAAACTCGTTATGATATACTGATGTGTATGAAAGGAGGCATCAGTATATGGACATCAAACAACAGGAACAATTCAATATAGAAATTGCTGAAATAGAGCGTATTGTGCGAGAATTCAAAGAAAAATTTGCAGACGGAACTTCAGATGCAGACAACTTTATGAATATCTCTGACATCGAAATGATTTGGACTAACTTACAAGATATGACCAATAATATTTATTCAACTATGATTCGTAAACTTATGAGTGAGGTTGATGAAAGTGCATTAATTAGTAAAAAAAAGATGTTATCGTAACCTGGGTATAAAACTGAAAACCCACCAGAAATGTATTGTCACCGTTATCACAGTCCTTGGACGGATGACCTTTTCAAGGTATTCCCTAATTCCAAGTAATACCGAAAGTAAAGAATCTTTGTACAAGATGCATGGTGTTAAAAGCATCTTTCCCCTGGATTCCTACTTTGGCCTTTCTGGTCTGTCTTTTAAAATCACCCCTGCTGCCATGCTGAAAATCGCTTATTGGGCGCAGAATCAAAGCTCCTACCAACGTGCCGAAGATGCTATCGCCGAAGCATTGCATATAAAAATAAACGATGATACGGTCAGACAGGCAACAAACTATGTTGGCAATCTTGTTTTTCAAAACGACTGCAAGAATGCAGAGGATGCCTTTGGCCTGTTGGAAAACACTGGACCTGCCATCAGGAAAAGGAGCAAACATACTCTCTACATACAGGCCGGCGGTGCCGCACTTAACACTCGTCTAAAAGATAAAGAAGGGTCAACATGGCGTGAAAATAAGCTCGGCGAAGTATTCAGCACAGACAGCATGTATTATTGAACAGATCACAAAGGCATCCGCCAGCACATGATTAACAAGAAAGAATACATCCGTTATGTTGGATCTGCTTCTGAATTCAAGAAACACCTGTTTGCATGTGCATTGCGTAACGGATACGGGCGTTACCAGGATACGGTTGTACTGAGCGATGGTGACATTAAAAACCAAAGCCGAAAGCGGGCTTTGCATCGTGATGTAGAAGTGCCTTTTCTGAAACATTGCTTTGGACATTCGCTAAATATCTAAATCAAAACACTTTATTTAATTATATCGTACTTCTTTTGGTTTTTCTTAATTTCCTGTTGTGAATTCCCCTTTTTTATTGTAAACTACATTTTATTATGCAATTACTAAAAGATACATCAGTTTACAACTTTATAAAATTTATGCACAGACTACGATGGAAATGAAGCGCAACGTCGCAAAAAAGCTTGCTAATGTTGAAAAATCAGTATTTCGGGAGATGTAACCTTCAAATATGTGGGTAACGATGAGGTGCTGCATATACTCAGCGTTCTAAAGAGAAACAGTAAAACTTTTAGCAGTACCTTGAGACGGAGAAATATCCGAGGGAAAGTACCACATATATTTCTCCGGTTTCAAAGCAAATGATAGGTGTCTTAATTTTTTAGGTTAAATTGTTAAGATTGAATCAATATTAGGGTTAACTAATGCTTAAATAAATAATCCATTTTATCAGCAAAAAAGGGCTATTGGGCGGTAAACCGTCATAATGGAACATCCCTCCTAATAGCAAAACCATACTGTATCTAAATCGCTTTGCCCCTGTCCGAATTTTTAGTCGATGGCTGTTCCACTCCCAGCATTTTTCTCATAGGCATTCTGAAATGCTTCAAATGCCTCACTGTTGCTCCTATAGGAACTACTTTCCGCTACATGGGTTTCTATAAAATCTTGCCTTTCCCCCTCATAACTTGCCGGGGAAGCCTTCTCCTTTACCCCGTTTTTAATTTCGATAAGATTCTCCTTCATCTGCTTGCAATTTTCTTCCAACTTTTCCACCGTATCGGACAGAACCTCCTTTAAGGACTTTTTCTCATTTAATTCCCTGATTTCAACAAACTTCTTCTTCACGGTGGCAAGTTCGTCCATGACCTGCCCTAGCTTATTCTCCAGGCCGTCAATATAGGCTACCAATTCAAAGACTTCGCCTGCCTCTTTCTCTTTTTGGAAAAGGCGGAGAAACTGTAACAGCTCCTGTATTTCACCATCCTGCATCATTGTCGTATCCATATTTCATTCCTCCTTTTCAGCACAGAAACAAATGTTCTTATTCCTTTTATTCTTCTTTTACACATCTTGTTGCTGTGAGCCCTGGGATTTTGCTACACAAAACACCTTACGTTACTAAGAACCTTGATATTTACAAAAAATGTTCTTATTTTTTCCAGTTGTAATTTCACAAGATACGTTATATCTAAACACAAAAAAGGAAGGGTTATTGTCAGCCCTTCCTACTTGTTATCATTAGCCATTATGTAAATGGAACTCATAATAGATGCTACCATTCACATTTCGCTTTCCGATACATGTCACATAAAAATAGGTATCAATCCCTGCCCTGTAGTACCCAATGATATCATTGGCGATGTCGCTTTCCGTTTTTAGACGTGAGCCGCTCAAAGAGATTGTTTCGTTCAAATTCAGTTCGTAAAAGCAGATCAGGTATCCCGTGCCGCAAGTCGGATAGTATTTCTCATACTCCTTTTGTGTTATTTCTTTCTTTTTCAACTGTTGCTTCAGCAAATCAGGCATATAGACCATCTTTTCCCCATTTCGGTTGCGTATCTCCTTTAGCCTCTGGTTTGCTATCTGGGCAACTCTCGATGGGCTATAATCCGTTGATGTGGCTTTTACAGTCAGCTTGATTTTCTTTTTCTGCCTGCCATATTGGACGGTAATCGTTGCGGTTCCTTTTTTCTTTGCTGTAACGATGCCCTTTTTGCTGACTGCTGCAACTTTTGTATCGGAGGACGAATAGGTGCATTTTGTAACTTTTCGCAGTGCGATCCTACCGGCGGAATTTAGGTTTACAGAACATACTTTCCTATAAAATAAAAATAGGACTAAATCAGCATTAGCGGAACTTGTCCGTCTAATAAGCA
>JAJQRA010000025.1:0-20775 GCA_046533095.1 Lachnospiraceae bacterium ZAX-1 | reverse complement strand
TCTGGTTTCCGCCATGAGCTTTTTTGCGTTATAGAAATACCCCTTGCCCTCTTTGTAATCTATTTTAGACTGTTCGGCGAAATAATTATTCATATCGATCCGTCCTTTCTGTAAGCTCTGGCTTCAGACTTTTTTGTCCAAATGTCTCGAGGGGCAACGTCCCTGATTTTCATGAAGCTTCCCATTGTCTACTTGTGGCAAAAGGAGAGCTGTCCATAGAAAAGACACTTTCCACGGCAATGGGAAATCCTGCCAACTGGTTTCCGAAGCACGGCGAGAGCATTCAGCGGGGATACGGGAGCAAATTGACATATTTGTGGGCAATGGCGCTTTGGGTGTGGATTTATTTTTCTGCATAAGTTGTTTCGTCATCGTGCCTCCTCAATTTTGTGTAATGATTATTGTTCCGGCATCAGCGTCATCACGATTTCGTCCATCTGTTCGCACATCGCAACCATTCGTTCCGTGTTTTCAATTGTTGGAACACCGTGATAGTAATTGTCCAAGGAGCATATCCCGAATATCCCATCTACAGCGCGAATTTCTTCTAGAGATTCACACGACCTGTATATTGGTTTTATGGTGTCCATAGATAGCGATCTGTCTCATCCCAGTACCTCCTTTAAAATAGTAGATTGCCGCAAACCCACTCAAAATCCGATTGTATATCGCATTTGATATAGTTTTGTGCCAATCTGTATTTCAATTATAGCGGAGCAATCTGTATAAGTCAATAGTTTTTTGTTAAATCCATCCCACTTCGTCTTTTTAACATTTTGTATCTGGGCTATAGAAGTTGTTAAACCGTTTTTCTCCCAAAATTCCATTTTTGTGCCATTTAGTACAAGAACATCAAAACGAATTGAACGTTTTCTTGACAACATGATTATTGCCGAGCGGCTGAAGTCCTCAAACTTATGCAGGCACTCTAAGTCCACCGAATTGAAAAATATATGCGTGTGCGGATTGGCTGTGTTCGTGTGTGCCGTCACGATGAATTGGTGCTTGAGCTTTTTCATTATCTCGCCTTGCTGCCGCCAGATTTCATTTTGCCGGGTCTTGATTTCGTCAAGGTTGGCGGCGTAGATGTTGCCCGTCGTGTTCGCTCTCGCGGCGATTTGGTTCACGTTATTGGATATGTTGCGGAGCAACTTATTCCGCTCTTGTATAGACTCCATCTCAATATGAATTACGCGCCCGTCAATCTCCTGTTTCAGCAAGTACGCGCGGATATTGTTAATCTGCATCATTCTCTTCAAAATCAGGTCTCGCAAAAACTTAAAACTTCACCTTAAAATCAACAAATTTATGCGGTTTATAGGCATTGATTTGGGCTAAAATCAGAGCTTTTGCGCAGTCTGAAATTGAATTTACGAGCCCCTATTCTTGGGGAGTCCGCCAACAAACGCAGAATTGCGCTCGTTGGCAAAACTGCTCCAAAATTGGATTTGTTCATTCATTCCAGAATTGAACCAAAGTTGGGCTTTCCTCTTTCGATATTTTGCACTATAATGTTAGTCGTGAACCAGTTCCGCAAGAATGACCTCACAGGCTATTTTCTGGTCGTCGATTGTCGCGAGCCGCTCTGCAAAGCGAGTAAAGGCGTTCGGACAGTAACAGTTGACTGTACAAAATCGGTCTGTGCTGTTTGAAATACCCTCTACATTATAAATCTTTAAAATTCTGCGCCTCATCTACCATAACGGAATCTATGCCCAGCTCTTCAAAGCAGAGCAGATCGTCCTTCCGGCTTTTATCTGCCAAGGTTTTTAGTTGTGCTTCCAGTTTCTTCTTCTGCCCCTCTATCTGCTTGACGCTCCAACGTTCCCCACTCTGCTGTCTTAAATCGCTGATGGCGTAGGATAGTTCCTTAATCTGGGCATTTAGCATTCCCTTTTTTCGTTCCGAGCAGTTTCATCAAGTATTTTTTCTAACATACTGAAAAATTTGCAGAAAAGTAAAATAAAAATCCTCGCCGTGAGACAGCGAGGATGTAAGTGTGAAAGTTCAAATTCTTTTATGGAAAATGTGTATGGACAAGCCAGTAAAATTATGACAACGACCTGTTTCAAAGCCTCACATTCTTCACCGCTTCACAAATTTCCCGTTTTGCGTATTCTAAATTAGTAGATGAAACATATCCGAACGGTATTTGCTTTATTCGGATATAATTCATCACCTTGTTATATACTGCGTGGCTTAGCACATCTGTGAAAAACAGAATGCAATTCGCACTTTGCAGAATATCAATCTCGAAATTCTGATTGAAACCGTTCAAGGTATAAATTTGCGGATAGGTTTCCCGCATTTTTTGCCGCCACTGTTTCCCGCCACCAATGATTACAATATTTTTCCCCTTAATATAGTCCTCAAGGAGAAAGGGTTTTTCCCCGTCGTCCACCAACGGTTTTTCACGGAACAAATGCTCACGGAGTCGAAACAACTCTTGGTGATACTGCTTTTCTTCTAACAGTTCCGCCTCTAATTTTTCGATTGTATGGTTCTGTTTTGCCAAATCATGGTCAAATTTTTTTGCCTGCTGACCGACGATTTCTTCAATACGCTTTGCGGCATCTGCGTTGTGCATCTGTAACTTTGCCAATTCAGATCGCAAATGTCGGTTTTCCTCGGTCGACAAAGCTAATTCAGCGTTCAGTTCCTTGACTTGCCCCGCCATTGCCGCATCGTTGTGTCGATAGAAGTACTCCTTTGCGCGTTTGTTTTCTGCGCACAATGTTTCCGTGTCCGCCGTCTCCAAGGGGTCTGTATGCAATGTGTTTTCATAGGCGATCATCGCCCGTGCCACCGATGTGATAAGCTGATAATCCACCGAGTTCGGGCAAAGATATAAAGAAACATAGAAAAACACAGCGCGGTCAATCACCGCCTCGTCCGATTCACAAAAGTCCTTTTCGGAGGCGTATTTTTCCGACAGACGCTTCACGTCCAATTTTTTCGCCGCGAAATAGATAACAGAAAACGCTTCTTGCAAGCATTTCAGCACTTTTTTGCGTATAGCTGTGTCGGATTCCGCCGCAAGTACAACTCCGAGAACTTGCCGCAGCCGCACTTCGTCCCCCAAGCTTACACGGGATAACGCCGGATGATGAAATGCAGATGACGTAAATGACCTGCCCCAAAAGCGCGGAACGTCTTGCGTATACATATTAGTAAGCGTGTCGTGCGCCGCCAAGCCGACGCTTAACATCGCAAAGATATGGTTTGAAAGCAAATCGGGGGTAATCCCCCAGTTTGAAGAAATATAAACCGAAAAGCTCTGTATGTTTGACAGAGGATTGTCTGTTTCCATGGTTCACCTCATGTTTCCGCAATCAGCGTTCCCATCTGGCTGATGTCATAGCCGCCGATTCCGCTTACTTCGTTGCGGAAAGCCTGTGAATTCAAAATTTCCACAACCGCCGCTTGGTATGGTTCCGGCGTTGATTTGGGAATACACAAATCCAACCGTTCCTTTTTTAATGGAATGAAATCAATATTTTCGACCTGGCGGGAGCTTTTTTGGTTACCGACAGACACATCCGCCTCACCGCGCGATACCGCGCTGGCAACCGCCAAATGGGACTTATCCCATTGTCTGTATCCCTTGATTTGAGAGTGAGAAATGCCGTGCTGCTGCAACGACTCGTCAATCAAAACGCGTACACCACAGCCAATTTCCCGATTCAGCATGGTAACGTCCTCGCGGACTAAATCCTCCCACGTCTGTATATTTTTAGGATTGCCCTTGGCAACATAGAATCCTTGCATACGATAGGCGAAGTTGATAAGCCGGCATGGGATTCCCGGCAGCATATACCGAACAAATGGTAAATTATATTCATCTGTTGTGCCGTCCCACAAATGCACCGACGCGATGGTTGCCTTTCCCCTGTAAACATCCAAAATCCCGTCAAAGCTTCCAACATAGGAACGGAGCGCTCTGAAATTATACGGCGGGCGAAGCAGATATTGAGTCAAAATGTCAAGTAGCATATCCTGCCCCGAAAGAATAATCGCTTCATAAGGGGTGGCAATCGTTGGTGCGGAAGCAAATGCCACAGAGGTGGAAACCATTGGCGTGTGCAGCGAGCCAATCAGTTGCACATTTGCGCCTGTTCGAGATTTGTTTTTGTAATCCTCAATCGCCTGCATATCGATGCGAACCTTGCGCCCAACACGATAGGACGCCAATTCATTCTTTCGTATTAAATCATAAACAGTATTTCTGGAAATATAAAGCACGCCGGCCGCCTCTTGCACCGACAACGGTTTGTTTTGCTCCACACCGGTCTCCTCCTCTTAATCGCTGTTGAATCAATCTTATTTAATATAGTATAGCGCACAATAATCGTGTTGTCAAGAAAATGTTCAATTCGTTTTGGCGTTCTTGTATGAAACGGTACGAAAATAGAGTGTTGGGAGAAAAAATGACTTAACAATTTCTATATCCAAGCTTTAAAATATCAAAAATGACGAAATTAGATGAATTTAACAAAAAATGTTGACTTATATGGGTTGCTCTGCTACAATAAAAATACAAATTGGCACGAAATTATATCAAATGTGATATGAAATCGGATTTTGAATAGGTTTGTGCCAATTTACTATTTTGAAGGAGGTACTAGAATGAGACAGATTGCTATCTATGGTAAAGGCGGAATCGGCAAGTCAACGACCACGCAGAACCTGACTTCCGGGCTTGCGGAAATGGGCAAGCAGGTAATGGTTGTGGGCTGTGATCCGAAAGCGGACTCTACGCGGTTGATTCTCGGCGGCTTGGCGCAAAAGAGCGTTTTGGCGACTTTGCGTGACGAGGGCGAGGACATCGAATTGGATTCCATTCTCAGGAAAGGGTATGCGGGTATTCGCTGTGTGGAATCGGGCGGACCGGAACCGGGCGTCGGCTGCGCGGGGCGTGGCATTATCACATCGATTGAGATGTTGGAGAAGCTGGGTGCGTACACTGAAGACATCGACTATGTGTTCTACGACGTTTTGGGAGACGTTGTGTGCGGAGGATTTGCAATGCCGATACGCGAGGGCAAGGCGAAAGAGATTTACATCGTCTGTTCCGGCGAGATGATGGCACTGTATGCCGCAAACAATATCTGTAAAGGCGTCAAGAAGTACGCAAATTCCGGCGGCGTTCGGTTGGGTGGCTTGATTTGCAATTCCCGCAATGTGGATGGTGAGGCGGAGCTGGTCCAGGCGGTGGCGAAAGAAATTGGTACACAGATGATTCATTTCGTACCTCGCGACAACGTGGTACAGCGCGCCGAAATCAACAAACAAACGGTAATCGAGTTTGAGTCGGAGGCCGGCCAGGCGGACGAGTATCGCTCGCTGGCAAAAAAGATTGACGGCAATGACATGTTTATCATCCCGAAGCCGATGGAGCAGGATATGCTGGAAACGTTGCTGATGGAACATGGTCTAATGAGCTGATTTTATCTAATATGAATGGAGGTGCAATTTTTATGGTAATGGTACGTGCAATTATTCGCCCTGAAAAGGCGATGGACGTTCTTGCGGATTTGGCGGCGGCGGGCTTTCCGGCGGCGACTAAGTTTGATGTGGCGGGACGCGGCAAACAGAAGGGCGTCATTGTGGGCGACATTTATTACGACGAAATCCCCAAGGAAATGATTCTATGCGTTGTTCACGATGAAGATAAGGACACAGTTGTGCAAATAATTTTGACCGCTGCCCGAACTGCTCCGAATGGGACTTTCGGCGATGGCAAAATCTTCATTCACAATGTTGCCGAGGCGTATACCATCAGTTCCGGAAAGCCCGGGATTTAAAGGAGGAAGCAACTTATGAAAGAGGTTATGGCTATCATTCGCATGACGAATGTGAATCAGACGAAAAAGGCTCTTGAAAAGGCGGGTTATCCAAGCCTTACCTGCCGCAAGGTGCTTGGCAGAGGCAAGAAAGCCGTAGATTATGAAATGTATTCGGGCAAGGCAATCCCCAATACGCATGACAATCCGCTGAATGGGGAATTGGTCTCGCTTTCCTCTCGCATAGGGCAGTTGCATACACTTATGCCTAAGCGGTTGTTTACAATTATTCTGCGCGATGAGGATGTAAAGCCGGTGATTGATATCTTTATAAAAATCAACAGCAAAGGGAATCCCGGCGACGGCAAAATTTTTGTTATAGACATAAACGAGGCGATAAGTATTCATACATTGGAGACAGGAGACGCCGCAGTATAAAAAATAAACGGAGTAAAGGAGGGTATGCGTTATGCCGATGACACTATTAAACAGTGACATTAAGATCCCTGAGCGCAAGAAACATGTGTACATTAAGCAGCCGGGAGAGGACACCAGTCAGTTTCTGCCCGCATCGAACACTACAACCATCCCCGGCTCGCTTTCGGAGCGCGGATGCAGCTATTGCGGTGCGAAGCTGGTTATAGGCGGAGTTCTGAAAGACACGATTCAACTGATCCACGGACCGGTGGGCTGCTCCTATAACACTTGGCATACAAAGAGGTATCCGAGTGATACCGATAATTTTCAGATTAAATATTCATGGTCAACCGACATGAAAGAATCAAATGTTGTATTCGGCGGCGAAAGCAGGCTGAAAAAGTCCATGCTGGAAGCGTTTGAAGCGTTTCCCGACAAAAAACGTATGATGGTATACACCACCTGTGCAACAGCGTTGATCGGCGATGACATCAAGGCAATCGCCAGAGAAGTGCAGGAAGAACTGGGCGATGTGGACATTTTCTGCATTGAGTGTCCCGGATTTGCGGGCGTTAGTCAGTCCAAGGGACATCACGTGTTCAATATCGACTGGGTGAATCAGAAAGTGGGAACGGTCGAACCAAAAATCAACAGTGAATACACGATCAACGTCATAGGTGACTATAACATACAGGGTGACGCGTATGTTCTCCAACGTTACATGGATGAAATCGGCGTACAGGTAATAGCGCATTTCACCGGTAACAGCACTTATGACGCTTGCCGCTCCATGCACAGAGCAAAACTAAGCGTTACCAACTGTGCAAGAAGTGCGGGTTACATTGCCAACGAGCTGCAAAAGCAGTATGGCATCCCGCGTATGGACATTGACACATGGGGATTTGATTACGTCAAAGAAAGTCTGCGAAAAATCGGTGCGTTCTTTAATATTGAAGACCGCGTAGAGGCGCTGATTGAGCGGGAGACCGCCGAATACCAGCCAAAGCTTGACTTTTACAAAGAGAAGCTGGTCGGAAAGAAAGTGGCAATTTGGACGGGCGGTCCACGGCTGTGGCACTGGACGAAAGCGTTGGAAGACGACTTGGGTATGGAAGTGGTTGCAATGGCTTCTAAATTCGGACATCAGGAGGACTTCGAGAAAGTTATCGCTCGCGGACGCGTTGGCACGGTGTATATAGACGACGGCAACGAGTTGGAATTTTTTGAGGTTATCGACATGGTGAATCCGGACGTTATCTTTACCGGACCACGTGTGGGCGAGCTTGTCAAGAAAGTACACATTCCGTATATCAACGGTCACGCCTATCACAACGGCCCATACATGGGCTTCGAGGGTGCAGTCAACATGGCGCGGGATATGTATAACGCCATATATTCAAAAATGTTTACGCTTGCCAAGCGAGACATTTCCAAGGGGGCGTAAGCTGTGAATGAAAAAATAACGGATGTTTATGATTTTATAATGCAGCGTTGCCTGTGGCAATTTTTTTCCCGAAATTGGGACAGAGAGGCCAACATCAATAGCATTATGGACAATGTGGTCAGGCTGCAAAGCGGCGGTGCGGTTGATCGAAGCACTAACATCGCGAACTCGCACTACGCCGATGCAAAGATACTGACACAGCAACTTACGGAACGGTTAGACTGGTTTGCGGGTTTGAGCGTAACCGAAATAGCGGAGATTTGCGAGGCGGTAAAATTAAAGCTGCTCGATATCGCCGTGGTAAATTCGCTGAACGCAGAACGCGTGGAAGCAAAATATTAGGTGGTGACGGATTATGGCGACAATGGTAAAAGACAAGCCGCGCACGGGCTGTATCAACCCGATTTTCAACTGCCAGCCCTGCGGCGCGCAATTTGCGGCGATCGGCATTAAAGATTGCATCGGGCTGGTGCATGGCGGGCAGGGCTGCTGTACTTTCGTGCGGCTGATGTTTGCGCAACATTACAAAGAAAATTTTGACATTGCGTCCTCCTCTTTGCACGAGGACGCGGCGGTGTTCGGTGGAACAAAGCGCGTAATTGAGGGCGTGAAGAATCTGGCGATTCGGTATCCGCATTTGAAGCTGATTCCGATTATCACGACCTGCTCGACCGAAACGATTGGAGACGACATTGCGGCGTGTATCGTGGAGGTAAACGAATTTCTGCAAGAGGAGTTCCCCGGCCGTGATTTGAAAATCATTCCGATTCACACGCCTAGCTACAAAGGCAGTCAGGCGGCGGGTTATAACGTGGCAATGGAGGCGATTGTAAAGTCGTTGGCAAAACAGGGCGAGCCGAGCAAAAAGGTGAATGTATTCACGGGCTGGGTGAATCCGGGGGACGTTACCGAGCTCAAGCACATTTTTTCCGAAATGGGTATTCCGGCGAATTTCCTGATGGATACCGAAACCTTTGATTCGGGAATGATGCCGGATAAGTCTAGCTTTGCAGAGGGTTCGACTACGGTGGAGGACATCGAGAACAGCGCCAACGCATTCGCTTCGGTCGCGCCATATGCGTATGAGGGCGGGCTTGCGGCGAAATATTTGGAGAGTGAGTTCAAGGTTCCGTCGCTGATTGGCACAACGCCGATTGGGGTGGAGAACACCGACAAATTCTTAAAGCAACTTTCCGATTTGACCGGACGCAGAATACCACGCAGCTTAGTTGAGGAACGCGCTCGCGCCATTGATTCCATTGTGGATTTGGGGCATATGTTTTTGGCGGATAAGCGCGTCGCGATTTACGGAGACCCCGATTTGGTAATCGGGCTCGCGGATTTCTGCATTGAAGTCGGGATAAAACCGGTTCTGCTCCTGATGGGCGACGACCAGAAAGCATATAAAAAGGATACGCGGATTCTGGCTTTAAACAAAAAAGCGGAAGACTTTGAAATGGAAGTCATCTGCAACGCTGACCTCTGGGAGTTGGAGAGCCGCTTGAAGGATGGAATGAAACTGGATTTAATCATGGGACATTCCAAAGGACGTTTTATAGCGATCGACTACCAGATTCCAATGGTACGCGTGGGCTTCCCTGTATTTGACCGCGCGGGTTTGTGGAAAGAAACGGTATTCGGTTACAAAGGCGCGGAGACGTTGGCGAACAACATCGCAAATGCGCTGTTCGCCGATATGGAATACAAAAAGGACAGAGAATGGCTTTTGAACGTTTGGTAATTTTGAGGTTCTGTGCGCAGGAATCGGAACATTCCGATTCCTGCGCACAACCAAAATTTTTGAAGTTTGGTATCGGCACTTTGTGTGCAAAGTACTCATACGAAGCTTCAACGAAAGGAGCTGATATGAATGGCATTTGACGAACATGTTGTATTTTCGGGGAAATTGAGTGAACTGTACCAATTAGCGAAAGAAAAGAAAATTGATACCACACTGCAAGGCAGTCACACGCGCCCATGCAAGTTCTGGACGGCGATGAAAATTTTAAGCGGGCTTGATAACACCATTGTAATCGCTCATGGACCTAGTGGTTGCGCTTATGGCGTAAAACAGACCTATAAGCTGACCAACAGCCGCAACAGCGGTTCGCCCTACGAGGCTGTGCTGACTACCAATGTCAGCGAGAAAAACATCGTGTACGGCGGCGAAAAGGAACTGGTCGGCGCGATTCGCGAAGTGGACGAAAAGTATCATCCCGACGTTATTATTGTGGCGACAAGCTGTGCCACCGGAATCATCGGCGATAACGTTGACGCAATTTCGGAGCAGATGGAATCCGAAGTCAACGCAAAGTTGCTGCCGATTCACTGCGAGGGTTTCGCGGGTGAATACCGAAGCGGGTTTGATTTAGTATTCGGGCAGCTGGTTAAGCTGATGAAACCGCCAACCGAGGCGTTAAAGGTGAAAATGTCAAAATCGGTCAACATCGTAGGCGGTAAAATGGGACCGGAGCGTACCGAGGTAGACACCGATGTAAAAGAATTGGTGCGGTTGTTAAAAGGTATCGGTGCTGAAATCAATGCCGTTATCGCCGGAGGCTGCACGTTGGAGCAGTTGGAAAAAGCACCGAGTGTGGCTGTCAACTGCGGTTTATGCTACGATATTGGCTATGCGCTCGGCAAGGAAATGGAGCGAATTTACGGTACGCCGATGAATTCCACTATACTGCCCTACGGCATTGAGGCGACCCAAAAGTGGCTGCTCACCACAGCGAAATGTCTGGAATTGGAAACTGAAGCGCAGGCGCTATGCGACCGGGAATATGAAGCCATACGGGAAAAGTATGAAACATCCCGCGCCAATCTTGTAGGCAAAGTGGGGATTATTGAGGGGCGCGATGCGGTTAAGTCCCTCTCCATTGCGCATATGCTGGAGAAAGACTTCGGTATGCGGGCGATTATCTATAATTTTCATCCGTGGAGCGCCGAGGCTCGGGAGACCAGCATTGATTATTTGCTGGAGGCGGGAACTGACCCGGAAATTCTGATTACCAAGGGTGCGCTTGCGTTTGGGCGATATGAATCCATGAAGCAGAGCGAGGACGAGCTTTTGGAATATCTGGGTGGTATTGCGCCAGATACGGCAGTCTATTTCGGTTCGTCACTGAGCTTTCCGAGTATTCCGTTGGTTGACTTGAACGCAATTCTGAACCGTCCGCGCTTTGGCTATCAAGGTGCGCTCAAGGTGGTGGAGTGCATCAATAAGAGCTTTGCTTACGCTTTTCGCGGCAGAAGCTCGCTGGCAAAGCAAATGGTGTTTCCCAAGAACGGCGGCATGGCGGCGGCAGTAAATTTGGGCTTAAAGCAGAGCGAGAGTATGCCGGACTGCACATTCTACGGTAAGGGAGGCGGACGGGGATGTATAAACGATTGAGTTTCCCAAACACCACGCACAGCAAAGACCCATTGCTCGGTTGTGCGTTGGAAGGCGTTGCGAGTATCATAGCTGGAGTGCGGGACGTTAGCATTGTAATCCATTCCCCTCAAGGCTGTGCCTCCACTGTAAACGCGGCGTATGACAAGCATGAAATGGATCTCACAATGCGCAAAATCGGCTGTACCCGCCTGTTTGAATCGGATATTATCATGGGTGCATCCGCTAAGTTAGAAAAGATTATCCGGCAGTCAGACGAGAATTTTGGTTCAAAGGTGATGTTCGTGGTGGGCACTTGTTCCGCCGATATTATCGGTGAGGATATTGAAGCGGTGTGCAGGGATTTACAGCCGGAAATATCCGCGAAGCTGATTCCGATTATTGCGGGCGGCTTTCGGGGCAACATCAATGTCGGCATGGATTTGGGATTGGAAGCACTGCTCCCTTTGATAGACAAGCACGGCGTACATATGAAAAACACAGTCAATCTGATAGCGCCTCAAGCAAGCGGCAATCCCGGTTGGCAACCCGACTTGAAATGGATGACAGACGCCCTGAACGAAATGGGAATCAGCGTAACGACGACATTCACCCACGATACCCCGCTTTCGGAAATTGCCGAAGCGGGGAGGGCGCAGGCGAGCTTGCTGCTAAGCCACGATGCGGGTTATGGTTTCGTCCAAAGAATGGGAAGCGAATATAATGTGCCGCTGATTCTTTCGGATTTGCCGCTGCCAATCGGTATGACCAACACCGCCCGTTGGCTTCGGGCGATAGGAGAGTATTTCGATGTGAAGAATGAAGCGGAAAGAATTATATCGCGCGGCGAGGAGCACGCCCTTGCGATACTCCGCAAACGGGCGCTGATGATGATACCGCGCTATCGGAATTGCCGCATTGCGCTGTCCGCCGATATGACATTTGGCATAGGGCTTTTGCGAATGCTTTTTACCGAGCTTGAAATGATACCCGAGCTGCTGATTTTTAAGTCAGTCTCGCCTCGTGGCGAAAGGATATTGCAGGCGGAGCTTGACGACATGGGCATATCGCCCGACATAGTTTTGGATGCGGACGGCTATCAAATCAAAGAAGCGTTAAAGACTAAAGAAGTGGATGTGGTGATTGGCTCCGCATGGGAGCGGTATCTCGCAGAAGAACTGGGGATAAAGGTTGCATTCGACGTATTCTCGCCTACGAACCGCGTTTTATATGTAAGCGAACCGTACTTCGGGTACGAAGGTGTGCTTTATTTGTTACAGGCGTTCGCGGGAGATTGGGAGCGGGCGTTCCGTTCCAAGCATATTGAACAGGAGGAAACACGGCACGCATGTTCTTAACGCACAAACGTAGGAGGCGAAATAAATGTGTGAGAAAAGGCATATTCCAGTAATTATTATTTGCGCGGCACTGATGATAATCGCTTTAATTTTTTCACTGGGATTGGGAAGGGCATTCACAATCGGAGACTTGTTCCGTTATGTCTCAGACGGAAAAACCGTCGAAAACTCATACATAGGCGTTGCGCTTTTTAATATTAGAATACCGCGCATTTTGGCGGCTGTCTGTATTGGAATGTCGTTGGCTACTGCGGGTGTTTCCTATCAGGGACTATTTCAAAATCCAATGGTTTCACCCGATATTTTGGGGGCGTCCGCCGGGGCGAGCGTCGGTGCCGCTATCGCGATATTATTAGGGCTTAATGTTATCGGCATACAGATACTTTCGTTTCTATGCGGAATTGGCGCGGTTGCGCTTACGTATGTAGTTTCGTTAAGCGTCGGAGGTAAACATAAAAGCGTTTTGGTATTGGTACTGGCAGGGATGGTGACGGGTAGTTTGTTTAACGCATTCATATCCATCACAAAATATTTGGCGGATACGGAAGACAAGCTTCCGACAATCACCTTTTGGTTAATGGGAAGCTTGTCTTCTGTGACAATGAAAGACACGATTCTTCTTTATACATTGTTTTTCGCAGCCGCTATTCCGTTGTTCCTGTTCCGCTGGAAACTGAACGTGATGGCGTGCGGCGAGGAGGAGGCGCAGACATTAGGCATAAATACACGGAGACTACAGGTTACCGTCATAGTTTGTTCCACATTGCTTTCGGCGGCATCTGTATCCGTTGCGGGAATGATTGGTTGGGTCGGGCTTGCGGTTCCGCATATAGCGCGAATGCTTGTGGGGCCGAACTATAAGGTTCTGCTACCCGTATCCGCACTCATCGGCGGAATATTCCTGTTGGTGGTGGACGACTTGGCGCGGTCGCTTGTGTCAGCTGAAATACCGCTCGGGATACTGACCTCTTTGTGTGGAGCACCGTTTTTCTTATATTTACTTCTAAGGGGTAAGCAGACATGGATTGCTTAATTATAATATGTTTGGAGATGAGATGACATGAATGATTCTTTGTTGGAAATTCACGACGTTAGCTGTGGATACGGCAAACGGCAAATCGTGAAAAATGTTTCATTTACGCTGCACCGCGGTGACGTTATTTGTCTGCTCGGGCCAAACGGCGTAGGTAAAACAACATTGTTCAAGGCAATTTTGGGATTTCTTAAAATAACGGAAGGAAAGATTACAGTTCAGGGGAAAGACATATCCCACACTGACCGAAAAGCATTGGCGAAATTAGTGGCTTTTGTGCCACAGATACATCGTCCTGTGTTTCCGTTTCGTGTATTAGATATGGTGCTTATGGGGCGAACAGCTCATGTGGAGACCTTGGGTATGCCGGCGAAGCGAGATTCGGAAATTGCAATGGCAATGTTGGAGCAGCTGCATATAGTGGATTTATATGATAAGCCGTATACCGAAATCAGCGGCGGACAGCAGCAGATGGTTTTGATTGCGCGGGCATTGGCGCAAGAGGCGCAGGTTCTGATTATGGATGAGCCGACTGCCAGCCTTGATTATGGCAATCAGGTGAAAGTCTTGGAACAGATAAATGCTTTGGCGGTACAAGGGTTAGGTGTAATTATGACGACGCATTTCCCAGACCATGCGTTTCTATGCGCTACAAAGACGGCTTTGATGTATCAAGATGGTCAGTTTGAGATTGGTGGCGTAGAGAATATCGTAACCGAGAAAAAACTGGGAGAAGCCTATGGGATTCGCGTGAAAATCACACACGCTTGCGGCGGCAACGGGGATTGGGTAAGCGGGTGCATTCCTCTATTGAATAAACAAGAACCATTGTTGGCAATCTAATACATGAATTTTATTGAAAGGGAGTGAAGTATATGTGGTGTTTTTCTAAAAAAGTGATGATTGTTTTGATGATTATGGCGCTGACGGCGGTGGTACTGTCCGGATGTGGCGGGAGCACGGGTAACAATTCTGCCGAGACCACACAGGCGCAAACGAAAGTAGTTGTGGATTTCAAAGGAAACGAGGTTGAAATGTCAGACAATATCACCCGCGTCGCCGTAAGCGGTGCGCTGAACCAAATGGTACTTATTTTGGGTCAGCCGGAAAAGATTGTCGCAACGGCGGAGGGCGTGCAGAAATCATTTTTTGCAACGGTGTTTCCCGGTATTCTGAATGTTCCCGCGGCATATACCGGAGCAGGTCCCGGCACGTTAAATATGGAAACGCTGGTCGCCGCAAAGCCGCAAGTGATGTTCGGTGCTTCTGACGAACAAAAAACCGTGCTTGCAAACGCAAATATTGTAAGCTTGGAAATGGGGCTTGTTACACCGGAGGAAATCAAAAAAACGCTCAGCATTATGGCGCAGGTTTTGGGAGATGGTGCGGAAGAAAAAGCGAAAGCGTTCAACGAGTATTACGATAAGAATTTAAATTATGTGTCTGACACTACAAAGAGCGCCGAAATGGTTCGTGTGTTTGTTGCGGGCAGTGACGGCGCAAGCGGCGGTATCTCCACAATCGGCTTGAAAGATATTCATACAAGCTACATAGAAGCGGCGGGCGGAGAGAATATCGTCGCAAAAGACGCAGCCTTTTCGGGAGAAGCGAGCCCGAGTGTAGATTTTGAATATCTGCTCAAAGTGCAGCCGGATGTGATTATCGCAAGCTCGACGGCGGCATATGATGCGATTGTGACCAATTCGTCCGACAATATGTGGCAGGAGTTATCTGCCGTTAAAAACGGCAAGGTGTACTTAGTGCCGAAAGGCGTTTATCTGTGGAATGTGCGAAGCTGCGAGGGTGCGTTGCAGCCGTTGTTTTTAGCTTCGGTTCTGCACCCGGATTTGTTTTCGGAGTTGGACTTAAAAAAAGAGACAAAGGATTTTTACAGCCAGTTTTATAATTACAGCTTGACGGACGAGGAAGTTGATTTGATGTTCAAACAAAAGCTTTAGGGAGGCGAGCCGATATGAAAGCTGAAAATATGATGCAAACGCAAGCAATCAAAGCCAAAACAATGGCACATCCGTGTTACAATTGCGGCGGCGGCCAGAACGCGCGGATTCACCTCCCCGTTGCGCCAAAGTGCAATATTCAATGCAACTATTGTGTCAGAAAATACGATTGCCCCAACGAAAGCCGGCCGGGCGTCACCGCAAGCGTCATTTCACCTATAGAGGCGGCGGAGCGGTTCGCGCACTACGCAAAACATATGGATAATCTGAAAGTTGTGGGGATAGCCGGCCCGGGCGACGCGCTTGCGAACCCGGCGGAAACCTTTGAAACCCTTCGGCTGGTACGCGAAATAGATCCTGATGTCACCTTTTGCCTTTCCACCAATGGGCTGATGCTGTCTCATTACGCAGGGGAAATGATGGAAGTCGGAGTAACCCATGTAACAGTGACGCTCAACACCATTGATCCCAAAATCGGGGCGAAGATATACAAACACGTGGACTATATGGGCATGCGTTACACCGGTGAAGCGGCGGCGGAGATTCTTTTGAACAATCAGCTCGCGGGGCTGAAAGCTCTGACGAAGCTGGGCGTGGTTTGTAAGGTAAACACCGTGACGCTAAGGGGAATCAATGATGGACACATCGGAGAAATATCCGAAACGTTAAAGAGCATGGGCGTGTATATTCACAATGTCATGAAGATGATTCCCGTAAAAGACAGCGCGTTTGAGGGGCTAAAGCCATTGAACGATGCGGAGCTGGCGGCAGTTCGCGGCAAGGGCGCGGAGTATATCAAACAGATGCACCATTGTCAGCATTGCCGCGCGGACGCGGTAGGCACGCTGACCGTGACAGCCGCTTCGTACACGCAGCTGCAAGGAAGACTCTGCACTGTATAGGAGGAGACTTATGAGCCGGATAATTGAACTGATTGACAATACGGTTGCTTGGATCGCGCAAACCCGTGAAGTGGGTGCGGACATTCTGTCGGCTATTTCAAAATACGCGGTTATTATGCCCGATACGGCTTCAAAAAGGATTATTTACCGCGATACCGACAGTTTGTTGGATCCGAGGACTACATACAAAACGATGCAAAATCTATTGAGCGGATTAGGAGACGAAAAGTGCCTGTTGGAGTTTTGCGCCGGGAACGCCTATGGTATGGCGACTGCTAATACGTTGGCGGCGATGAAAGCGGGAGTTTGCCGCGTACATACCTCGGTCGGTGGCATTGTGCCCGGCGGCGGTGCGGCGATGGAAGAAGTGCTGATGTGCGCGAAACGTTTTCTTCACTCGGCAAACGAAAAGGACACCGCGACGCTGGCCAATGATTGTGCGGCTGTTTTGGCGGTGATGGGTTTGGAGGTTTCTTTGAATAAGGCGATTATCGGCGGAGACATCTTCGCCCACGAATCGGGTATGCATGTGGACGGCATGATGAAAAACCCGACGCTTTACGAAGCGTTCGTTCCTGATGACGTGGGCTTGTCGCGACGGTTGGTGGTCGGTAAGCATTCCGGCAGAAAAACGGTGCGGATGAAGCTGTCCGAATGGGGAATTAGCGCAACAGATGATATTTCCGATAATTTGACAAGATTCGCAAAGCAATTAGCGGTGAAACAAAGATACGCCTTGACTGACAAGCAGCTCATGGATTTATACGATACATATATGGCGGAAGGAGGAGGTATTTTATGTTCGAGCTAGTTGACACCACCCTGCGCGATGGCGAACAAACTGCCGGTATTGTATTCGGCACGGAGGAAAAGCTTGAAATGGTTCGGCTTCTAAACAGAATTGGTGTGCAATGGATCGAAGCGGGCACCCCCGCGATGGGCGTCGCCGAACAGGAAGTTTTGAAAGAAATGCTAAAAATCAACTGCGGCTCAAGTATGATTGCGTGGAATCGCGCCGACAAAGGAGATGTGGAAAAATCCATCGCGTGTGGGTTTGAATATATCCACATATCACTTCCGGTATCGGACTTTCACATCGAACAGAAACTCAAAAAGAGCCGCGAGTGGGTGCTGGCGCGGCTGAAAGAAATTGCGGAATACGTGACCGGCATGGGCGCGAAGCTCTTGGTAGGCGCGGAGGACGCATCGCATGCGGACAGCGAATTTTTCCTGCACTACGCTGACGTCGCGGCAGAGTGCGGCGCGATTCGTGTTCGGTATGCCGACACAATCGGTTGCATGGAACCCTTTGAGGTTGCCAAGACCTTTACGGAATTGGTCTCACGCTGCTCGCTCCCTATTGAGTTTCACGGGCATAACGATTTCGGGCTGGCGGTTGCAAACAGCGTGGCGGCATACCAGAGCGGCGCACCCTTTGTCAGCGTAACGGCGGCGGGTATCGGCGAGCGAGCCGGAAATTCTTCTTTTGAGGACTTTGCGGGTGCGATGTCGGCAATCTGCCACTATCCGCTTCATCTGAAATTGGAGTATTTGCCTCGTTTGACCGAAATTGCGGAAGCCGCGAAAATGCGGAAAAAATGTTGCCGTGCTATCTCGGCATAATACTCAAAAAAAGGAGTGATCATTGATGGAAATTGGCGTGTTGATTGACCAGGAAGGCTTTGTAACTAATTTTGAACAAGGTGGCATAATGACCGTATATTCCGTTTCGGAGGGGAATATCACGCAAGAACGCGAACGCGAATATACGAGCGTGGCGGATAAAAGTCCGGCTGCGATTCGTGAAAGCCTGCGGGAATTGGGCGGCTGGCTTGGCAGTTGCAAGGTGATTGTCACAAGCGAACTGAACGGCATCTATTTCACGGTGCTGGAGGGATTGCTTTTCAACATGTGGGAAATGACAGGCAAGCCGGCGGATTTCTTGGATTACATACACAGAGGCGAATTGGAAGAACAGAAAAAGGCCAATCTTCCCGAAAAGATATACGCGCCGACGGAAAAAGGCAGAGGCGTATTTACAATCGATTTAGACTTCGTGATGAACAGCGACAGCGGGCTTTCCTCTAAAAAGGTGCTTTTGCCCTTTCTTCAGAAAGAGAACTTCAAGGCGCTGGAAGTGAAGTGTAATCATATCCCCCGCTGGTTTGAAGTGGAATTGCCCGGAATGAAACTGAAATACAAAGCGGAAAAGACCGAAGACGGATTTTTGGCGACACTGACGCCGGAAAGCTTGTAGGAGGAGCGAATGATGAGTGGCAACACATGTGGTATCGGCGAATATAATTGCAGCAGGTCGAGAGTCAAAGCTTTAGAACGTGAAATGGGGCGTGGTACAGACGAAGTATTTGAACCGATTGACAAAGGGGATGGCGTGTATTATCTTGATTTGCAAGCCGCAATGGACGCACCTGGCGGGCCATCTTCCAAGGAGGTTTTAATACCTTTCCTCGAAAAAGGAGAGTTTAAGAACTTAGAGATGGACTGTTCCCATATTCCCCATTGGTTGGATGCGCAGTTACAGATTCTGTCTATGTTGGCTTTGGCAGAGGAAACGGTGACTGGATTTTGCGTTACCATAACGCCGGAGGTAATCCAATGATTATCAAAGACATGCGGATTGGAAGCATCATGGCGGATTATCCCGAAACATTAGAGGTTCTTGCCGATTATGAATTGGACTGCCGCCATTGTATGAAAGCAAAATATGAAACGTTGGAGCAGGCGGCGGAAATGCATGGGTTTCCGCTGGAACAACTGCTGTATGAATTAAACGATGCAATTGGAGAAACAACGGGAGGTGCTTTATGAAAATCAGAGCAGATTTTGTGACAAATAGCAGTTCGGTAAGCTATATTGTATCTTTCAATGCGGATATGGCGGATTGGGGCAAGTTTATCAAGACTAAAAGATTGGGCACCGATCCCAAAAACGAGCGGATATTTGCCCTAATATCGGCAGATTTGCAAAAGACTGGCGAGGTGACTGAGCAAAACGGCAACGCCATTTTGTTTAAACAATATAATTTTGAAAAGAAACCCGAATGTAAGTACGATACTTCTTTTGAAACGCCAATTAACGAGGTTGACTTTGCCGCCCTCACGGACGATGAGGTTTGGGCGTACATTTACGGTGAGTATTTGGTGAACGCGCGTCTTGGCGCGGAATTGAAGGGGTTTGGGGCGCTTCAGGTTCCGAGAGACAAAGAGGCTCTGAAGCACAAAAAGGAAACGATAATGGCAAAAATTAAAGAGAGTGGCGATGCTTAATGATTATTTGTAAACATAGCGATGTTTATAATTTCTATGGGAATACCGATACAGGGCTGACAATGCGCTGGGGCGAAACGATGGATGAAAATCCGATCCGTGCGCTGTGGCCGGAACTTGCTGACATTTCTATAAGCAATCATTGCACAAAGGGCTGCGACTTTTGTTATCGGGAAAGCCACGACAATGGTTCGTTTATGAGCCTCGAAAACTATGAATATGTCTTGGACTGCCTTTGCAGTGAGGAGTATGGGCCTGTTTTTCAGGTTGCTTTAGGGGGCGGAGAACCTTTGGAGCATCCATATTTCCTTGATATCCTGCAAGCGACAAAGGACAGGGGCATTGTCGCAAACTTTACGACAAACGGCGAATTGATTGACAGGTCGCTTGCGGAAGCATTGGAAGGCATGGTGGGCGCTGTTGCGTTGTCGGCGAATCGGATGTCTGATTTCAACCGTGAAAAAGCGCAATTGCTCATTCGAGCGGGAATTAAGGTGAACCTGCATTTTGTTTTAGACAATGAATCTTTGCCCGATGCCATAGACTTGTTGGATGGGAAATACAACGACCTCTTAGAGGGCGTCAACGGAGTAATATTTTTGACCTATAAGCCAAAAGGGCGGGCAAGCTTGGCTCGTTGTCTGCAACTTACGGATGAGAGGTTTACACGATTTATAAAGATGATCGGCGGCAACAGCTGTGCGGCGCGGATTGGTTTTGACGCTTGCTTTGTTCCGTTGCTTATGCGGTATACCGATGTGAACGTCGATTGTGTTGACTCATGTGAATGTGGATTCTTTTCCATATATATCGACGAGAACATGAACGTATCTCCGTGTTCGTTTGCAAATGATGAGCGGTTTGTTTTCAATTTGGGCACGGTCAGCATGGACAGAATTTGGAATCTTGAATTTGAGGGCTATCGGCAAGAGATGTTGAACCATGCTTGCGAGGAACAGGCTTGTGGAAATAGAGCTCATTGCCGTGGAAAGTGTCTTTTCTATGGACAGCTTTCCTTTTGCCACAAGCAGACAATGGGAAGCTTCATGAAAATAAGGGACGTTGCCCCTCAAGACATTTGGACAAAAAAAGTCTGAAGCCAGAACTTACAGAAAGGACGGATCGATATGAATAATTATTTCGCTGAACAGTCTAAAATAGATTACAAAGAGGGAAAGGGGTATTTCTATAACGCAAAAAAGCTCATGGCGGAAACCAGG
>JAJQRA010000024.1:0-216237 GCA_046533095.1 Lachnospiraceae bacterium ZAX-1 | reverse complement strand
ACAATATAGTCAATCATCAAACTCTATAAATACGCTTTATTAATGTGTTGCGGTTCGGCAAAAAATTGTCCAAAAATAGGTTGACATATCACTTCCATAAACTCACGCACGAGACGGTTGTACCGCATCATAGCGTAGAGGTTAATCTGCTTCGCTGCCTCGACCGGGGCATTTGCCACTTCGTAGACCAGCTTCTCGTTGCCAAGCGCAACGATTCTCTTATGGCAGGCACGGACAAACTTGCTGATTTTACGCTCCGTCGGGTACTGGAAGAGGTTGTCCCGCTTAACGTACTCAATTATATTTTCAACGGTTCTGCCCTCTAAACACTGCTTCGCAACAATCCTCATCTCATAGAAGAGAAACTGTTCGGCAGTCAGACAGCTGTTGTATGGTTTCGATATATCCATAAATTGCAATCACCTTTTCATTGCCCCTTTGACATTTATTCACCATCGGCGGCTCATTCAATCTCTGCACTCTTGCCGCTGTCAACCCATTCGTCCACTTCCGAAATCCTGAACTTGAACTGCTTGCCTATCCGACGGTACGGGATGGCGCCTTTCTTTATCCAGTTGCGGATAGTGTCCTTGCTTACGCCAAGATGCTCGGCTATCTCTTCAAGGCTTGACCACTTTTCAGGTTCGTTAGACATTTCACTTTACCTCCAATTGTTGCCCTGCAGCTCAGACCATCAATGAGTATAACATATCTTTGGTTGAAGCACAAGGACTATTTTGTATTTCGTATGAATTAGCATGAATCGATGGCAATTATCTTATCCATCGATTACAGCAGGTTAAGAAGATTATCGTCTTCGCCATCGTATTTGTCGTGCTTGCTGCCAAATAGCAAATTCAGATACGGCAGCAGAATGTACTCCTCGGCTTTTTCAGTGACCATATCGCAAATCATGAAGAATGCATTATCTACATACATCTGCGTTAATGCTTTTCGAAGAAATCTCCAAGTTTGGTTATAAACTTGTATTTCTGTTTGGAGAAAAGCAGCACACAGAGGTACTCCTGAAAAGAACGGTGCGTGAAATGGCAGCTACTGCCTTCAAAGTACCTCCGGCACAAGTTCGAACATAAGTCTTTAAGAAAGTCGCTTGCTGCGGATTAAATGGCATCAGCTTAAACAAGCTGAACCTCTCAAAGGAAACGAAGTGCTTAAAAGGACGAGATGGCAAAACAAATATATTCTTTGAATATTTGTCGGTCAATGCTTCTACCTCAAGTTCGAATCTTTCAGTGCGTCCGGCAGCAATTTCGTCAAGTCCATCAAACAGAAGGTGCGATGCCGTAGGCTTCCTCAATTGAAGAATCCGCGTGAGGAAAGTGCCACCGCAAAGAACCGGATATGCAGTATTTGTCACATATTTTTTCCTCCATAGATAACTTTCAATCTTATTAACGCTATTAACCTTATCTTAGCTGGACACCAACCTTATCAAGACTTGGGTAGCCCTTGTGAGTAATCACAGAGGTTTTTTATTGCCCTTTTGGGAAAGCCAGCAATTACGATGTGTTACAACCAAATCATTATAGCGCCAACATATTCTACTGTCAATCCAAAATCTACATCTACCACGTTCGTTTCATAAAAAACTTGACACGAACCCATTTGGCAGGCATAATCAAATGAAAATGGGCAGAGATAGGGCATATGGAGTGAATTCAAGAGGGAGTTCGCAGTAATTGAAGATCCAAGGCACAAAGGCTATATTAAGCACGTATTGAGCGATGTATTACTATTGATTATGGGTGCGGTGGCAAAATGGCATAACGGAACTTGCCGATAGGATGGTCTATTTGGGAAACCAAATTGATTTCTACACAGAACATTTCGGCATAGAAAAATATCTGTCCAAGCCGACGTTAAGCCGGATACTGAATATGGTAGATGGGGATACGGTCGGCAAAATAACCTCGAAGGAAAAGAAAATTAGCATTAAAGGCAAGCTTGTTCCAAAATTTTTGTGATGACTTTAATAATTATGTTAAAGTCGAATATCCGATATGCTGTGAGGAGTATGGATTTTTCAACTACACAGATATTATTCGCGATACCCTGCTTGATGAAGTAGCGATAGCAAACGGCGAAGTTGGGTAATACAACACACTTGTAGTCTTGGCAATAATTCAGCGCGAACTTATCAGCGGTAACCGCTATTATTATGACCCCGCTGAATCGTTCAAAGCCCCGAAGTTTAGAAAACGGTTGCTGCGCTTGAAAGAATTGAATGGTGAAACTTTATGACTCGCTGCGAACGAATCGACCTCTGTCTTGAAATGCCACAGAGTTATGATGATTGGAGGATTTTAAAATGAACGTAATATTCTACTTTTCAGGTACGGGCAACAGCCTGTTTGTGACGCGTGAAATTGCAGCGGTGCTTGGCGATACTGAAATCTGCTCTCTTACGGACAGCTTCGGTGCAGATTTGTCCGGCTACGAGCGTATCGGATTTGTCTACCCCGTCTACTTTGTTGGCCTTCCGCTCGTTGTCAAGAATTTTATAGAGTCGCTCAATATACCTGAAAGCGCATATTTGTTTGCCGTTGCGACCTGTGGCGGGAGGGCTGGAAACGGATTAGCAGAGATGGGCAAGTTGCTGTCCGCAAAAGGGCGTAGCTTAAACTTTGGAACATTGCTGAATATGGGTGGCAACTACATCTTGATGTATGGCAAGCCAGAAAAAGCGGATACTGCGAACACTCAAACCGCAAAAAAACTTCCCGTCATTGCCTCGGCAATCCGCGATAAAGCAAAGCGTCCTTGCGGGAAGTCTAATCCGTTTATGCTGTTGGCTACGGAACTATTTCGTCGGAGCGTCAACAAGACCGCACTGAAATATACAATCAGCGACGATTGTACGTCTTGCGGATTGTGCGTCAAAATCTGCCCGATTTGCAATGTCGAGCTTAAAAACGGCAAGCCTACGTTCGCCGAAAAATGTGAGCAATGTATGGCTTGTTTGCAGTTTTGCCCGCAACAAGCCATACATTATCAAGGCAAAACGGAGAAACGGAGGCGCTATCACCACCCCGATATAACCGCTAAGGACTTGATTAAAAAGCAGGAGGAAAAGTAAAATGCAGAATTTTGGACATTTGACAATAATCACGCTGTCTGATGCGATAATAACAGGTCTAATTTGGATAGGAATTACAATTGTGTTTGATATTTTCGGTTGGGTTATAGTTAAACACCCTTGGAGCTTATCGTTCCGTGAATTTTATGTGAATTATCAGCCTTGGATCTCGCTTATATATTTGGCAATAGCGGTGTCTCCTACAGTTGCCTGTTTGATAGGTGGAATGCAAATGATTGCAGGCGATATTAGACGAATGTCGGAGGTAGTTGGGATATGAATAAAATGATTCGCTGCCCTTGGGGTGATGTTTCCGATGAACTTATGCGCGAATATCACGACAATCAGTGGGGCAAACCGTGTTTTGACGAGCGAATGCTCTTTGAAATGCTTATTCTTGAAGGGGCGCAAGCGGGCTTGTCGTGGTCGTGCATACTGCATAAACGTGAGAATTACCGCGCCGCTTTTGATAACTGGGATATAGGCAAAATTGCCGCTTATGACGAAAACAAAATTGCCGAACTGCTCCAAAACAGTGGCATTGTGCGTAACAAGCTGAAAGTCAACGCCGCAATTGCCAACGCACAAGCTGTCATAAACCTTGGTTCACTTAGTGACTTCATTTGGGGTTGCGTTGACGGCAAGCCGCTCGTGAACCACTGGCAAGAGCAGGGTAAAATGCCTGCAACAACGCCACTATCAGACAAAATCAGCAAAGATATGAAAAAGTTCGGTTTTAAGTTTGTCGGCAGTACGATTGTTTACAGCTACTTACAAGCGGTCGGAGTGGTCAATGACCATATTGAGAACTGCGCGTTTAAAGGGTGAGTGTACAGTTATGGCCAACCTAACTAAAATCCCCGGTATCGGTAAAAATATGGCGGAGCATTTGACCTGTGCAGAATTTCCCGACATTGTTTCGATAAAATCTCAAAACTCCGTCTGCACCTTAATCGTTAAAACTTAAAAAGCCGTCCAAATCCCTTTGTTATTGGGATTTAGACGGCTTTTTGCCTGCTGTACATTGTATCAAAATAAGTAGTGGCCGGTGCTGCTTTTGTAGCATAAATCAACGCCCACACATTTAATCCCTTGCAAAGGAACCCTATATGTGGGTACTGAAAATAGGTGAGCTTACTTGATTTGGCAATCCAAATCCATCAACCCAGTCATCACCGTCAGCAGCCTTTGTATATAGACCTTCCCCTATTCGGCTTTACTTCGAAAGATTACCTTAAATATAGGGAAAAATACCCAAAATGATATCGCGGAATTGATAATCATCGTGATAAAGTCCGCAAATGTCTCGCCTGTGCTACCCATTGCACGCATCAAAATATTGTAGATCGGTGCTTTGTAAAGTCCTTGCAGTGCGCCTGCAACAAGCGTGATTACGATATAGGCGAGCACATACCAAAGAGCCGCTTTCCAGATTGAGCCATTGGATTTAAATGTCACATTGCGCTGTGCAAAGAAATTGATCACCTGCGCAATGCCCATCGTAATCTGCACGGAAAGAAAATATGCCAATCCGCCACCACTGCCATCACCGGAAATTGCACCGGCCGCATAATTAAATATATAATATTGCGAGCCATCTGTATTGTGCCCAATTGGGAATACTTGAAATGCAGTCTGTACCAAACTCGTCCCATCAAACACACTGCGAAGAATTGGCATCATCAGCATCTGCAAAATTGTCACTCCATTGGACAATATAAAAAACACTAAAAACTGTGCAATCGTTGGATGTGCTACTTTAAATCGTTGCCACACACCTTTTATCCCTTTTGATGTTGTCATCTTTTTTTCATTGTCACTCATATCATTCCTCATCTTGTTTATTTTGAATCAGCCAATCTGTTCGCAGTGTCTTTCGTCGCTTTTGTTTTTGCAATCTTCGCCTTTATCAGATGTCCTGTTCCTTTAAAAAAGTGCCCATTAAAGATCTCAAGCAGAGCATCCACCATTGCCAAATCAAATACCTGCCCCATCATCTTTGCAATTGCACGAAATGGCATGTTGTAGATAAATAAGATATTTAAGTCAGGTGCGCCTTTTTTCTCCGATTTATTTTTCAAAGTGGTTAGAATAAAATATACAAATCTACCAATCCATGACTTTGCGTAGAATAGCTGTGAGAAGGTATCGTTGCGCTCAAGAAATTTTGAGCGGTTCCATGTTGTCTTTGGAATGTCCCTTCCAAGCAGTTTTGCCCACTCTTCATCCTTGACATCTTCAATTGTCCCTAAATTGTAGCATGATATTTCAGAAAAGGCATTCATATCATTTGCATCGCTTACATCATTGACATCCTTGACATCGTTTGCATCGTTTACATCCTTGACATTGTTTGCATCCTTGACATCATTTGCATCATCTGCGTGATCGCTTCCTAAAACCTCATGCATCGTATGCAAACGGATATCCTGACTGGATGCACCTATTTGCAGAAGATATTGTCCACCCTCCACTTCATATTGTTTTGTCGATATATTAAAATAGCGAAAAGCCTTATCGTCCAATGGTATTGAGGCAACCTTTGTCTCACCTGGCTGCAGTGCTGTCTTTGCGAAGCCCTTTAATTCACATGTAGGACGATAAATACGGCTCTTAGGCAACCCAATATATAATTGAGAAATCTCCAAACCAGCAACACTTCCGGTGTTGGTAATTGCAAATGTTACAATAGAATCATCCACGGCAAGATCTGAATATTCAAAACTCGTGTAGCTTAGGCCATACCCAAAAGGGAAGCGAACCTGCCTTTGAACCTTGTCATAATATCGATAGCCAACATAGATACTTTCACGGTACTCCGATGTCTTTTCTTTGCCGGGATAATACCTTTTCGCAGGAGTATCATCATAGGATATCGGCCATGTCTCTGCAAGTTTTCCGGATGGATTGACTTTGCCTGTAAGTATATCTACAATTGCGAAACCACCGCCTTGCCCTCCTAGATACCCATGGAGCATTGCCTTGCATTTACTAATCCATGGCATCTCGACCGGTGCGCCACCTGAAAAGATGATGACGATATTGGGGTTGATATCTGCAATTTCATTTAACAATGTAACTTGATTCTGATGAATACGCATGTGGCTGCGATCCATCCCCTCAGACTCGCTCATCTCGTCTAAGCCTAAAAACAAAAGAATACAATCTGCTTTATGGGCAAGCTCTTTTGCTTCCGCAAGCAATGACGCGTCATCACCTCCGTGACGACGAAACCCTGCCGCATAGCCAATGAGATTTAATGAGCTCTCTTTTAGACATGCAAGTGGATTGTCGAGTTTTGTCGGATTGACTACACTTGACCCATGGCCTTGATATCGTGGCACTTTTGCAAAATCACCGATGACCGCAACTTTTGAATGAGACTGCAATGGCAAGATATCCACTTCATTTTTAAGCAGCACGATGCTTGCCGTTGCAGCTTTTCTTGCAAAATCATGATGTGCATCCATATCAAATGAATTTTTCTTTCTTGATTCTTTAATCTGTGTCCTAAATAGTACCTGTAGATATTCGTCCAGCATCTCGTCAATAATCGATTCTTTCAATCGGCCATCTCTTACAGCCGCAAGCAGTTCGCGGTCGCCATCACCATAGGTGGTCGGCATCTCCAAATGATTGCCTGCCATTACACCATTTGCGCGGTCGTTGCTTCCACCCCAATCTGTCACGGCAAAGCCTTCAAAGCCCCATTTCTCTACGAGGATGTCTCTTAGCATCATCCGATTTTCACTGGCATAGGTGCCATTGATTTTGTTATATGAGGTCATAATTGAGAGCGGCTTACCTTCTTTGACAGCAATTTCAAAACCTGTGAGGTAAATTTCGTGAAACGCTCGTTCGTCTACAATTGAATCACTATGCATACGAAGCAGTTCTTGGCTGTTGACCGCAAAATGTTTGGGGCAGGCGCAGATACCTTCCGCTTGGATGCCCCGAATATATGCTGCCGCCATCTTACCCGATAGATAGGGATCTTCCGAAAAATACTCGAAATTACGACCGCATAATGGACTACGTTTGATATTGAGCCCAGGGCCCAAAAGCACATTGACGCCCTGGCTTGCCGCCTCTTTTCCAAGATGCTGCCCGAGCTGCTCGCCTAAGTCTGCATCCCAAGAATTTGCAATTGTGGCAGCTGTTGGATAGCATGTTGCAGGGAGGCTGGCATTGAGCCCTAGATGGTCACTCGCACCTGCTTGCTTTCGCACGCCGTGGGGACCATCTGAGAGATACATAGAAGGGATACCAAGCCACTCTACTGTCTTTGTGTAGAACTGCCCTTCTCCGGAGAAAAGTGATGCTTTCTCCTCTAGCGTCATCTGATTAATCAATGCTGCATACTTCATTTTGGAAAACCTCCTTAGGTCAATGCCTGTCATTATTTTAAAGAAATTGGCGGTTCTGTCCCTAATGTGTCTATCTCTGTTGTACGCCTGCGATATTTTTTAATCGCTGCTACCTCTAGTGCAATGATAGCAAGACCAAGCAGTACATCAATAACAACTGCTACAATCTTCCATGTCGGTGTGCTCATATCCAGCACTTCCGGTGAATAAGATCTGCTATTTACAACTGTATATATTATATTTTTAGTTGACTGTCGCATCGCTTTGATACTAGTTGCACTCTTTTGATCTTTTACATGGTTTGTTTCTGTCTCATATGGTACTAACATAATATCATTCCCATTTCTAACTTCCTGATCTGCATTCTGATATCCATATACCCCAAAATAATCAGTCAAGACAAAACCTCTAAATCCCCATTCATCACGAAGAACTATATTTAGCAATTGAGGATTTGCACCTGCATAAGTAGTTCCAATAAAGTTAAAGGATGACATAGCAGCCTTTGCGCCACCTTCTTTTACAGCCATTTCAAATGGTTTTAAATAGATTTCCCGTATCGGCTGTTCCTCTGACCATGTACAAAGCATACTATTTCGATTATCTTCTTGATCGTTTAAGGCAAAATGTTTGATGAAAGCAAAAACGCCCTCTTTTTCTGCTCCTAACACAGCCTTTGCCGCCATTGTTCCAGCTAAAAATCCATCTTCTGAATAATACTCGAAGTTACGTCCTGCGAAAGCTGAGCGGTGCGTGTTCATAGCTGGTGCATACCAACCTGAAACTCCCATTTCTGCTGCCATTTTTCCAATACTTTCTCCGAAAGCAGATGCCAGCTTATGATTCCATGTCGAAGCAATCATAATTGCTGATGGAAAACCAATGGAACCTGTTCCCGTAAAATTATTATTGATAGAAGCGGGGCCATCGCAATTAATCGTCTGTACAAGTCCTATACTAGAAATTTCCGGCGTCTGATAACCACCTAATGAAATGATCGAATCCATCTCACCAACAGTCAGTTGATCCAATAGATCCTCCCATTGTGGATCCTCGTAATCCACCCCACGCAAATCATTCGCAGTAAGTCCATTCTTCGCGCCAGTTACAGGCATCTCATCATTATTGTCATTAAAATCTTCAGGGTTATAATTTATGTTTGTTACAAATTCTGATTTATATTCTTCCGGCATTGAAAAACTTTTTGGTGCTGCTGTAGCGATATCATAATTCGCAAAAGCGTCTGCACGAGAAAGATAGGTAGCCTCTCCTATGGCATCCGAAAATTGATTTGTTGCAACGATAGCATCGGATGAACGACCATCGTCATACCTTATTTCACTGTCTAACGTATAAGTTTGTTCCTCAACAATCGTATGAGAATCTGTTCTTAAAGAAATTCCATAATCACCAGACTCTAGCACATAGCCACCTTGATCGGAGCTATCATAAGAAGCCATTTCCTCAATCGAAAAAGAGATCGGAATTGTCTGCGATTCTCCCGGAGCTAGCTCATCGGTTTTATCAAATGCGATTAAGTTTGCTGTTGATTTTTCAACGCCCCCATTTGTATAAGGTGGATTATAATAAATCTCCACAACATCCTTGCCACCTACATTCCCAGTATTTTCTACTGTAACATCAAAAGATAACTGTCCATTTGACTCTGTCATTTTCCCCATTGTCTGCTTGAATGTTGAATACGAAAGGCCAAATCCAAATGGGTAAAGGACTTCATCTTCATACTTAATAAGGCCCTCATCCGCTGCTGTCTCATAGAAGCGATATCCTACATAAATGCCTTCCACATAGTTTACAAAGCTTGGAAGCGTTTGTTCGCCAAAGCTCTCTGATGCAAACTCATCCATATTTGTATAGTTAAACTTGCCGATATTATTGTAAACGGGCGTTAAGGTCAAATCTTTGATAAAGGTATCACTTGTTTTCCCTGACGGGTTCACCTCTCCATGCACAATTTCTCCTAGGGCCTTAAAACCGGATTGCCCTGTGCCAGGACACCAGATTACGCCCTTAATCTGACTGTAGTCATTGACAAAAGCAAGTTCCATAGCGTTGGCACCATTATACACAAAGATTACATTATCAAAGTTATCACAAACAAGTTCCACCATATCTTTTTCCGTGCGGCTTAATTGCAAGTAATGCTCTCCAACTTCAAAGTCCTTGTAATCATCAGAATTATCCGTATAATTAACTTTGCTTACATCTGTCGGTATATCAGCGCCTTCTCCACCAACACGCGTAATTACAACAAGTGCAGTATCAGAAAATTCTTTCGCCCCTGCCAATAATGCATCACTGTAGGAATCTGCTGTAGGCTCCGGCAACGTCCAATCCTGCGCAAACATTCCAACCTCCGGGCGATCCGCTCGATAAGATGTGTAAAAATCTGATAACTCAGTATTTAAGTTATATCCTGCATCCAGCAGTCCACTTAGCAACGTCTCCGTTTCATATGCATCGGATAAGGAACCCGAACCTGTACCGCCATAACATGGATTTGTGGAAGCCCATCCAAATACATTTAAGTTTTCTGAATTTTTCAAAGGTAAAATGGAATCTTCATTTTGCAAAAGGACAATGCCTTCTTTTGCAATGTCAATACATAGTTGCGTCGCTTCTGCTGAAGTCTCGTCCTGAATTGTTCCATTTCCGGTTGCAAGCGAGATCAAGCTAGACATTGGAATAAAGCAAATCAAATTAACAGCTATAATCAATGCGAGAAGTATTGCAATCCCCGTCTGCGATCTCACCAGCTTTCTTTTGGGCTTTTTTAGTTTTCCCCCCACAATAAGCGTAATAATACCTAAAATCAACACTACCCCGAAAAAAATCAGATATGGCGCACATGATTTTAGAACCCCAATTACATCATCAAAATTAATACTAAGCATATTCCTTTTCCCTCCATTTTTTCGCACTTTAGATGCGTATTTTTAACATAGGGAAATCATATCACGATATGCTTTCTCATGCATATTTTTTGCATAATTTGCATTATTTTTGCGTAATTGGAACATGAGGGATTAAAATTTCATAAACATGAAATAAAAATGGTATCATCCATTCACAAGCGGAATCAAAATTTTTAGTTCAAACCAGCATCCATTGATATCAACAGTCGCCGTTCCATCATACTTTTGGGCGATGAAACGTATACTCTTTAACCCGAATCCATGATAGTCTTTATCTTTCTTACTCGTCTTTGGAAGCTCACCAGATGGCAGTTCGCGGCCTTCATAGTAATTTTCAAAACGTATCACCAAGAAGCCCTTTTGATGAAAGACCGTGACATGAATCAGCCGTTTTTCAAAATCTTCAATCTTTTCCGTATATTCAATGGCGTTGTCAAGTGCATTTCCAAATATCGTACAGATGTCCATTACATCCATGAAATTTAATAATGTTCCATCCGCGACACAGGTAAAACTAATGCCTCGAAGCGAACAGTATAAGCTCTTGCTCGTGAGCAGTATATCAAGCACTGCATTGCCTGTCTTATTTTCTGCCTCGTATGCCTTTATATCTTCCTCCATCTCGTCAAGATAGGCATTACGCGCCTCATCACTTTTCTCCGCTCGAAGAATCGCAATTTGATGCTTCATATCGTGGTATTTTCGGTTTATGATATCGACACTTTCCTTTGATTGCTGGTACTGTGCATATTGATTGTTCAGGATATTTTGCATCGATCCGAGCGAACGCTGTGCCCGATGGTCGTGGCATTGGATATGATAGGCATATAGAAATGCAAGTCCACCGAGATCGACAATTGTGCGAATATTAAAGATCTCGCGTCCATATTGTCCACTAAATGGCGTATTAATCGTCACAAAGCTTAGATTGCTTACTGCAAATATTGTGATACCGATAGCGGTGACTGATAACCATTCTTTACGAGTGATTCCAATCTTATTATCAATGATTGTATATTTCTTCTCTAGCCTCGAAACGATATAAAATACGGCCACATAGGTACCTAGGAGCAATGCTACGGCCCATACTCTTTTCGCATCGTTAGCGGGCCACAGATAACAATGAACTTGCCATTCCAGCGATGCCGCAAGTTCTGCAAGTACAAAAGCACGTGCACATTCATAGCCCGCACCTGTAGCATTTACGCATCCTGCACACTTGATAAAGGCATACATGAGTCCAGCAGCGGCTATCATTGATGGGATCCATAAGCTCACAGGCACGCCCTCTGTCAAAATCCAAAATACGAATTGAAGCACCAAGTTCACCGCACAAATGCCCACAAGTTTCCATCCTTTTAGCCTTTCTCTCATAAATAAAATGCACGTAAGGCATGCACTCCATTCGGCAATGGCAGAATAGATACGCGGGATATCAGGAAGATCTTCAGACATGATTGGCACAATCATTTCATCACCTCACCAACATATTTTGTAAGCGCATCCATAAATGACTTCTTTTTTGATCGGCTAAGCACAAGATGTTCCCCACCAACCAACGCGCAGCCATCTTGCACAGCATCGACATGTCTTAAATTGATCAGATATCCGCTGTTGCCTCGCTCAAAATACATGGATTGCAATTCTGGTTCGACATTTTTAAGTGCCCCTTGTGATATATAGTTGCCCTTCGATGTATGATAGATTAAGTTGTGGTTCTGACTTTCGATGTAATAGATATCAGAGACGCTTAACTGCCTACTGCCGCCTTTGACCTTGATCGAAACATTGTTCTCCTTGCGATTTCCTATCCTTTTAATTGCACGCTCAAGTCTTTGGGTAAATGCAAAGTAGCTGATGGGTTTTAGGACATAGTCCATCGCCTCTACCTCGTATCCATGAATTGCATATTGAGCCATATTTGTAATAAATATCAACACTACTTCGTTATCCATCGTGCGGATTTCTTTTGCCGTTAGCATACCATCCACGAACGGCATCTGTACATCCAGCAAAATAATCTCATACTCGGATTTGTAGTCTTCTAGAATCTCAAAACCATCTTTGAATGTCTTGACTTTCAGTTGCTCGCCACTCTCATTTTCATAACGCGCAATGTAACTTACGAGCAAGTCACGGTGCGCGACCTCATCTTCTACGATTGCAATTCTAATCATCTTCCTACCCCATATCACACGTAATTTTCATATGCCATGTTTTCCCACCAATTCTATTCGCAGCCGCTAAAATAGGCAGTTGGCGTATCGTTTTCCTAGGCAACGACATCAATAGGAGAGATCAAATGCCGTTATATGGGGTTTGTGCATGATAGGCTTTTAGGTATGTCTCGTCTATCCCTTTCGCCCTAAGCCTTTCCATGGTTTCGTTGTCATTTAACCCAAATTCTTTCAAAGTGGAGATAAATGCAAACGCCAACTTTAAACTGTACCCCTTGTCAAGGACAATTTAAGAAAAAGAGATTCTTTGTTCGTGTTGGATATTGTTATATTTAATTGATATGCTCTGGTTGCTTTATTCCTGTTAGCGGATATTTCCCAGTTGTGATATATTGGTAATATTCATCTGGTGACAGCTTGGATAATTGCCACTGATACCGTTCTCTATTATAGTAATCCATCCAGTCATCTATGACCGCCTTTACTTGCACATATGTTTCACATCCGCTTAGGTCTATTTCATCCTTCATATGACCATAGAAGCTCTCTTGGGGCGCATTGTCCCAGCAGTTCCCTCTCCGGGACATGGACTGTCTTAAGTTCTTGTCCTTCACTATTTGAATGAAGCTGCAGCTGGTATAGTGGCAGCCTTGGTCACTATGGATTAATGTTCCGGCTGTCAACGAAACCCCATGCCTGTCTACCATCCTATTCACTGTTTCTAATACAAAGTCAACCTCTAGCGATTCGCTCATAACATAAGAGAGTATCTGCTTTGTAAAAGCATCTATGACTGTTGACAGGTAGCAAAACACGCCATTATATGGAATGTATGTAATGTCTGTCAAGAGAGCCGTCCTCGGCCCATGTAGCCGAAACTCCCGGTTCAGTAAATTCCCTGGCACATGACTGGTCTTAATTGCTTTTGCCATCCTCCTATAGGGGTTTGCTTTCCTAATCTGACAGGCTAAGCCATACTTTTTCATCAAGCGCCGGATTTTCTTTCTATTCATTGCCACCGGAGGGTCTTGATGGAGCAGGCTCATATAGATTCCCCCTGCACCCTTGTCATATCCCCTATGCATATATGCCTTCAGGAGGAGCTCAAAATCAGCCCTATCCCGCAGTTCCAGCTCATTGCGCTTATCTTCTTCCAGCCCTCCAGCGGTAATATCCAGAGCGGGACACCCCTGCAATGCCACACAGCATCGTTACCGACAGTGCATTGTCCTTTCCGCTCAGCACTTCATGGATGATTTCGAACCTACAGCTTGATTCCCCCATAATCAGCCTTTCCGTTTCGGGCTGTCTGCTTTTATAATTTTTTTTAAAAACTCCACTTCCTGGCGCAAGTATAGGAGCTCATGCTGCATCTGTTCCAATCTTTGTGGGGAATCCTGTGGAGAAGATGGGCTTTTCATTGGCATCCGCTTCGTCGTGTTTTCGCCTTCGCTAAATCCACCACCCGATAGCGCCTGGCTTTTGATCCGCTGAACAATACTATCTATCTGCTTCTGACGAAATAGTTTCACGTCATAGCCTAGATCTGCCATGATTTTCTTCGGTGCATTTCCGGCTTGATAGCTGCACCAAAAGTCTTCTTTGAATTTCGCAGTAAAATATAATTTGTTCTTTGTAATATTAAGCGTATAAAGATTGGCTTTTAGCTGCTTTATCTCTTTTGCAGTGTATTCTCTCATACTTGTCCTCCTATGAATGTTTTTATTATATCTCAACATCCAACAGAAGGAAATCCCCACTTAGAGCTGTCTACATCTAAGGGTATCCCCCTTCTTCTTAATGTCTATTTTCAGGGATGCCTTCTTCTTAATGTGTCCACCTTATAGGGTACATTATACTTCTCCCTCTCCCATTCCCCTTTTTGAATCCCTATTTCCTCACCCTTTTGAATCCCTATTTCCAGCACCCCTTGGCTTAAATTGCACATAACGCTGACCTCCTTCGCCATCTCCTTGCTCATGGCTATGCCAAATTCCTTCTCCAGCACCGATTTCTTCTCTTCCGCCTTCTTCTCTGACGACAGCAGCACGCCCAGAAGCTTTAAGATCCCCTTATGTCCTCGTCCCCTAGGCAGATCCGAATCACACACATCAGGTCGTATGCTTCCGGTCTATCCTCGACCTCCCCTACCAGATCCTCCTTCGCCATGCAGTACCTGGTGATCGTGTTGCCTTCCTTCTTCGACGGGTTCATGCATATCCAGATGGAGTACACTTTCTTGATGCCGTTGTAGTCCGGCTCTGTAAATTCCGTATTGTACTGCGCCGAAATCATCCTCGACCCATAAAATATCCCCCGTTTCTCAATATGGTAGCCAGGGTAGAAGCTCTTCTGGGCTTCCAGGTTTACAAAGGCCTTCACGTACCCGCCCCGTTGGCTTTCCCCGCCAATGCATCCTCCTATGTACTTTGCCGCACTTTTCTTCTTTGTATGCCTCATGATAGCATATTTTGTCATCAAACGAAAGGGGTTCTTCAAAATTCCCCAATTTAACCTGCGCTTTTCCCATCATCGTGCCAAAGCATTTCTAGCATAATTATAGGGGCAAGCAAAGCTGCTTGCTAAGGCCATCTATTCCCCATCCTGCAAAATCGTATTGACTGCATGATAGGAGCCTTCGCGAATGGCATGCCACCTGTCAAGCCCACTATGGATAGGTTATACTTAACTAGACAGATATTTTAAGGTCATATAAAATAAAAGAATCAAAGGAGCAAAAAAGCATGACCGAAAGAAGAAAACCGCATTCTTATACGGACGATTTCAAGCAACAAATTGTGCAGCTATATCATAATGGAAAGAGAAAATGTGATATCTGCCGTGAGTACGGCATTGCAACATCCCTATTAGATAAATGGCTCAAGCAGTCAGGGACATCCGGCTCTTTCCATGAGAAGGATAGCCGTTCCCCTGAACAGCAGAGGCTGGCTGGACTCCAGAAACGACTAAAGCAGATCGAAATGGAGAACGGCATTTTAAAACAAGCAGCGCCGATTTTAGGACGAAAGTAAATGTGATCAAGGCGAACGCCCACAAATACCCTGTGCCAGCAATGTGCAAAGTCCTAGACATTCCAAGGAGCACCTACTATTATGAAGCAAAGCAGCCACCGGCAGAGGACAGTCTGGCAGCTGAAATCCGGGGGATATTCCGGCAAAGCCGGAATAATTATGGTATCCGAAAAATCAAAATAGAGCTGCTGAAAAAAGGGTTCGTCATTTCACGGAGGCGAATTGGGCGGATCATGAAACAGGAAGGGCTGGTATCGTCCTATACAGTGGCGCAGTACAGGTCCCATGTAGATAAATGCAACGAATCCAAGGTGCAGAACATAGTAGATAGGGAATTCTCCGACCAGCCGCAATACAACGTAGTAGTCAGCGACCTGACTTATGTGGGGGTTTGGAACAGCTGGAACTATATCTGTGTACTGGTTGACCTGTTTAACAGGGAAATCATAGGGTACAGCACCGGAAAAAATAAAAACGCCACAATGGTAGGCAAAGCGTTTTCCCGCATAGATGTAAACCTGAATCGAATACAGATTTTTCATACGGACCGCGGAAACGAGTTTAAAAATAAAGCTCTGGATGAAACGCTTGAAGCCTTCCACATCCGCCGTTCTCTGAGTATGAAGGGATGCCCCTATGACAACGCGGTAGCGGAAGCCACGTTTAAAATCATCAAAACCGAATTCGTAAAAGGGCAGGGATATGAAACGTTGGAGCAATTGCAATACGAATTATCAGATTATGTAAACTGGTTTAACAATCACAGGATTCATTCCTCATTAGGTTATTTGACCCCAAAAGAATATCGGCTTACTAGTCTTAAAAAAGTTGTCTAAATAAGTGTTGACAATCCACACTAGAATCTTTGCAGCTGCAAAAACGATAACAAGCACAAGTTTAGCTCTTGTATTTAGTCAAGGCGTTTTCATTGCGAAACCCCCTTTTATGAGGGAGGCCTTGCGGATGGCGAACGCCTATTAGGCGAAGCCTTTCGCTTGACTCCCTCTTTTTATATTTACGCTGCAGTCTAGCCTTCATCGATCTCCTTTTCTTTCGCGTATTTAATTCTCTTTCAAATTTTCCCCAAGCCCCTTGGTAATGGGATTCAGGAAATATTGCAGTATTGTCCGTTGTCCAGAGAAAAGTTTTCAATCAACACCTTTACATCCGAAAGCTTGATCTTGTTCAAATTTACCAAATCCAAAACATACGTAAAATCTCTCTTAGCGGGCAATTAGACTTTATTGTTAATTTCTCTTTTTGTGCTTGCCCTAAATCTGATACTTTCCTTAGTAATTTATATAACCAATTTTCCTAACGGTCGACTATTTTGAGGGATAAACAGATCTGAATGGTAAATACATTTAACAGCTCTAAATGCAGTGAATAGTAACTAAAAAAATTCAGTTGAGTGCCACTTCTTTGGGAAGTCCACAAACATATTGCTCTGTTACCGTATGCCTTTTTGACATATCATTGCTCTCGAAATCTCCACTGCATTACACTACAGCAATTTCAACAATATCTCACATACGAAATCAATGTCATTTTCGTCTAAATTTGCGGCAGACGGCAATACCAATCCGTTTTTTTCAAAACGTTTTGCTACTGGATTTTCAAAACGTTTATCATTTACATAAATTGGAAAATTGCTCATTTGCGGAAACCCTGGTCTGGCATGAATATTATGATCTCGGAATATGGTTAATATTTCATCTCGCGGAGTATCACTATCCTTAATGAAAATTGACGGATAGCAATAGTTTCCAAATGTATCTTTTTGTTCATGAACGACTGAAATTTTGGGGTGATTCATGAGCCTATCCCTATACCATATGAAAAGTTGGCGCTTCTTTTCGACTAGCTCATCAATCCGTTTCATCTGCACATTTGCAAGCGCTGCTGATAAGTTTGAAATGGTATACTGATATCCAAGAGAATCAGACCAGAAGGGCATCACTCGATCTGTGCGTCCCATATTTGCCAATAAAGTTGCTTTTTGAAACACTTCTTCATTATTCGTTAAATACACCCCGCCTTCACCTGCAACTGCAATCTTAGCCCCTTGAAAGCTAAAGCAGGATACATCTCCAAAGGTTCCCACACGATGTCCTTTATAGGTCGAACCCATAGCAGGTGCAGCATCTTCAATAACTTTTAGGCGATGCAATTTCGCAATATCCATAATTCTATTCATATCAGCCGGAAGTCCAAAATTATGAACTAGCATAATTGCTTTTGTATTCTCAGTAATCGCATTTTCAATTGCTTGAGGGTCAATACAAAGTGTTTCCGGATCAATATCGACAAATATACATTTTGCCCCAGTATACGTAATAGCATATGCTGTAGCCACCCAACTATGGTCAGTGACTATCACTTCATCGCCTTTTCCTAAGCCAAGTGAAGCAGTGGCTAAATGCAGTGCCAGTGTACAGCAATGCGTTGGAATTGCATATTTCATACCTGTGTAAGAGCAGACAGTATCAATCAGCTCTTCGGTATCCCTTGTATAATTCTCATACCACCCACTTTTCACTGCGTTAAGAACAGCATCCATCTCTTTCTCGGTAATCCACGGACCAGCAAAACTAATTTTCTTCGACATATGATTATACCTACTTTCTTAATTTGCGGAGACCATCACATGCTTGTTCTATGACCGCCATTTTTTTTGCAAAACAAAATCTAACAAAGTTTGCCCCTTTCCCCTCTTTATAAAAAGCATCGCCAGGCACTGTACCTACATCCGTTTTAAGGAGGATTTCTATCGCTTTTTCTTTGCTAGTATGACCGGGTATCGTAGAGACGTCAGCCAATACATAGTATGCACCTTTGGGGATAAAAGGCTGCAGCCCAATCTCAGCAAGGGTGTCGCACAGCAAATTCCTCCTAATCTGAAAGTTGTCTTTCAATGATAAATAAAATTCATCCGATAACGTTTCTATAGCCGCAGCCACTCCATATTGGAGCGGCGCAGGGGCACAAACATAAATCAAGTCATTCGCATTTCCTATCCATTTGCAAATATCTTCATTGGCAATAGAATAGCCAATGCGCCATCCTGTAATACTGAAAGTCTTTGAATACCCTGATATCGTTATTGTCCTGTCTGCCAATTCAGGTATAGACGCAGGACTTACATGTTCGGCCTCGTCATATGTAATGTACTCGTAAATTTCATCTGTCAAAATAATCAAATTATGTTGAATGCAAAAATCCCCTAATTTTTCTAACTCGTTTTTAGTAAAAACTTTACCACAAGGATTGGAAGGGGTGCATATTATAATCGCCTTCGTTTTCTTTGTAATTACTGTTTCTAAGTTGTCATAATCTATATCCCAATTAGGGTATATGAGGTTTGAAAATACAGGAACCACATTTAAAGATATTAGCGTATATTCGTGATAACCATAATAAGGCTGAAAAAGTATTACTTCATCTCCAGGCGAAAACAAGGCATAGCAAGCACTATACAGTGCACCAGTAGCACCGGCAGATACAATAATATTCTCGGGACTTGTATTTATTTTATTGAAATTGATCGCTTTTCTTGCAATTTGCTTTCGCAGGAATTCCACCCCATCATATCTCGTATAATGATTTTCACCATCTTTCATGGCTTTTAATACCGCATCCGCCAAAATGTCTGCAAGAGGCAGGTCACAGATCCCTTGTGCAAGATTAATACCGCCTATGGCATCACATTCAATGGACATATTTCTTATTTCGGATTGCATTAACAATTTGGCTCTCATAGATTGATTATATAATTTCATTATAGTTACCCCACTAAAACCATTTCAAGATAGTATTTTTCTGCATTTTGTAGATTTAAATCTGCACTAATTTCCCACTTTTCCTCATCCTCCAAGGAAACTTTAACCAGTGGAAGCCTCTTTTCTTCAATAAACCCACATTTTTTATAAAATTCCACAGCATGTGTATTGTCATTAAATACTTTCAGCTTAATATGATTCAGTTGTAATTCATCTTGTCCCCACCGTATGATAGCTGCCATTGCATGTTTCATCAATCCGGAAATCTCATTTTTTGTACCGCGTAAAACAGAGTCAATTTCAGCTTCTTTTCTCGTTGCGTCAAAAGATGTAAGACCTATATGACCTAAATAATGTCCATTAAGCCCCTGTATCATAAATATTATGCGGTCATCATTTCCTACAACAAGCTTGTCAAGCCATCGCTTTGTTCGTTCCTCTGTCACCTCAAATGTTCCTGTAGAAATAGTTGGATTTTCAACTCGCCATTTGCTTAAAAGTTCTGCACAGTCTTTTATTGTAGTTCGATAGTCTTGTGTAATAGGACGCAGATAGGCCTCGATGTCACCATCTTCATTATATATAGGCAGACACACTAAGTAATCACCTTCACTTTTGCATTTATACATATCCAGTATACTCTTAATGTGTATTTGAAATTCATTCATACAGACACCTCCCCCAGTTTTCATATTGGACTGTAGTTCTCTGCAATCATATTTTCTTTTAATTCCTCTCTATTTAAAAAAGGAAACATATCTTCATAATCATGTGCCACAAGCGTACCATCGGGAAGCTTATCTGAAGAAATCCTCGGAATAAGAAGCTGCCATTCAGGTGTCATCACATCGCAGATAACTGGACCATCATAATCCAAAACCTCCTTTATTTTTTCTTGAACATTATCAGTAGAGTCAATACGAACTCCTTTTATGCCATACGCTTCAGCAATCGCTAGTGAATCGGGACACCAAACACCGCTGTCAGGACCTTCACCAACAAATCTGTCATCCATAAAGTTTCTTTGCGTATGACGAATCAGCAAATAGCCATTATTGTTCAGTACAAACACCTTAATCGGCAGTTCATTATGCTTAATCGTTGCAAATTCCTGTATGTTCATCTGCAGGCTTCCATCTCCCGTTATTACAATCGTTTTACGTTTTCTATTCGCCATGCAAGCACCTATTCCGGCAACCCAATATCCCATAGAGGAAAGTCCTCCTGTTGTCAGATATTTTTGACCTTTTTTCACTTTCCATGTTTGGCAAGCCACATGAAAACAGGAACCAGTATCAACTAAGACTACCGAATCCGATGAAGTGGCTTTTGATAATTCATCAATAAAGTAATATGAGTTAATTGGTTTTTCTTCTTTATAGGAAGGCAACACTACAGGGTATTTTTGTTTCCACACATTGCATTGCTCTATCCAAAAAGAATAGTCTGGCAAGGTGTACTTTTCATAGGTACTGTTTAAATATTCCAAAAAGGCTTTGCTGTCAAGTCTCGCTTTATAATCAATTTTAACACCAGGTTTATCAAGCTCTTTCTGGTCGATATCAACTACCATCAAATAGGCATTTTTTGCAAACTTTGAAGGGGTATGACCGATAAGCGATGACGAC
Organism: Lachnospiraceae bacterium ZAX-1; assembly: GCA_046533095.1. Classification (GTDB taxonomy): domain Bacteria; phylum Bacillota; class Clostridia; order Lachnospirales; family Lachnospiraceae; genus ZAX-1. The sequence continues at coordinate 195,221 of JAJQRA010000024.1, read as the reverse complement.
AAGCGACAGCCTACCGATATAACCACATCGGCATTTTGAATTGCAAAATTTGCTGAACGTTCACCATAATTGCCGGGACGTCCAACATACAAATTACTGTCGCTTTCGATTAAATCTATCCCCAATCTTGCAGTTATTACGGGGATATTGACCCTGCGAATATATTCATAAAACACTTCCTTCGCACCCGCCAAGCTAACACCTTGTCCGACAAGAAAAATCGGACGCTTTGCATTCTCCAACAAAGAATATACTTTTTTTACCGTTTTGTTTAGGATTACTTGTGTTTCTTCCTCGCATTCTGGCACATATTGTTCTAACATACGCAAATCAATTTCCATTTTTTGTATGTCAAGCGGAACATCAATCCAAACAGGTCCCGGTCTACCAGTTGTTGCGGCATGGAAGGCTTCTTCAAGGTAAAAAAGCACCTTTTGGGGATCATCAATTGTAATAAAGTATTTTACAATACTTGACACTAAAGGTTTGATATTAATTCCTTGAACACCATGCTGACGTATTTTGGTTTCTTCCTGATATTTCACAAAAGCATAGGCTGCTTGACCCGAAATCACAATCATCGGAGATGAGTCGGTGTACCCTCCTGCCACCCCATTCAAGGCATTCACGCTACCAGGTCCCGCAGTAACAAGGGCAATTGCCGGCTTGTTTTTTATCCGCCCATAAGCATCTGCTGCCATTGTTGCAGTCTGCTCATGATGCGTACATATGATTTCATAATTATCATTTTTACCCACAGCGTCGTTTAACCACATTGCCTGTCCACCTGTCACCATAAACACTGTGTTAATTCCTTTTTTCTCAAAATAGTCAAAAATAAATTCTGAAACGTTCATATCTTCTCCTTACAAAAGCGATGACAGATGATAGCCAACATTGTCCAAGCCAAAGGGTTTACTAAGCTTTTCTGCTACTTCGATTATCATATCCTCTTGTCCTCCAATGGCTCGTTGCATACCTAATTCTTTAAAAATTTCTATTGGATCCACATCAAACTCCTTTGCCGCCCGTTGCACTGGCAACTTAAATGCCGAAAACACTCCACTCATTCCACTGACAATACTCAACGAGTCAAGACCCATGTCTTGCTTCATAATTTGGGGCATGATATCATTGCTGACTCCTAACACTTTCTTAAAATCTACGCCTGTATAAATAGCATTTTTTTCCAGCAAAGCCAAAAATGCCTCAAGTTGGCAATTTCCCGCACCTGCACCAAAACCACGTAATGTCCCATCAATAATTTCCGCGCCTTCTTGTAAAGCAATATACGAATTCCCGATTGCTAAACCTAGATTGTTGTGTGCATGAAATCCTATTTTTATATTCAAGCTACTATATAAAGTACTTATCACCCGTTTCACCATTTCAGGTGTTGATGCACCGGCAGAATCCATCAATATTACTCCATTCGCACCATATGATTGCATTTTTCTAGCTTCTTCCAAAACTCGTTCAACAGAAGCCATATGGTACATCATTAATATTCCGTAGGTTTCTTTGTTTCTATCTCTTAAATATTCAATATGTTGTCTTGTTGTATCCGCTTCTGTACAATGGCAGCCAATTTTAAAAACATCAACGCCGATTTTTACAGCGGGAATCAAATTATCCTCAATGGTTCCAAATCCCGGAATCATATATGCACCCAATTTTGTATTTTTTAAATTATCTCTCGCAATGGTAAGCATTACATCATCAGGCAGTAATGATAGTCCCACTTGAAGCGAGGATGCACCCAACCCATTGCCGTGTCCGACAATCAATGCGTATATGCCAGAATCGTCCATTGCTTGACAATATTCTTCAATGTTGTTTTCGGTAAGCTGATGAGCAATTGCGTGTGAACCATCTCGAATTGTCGAATCAAAAATTTTAATTTTACTCATTTTGGAAATTACCTTTACCTTTTTTTTCTGCATATTTCTCTGCAGTTTCAATTGCCGCACAGGTTATTATATCAAGGTTTCCAGCGTATTTTGGCAAATAATCCCCCATACCAGTCACTTCAATTGCGGTTGTAATTCTGCCATTTTCATAAACAGGTTCTAGCAAAAGGTGATACCCTGGAACATATTGCCGTACTTTTTTCACAACTTCATTTATTTCTCGCCGGATTTTTACCATATCGGGATTTTTTGCAAGCGCATATACTGTATTTCGCATTTTCAGTGGTGGCTCAGCAGGGTTTAATATAATAATGGCTTTGGCAGTTTCCACTTCTGAAAATTCTTTTATCGCATCTTTGGTAGTTTGTGTAAACTCATCAATGTTGTCTCTTGTTCCTGCTCCAGCCGATTTTGATGCTATGCTTGCGACTATTTCAATATACTTAATATCCGGACACGTTTTTCTAAGTGCACATGCTATAGGTACCGTTGCTTGACCACCACAGGTTATCAGGTTCACATTACTGACATTTAGGCATTCATCAATATTCATAACAGGTACACACATTTTCCCTACTCGTGCCGGTGTTAAATCAAGTGTAAATTTCCCAAGTTCGTTAAGAATTGGGGCATTGTATCGGTGAACTGCAGCTGAAGTCGCATCAAACACGATATCACAGCAATTTGGATTGTTTTCAATCGCTTTTATGGAGTCATAGGAAACATTTATCCCTAATGAGGCAGCAATTTGTATCCCTTTTGAGGCAGGATTTCGCCCTGTAAAAATTGCACATTCCAGTAATTTTGAACGCTGAAGTTTTAGAAGTATATCCGTTCCTATGTTACCGGTTCCTATGATCCCAACCTTTATCTTTTCACTCATAATAGATACTTCGCAATAAAATAATAAATTGCCACATGCATAAATTGTACTTGTTTTTGTACATAATCTCATCCTTATGTTGTTTTATTAGAGCTTGAAATTCATTCATAACTATTTAATCCTCATTTATTTGTATTTAGCTTACTGCTTCAATGATTATTTTCCCAATATAGTCAATCATCTCATCTGTCATACCCGGATAAATACCCACCCAGAAGGTATCGTTCATAATCCGATTGGTATTTGTAAGCTCATCTACCACACGATAGCCCACTTCGCTTCTCCTCATTTCATCAAAACAGGGGTGGTTTATTAGATTGCCCGCAAAAAGCATTCTCGTCTGCACACCACAATCCTCTGCGTGTTTAACGACTTCGTTTCTATTAATTTCTTCCTTACATGTAAGAAGAAATCCAAACCAGCTTGGATTAGAATTTGCACAACCTTCCGGTAAAATCAACTTATCCGAAACACTGCTCAAGATATTCTTCAAGCGATCAAAATTTATTCGACGATGTTTCACAAATTCTGGAAGTTTTTTAAGCTGAGCCACACCAACAGCCGCCTGCATATCTGTTGCTTTCAGATTAAAGCCAAAATGCGAATAGACGTATTTGTGGTCATAGCCCACCGGCAGCGCTCCGAACTGCTTGTCAAACCGATGCCTACAAAGGTTATCTTTTCCAGACGGGCAAACGCAGTCTCGACCCCAATCTCGCATAGACTTTGCAATCTTAGCGAGAAGTAGATTGTCGGTATAGACAGCTCCGCCTTCACCCATTGTCATGTGGTGAGGTGGGTAAAAACTCGATGTTCCAATATCACCAATTGTACCTGTGTGCTTTGTCAGGCCATTCATTGTATATTCACTCCCTAGGGCATCGCAATTGTCCTCCACGAGCCAAAGATTGTGCCGAGTGCAAAAATCTTTTACCGCTGCCAAGTCAAAGGGATTACCCAATGTATGTGCCAACATCACCGCTTTTGTCTTAGGGGAGAATGCGGTTTCCAATTTCATAACGTTAATATTGTATTGTGGTATCGTCACATCAACAAAAACCGGTATCGCACCATACTGGATTATCGGCGAAACAGTTGTTGGAAAACTTGCTGCAACTGTTATTACTTCATCACCACGCTTTATTGCTCGCTCACCTAGCAGGGGGGAAGTGAGTGTCATAAAAGCAAGCAAATTTGCACTTGATCCGGAATTCACCAAAGCACATGCAGCAACACCGAGATACTTTGCAAATTCATTCTCAAACATATCACAGTATCGTCCAGCCGTAAGCCAAAATTCAAGTGCACTGTCCACAAGGTTCACCATTTCCCCATCATCATATACTCGTGAGGCATATGGTATACGATCTCCTCGGACGAATGGCTTCTTTTGATTGTGAAACATTTTGCAATACTCCGAAACTAACGCTAAAATTTGTTCTTTTGCCTGCCATTCTGTACTGTTTTCAAACATTCGCTACCTCCACCTTGAAACATCCCTTAGTTGTAATCACATTTGTTTTAAAGTCTCAAGGAGCTTATAGGCTTCGCAAACATTGCGAATAGCGGTATCAATTAGCCCCATATCTTTCTCCTCTATTCTGCTAAGGTATTCATCTGTGAATACATATGTATCATATTCACATACAAGATTTTCTAAGGCCGCTATATAATCGTTTTTGTCTTTCAAAAAACCATATTTACCGGCAATCTGTATCTCATAAAAACAGTCGTTAGTTCCATTACACATTGAACTTGACGAATACTCTGACTGTGTAGCACTTTGCGGATGAAACCGATAGTATACAAGAATTTCTTTGACAAAAACTGCACAACCGGTAGAAAGCAGTACATAGCCAGCAAAACGATCTCCATTAAATCTTCCTCTATATCCACCTAATGTAGCGAAACGTTCAATAAGTCTTTCCTTGCGGAAGATATTTCCCAAACCAGAAAACAGAGTAATTCCATATTTCAACATCAAATTTGCAAAAAAGTCGCCACTTGCAAAGTAATCCTCATAGAAAACCTCATCCGCATGAAACAGAATTCCCAATGGATTCATTTTCTCATCACCTAGACAGAAAAAACCACTTGTAATACTGATTTTTTTCATAGAATCCACACAAAAATAATTCATTTGTCGTTCTATGCTTTGGGGCGAAAGCATGTCATCATCACAAAGCATCACACAGTATTCCGTATCTATCCTCTCCACCGTCCGTCCTACATTATCGTGGGAACGGTCATAATAATCCTCAATTTTCATCGCTTGTAAATTTCGTTCATAGGAAATATTGTCATAATTGCAAAGGTAATGCAATTTCAGCATTTTTTCTGTCTGATTATCATCGCTATTATCTTCAATAAAAATTTTCAGGTTTGGATATGTTTGAGACAATACACTATCGATACTTTCTCGAATCAGCTCCGGACGATTATAGGTTGGTATACCAACGCCAACCAATGGAAAATACGTACGATTTCGTTTCAGAAAAACAGCCTTTTCATGTTCGAAACGTTCTAATTCTCTCTGATTTTTTATATCTGCCACGGCACACCATGCCGTTTCTTGAAAAGGAATAAGGATTTTGTATCCTGCTCCCCGGACAGCAAACGCATATTCGATTCCTGCATGGTAGGAACATTCATAAGCATCCGTGTTCCATGGCAAATCAACCGCTGTAGCAATGAAGAAATCTTCCACCACCTCTACATTTACTGCATCTGCCTGTGAAGAAAACCTGCTTTCTGTGATATTCTTATCAGTAATGATCTGCTTTTTCCCGAACACTCCTGCATTTTCTAAAAGACCATGGCACACGATAGTTGAAGGCGGCAACATTTGTGCCCCAACCAACCCTACCATTCCGACAGATGCATCCGTAGAAAAAACGGCTAGCAAATCAGTCAAGAGGTTTTTATTCACGATCATCGTATTTTCATGCAAATATATCTTATATTTTGCATCCGATTCCTGCATCGCAGCTTGATATGCTTCCGTGGTTGACCCGCTTTGCTCAACGGTTATGACATCTAGTGTGTATCCCGAAGGAATCACTAAATTATTTACCGCTTCGAGAGCTGCTGCTGCAAGTTCAGAATTTACAATATGGATAATTAATGCAATTTGCTTATTGTTCATATTTCTATCCATTCCTTCCCTATGTCCCTATTCTCCATGGAGCTTTTCCACTACACCATAGCTGCTCTAGATAATCTCTGTCATGGACTGTATCCATAGGAGACCAAAAGCCAGTGTGGTGATATGCTGCCATCTGTTTCGCTTTAATAAGGCCTTCAAAGGGAAGCGTTTCTAACATAGAATTTCCATCTGATAGATAGCGAAACACTTCCGGCTGAAATACCATAAACCCACTATTTACAAAAGGTTGATCCGTCCTTGCTTTTTCCCTAAACCCCTGCACCTGCCGTTTTTCTTCATCCAGTCTGATTGCACCGAACCGCCCTTCCGGCTGTGTAACCGTTATGGTAGCTATCTTCCCTTGCTTTTCATGAAATTTTAATAATTGCATGATGTTGACATTCGAAACACCATCACCATATGTAAGCATAAACGGTTCACTTCCTATATAATCTCTGGCACGTAAAATTCTCCCTGCGGTTAATGTTTCCAATCCCGTATCTACCAACGTAACCTTCCATGGTTCCGCCGTTCGTTCAAATACATATCCTTTTTCTTGTCCCAGATCTATGTCCATATTTATCGTATGCTTATAGTAATGTACAAAATACTCTTTTATCATATACCCTTTATATCCACAGCAAATAACAAACTCGCAAAATCCATATGCAGAATACTGCTTCATAATATGCCAAAGTATAGGCTTTTCCCCGATTTTTACCATTGGTTTCGGACACCATTTTGATTCTTCACTAATTCTGGTACCTTTACCACCCGCTAAGATAATCACTTTCATTTATCCTACCATACTTTCCAAATCGCTTTCCCACTATGCCACATTGCCTCTAAAGCTACTTTATCGCGAACGGTTTCCATCGGTTGCCAAAATCCATTGTGCCGATAGGTTTCTACTACATTATCTTTTTCTAATGTCTTTAGCATCTCAATACCAAGTAAATCTTCATCGCCATCTAGATAATGAAAAAATTCGTTTTCTGCTACCATAGTAGAAGCATTCACCCAAGCACTCTTTGATGCGATTTCTTTGTGCGCAATGTCCACTTGCCCCATCTGGTTTAAAGGTAATATTTCATTTCTGCCGGTAGGTCTTGCTACTGCAAATGTAACTGTTTTCTTTGAGCGTTCATGTTGCATAACCATTTCATTGATATGAATATTCGATATGCAATCTCCAAAGGTAACCAAGAATGACTCATTTTGCAAATATGGCTCTACCTTTTTGATTCGTTTCATGATGCTGGAATGCTGCCCTGTATCTACAATCGAAATTTTCCAATCTTCCGTTTTTTTCCTGTGAACCTCTACTTGATTGGTCTGCAAATCTACGGTAATATCCGATTGATAGATGTAGAAATTCATAAAATAGTCTTTTATTATTTCTCCTTTGTATCCAGTACAAATAATAAAATCATTATATCCGTAATAAGCATATTGTTTCATAATGTGCCAAAGAATCGGACGACCACCAATTGCTGCCATTGGCTTTGGCAACTTTTCATCTTCTTCAATTATCGTGCTTGGCAAACCTCCTGCCAGAATAACTACTTTCATGAAAGCTCCTATCTATCCCTGTAACATCCTATTGTGCATACTCTACAATAAATTTATCTCTTTCCTCTTCAAAATTTGTCATATCTGCAAAGGCATCATCATGTAAATTCCATGGTTTTTCATATTTTGGTAGAATTACTTTATAGCCCTTTCGCCAAAACTCAATGCATTGAGACGCATCATAAAAATCCCATTTCAAAAACACGTCTTCTCGCCACGGCAAATCATATTGTGTCATCATTAACTGTCCATCAATGATTTCTACTTCACAATAATCCGTTTCTATTTTCTCCCAAACACCATACCCTGTGAAAAATATTTTATTTGTGTAGACCAGCCCCCACAGCATCCTCCCAAGCACGCATCGAATCATGAAAAGTTCGATTTCCTACAACCCCGATCATGCCAATTGTTTCATCTCGAAATAGGATTAAGATATCATATAATAGGTTGCGATTTACTATAAACACGTCCTGATGCAGATAAATCTTATATTTTGCATCCGTCTTCTCCATCCTTTCATTATATCCGGAGGTCATCGAAACGGCACCTTTTATCGAGAGAATTTCCACTTCATAGCCTTCCAGTATTTTTATTCTCCAGATATAATAGCTACACTCTTTTTCATAAATCTCTTGATTTGTGCACATAATGAAACAACATTTTCGTTCATTTACGCTCATGATTCCACACTTTCGCATCGGAAAGATTTCCTAGGAATATAAATCCTTATATTCGCATATTTGTCTTTCCATTATTTCTGCCACGTCAGCTTTTTGAGAGAAACCTTTACTCCATTCAACTGTTTTCTCAATGGCTTGTGTAATGTCCCACAAAGCACTCCAATGAAAGACATTCTTAATGCGAGAACAATCCAATCTCAAATAGTTTGACTCATACGGCGCATTTTTTTGAACCGCAATTTTCCAGCCTGCACTACCTCCCCATTTTTCACAGAAAATTCTAACTAAACGCTCTGTGGAAATGCAGCCCTCTTCATTTGGGCCAATATTGTAACAACTTTCATATCCTTTATCATTAAATTGGCGCTCTACAACCATCAAATACGCAAATACAACCTCAAGAACATGTTGATATGCTCGTACAGAATGTGGATTTCGAATTAAGATATCTTCACATTTAGTAATGGCTCTAACACAATCCGGGACAATTCGATCTACTGCAAAATCACCACCACCAATAACATTTCCAGCTCTACATGTACTCACCGCAATTTCTGATAGAAATGCTCGTTTATACGCATCGGTTATAAGTTCTGAACATGATTTTGAATTAGAATATGGATCAATTCCATTTAGTCGGTCAGTTTCGCGATATCCCCATTCCCATTCTAGATTTTCATACACCTTGTCTGTAGTTACATTTAATACTGACTTTACACTTTCGCAATGTCTCGCAGCTTCAAGAATGTTCACCGTCCCCATAACATTCGTGCTATAAGTTGTAATCGGATCTTTATAACTCTCTCGCACAATTGGTTGAGCTGCCATATGAATTATTATTTCCGGTTTATAGCGTAAAATAGCAGAATTTAGTGTCTCGAAATCACGAATATCGCCAAAAATGGAAACAATATTAGGACAATTGATTGTTGAAAATAGATTTGGTTCTGTCGGAGGATTTAGAGAATACCCAATGATATTTGCACCTGCCATTGAAAGTACTTTGCACATCCAACTGCCTTTAAAGCCGTTATGTCCGGTGATAAAGACTGTCTTATCATTAAAAAACCTTAATTCACTATTGTGAATACTACTTGTATCATTTTTTCTAGCGTTCATGTTCATATCTTCCATTTTGCTTTACCCTCGTTTAGTAAACTTCCAAATCAATGTCAACAGCTTAAGCCTATCAAGCAGGTTAAACCTATAAACTGTTATACTAAGAAAATATCCAGTTCGCATACCGTTTTCATAGGTAGCAACATAATGACGTTTATGTAGTGGCGTAACGCCACAATATGAAGTGGTGTGCGCTTTAAGATGAATGAACTTGTATTAAAAATGAAATAATTTTCATTTACAAAATTTATTTTAACGTATCTTCGGAAGTTAATCAAGTAGAACAAAAAATAATTATGTTGAAATAATAATGCCTTCGGGCATTTTTTCTTTTCAAGTTTTTGCGATATTTGCTTGCGTAGCATTACGTAGCATTACGTAGTATGGTATAATATTATGAGGCTTTGAAGGGAGGTTCAAAATGTATTTAAAACAATCTCGTTATAAATCTGGGCGTACATTTCTTTCTATCGTTCATGGATTCTGGGATCCAGACACGAAACAATCAAGAACAAGAACAGTAACAAAACTTGGGTATATAGATGAACTTGAAAAAGAATATGCTGATCCTCTTGCACACTTTAGGGAAGTCGCAAAGCAAATGACTGATGAGCGCAATACCAACAAGAACATCACGCTGACGCTCGATTCACTTGAGCTGCTTGAACGAGGAGCTGCGAATCGTAAGAACTATGGCCATGTGGTATTCAGCAAAATATATCACGAGCTCGAAATTGATAGATTTTTAAAGAATGCTCGCAGGCACGAGAACTTCAAGTTCAATACGGATGCAGTCATGAGGTTGCTCGTCTTCACAAGACTTCTGTATCCAGGCTCTAAAAGGGCTGGGGTTTTGATAAAGGATAGATTCTTCGATACCTTCAAGTTTTCGCTTGATGATGTATACGATGGGCTAACGCATTTCGACAAGATAGCCGCAGGCTTGCAGCAACATCTTCACGAACAAGCAAGTAGTAAATATGGCAGGGATACACAGCTCGTATACTATGATGCTACCAACTACTACTTTGAAGTTGACAAGCAGGACGAGCTGCGCAAGAAGGGCCCATCTAAGGAACACCGCAAGGGCCCGATTGTGCAAATGGGGCTTCTTCTTGATAAGGCGGGGCTTCCAATCTCATATAAACTGTTCCCTGGTAATACGCATGACTCGCAGACGCTTATGCCGATGTTAACGGAAGTTAAGAAAAATTTTGGCGTTGGACGCATCATAGCCGTGGCAGACAAGGGGCTCAACAGCGGAGACAACATTGCGTACAACACGATTCTTGGAGATGGATACATTTACAGCAAGAGCATTCGCGGTGCCAGTGCTGACTTCAAGAAGTGGGTTTTAGGCGAGTCTGGTTACAGGGTGAATAAAGAGCATTACAAGCTAAAATCAAAAATTGTTCCCGATGCTGAAGTTAATGTGACTGTAGAACAAATAGGCAAGAAGAAAATTAAGGAGAAGGTAAAGCTTGAGCAGAAATGGGTTGTTTTCTACAGCGAAAAATATGCAGTTAGAGCAAGATACAAGCGGCAGGAAGCAATTGAAAAAGCTATCAAGATGATTGAAAATCCTGCAAAATACCGACGTACATTTGATTATGGTGCGGCTGGATATATTGAAAACCTCAAGATTGACAAGGACACAGGAGAGATAACTAACTTGACGGAAACTCTGCTTTTGAACAAAGAAAAAATCGCTGATGAGGAAAGATATGACGGTTACTATGCCGTCATAACGAGTGAACTTGACGACAGCGATGAACGCATCATTGATTCTTACCGAGGTCTGTGGCGCATAGAGGAATCTTTCAAAGTTACCAAGAGCGTGCTCGGATCAAGACCTGTATATCTTAGAACACAGAGTCATATCAATGCACATTTCCTAACTTGTTTTATCTCACTTCTAATTGCCAGACTTGTGGAGCTTCAGCTTGGTGGCAAATACACAATAGCCAAGATTACAGAAACTCTTAGAAATGTATCTTGTAGCCATATCGACCAAAACCACTGGTTATTTGATTATGCGGATGACGTCACCGATGACATGAATGCTGTATTTGGAACGGATTTTGGCAGGAAAATTATGACTTTGAAAGAAATTAAAAAAAATTTGGGAAGTGCTAAAATCGGATAAATTACACTATAACTTTTCGCAAATTTAATAGCCCATCAAGCCTTGAAATCACAGGCTTGATGGGCTATTTTTTCGAGTTTGCTTCCGAAGATAAGTTACAAAATTTATTTTAACACTACACTCGGCAAAACGCTAGACTTTTCGTGAAAAATATTTACCAAAAATCATTTAAAGCAAACTTTCAAATTTTACATATTGATATACAGCACAAGCAGGCTAGGCGAATTTTTGAAATTTGTCTAGCCATCTTATCGTATCCATTCGGAAAATATTCCTTTTTCAATTGAACAGCAAGCCACATTGTGACTCTTTTGATATACCCTCATTGGCGAACTCCTCTTTTGTACAATTGTGGCTGGGCGGCAGGCCTCATTACAGTGGTTTTGAGCCTACGAAATTCAGCACATCACTACATAAACGTCATTATGTCATAACAAGGTTCAACTGCTCAATTCGGCGGCGGTGTTCAGCGCCACTTTCACGTACGTAAATTCGCGTTGTGTCGATCCGTGAATGGCCGAGGATATCAGCAAGCCGTACAATGTCCTTGTCGATCCCATAAAAACATCTTGCAAACAGGTGCCGCAGGTTGTGCGGAAACACTTTGCTTGAAGCGACATTTGCAGCGGCGCAGAGTTTTTTCATATCTGTCCAGATGTTGCTTCGGTTCAGCGGTTTCCCATTTTTGCTTACAAATATATGCCCGGTGCTTATCCCTTGCGCTTTTGCATACCGCAATAGCGCGTTTTTGAGCTGAAGGGGGATGAAAATAGTTCGGGTTTTCCCTTTGTTCGTGACCTCTGCGCGCCCGGTTTTTGCGACCTCGATGGTGACAAACTGCAGTTCGCTTACGCGGATCCCAGTAGAGCAGATCGTCTGCATGACAAGGCTCAGCCGTTCGTTCCCCTGTTGCATTGCCGCCCGCAAAAGCCTCTCGTACTCCACACGCGTCAGCTCCTGGTCGCATGAGCTGTATATCTTCTTTTGGATCTTTAATGGTTTGGCCTTTATATCAAGCGCATAAAATGCGAAAAACCCGTTGATTGCAGCAAGCATACTGTTAACGCTCGTAGGTGCATGGCTCTTAGAAATATGCGCCTTGTAGCCAAGTGCTGCGGCCTGCGTAGCAGGGGCACCGTCTAGCCACTTTACAAACGCTTTGATGCCGCGGGCATACTTTCTCAATGGTCGTGGATGCGTGTTCGTCTGCGGCTAGGTGGTCCAGATAGGAAGCGATGTGCTTGTGTGTAGTATTCATTTTTTTCCTCCAAACAATAGTTTATGGTATGCCTATTATAACGTAGAAAACGTCAATCATGCAATTTTTATCTACCTCCAAACAGCTGTTCATAAGAAACATGCTTGAAGATGGGCTATCCCTAGAAAAAGTTCAAAAATATGCTAAACTAGATTTAGAAGCACTAGAATCCTTGCAGCTGCAAAAGCGCCTTGACTAAATACAAATTTAGCTCTTGTATTTAGTCAAGGCGTCTTCATTGCGAAAATCCCTTTTATGAGGGAGGCCTTGCGGATGGCGAACGCCTATTAGGCGAAGCCTTTCGCTTGATCTCCCTCTTTTCATATTTACGCTCTGCAGGTATTCTAAAAAGAAGCATTTAAAACCTCACATTTCCCGCAAATACAGTAGCTTGCCCTTAAAGTCACCGAAGCAGTCGCGAATGATAATCCCTGCTTTGGTAATCGCATCGCCCGGCAATTCTCGTACGTCTTCTTTTTCACCGCCGACAGCCGAAACGACTTCTATGCGATAGGTTTTCGCATCATCAAGCCCCTGTGGAAACAATTTTCTGCTGTGCCAATTTGGACGAGCCAACACTTGAATAAAGGTAATCAAAGACTCTGTCTTATCCTTAGAAACAACCTGCCAGCAATCAAATTCGTGGTTCTGGGCATAAGAGGCAATCCGATAATAGTCGCCCGTCCTGATCAAATCGTTATATTTGTGAAACATTTCTATCTGCACGGGAATTTGCGCCTGGTCGGATTCCGACAGTTTTGTGACATCAAGCTCATACCCGAATGTCCCTAAAAGGGCAACAAGCCCGCGTGTTTCAAAAGGCGTCGTCCTGCCGAGAGTATGGTTTGGACAATCCGAAACATGCGCCCCCATCGTAGAAAGCGGGTAGATCATGGCCGTGCCTTCTTGGATTTTTAGGCGTTCGACTGCATCCGTATCATCTGAACACCAAATTTGAGGGCTGTAATAGAGCATGCCCGGGTCGAACCTCCCTCCCCCACCGGAGCAGTTTTCAAGCAGGATATGGGGGAAATCCGTAACAAGACGCTCCAAAAGTTCATATACGCCAAGCATATACCGGTGAGAAACTTCATCCATTCTGTCAGAATTCCCCACTGCACTTCCAACATTGGTAAGGGGACGGTTCATATCCCATTTGACATACGTAATATTGGCTGATTTTAGTATTTTGCTGATGCTCTCATAGGTGTGTTCTAGAACATCCCGCCGTGACAGATCCAAAACATACTGATTGCGGCAAAGGGTGCCGGCATGGTTTGAAATCGCCAAAGCCCAATCAGGGTGTGCCCTGTACAGATCAGAATCCGGCGAAATCATTTCCGGCTCAAACCAAAGGCCGAATTCCATCCCCATTTCATTGACTGACTGAACAAGGCGCAAAAGCCCGCCTTTTAATTTTTCCCCATTCACCGTCCAGTCGCCCAAAGACGTGTTGTCGTCATTTCTGTACCCGAACCAGCCATCGTCCAGTACAAACAGCTCAATGCCGAGCTTCCTGCCCTGTGCGGCAATCGAAATCAATTTATCCGCATCAAAGTCAAAATAGGTCGCTTCCCAGTTGTTGAGCAGCACAGGGCGCTTTTTATCCTTAAACTGTCCGCGGATCAAATGTTCGCGATATAAATCATGCAGCGTGCGCGTCATTTTGCCAAGGCCTTCGCTTGTATAAGTTAGGACAGCTTCGGGAGCCACAAATTCTTCTCCCGGTCCTAGTTTCCATGAAAAGTCCTGTGGGTTGATTCCCATTACGGCACGGACGGCACCAAACGGCGTTACCTCTGCCTGGGCTAGAAAATTGCCGGAATAGACGAAATGAAAGCCGTATACGTCACCGCTTTCCTGCGTTGTGCTTTGATTGACCAGTGCAAAAAACGGCTGATCCTGATGTCCGGATTCTCCGCGGGATGACGAGATGCTTTTCTTGCCAAATCCAATCGACTCGCGCAAAATGGCACGCTCCCTAGCCCAAGCGCCATGGAGCGTTATCATTTCAAAGTCATGGTTGTCAAGGTCTAGACAACACGATAGCACCCTGTCAAGCAAAAGTGCTTTGCTTCCCTTATTCTTTATTTTAGCATGGCGCGTTATCACGTCTAGATGATTAAATACCGTATAGCTTAAGACGATTTCCAAATTCAGCCCTTTGTCTTCACACACAAGCTCAAGGGTTTCGCAATCATCCTCTGTGCCAAACGTTGCAGGAAGCCCCGCGATTGGCCTTTTCCCTTTGAAAACATGGTGGCTTACGTAGTTGACGCTATTTCCCCTATAGCCGTCCTCACTTCGCACCGCGATACAGCTTTCGCGAAAATCACCCAAGCCGCAGGATGGATATTCCATGGGGAACGATTCTAAAAACGTCCCCCGGTCGCGGTTGTTTCTTGATGGCACAAATGGAGGTTCGTTCACCCTCAAGAGATCATCGATGTCTGCTGAGCGAAGCCGTTTCCCATAATAGGCATGTCCGACAAACCCCTCTTCGTCAACAACAGCTATGATGTAGGAGGAGTTCGGCGTGTCCAGCTTAAACGTCTTGTTGTCATTGCTTATGGCAATTCCCATAAAATCCTTCTTTCCTGCGCAGCTTATGCACATTCTCTTTTTATGCCACTTCTTTATACCATTTTTTTATGACACTTCTTTATGCCGCTTCTTTATGACACTTCTTTATACCGCTTCTTTATGGCACTTTTTTATGCACCTTTTTATGCTACTTCTTTATGCCACTTCTTTATTTTATCTTAGCACGCTCTATCTTAAGAGGTTTTTAACCTAAAATTTTTGTTTCAGAATTAAAAGTTCATCATTGATAAAACGCTTCTGATAGATACGTTTTATTCGCCTCAAACATTTCGTCTGTCATACGTTCAATCTCTCTTAGGCTTAATACGGCAGAGGTCAGCGGGTCTAAGCAGATTGCATGATAAATCATTCTGCGGTTTTTACAAAAAAATCCTTGTACTGCCATATCTTCGCACATCGCATTGAGTGTGTTAAGCGCGGCTAACTGCGGTGGCAATGCGCCTACCCGGATCGGCCTGATGCCCTCAGTTCCCGCTAACATTGGCACTTCTACGCAGCTTCCGACCGGCAAATTATCAATCAGTCCGAAATTTCTGGTATTCCCATGGAACATATAGGGGGTTTTATCACCAAAGCAGGCGTTGAATATATAGGCAGCATACTCTTCGCCCCGTTTTAGATCAATCTTGTCCGAGTTTAAGGATTTTGCAAATTCCTCCCTCCAAGAATTACCTTTGCTAAAATCCGTTCCCATTTCGTGCAAGCCGGGATTCCAACCTGTCCCATGCGTACAATATTCCTCCAATAAATCTTTCCGCTTCCGAAACCAGGCATTATATTCCGAAGCATGGCCGCTAGATTCCGTAACATAATAATCCAACCGCAGGAACATCTCATTACGAACCTGCTCTTCCTTGTAAATTGCAGAATCGCTTTCTATGACGCGCCGAATGAGCGGATACGCATCTTCCCCCTTCCAGCGAAAATCCAGGTAATGCGCCTGATGATTGATTCCCGCACAAATATAGCTAATTTCATCAAGTGGCGCACCAATCCACTTCGCAAGCATTTGCGCCGTATGCTGTACACTATGGCATAGACCGGTTACCTTTAGATTTGTTTTCTCCTGTAAGGCGCGGCACAGCATGGCCATCGGATTCGTGTAATTTAACACGATACTTCTTGGCGCAAGTTCTTCTATATCGCGGCAGATATCAAGCAAGGCAGGCAAGGTCCGCAGCATTCTAAAAATACCGCCCGGTCCACGCGTGTCTCCAACGCACAAGTCTACCCCATATTTCATCGGAATTTCCAAATCAGTGTGAATGCAGTTCCAATAGTCCCCCGTTGATATTGTAATCAAAACCCCATCGGCGTTTTTTAGCGCCTCGCGGCGGTCTATCGTGGATGACACGGTAGCCTTATATTTGCCCTCCTGTATCAGTTTCTCCAACACTGCCTGTACCAAAGGCAGTTTTTCTGCATTCGTATCGACTAATGCGAAATGCACCTCTGACAAAGCGGAAAAGGTGAGTATATCTCTTGCTAAGTTTCGCGTAAACACAAGGCTTCCTGCACCGATAAATACAATTTTCTTCATGATTGCCTCTATTCCTTTCTCCTTATTTTACCGCACCGCTGACGGTCATCGCGTTTTCAACTTTATCGCTAAAGAAACAATATATAATCACAGTGGGTATGCTTGCAATAACCATAGCCGCCCCCATAGCGCCCCAATCCGTTGTAAACTCTCCTTGAAAGAAGAGCAGTCCAAGCGGCATTGTTTTTAGATGGTCCTTGGTCAAGAGAATCAAAGCTAAATTAAACTCATTCCAAGCATTTAAAAATACAAAAATACTTACCGTTGAAATTGGCGCAACCAGATTCGGAACGATAATATGCAGTAAACATTGAAATACATTTGCCCCATCAATACAAGCCGACTCTTCAAATTCAAACGGCAATCCCCTCATTGCTCCATACATAACCATAATTGCAAAGGACAGGTTAAATGCGGTATAGGGGACGATAACCGCCCAAAGCGTGCTGTTAATGTGTAAATCTCTGACCAATACGGCAATCGGTATCATGATAACCTGGATTGGGATAAATAAGCCGAGGCTTGTCAGCATACGAAGAAAATGCTGGCCCTTGAATTTCATTCTGGCAAGTGCGTAGGCAAACAAAACCGCTAATAATATCGTAAATGCCACCGTCGCCAACGAAACAATCAGACTGTTTTTAAAATATACAGGCAAATTGTAGGTGTTCCAAGCCCGCAGATAATTTTCTATATGTAAAATCGTAGGAGGCCCAAAAGGGTTTGTAAGGAAAATCTCGTCATTATTTTTCAGAGAATAGAACACCATCCATATCAACGGATAAAGCGAAATCAAGGCGTAAAGAAGCAAAAAGAACTGAAACAGCAATCCTGGTATTGAAAATTTTTTTCGAAACATAGCAATCGTTACACTCCTCTCCACTTAATAGACAATGCGCTCACGCGCAACCAATCTGTTAATGACGATTGAAACCAACAGGCATTCTAGTATCAGCACCGTGGCAGAAGCACTCCCATAGCCGAACTGGTTCATGCGAAATGCCGAACGATACATCTGATAGGTCAGTGTGTACGTTTCATAGCCAGGGCCTCCTCCAGTCATAATATACATCGTAGAAAACGCGTTAAGGCCACCTGTTATCGCAATAATTAAGCAATATTTAAAAGTTTCCTGCATCAGCGGAATGGTAATTGCCCAATGTGCACGCATTTTTGTGCATCCGTCGATCGTTGCCGCTTCATAATAATCTGCCGGAATCGACCGCGCAGATGTAAATAAAAGGATAAACTGATATCCCATAAATTGCCAGATATTTGTAATGGCGATTGCGAATATTGCCGTGGTTGAATTTGAAAGCCAGTTTTGCCTATAGTTGATTCCTATGGCCTCAAATAGCTTGTTAATAAGCCCGTAATCGGCATTGTAAAGCGACATCCATAATTGGCACACAACCGTTACGGATAATACGGTTGGTACAAAATAGGAGATACGCAGGAACTTTTTCATATGCTTTCCTGCTGATAAAACCGCAAGAGCCAGAATCGTTGCAATCGGTATCTGGAGCACAACCTGTGTTCCGGCAAACAGCAGGCCATTTTTTACTGAAATCCCAAAAATTGGGTCGGAGAATAGCTTTTTATAGTTTTGTATCCCCGTAAACATCGCAGGATTTAAGCCATCCCATTCCGTAAAACTCTTTGTGATTACCATAAGAAGCGGATATAAAACCATGACCAAAAACAATACTAGCCCCGGCAAAACCAGAATTAGAATCGCTATCGGATTGGAAAAATACTTACGCACGACACAATCACCCCTCTTTTAACATTCTACTATTTTTCAAGCATCCCATACGTTGGCAGCCTTCGTATTTTCAAGCATCCATACGTTGGCGCCTTCGTATTACAGGCAATTTTAATTGCCAACGTACTTCGTGCTGATACTTTGCCGTAAATCTACCTAACGCTTTGCTAAAACTACATGTAGCTAGTTTATGACACGCTTGATATTTGCAACAAACTCTTCTGCTGTTGTATTGCCTGAAAGAAGCCTCTGGCATTCGTCTTGTATGGTCACGGTCAGTTCTGTTCCGCTAAGGCTAAATAATAGGGTCGTTTCTCCCATTTTCGGTATGTAATCAGCAAGCTTTTGCATCATCGCCGGCATTTCTACGTTCGGTTCCTTGTCTACATCAATGGCAACCATGACGGAACCACGCATATTATAATTAAACCAAGCGTATTTTTCCGCGATATAGCATGCAACTTCTACCGCCGTATCATAGTTCTCTGAATGAGGGGAAACTGCGAAACCGCCAGGCGTACCTGAGCCGCCGACAAAGTTGTATTGTGCTGTTTGAAAATCCTCTTCTGTTTTTGAGGGAAGTGGAATCCAGGTCGCCTTATCCCCTAATTTTTCCTCTGAACTAGAAATCTCCCATTGGCCATTTACCAGCATTGCCGCTTCGCCGTTATAAAATTGGGCCGCCGCCTGTTCATAATTGGTATTTACCGCGCTGCTTGACAGCATACCTGCATTTACCAAATCCAGCACTTCCTGTGCACCTTGTAAAAATCCAGGGTCGTCGATCGTCACTGTTCCATCGTCAAGCCCTCGAAACCCACTTGGCACATAGCGGGTTATAATCATCTCTACCAGTGCCATACATAGCCATGTTTCTTTCCCAAACGTTGCGATCGGAGTAATTCCGAGCTTATTAAATTCCGTGCAGGCGGTTTTTAATTCATCAAGCGTTTCCGGAATTTTAATCTTGTTTTTCTCAAATAGTTCTGTATTTGCAAAGAGCAGCGTAACCTCGTTGCCCATATAAGGCAACGTATAAACTTTGTCGTCATTTGGGTGATAGAGCTTACTTTGGCTATTTGGCAAAACTTTATCGGCAAAACCGTTTGCTTTTACTTTGTCCGTCAGGTCAGCGATGTTGCCTGACTGATTTAATGTGTCGATTACATCCAGTCCCGTGATATTGAAAATGTCGGGCATATCGCCTGTTGCTGCGTATGATTTGATTTTTACGTTATCATCGGCGGCCTGTGGATCAAGTTCTAAGGTAACCCAAGGCATATCCTTGGCAAGTTCGGAAACCATATAGTCGTAGGGCAAAATACTGTCATCGTCACTATAGCGCGTGTAGATGCGTAATGTGATCGGCTCGTGTTCCTCGCTTGTATCTTCTGAATCCGATACCTTTGTATCTTCTGAGGCGGGGGCGGGTTCGGGATCTTTTGGGGAATCCGCATTTTCCCCACTTGCCGAAGCAGCGTCTTGATTGTTCGTAGAGCATGCCGTTAGAGATAATATAACGCACATGGATAGCATTAACGCACAGAACCTTTTCATTTTCTTCTTCATCATCTTATAAATCCTCCTTTGGGTTAATAGGTAATTTTATTATAAGAGCAGGTGAAGGTTTTGTGAATGGAATTTTCGGAACGCCTCTGAAAATAACGGCACAATAAAGAATCCTGCGGTGGTTGCGTCAGCAACAACTTCCTGATACGCCGCAGTGCGATCCCCCGGAGGGTTTTTTGTATGATAGAAGCACTTTCCTATCATAATAATAAAGAATCCTGCCCTCAGGATTCTTCGCCTGCGGCAGTTGCGTCAGCAACAACTTCCTGATACGCCGCAGTGCGATCCCCCGGAGGGTTTTTTGTATGATAGAAGCACTTTCCTATCATACAAAAAAACAGCCCGCTTGCGCGGACTAAATTTATTTTTCTTCATAGCAAGAAGGAGAATATCCAAAGTATTGCTTAAAGCATTTACTAAAATATGCGGGGTCGTTAAATCCGACCAGTATACTTGTATCGGTTGGGGTTTTCCCCCCATTTAGTAAAGTGAGCGCAGATTCCATACGCACCATTTTTAGATATGCGGAGGGGC
Source organism: Lachnospiraceae bacterium ZAX-1 (assembly GCA_046533095.1). GTDB lineage: Bacteria > Bacillota > Clostridia > Lachnospirales > Lachnospiraceae > ZAX-1. The sequence continues at coordinate 174,493 of JAJQRA010000024.1, read as the reverse complement.
TGTCTTCTCCGAGCTGGTTAAATGCCCGCCGCAAATACCTTTCGCTAAAGAAGATTTCCTTTGATAATTTCTCCACGTTAAAATCCGGATCGGAATAATTGTTCAAAATGATACGCCTTGACTCGCTCACGATTTTATGGATGCGTGAAGATGCTTTTCCGCTTGTTCCTTGTATTGTAGCAAAACACATATCTTTCAACCATTTTAATACTTCATCTGAATTTTTTAGGTTTTTAAGTTCCGAATAAGGCATAAAGCCCGATGGGAAAACCTTTTCTGGCACCATACCTACTTCGTGTATCACCTCCAAACAAACTGTGACAAGTCCAAGGCACAGGCTTACCAGACAATCTAGGGGGACATGTTCCCTGTCACTCTTTGCAATCAGCTGATCAACGATCTCATTTACGCCATCCCGATCGCCTACTCTAAGCGCATTGGCAAGTTCTTGGTTTTCCTTGAAGGGATAGGAAAATTCTCCAATCCCATTCTTTTCATCTTGATATCTTATCTTGCCCCATTTCCGTATAAATCCCTCAGAGCTTTTCAATCCGTCTGCATAAAAAAGCATTTCTTTCGTCGCCTTACGTTCCTGTATACGGCTGATAATCGGGGTAAGGGCGGTTTTGAGCGCCTGAGCCGGCAAGGGCTTTAAAAGAAAATCCGCGATTCCGATCCGAAGAGCGGTTTGCGCATACTCAAACTTTTCATGTCCGGTAATAATTAGGATTTCACAATCAGGATTGATACGTTTTAAACCGGAGGAAAATTCCAATCCATTCATAAGGGGCATTTCAATATCAGCAAGGACTAAATCAGGATGAACCTGTTCGGCAAGCGCAAGGGCTTCTTTTCCGTTCATCGCGTCATAAAAAGAAACATCCCCATATTCTTCCCACAAAACTGCCCTCTTTAGGTAAACACGGAACACGTCCTCGTCGTCAGCAATCAACACTTTCACTGCATGCCCCCCCTTTGCTCACCCTCACAGTAACGGTAGTTCCAAGCCCTTCCTTACTCTCAATCGTAATCGGCTCGGAAGTTTGGGTAAATTTTTGCAGCCTCTCATTCACATTTTTAAGGCCGAAACCTGTATGGCTTTCACGCGTCAAAATATGTTTCATTACTTTTTCATTCATACCGATGCCATCGTCTATTACTTCTATAAAAATATCTCCACCAATTTTCTTCACCTGTACCAGCACATTGCCGTTCCCCTTCGGGCGAACACCGTGTTCAACCGCATTTTCAACAATAGGCTGTATCGTCATTTTGGGCAATCGTGCCGACTGGGCATCCGCATCGCATATGATCCCCGTTAGCAAGTGGCTGGAATATCTGATTCTTTGAATGTCAAAATACCCCTCCACGCCGGCCAACTCATCCTTTAGCGTAATGATATTGTGTCCGCCGGAGAGATTGGCGCGGTAATGCCTTGCGAGGGATTCCGCCGCTTCTGCCGCCCTTTCCGGTTCGTCAATCAAACAAAGGCTATGGATCGTGTTAAGCGCGTTATAGAGGAAGTGCGGCTTGATTTGATTTTGAAGCAGAGCCATTTCCACTTCCCCTTTTTGTTTCTGTTCCTGCTTGATCGTATCAATCAAAACGTTAATTTGATCCAGCATTTTGTTAAATCCCGTGGCAAGCGTTCCAATCTCGTCATCGGTACGAACGAAGCTTCGAAGGGAAATATCTCCGCTCTCCACGGCATACATATCAAACGTAAGGCGGCATATGGGCGTTGAGATTTTATAGGATAGGCGCCGCGCCATTTTCACTGAAACCACAATACCCGCAATGCCAATTGCGAAAACTAAGGTAACAATGACGATTAGGTCGTCATAAAGTTCAAAAATGGGAATCACACAGATCAGGAAAGCATCCATCGAAGAAATCGGTATTTTGTAGGAAAGAAAATAGTTCCCACCATTAAAAAACGATGTCTTCATCTGTGAGGATTCACTGATTGCCTGCAAAAAATTAGCGTCCCCGTCGGATGGAGCATTTGAGGAAAGCACTGCGCCAGACATGCTGCTTAGATAAAATACCGTACCGGGTGTGTAAGTCGCATCGCCATACACCGATACGACATGGGAGCCTTGTATGGCTATGTATAAAAATCCCAACGTAACGCCATCGGTAATCCGTATAATCTTCTTGCCCACAAGCAAAACGGGTTCATCGTCAATGGTGCTCAATCCATCGTCTAAAACAACCCCAAAGCAGACAGGCTTTGTAGAATTCGATTCTAATTGATCTTGGTATGGCTGCATAGAAGAACTGTTAAGGGCGGATCCTATCCCATGTTGATTTGAATAAACTTTACCAGACATCGTAACATAAACAAGAGAATCCACGTTTTTATAAACCTGGCACATCAAAGACAACTGGCGTGTAATTTTGTTATAGCGAGCCAGTTCCGTATCGTTTGACGTATCATCCAGAAAGCCTTGTTGATTAAGGGCGAACATCACTGCATTGGAACAGCTTTTCATTGTATCCGTCAGTTCATTCAAGCGTTTTGCATTCAGGTTGACGACATCATCCATAAAAAATTGATTTTTTTGCTGTATGGTTACGGTAAAGAAAACACACACCGTAGTCAAAAAAACAAAAATCAAGATCACAGCCAACATCATATGGCTACGAAATAGCTTATGAAATATATCAGCCTTACGAAATAATCCTTTCATCCAGTTCTCCATCCCGTCTAGTACCCTATCGTAAAGTACCGTATATCAAAGTATCAAAGATGCTTCGATGATCGTTGCATCACATCCAATGTGTATAATATTCACATCTCTAATCGCAAAGTATCAAAAATGCTTCGATGATCGTTGCTTCTGCCATCAATGAAAACTTCTGATCATAGAACAAGTTCTTCCGATTCATAGATGGATTGCCGGTAAGATTCCGTACCCATTACAACGCAATGCATTCCACATTTAGCGAGGTTTTTTCGATCTTCGTTTGAAAATATGCCCTTGTGGTTGGGGGTTTTTGTAACAAAATCCCGAGAATTGCCATTTGTTTTCACTCAAGTGTATGATACTACACTTTTTTCTCGTTTTCAATATTTTTTCTTGCTTCATGCAAAAGTGTTTTCTTGTTTCATTCAAAAGTATTTTCTTGCTTCATACAAAAGTATTTTCTTGCTTTATTCAAAAGTGTTTTCTTGCTTCATACAAAAGTGTTTTCTTGCTTCATACAAAAGTGTTTTCTTGCTTCATGCAAAAGTGTTTTCTTGCTTCATGCAAAAGTGCGAGGGTTTTACAAGCTATCCACGGCAGATTTCAACTGGCCTAGTGCTTTTTCTAATATCAAGCAAGGGCAGGCTACATTAAGCCGCATATAGCCTGTCAGGCTTCGTCCAAAGGAGTCGCCTTCATTTAGTCCTATTTTGGCTTTCTGAATCATAAAATCGTGAAGTTCCTCGTTGGTCATGCCTAATGCTCGGCAGTCAAGCCACATAAGATAGGTCGCATCCGGCATAAGTGGCTTGATCTTAGGGATGTTCTTTGCGCAGTAGTCAACCACAAAATCCAAGTTTGCGCTAAGGTAAACTAAAAGCTGCTCTAGCCACTCTTCTCCTTCTAGAAATGCCGTTTCTACGGCAATAAGGCTAAAAGCATTGTTCCGGTGAATATCCATACACTGCCAAAAGTGATCGAAAACCTGTTTCATGTGCCGGTTGGGGAACACCACTGTGGAGGCCTGCAATCCCGCCATGTTAAACGTCTTGGTAGCGGAGATGCCAGTGACTACATTCGCAGCAATCTCTTTCGACAGCGTGGCGGTTGGAATATGTTTCTTCCCATGGAAAACGAGATCAGAGTGAATTTCGTCGGATAGCACCAAAACATGATATTTTAAGCACAGCTGCATCATCCGAGCGAGTTCCTTTTCTTCCCATACGATGCCAAGTGGATTGTGAGGGCTACATAGCACAAACAAATCCGCCTGTAAAAGCTTTTCCTCAAAATCTATAAAATCCACCGTCCATTTACCGTCCTGTTCCACAAGCTGATTCTCTATCACCTTGCGGTTCCACGCCTCGCTCATGTCATAAAATTCAGAATATACCGGTGTCTGAATTAGAACATTGCCGCCTTGTGGGGTGTACAGCCGCACCATAGCGCTAATGGTTTGAACTACTCCCGGGCAAAAACTCATAAGGCTCCGATCGATATCCCAACCATTTCGGTTCTTCTGCCAATTTAAAATGGCGGTAAAATAGCTGTCAGGCCTTGCGGTATAGCCCCACATTCCCTCTTCCGCCCGGCTCTTTAGTGCATCAATGATAGGTTGGGCCGTCTTAAAATCCATATCTGCAATCCACAATGGGATGATGTCATCTGTACCAAATTTCTTTTTACGCTCATCATACTTGGCAGAGTGGTTTTGGGAGCGGTCATAAATCTTGTCAAAATCATACTTCATCGCTTTTCCCTCCTTCATGGTAGGTTGTATGCAAAATTTCTGTAACTGTTCTTAATTTTAAATAAGCAATAATCATGCCAACAGAAAAATCCATAAATTACAAAAGAACAGTTCTTGCCTTTTCGTACTCTCAGTAATGCAACGCATGGAACACTTCGTGTGAAAGTATTTCAATCATCCGTAAAGGATGTATACCAAGCAGCGATTATTCTGATTTTATTGGTTATATACCATTTTCATTTCATAATCTTTAACCATTTTCCCATATTTCTCGTCCCTTCGGTGTCAATCGGCTTCCACCCCGGCCTTTGCTGACACGAACAAACCCCTTGTTTGCCATTTCAGTCAGGATTGTGCGGATTTCCTGTTGAGAGATTGGTATTCGATACTCCCACGCTTTTTTCATCAGCTTATCCCTGCCCATGGAGCATTGCTCCTCCGATGCTAAATACAGCTGCTCCAATACAAAGCGAAAATTATCGAACGCTGCCGTACCCTCTTTCGATGTATCTGCGCTCAATATGGGGGGCGTGCTATGTATACTGTTTATACGATGCGTGCTTAAAAAAATCGTAGGAGGCAAATCGTCCATCGTTATCTGGTCATGGCCGATATAAATAAAATATTCCACCACATTTCGCAATTCCCTAACATTGCCCGGCCATGGATAATGCCGAAGAAACCCCTTCACCGGCTCCATCAGTCTAAAGTTTCCACCTAATTCTACCTTGAAATGCTCAATCAGCAAAAACACATCGTCCCCTCGTTTTGCCAAAGTGGGGATTACAACGGGCAATGTGTTCAAGCGGTAATATAAATCCTTTCGAAATTTCCCCTCTCTTACATTTTGTTCTAAGGATTCATTGGTCGCCGCTACGACCCGCACATCAATGCTGATCGTACGGTTGCCACCCACCCGCATAACCTCGCGCTCCTGTAAGACACGAAGCAGTTTCACCTGATGGGCAAGGCTCATGCCCTCCACCTCATCTAAAAAAATCGTTCCCTTGTGGGAAGCTTCAAACAAACCGGGATGTCCACCCTTTTTTGCTCCCGTAAATGCCCCCTCCTCATAGCCAAACAGCTCACTTTCTAATAGACTTTCCGGAAGTGCGGCCACATTAATGGCAACAAACGGACCCATAGAGCGCTTAGAAGCCCGATGAACCGCATGGGCAAACAATTCCTTGCCGGTACCAGTTTCGCCAATCAAAAGGATCGGGCTTTCGCTAGTGGCCATCCGCTTTAAAACATCTTTTGTACCGATAATTGCCATCGATTCTCCGATTACATCCTCAAATCCATATTTCGCACGATTGCCCTTGCAAGACAATTGCTTGCGCAGCTCGCTTTGCCGGATTTCCACTTCATTGAATTTTTGCAGGATGGCAAAAGCACCAATACACGCCTTTTGCCTCATCACCGGTACAACCTCGACACTAATACTAAGGCCATTGACATTGCTGACCCTAACCGGTATCCGCTGTCTTTCTTGCAAACACTTTGAAAAAGGAATGTAGGGAAAAGCCTTGTTTCCACTTTTCTCCATCACAAGCAGTACATCTGTCCGGGTAATTTCCACCGCCTTTTTGTTGCAGGCAAAAACCTCGTTCTTTTCATTCACGCCAATGACGCCGTCACCTAAAATGTCCATCAAAATGCTGAACTGGCTCTCTATACGGATAGAACGGGAAAACATCCGGTCGAAACTATAATTGCTAGTGGCAATGGAGCTAAAATAAGTTTGAAATTTTTCCGTTTCCAATAAATGCTCTAACCCTAGCCGCAACGCAATCTCAATCATCATGCCAGAGGTGCAGGCCCGCTGGCCCAAATCAATCTTCGTTTCCACGGACGCTGGAACATAACGCATTTCGCCCGGTGTTACCGCAATATGAGCGCCTTCCTCTAGATGCCCACCCGGATAATAAGGAATCCATGTTACGTGGTTGATGCCAAATTGTTCCAACTGAGCAATCGCTTCTCTAGCCATCGTCTGCGTCAGGTTGACAAACAAAACCCTACTGCCCGCTGGAATCTCTTTTAATTTACGCAATTCGCTCCATTTAAAGGAGACTTCGATCGCCATCGTCTGACATCCCATGGGAATATGGCGCGCTAGCTCCTCCGCCGAACCGTAAGCATCCGTGGTGGCCACAAATAGATCCGCCCGCTTTAAAACACCGGCAGCAGAACCATCTTTAACAGAAAATACGCAAATATCCGCATCATCGCCAAATAAGGCCTCTACCTCTTTCCCATAAGATTTCGCCGCCATTGGATCCATCGCAATCACTGAGATTTGCTGTTTCTTCCTTTTCATTTTCTTTTCCCTTTCATCATTAGAACAATTCTGCCCTGCCGTACCTTGCTTTCATGTGCTTTTAAATTTAACGTGTTATTTGCACTTTTTTATCATTAGAACGATTCCGCCCTGCCGTACCTTGCTTTCATGTGCCTTTAAATTTAACATGTTATTTGCACTTTTTTATCATTAGAACGATTCCACCGTACCTTGCTTTATCGGCAAACTGAATGGTTATTAACCAATTACTTTAACCATTTTTGCATATTATTTTGATTATAGCAAGTAATTCTCTCTCTTTTTTCTTTCTTTTTCGACCGTTCCAACCTTCAAATTTGGCACACAACTTGCTACTTATATAAATATGCAGATTGAATCCTACGATTAATGTAGCGATTAAGTACGTCGATAACGCAAGGTGTTTTTTATAGCAAAAATCCACAAATGGCAGTGCCAAGATGTACTTTTTCATCTTGTGTACAAAAACGCAACTAGGAAGGAGGTACGACTGGATCGCTATCGCTGCCTAATATCAAGATATCATTTGCAGGAAAGGAGCTTTTTTATGCTTATAAAGGAAGAGCTGTTGGCATTGCTGCATCAGGAGGTTTGTCCCGCGCTTGGCTGCACAGAGCCGGTATGTGTGGCATTAGCTGCTGCCGATGCCTATCATGCCATCGGTGGAGAGATTGTCTCGGTCAAAGTGGAAGTCAATCCCGGCATTTACAAAAACGGCATGAGCGTAGGCATCCCCGGCTTTTCACGGGTAGGTCTAAAATATGCGGCTGCGCTTGGAGCCTGTCTGGGAAATCCTTTCAAAGAGCTGCAGCTTATGGAGGATATGAACGAGAAAATCAGTGCACAGGCCATTGAATTAGTAGAGGCTTGCCATGTCATTGTTATGATCAAGCACGATGAAGCACAATTATACGCCAGAGCGGAAATTATCACTACCTTTGGTATCGGCATTAGTGAGATTAAAGGCTCCCACGCCAATATTGTTTTCACCAAACGAAACAATGAGGTACTGCTCCAGAAATCCTACCATCCCGGATCAGAGGACAAGCTGCACACCAAATTAATGCCCATGACTGTCTTAGAAATCAAGTCGTTAGTGAACTCGTGTAGTGAAGCGGAGTTGTCTTTTTTGTTATTGGGCGTAGAGATGAATGAAAAATTAGCAGAATATGGGCTAGAACACAATTTAGGTATCGGCATTGCCACAGCTTTAAAACAACAGATGCAATCTGACACGATGGGGGACAATCTGTTTAGCCGCACCATGCTGCTAGTTGCCAGCAGTGCCGAAAGCCGCATGAGCGGTTGCCCCTATACTGTCATGAGCAGCGCCGGCAGTGGCAACCACGGCATCACGGCCATTATCCCCGTGGCAGAAATGGCAAGGCACCTAGATTCCTCAAACGAGCAGCTAGTAAAAGCCCTTGCCTTCTCCCACACGTTAAACGTCTATATCAAGCTATATACCGGAAAACTGTCCGCCACTTGTGGCTGTGGCATTTCAGCCGCTACTGCCGCCGCTGCGGCTATGGTGTGGCTGATGAACGGCAGCGATGAGCAGATCGGCAATAGCATCATCAATATGAGCGGCAACCTTACAGGCATGATCTGCGATGGCGGCAAGATTGGATGCGCGTTAAAGCTAGCCACCGCTACCAATGCAGCTATTATGTGCGCCTACCTATCCGTGGCGGGTGTGGTGTTAAAAGATACCGATGGCATCTGTGGCTCCACACCGGAGCAAGCGATCCGTAACATGGGAAAAATCAGCAAACCCGGTATGCTAGAAACCGACAAAACAATATTGAACATTATGATGGAAAAGGATCGTTAACTATTTCGTACCCCCTTGCTTTGGAAGGAGGTACGGCTGGATCGTTACAAGGATCGTTAAAAAGGAGGGATTTTTACGAATTCAGAAATCAAGAATAACAAGCTGTTTTTCGACGGCTGCGACACAACAAAACTTGCTCGCAAATACGGTACACCTTTATATGTATTTTCAGAAACGGATATCATACAACGTTTTTTGGAACTACGTACGGCTTTTTTAGAAAAATATGAAAATACAAGAGTTGCATATGCCTCCAAAGCATTTTGCACCATAGCCATGTGTAAGATCGTTGCACGCGAAGGCATGTGTATTGACGTTGTTTCAGGCGGAGAACTAAAAACAGCCATAGCTGCGGATTTTCCTGCAGAACGGATTGAATTTAACGGCAACAACAAGCTGCTATCTGAAATTGAACTAGCGGTAGATTATGGTATCGGACGCATTATCGTTGATGGGCTACAAGAACTTTCATTGATTGAATCTGTGTGCAAATCAAAAGGCAAAAAAATGAATGTCCTTTACAGGGTGACTCCAGGTGTGAAAGCTGATTCTCATGATTATATCGTTACCGGAAAGAAAGATTCTAAATTTGGTATTCCGCTAGACGAGGATATTATATATCCGGCTATAAAAGCGGCAATCGAATCTGAATATGTCACATTTTTAGGGATACATTATCATGTTGGCTCACAACTTTTTGAAGTTCGCCCTTATTTAGAGGCATTAGAAACACAATTAACATTAATACGCGAAACCAAAAAGCGGTTTGACTACACGATTACGGAATTAAACATAGGCGGCGGTTTCGGCATTACCTATATAGATGAGCAGCGTATGGACTATGCCGGTTTTTTAGACCCCGTCATGACGCGTATCGAAGCATTTTCGAAAGGCCTAAACATCCCCCGTCCCTCTGTAGTCATTGAGCCGGGGCGCAGTATTGTAGGGGAAGCAGGGATCACACTTTACACCATTGGAGCGATCAAAGACATTCCGGGCGTACGTAAATATGTGTCCATAGATGGCGGCATGACTGATAATATTCGTCCGGCACTTTATCACGCAAAATACAAAGGCATTGTCGCCAATAAAGCCTCTGAACAGGCTTCTCAAACCGTTTCTATTTGCGGAAAATGCTGTGAAACGGGAGATATTTTAATTACAGGCTGCGAAATTCCGGACGTATCTGCCGGAGATTTGTTTGCTCTATTTTCAACCGGAGCTTATGGATATTCTATGGCGAGCAATTATAATAAGAACCCTATACCCGCTGTTGTACTTGTAAAAGAAGGCCGAGACGAACTAATTGTCCGCCGTCAAAGCTACGATGACATGTTGAAAAACGAAATCATTCCAGAATCATTACAATAATCATTACCTTACCATTCAAAAATTACTTATTTTTACGATAAATATTACAATATCATACCAATATCACTACACGAATCATAATTAGGGGGAAGAAATTATGTCAGACACAACCAATAAAAACTTTTTCAAAAATTATCGTTTACCGCTTTGTTTACTCCTAGGTATTATCGTTGGCTCTATCCTTGGTATTCTCATGAAAGAAAAAGCTGCCGTGTTAAAACCTTTCGGCGATATATTTATTAACTTGATGTTTACAGCCGTAGTGCCTTTAGTATTTGTAAGTATCGCAAGTGCAGTAGGAAATATGTTGAATATGAAGCGGCTTGGAAAAATTTTAGGTGGCATGTTAGCTACTTTTCTGGTGACAGGCGTCATAGCATCCGTTATCATCATTTTTGTAGTATGTGCATTCCCACCGGCTGCAGGCACTAATATCCCACTAGAAGCCGCAGGTGAACTTGAAACAATAAATTTAGGTGAACAAATTGTAAAAGCGATTACCGTACCTGATTTTGTAAACTTGCTTTCGCGTTCAAATATGTTGCCACTCATCGTGTTTTCCATATTATTCGGTTATTGTGTCAGCGTAACCGGAGGAGAGAACAACAAAGTCGCGCAAGGGCTAGAAGCTATTTCTAAAGTTTTAATGAAGCTTATCGGTCTCATTATGATATACGCGCCAATCGGCTTAGGGGCTTATTTTGCAGCTTTAATCGGTGAATTCGGCCCTAATCTGTTAAAAGGCTATGCACATGCCATGCTTATTTATTATCCGGTGTGCTTTCTATACTTCTTTATCGCATTTTTCGCTTATTCATGGTTTGCAGGAGGGAAAGCCGGTTCTACCCTATGTATGAAAAATATATTTCCGCCAGCTTTAACCTCTTTTGCTACCGGAAGCTCCATTGCCACTCTGCCTGTAAATTTAGCCGCTGCTCAAAAAATGGGCGTACCGAAAGATATTCGAGAAATCGTACTTCCGATAGGCGCAACCATGCACATGGACGGAACTTGCCTCTCTTCTATCCTTAAAATTTCATTTTTATTTGGCATATTTGGCCAACCGTTTACTGGGATCGGCACTTGGACTACCGCCATTTTAATTTCCGTGCTGGGCGGTGTCGTTATGTCCGGCGTACCTGGTGGCGGATTAGTCGGCGAAATGCTTATCGTCAATCTTTATGGATTTCCCCCGGAAGCTTTCCCGATTATCGCTACGATCGGATTTTTGGTCGATCCTCCTGCTACAATGGTAAATTCCACCGGAGATTCCGTAGCATCCATGATTGTTACCAGACTGGTGGAAGGAAAAGATTGGATTGGCAAAAAACTTACGGCTGATGAAGTGAAAGTTTGAATTAAAAACTCCAATTGATAACTTTTATAGGCACAAATTTGAATTAAAAACTCCAATTGATAACTTTTATAGGCACAAGCCACCATCGCCTTTTGTGCAATGGTGGCTTGTGCTAAACTGTAGTTCAACCGCAGACACTTCGTTTGAACTTTTCCGTTACATACCTATTTTCGTGCGTGCAGGATTGCCATGATTGTTCGTGCTTCTTCCAAGGTCAGTTGCCCAGGGGCACTGGCGCGCCCGACGGTAGCGAACGTGAGCACGGAACCATAAAATTCACCGGCTACACGGCTTAGGCCGCCAAGCCATTTCATCGACATTGTAATGACAGGCACATCAGCTGCATTGGAAAACTCGTCTGTGGCAGACATTAACGTAAGCACATCCAAAAAATCGTTCGGAGTCACGGCTATTTTAGGGATATCGCCACCTAAAGTATGCATAGTGGTGAGCCTTTGCACGATTTCTTCGTGGGTTGGCGTTTGCGCAAAATCATGGCTAGATGCCACAACAAAGACATTGTGCGCATGCGCTGCCTTCACGATTTTCTTTAAAGCACTGCCATCTCCGGCAGATAATTCCACATCTACAAGATCAACATAGCCGCTTTTGGCAAGCACACGGTTTAGCTCGACATATGCATCTAGTTTGGCGGGTTTTTCACCGCCTTCTGCTACTGTGCGAAAGGTAAACAGCATCGGGGTCTCACCAAGTGCTTCCCGCAGCTCTTTTGCTGCAAAGACCACGGCATTTACATTTAATGCGTCATTAAAATAATCCACACGCCATTCCACAAGATCCGTTTGTGCCGCTTTTGCGAGCGCGATTTCCTCCAGTAGTTCTTGTATGGTAGATCCCGTGATTGGCACACAAATTTTAGGCATCCCCTCTCCCAAAATCAAATTTCTCACTTTCATTGTTTTTCCCATATTAAAACCCCTCGTTCCACTTGCGAAACCCATGTTATGATGTTAAAGTATAAATGCAAAGAGCTAGCCACCACCAAAGCCGCTAGCCTTCGTTAGGTTAAAAAAGCACCCTGCATGCGACTATCTCTTTGTGAAATTATAGTATAGCACATCCTGTTATAATGGACAACTAATATTTTAGATATATCAGATTCAAGTCATAAGCGATTTCTTAATTCTTAAAAATGCACATCCCCCTGAGGCTGCCCGAAAGCCAATCGTGCAGTGCCTTCAATACCGTCCTTAAGCCGCAGCAAATCAAACTTGGCACTGTGCAGCTTCTTCACCAAAAAAGTCCGTGTTCCCGTCTGAAACCAAAACTTTGACTGGCGAAATGCCCGAAAGTTGATTGACAAGTATTTCCAAAGGGTGTAAAATTATAGTCATAGCAAGCTTAAAATGAAACAGCAATTATAAATATGTCAGTTTGTGGTGGTAAAATCATGTTGCTAAAAAAAAAGAGGTTAATCTTTATCACGGCTGTCACTTTGGTCGCGGATGCTACGCTTGTTCTAGTCAGTTTTTACATATCCCGGTTGGGGGGAGTTGCCATTTTCGCATTGCCAATTGTGGCACTTGTCGCAGTAGCATTTACGTTGCTGCCGGTTGTTATTTTGCTACGTAAATTAAAAGATGATGCGGTAAAGATAGACAAATTCCTTACTTTCGCATCGGCCGGCCACCTAGACAAGCGCATGGATGTAGATAGTGCAGGCGCTTTCACCCAAATTGCGTCAAATTTAAATGTTACGATAGAAAATTTGGAAAAGATGAGCCGCGCAAAAAGCGATTTTCTTTCTAGCATGAGCCATGAGATTCGTACGCCTATGAGTGCGATTATAGGCATGGCGCAAATCGCAAAAAGATCTCCCGACGAGGTACGCATACGCGACTGCTTGCATAAGATCGAGGATAACTCAAAGCATCTCATCGGTGTCATCAACGACATACTTGATTTCTCTAAAATTGAGTCGGGCAAGCTATTGCTTGACAAACAATTGTTCTCGTTAAAAGAAAATTTATCATTCATTGAATCAATGTTTCAAGGCAAAGCAGCAGAAAAAGACCTTAACCTTGTGTTTTCTGTCAAAAATATCACAAACGACGGCATTGTTACGGATTCGCTACGTCTTAATCAAATACTGATCAATATGCTGTCAAATGCTGTCAAATTCACTGACACTGGTGGGACAGTAAGCTTGTTGGCAGAAGAAATTACACACATAAATGGCGAAAGCGTTTATTCTTTTGCTGTAAGCGATACGGGAATAGGGATAGAGCCCGAGCAGGCGAAAAAGCTATTCACACCTTTTGTACAGGCAAATGCTGGTACAGCGAAGCGTTATGGTGGCACTGGCTTAGGACTTGCGATTTCCAAAAATATTGTAGCGAAAATGGGCGGCGATATTGAATTAGACAGTGTGCCAGGCGAAGGCAGCACTTTTAGCTTTACGATACGTGTGGTTTCACAGGAGGAAATCGAACTATCCGAACAGGTAGCGGAAGGGCAAGGTGTACCCGATTTTGATGGCAAACGTCTTTTGATCGTGGACGACATAGAGATTAATAGAGAGATTGCAGTGGAAATACTCCGCGAAACAGGCGTTGAAATGGAAACGGCAGAAAATGGGCAGATCGCATTGGATATGTTTTTAAAATCGCCTGAAGGGTATTACAACATGATTCTCATGGATATGCAGATGCCTGTTATGGATGGCTGTGAATCAACCCAAATGATACGCAAATGTGGGCGGAATGATGCTTCAAAAATAAAAATTGTTGCTGTAACGGCAAATGTAATGCGTGATGACATCGCCCGTGCGTATGCTGCTGGCATGGACGGTCATATTGGAAAGCCAATTGACTTTGCAGAAACTTACAAAACGATGGCATTAATGCTTTAATATGCGTAGATTTTCCTACACAAAGCACTTCGCATTCTAGGGGATATTGAATAATTGCGATAAATAGTAACTATTTGGGGGTACAGCTGAATAGTCACATAAAATAATACATATGAAGAATTGAGGGTGGCAGGATTTGAGAAAATTGTGGGATAAAAAAGTATATTTGGGTATTGGTATAGGTATCATCTTTTTTTTGGCTGTTGGGATCCTGTCCTTTGTTTCTATTAAACAGCTACAGGGAAATGCGCGCGTTGTTAACTACGATGGTATTGTGCGCGGTGCTACGCAAAAGCTCATGAAAATGGAACTGCAAAATGCATATGCGGGCGGTGTTGATATCGAGGCACGCGATACCTTACGGGTCCGGCTTGACAGTATTCTACACGCACTTGACACAGGTGAGGGGACTACAGAAGAGACAGAAAGCTTGATTGCGTTACCGGACGAGGCGCATAGCAATGATATAAAAGGCCTTCTTGGCAAATGGGCGTTGTTGAAAGATGAGATTGATCGCGTTCGCAGCGGAGAGAGTCCACAGACTCTTTATACAATGAGTGAGGAGTATTTCAAGCTTGCCAACGACACTGTGTTTGCAGCGGAGGCATTTTCGGAGAACCAGGTAGACCGTACCACGAATATTCTTGTTGGCCTAAATGTGGTTTTTATTTTTTGTATCTTTATTGCTGGAATTTTCGTTGTCAGAGGCATGTCAGTTCAACGCCGTGCGGATATCCTCGGCAAAATTGCATATATAGACACGATGACACAGTTAGAAAACCGTGCAAGCTGTGAACGGGCGATAGAAAGCTTAAAAGAATATCCGCCACAAGAAAGTATAGCTGTATTGATGTTCGACATGAATAACCTTAAACTGGCCAACGATTTTCTCGGGCATCAAGGTGGTGACCAGCTTATTACGCAGTTTGCTAAAATCATCGGAACCGAGGCGAAGGGTTATGGTTTTATTGGCAGGTATGGCGGAGATGAATTTCTCGCCATCTTTAAGAATGCAGATGAGGCGAAGGCAGAAGAATACCTTGTATTGGTAAATGAGCAGATTTTAGCATACAATTCGCTACAGGTAAACGATATTGAAAAAATTAGCTTTGCCGCTGGGATATCCGTCGGGTTTCTTAAAGACGCGAGAATTGATGACATGATTTATGAGGCGGACAGAAATATGTATGCCAATAAACGTGAGATGAAAAGGAATATTTAAAAAAGATATGCAGTTTTTTAAGCTGCTTGTGCAATCGGCATTTTCTTTCGAAAATCCTTTGCAACTAGAGATCTTTTTATTTGCCCTAATGTCACTTCAACCAAGGCATTAAATTACTATATTTCGTGAAATTAGAAAGAATCGCTGTAAAAGCCATAATTCCAGACTCTACAGCGATTCTTCATCTTTAAACTGTCAAAGGCGGGATTATACCGCAAATACATGGAAAAGGAAAAGCCTATCCGCATTCCTGTGGATAGACTTTCTCAGTGCCCTTATAGAATCAATGGCTGCAGTATTTTTCCGGTTTTCCGGAACAAGCAGATAACGGGAATCGAACCCGCCTTTCCAGCTTGGGAAGCTAGCGTTCTACCAATGAACCATATCTGCACGAGCTGTAGCATATATGCAATGCTTTCAAGTTATAAAATAACTTCATCTGTTATTCTAACACTTTGAAAAAAAAAAGCAAGTGGAAATTTGTAAAAATTTATACAAATAGCATTGACAATTGATGAAATTTTTGATACTCTTTTAAAGTCGTTATGATTTGTTGCCTGCGGGAGTGCTGGAATTGGCAGACAGGCAAGACTAAGGATCTTGTGTCTGTATAGACGTGTGGGTTCAAGTCCCATCTCCCGCATTGCTATTTTCCCCGAAAGTCTAGTGTTTATAAGGCTTTCGGGGTTTTGCTTTTACGAAGTTTGAGTACGCTTGAGTACGTTCATTGATTTTAGGGAATCCCTTATCATGGCATGGACTTCTTCCTTTTCCTTTTCGAAAGGCGATATAATAGGTATTTGCAACAATCTCCAAGCGGGACGCGACTTTCCTACTTGACAAAATAAGCGATATCAGCTATCATGAAACATACTATACATATCTGAATAATATTTATTGAACTGGGATCGGAGGATAATTATGGATCTTCATAAAGATGAAACCATCATACACCGACTTGTTGACACGGTCGTTTCAAGCTATCTTACAGATGAAAGCATGATAAAAATTGAAGAAAACAACCAGATAAATAAAGCGGCTGTGGTAGAAATTATCGACAACCTCCGCAGTCTGATTTTTGCAGGCTTTTTTAGCTACAAACCGTTAAAACGCGACTCTCTCGACTATTACGTTGGCGAGCTTCTCGAAGGGCTTATCTATAAATTAGAAAAGCAAATTGCACGTGCACTTCTTCATAAACGATCTGACGACGCAAGTGCGGTGTTGGATGCGCGTTCGATTACCTATGCTTTTTTGGAGAAGATACCCGAAATTCGCGCTATCCTTTCCACAGACATCGATGCCGCATTTGATGGCGACCCCGCCTCACACAACAAGGACGAGATTATTCTTTCTTACCCCGGTATCTTCGCCATTATGGTAAGCCGCCTATCGCACGAGCTTTTTCTTCTTGGAGTTCCCCTGATTCCGCGTATGATGAGCGAACATGCCCACAGCCTCACCGGAATTGACATTCACCCCGGCGCGTCAATTGGGCACCACTTCTTCATTGACCATGGCACTGGCATTGTCATTGGCGAGACAACCATCATCGGCAACTTCGTAAAAATCTACCAAGGCGTTACCCTAGGCGCACTCTCCACACGTGGTGGCCAGCTACTTTATGGGGTGAAGCGCCACCCAACACTTGAAAACCATGTCACCGTCTATTCGGGTGCATCCATACTCGGTGGGACAACAGTCATCGGCGAAAGCGTTGTCATTGGATCCAATGCCTTTATCACAAAAAGCGTCCCAAATAAAACACGTGTAAGCGTGAGAAATCCTGAACTGCAATTTAAATCCGACGAGAAAAGCCACATTGAAGAACTTGTGCAAGAAGAATTTTGGGATTATGTGATATAGCTTATCAGAAATTGCAACGCAAGTTCTGATAAAAGGTGCATCTTTTTGCACCGTACATCTGAGTATAGGAACAGCATTTTGTTCCTATACTATAGCTTATCAGAAATTGCAACGCAAGTTCTGATAAAAGGTGCATCTTTTTGCGCCGTGCATCTGATTATAGGAACAGCATTTTGTTCCTATAATATAGCTTGTCTTAAAATTCCTGTTTTTCATTCCATTGTCAAATACGTGCCTTTTCTTATAAATATGCTATTTTTAAGAAAAGGCACGAAAAAATGTATCCTTTAATCCTCATAAATAATTGATTCTTTAATAGAATCTGCCGTTTTCGTATCCATGAGATATTCTACCAGTGTCAAGGAAAAACGAATTGCTTTTCCCATTCCACGGCTTGTGATCAGATTGCCATCAACAACAACCCCATCATAAGCTACCTTGGCTCCAATCAATTCCTTTTCATACCCCGGATAGCAAACTGCTTTTCGCCCCTTTAGTACACCTGCCCTGCCAAGGACAAGAGGTGCCGCACAGATTGCCGCGACCAGTTTTTTTTCTTTTACAAATATTTTTAACTGCTCATTTAGTCCTAGATGCTCTGCTAAATTGTCCGCACCGGGCATTCCCCCGGGAAGTACCAAGCCATCATATTGTTCAAATGATACTTCTTCAAATAGCCTATCGGCCATAACACAGATTCCATGTGAACCTGTAACTTCCCGCTTGCCTGTTATCGAAACGGTTGTTGCTTCGATTTTAGCACGCCTTAAAATATCCACAACGGTTAATCCTTCTATTTCTTCAAATCCTTCTGCTAAAAAAACTGCTATTTTACTCATAGGCTTCCTCCAATACGTATTTTTCTATTACATTTTAGCAAACACACACCGCTTTGTCATTACCTATTTTCTACTATTTGCCCCTTTTGTTTATCATCGTTTAAACAAAAAGGCTGTATCAAATTGGATTTTTTTCCTAAAAAACTTATAAATTACCATCATAATTTTTTTCGAATCGTTCATAATAACACCAAGGTAAGTCGTACTTGCCCTTAAAAAATCGAATAAATTTGGAGGTGAATCAAATGAACGGATCTTCTAATTCCGGTTCTAACACAAGCAAAATGGCAGTCCCACAGGCAAAGGAAGCAATGAATCGCTTTAAGCAAGAAGTTGCATCAGAGCTAGGCGTGCCTTTACAGCAGGGATACAATGGAGAATTAACATCTGCTCAAGCCGGTTCTATCGGCGGCGAAATGGTTAAGAAAATGATCATGAAACAAGAGCAGCAGATGAGCGGCGGACAGTAATGATCTAACGTTCAGGTTTTATATGCTATACAAAAGGCAGTGTTGCAGTAAGCGGCATTGCCTTTTGTTTGTTCTCGTTTACACAAATTTTAGGCAGTATAAAGCCAAAATCAGTTCGTGGATGTTTTACAAAATATAATCTAACTATCTACATATTTTTTGATATTTAGATAGTTTTTCATAATCGTATCCTGAGAGCAAAAATAACTTTGAAATGCCATAATATATTCAATATCCATTTCTTGTACGTAGGGCATTAAATATTTTATGATGGTCAATTCAAATATTTGTTCCATCGTTAAATTATGTTCTTTCATAATTTTTATATAAGATAATTCAAGTATTGTTTTCGTAACTTCAGGTAAACAAGCCCATTTTAATATTTCAATTGAAATATTGACATATTCTAAAGCGAAATCTGTATCGTCCCGATTTGATTCAACATATGCTAATCCACGTTTTTCATACAGTTCAATTAATATATCAAAAATAATATTCAATGCTCTTTCAAATACGCTTTTGTCAATATCCATTATATTTAATATGTTCTCATGCATTGTTATGTTATCATCCATTAATATCCTTACAATAGCGTGATTTGGACGTGTAGCATAATCTGAACCATCCCAAGCTTGAATATTTGGTATTTCAATTATTATGGGCACCGATCACAATCCTATCATTTTGACCAGAAACTGCTTCTATTTCCAAAATATTTGGTATTCTTTGATAAGAATTACCAATAATTATACTGTGAGTAGAATCATCTTCAGACGATATTACAGTTGTATGAAGTGAAGATGTAACGACAGATGTTTCACTTGCCAATACTGGTATTGTATTAGCAAAAACGAAAGATAAAACTAACATATAAAATTTTGTTTTCATAAATAATAACTCCTTTTTACCTTTGTAATAATATTTTTTATAAAATTTGTCAAATTAAGTTCACTGACAACAGCGATACAAAATAAAGATCTAAGGACATGTGTATGGGACAATTCTTTTGAAAACTATAGGGAAGAGCGCACAGCAAACATAGCCAATGATATTAATATCAATCGCGATATTGCTTTCTATGCTATCTTTTGCTATACTTTATTATGTTTTATAAAAATTTGTAATGTATCACCTAAGCATAGGGAGGACTCGCCACGATGGAAATTGAACGTAAATTTTTAATCCGCCAACTGCCCCATCAATTGCATACTTATCCATTTCATCAGATTGAGCAAGGCTATCTTTGTATCGACCCGGTCATTCGCATCCGCCGCCAAGACGAGGACTATTTTTTGACCTATAAATCAAAGGGGCTTATGGTTCGGGAAGAATATAATCTGCCTTTAACTTCCGCTTCCTATTTGCATTTGCAGCAAAAAATCGATGGGCTGCTCATACAAAAAAAACGCTATCTTATCCCTTTCAATGAAAAACTGACCATTGAATTGGATGTATTTGAAGGTGTACATGCTCCCTTAATCATAGCAGAAGTGGAATTTGAAAGTATAGAAGAGGCCAATCATTTTACCCCACCGGACTGGTTTTTAGAAGATGTGACGCAATCTTCTGCCTACCATAATAGCAACCTGTCCCAAAAAGGCAATCATCTCCCTCCAGATAAAAGCCATAGCAGACCGTAGGGAATGTTGGGCACTTCCCACGGTCTGCTATGGCTTTTTAGAAATTGTGGATGAAACAATTGCCGGGGCAATTCATTGAACAAATCAGCTACATTTTTTTTCCAATATTCCTTTTAATGCAACTCCACTGCTTGTATGGCTACGGACAATTTCCGTATGGCTATGTTTTACTTCATCTACGGCGCACTGCACCATTTTATGGGAAACCGTATTGGTGAACAGCACGCATAAATCCGGGCTGCCTATTTGGCTTTTCATATTCCCTGCCATCTGGGTAAAGACTTTTACTTTACACGCATAGGATTTACAAATCTGCTTGTACTGGCCAACCATCCGATCATGCCCGCCGATAATGACTACACTCATACCGCCACCAATGCCTTTCCTAATGATTTGCAACGCTCTTGTGCTTCGTCATCAGGTGCCTCGTTTGCCATAACACCTTCCCCACCTACTAAAAATGCTCCTGCATTGTTCATCCGTTCTTCCCAGTCACGCATCCATTCTCCATCGCCCCAACCGTAAGAACCAAACAACCCAATCTTTTTCCCTTTCGCAAACGCCTCCACTTCCGATACAAAAGGCTCCATTTCCGACTCTTCCAATACCTCCGAACCCATTGCAGAACAGCCTAGTGCAAAGACACTTTGATCCTTTAATACCTCCGGCTTGATATCCGATACCGAAACAACTTCTGCGAGCTTGCCCGCTTCTTCAATACCAGCCTTTATTAGTTCTGCCATTGTTTTCGTATTTCCTGTTCCACTCCAATATACTACGTAAATTTTATCCATAAAATCTCCTTTCTCGTTAGCTCTTGCTAACTACCGCTTCCATCTCTTGTTCTCTTGTTCGGAAAAAACTTTGCACCCTTGTTTTGATATGTGCCTATCACCGTAACGATTTCGTACTCCCGGCAACGCAATGCATGGAATAGCTGTGTATAATCTTCATGACAGGCACTCCTTGCGATACCATCGCACACACCCATCGTTTCGCCCTATTATAAGATGCAAAACTTCGTTTTGCCGTATTGATATTTCCATATACTTTCCAGTAACCTGCATACAAATAGTTTTTGCCTTTTTGCTCCATAAATCCTACTACATCTTCGAATGGGTATCCGAGAAACATTCCCATTTCATGGGGAAATTCAGATTTTTTCTCAATATGAGCGGAAAAACGTTTCGACAATTCTTTGATTTTCCCATCTAAATCCAAGTTTTGATACCCTTGTTTTTTCATAAATATGGCCACTTCACGGCATTGCATGTATTGTTCTAGCATTCTTCTATGATAGATCAAGAAAGCAATCCTTTGCCTATCTTTTTGTATACACACGACTGAAAATACTGTATTTTTAAACAGATGATATACGAAATTCTCATGCTCCGGCATCGTAATCAGTATATTTGACATTTTAATTCCTAAAAGTACCGGTGCGCACTGTACTGCAATTTGAATGTCCAGTATAGGTACCGCTCCACTTCCGATACAAAAGGCTTCATTTTTATTTTCATCTACTGGTATTGCCGAACTCTTCATTGGTTTCACCTCCTCCTTGCCCCAATTTGTTAGCAATTGCTAACTTATATGGTTAGTGTACACTAACTCGAGTATAAAAGCAAGAGGTTTTTCTATTTTATTTTTCCTTCTTTTTGTTTTATCCTTGATTTTCTGTTTTCGCTCTGCTATACTAAATTCATATAGTTAGCAAAAGCTAACCAAATTAACTACAGACAGGAGCGTACTTTTATGGATCATACAATTATTTTTCGGGAAGTCACACGTCAATACGGAGAAGGAACCCACATACTAAAGGCATTAGACAGCGTAAGTTTCACGCTATCTGCCGGGGAGTTTGTGGTCATTCTTGGGCCCTCCGGTGCGGGCAAGTCTACGCTCCTTCATCTATTAGGTGGTATGGATCAAGCTACATTTGGCGAAATTTGGGTAAATGGGCAGAACATTGTGGGCCTTAGCGATGACCAGCTCACCAAATACCGCGCCGCACATGTGGGCTTCGTCTTTCAATTTTACAATCTGATTCCCACCTTAACCGCATTGGAGAACATTGCCCTCACCAAAAAAATTGTAAAAGCACCTATGGATGCGCAAGAAATTCTCACCATGGTAGGGCTTTTCGATCATGCAAACCAGTTTCCGGCGCAGCTTTCCGGTGGAGAGCAGCAAAGGGTATCCATTGCGCGGGCGGTTGCAAAAAATCCGACGATGCTGCTCTGCGATGAACCCACCGGTGCGCTGGATTCCGAAACCGGTATAAGCATCTTAGAAATGCTACACAAACTCTGCAAAGAGCACAAAAAGACAGTCATTATTGTCACGCACAACGCTGCACTGGCCAAAGCTGCGGATAGGGTGATACGAATCAAAAACGGTAAAATCCGTGAAATTATCGAGAACCCTGCACCAACATCCATAAGGGAGGTGGCCTGGTGATGCTTTTTAAAAAGAACGCCAATGCTATTTTCCTGCATAAAATGGCACGGGACATGAATTTACACAAAGGGCAATTTATCTCCATCTTTTTAATGGCGTTTCTAGCTGTATTTATCTATGCAGGGGTTGGCGCAGAATGGCGCGGACTGCAAAAAGGTGCAGACACGTTCTACGAGGAAACGAATCTTTCTGATGCATGGGTGTATGGAAATGCATTTTCCGCCGAACAGACAGATGCCGTAAAGGATATGGATGGCATAACGGCAGTAGAGCGACGGTTGGATGTAATGGCTATCGCTGATTTTGCCAATGACCCACAAATTTCACTGCATTTTGTAGAAAAAGGCGAAATCTCAATGCCATTGCTGATAGATGACGGCACTTTTGATGTGTCAGATGGTGCTTTTGACGTAGATGATACAAACGGTATTTGGATTGATAAACGTTTTGCAGATACACACCATCTAAAGCCCGCCGATACGCTGACGCTTACCATAAACGGTCTGCCTTTCACCAAAACCATACGCGGGCTATGCTATTTCCCAGAACAGGTTTTCCTGTCAGATTCGGAAACGATAACACCGGATTTCTCGACTTTTGGAAGTGCGGTGTTATCTTACAAAGCCTTTCCTGTACCAGAGATGTTTCGCTACGGCACCTTGCTCGTCAAAGCAGCCAAAGCAATCGGTTTAGAAGAAAAAATCGACGAGGCGCTGGATGGAACGTATAGCGTTTATTTGGCGCAAGACGACCATCCTAGCGTAGCGATGTTCCATAACGAAGTTCTACAGCATAAAATGATGGGCGATATTTTCCCACTTGTCTTTTTGCTCATTGCACTGCTTACGATGATGAGCACGATGACACGGCTTGTAGCCAACCAGCGCACACAAATCGGAACATTAAAAGCATTGGGATTCAACAAAAATACTATTTTACGGCATTATATTTCCTATGGTTTTTTTCTCGCCCTCTTTGGCTCTTTGTGTGGGCTGATCGCAGGTCCGCTCAGCCTGCCGTACTTGTTCTACCCCTCTATGTCCGGCTTTTATACGTTGCCGGTATGGAAACCCGCCTTTGTCCCTTCCTTTGTATTGGTCGCCGGACTGCTGGTCGCACTCTGTGTTTTCGTAACCTATCTTGTTTGTGCCGTCCTATTACGCGATACCCCTGCCGATACCTTGCGTCCGAAAGTGCCTAAGGTGTTTCGCCATGGATTTTTAGAAAAAACGGCGCTGTGGAACCGGCTAGGCTTTAATGCCCAATGGAACCTTAGAGACGCGACACGCAACCATGTCCGCTCACTTATGGCAGTCATTGGCGTGTTTGGCTGCACGGCTCTGATTGTCTGCGCATTGACGATGAATCAAAGCATGGAAATTTTAAAAATCTGGCAATATGAGGATATAAACCACTACGAATCAAAACTGCTTTTGAAAGAAGACATAACAAAAGAAGAACTAGACGGCTTGATTGAAACATTTCATGGAGAGGGTATCATGGAGGAGCGTGTAGAATTGCGTACAAACGGCATGAAAAAAGTAGGATCGCTCCTTGTCACGGATAATGCCACACTCATTTTGCCGACCGGGGTGGATTTAAAGCCAATTACGTTTCCGAAAAATGGCGTTGCCATCACTGCAAAGCTGGCAGAAATGTTGGGCGTACAAAAGGGCGATCACATCGAGTGGCATATCTATGGCAGTGAGGATTGGGTACAAAGCCCTGTTTCCATCGTCTATCGAGAACCCGTATCACAAGGAATCCATGTAGGCCGGGCCTATTTAGAATCCCTTAATCTGCCCTTTCGCACGACTGCGGTTTTGTCGGCCACTGCCATATCCTCCCACCCGGATGGAGTAGATACTATATTGTCCACCACCGAAGCTGTGGCTGGATGGGACGACCTAACGGAAGCGATGTATACCCTGGTTTATATTTTGATTCTCGCGGCGGCAGTTTTGGCAATTGTGGTACTATATAATCTCGGGCTGCTTTCTTTCACCGAAATGGAACGCGAAATGGCAACGCTCAAGGTGATGGGGCTCACATCCGGCAAGCTACGCGGACTTCTGCTAACGCAAAACCTATGGTTTTCCGCGATCGGATTTTTACTTGGGATACCGGGCGGAATCTGGCTCACTAAGTTGATTGTAGCTTTTTCCGGGGATTCCTTTGATTTTCCAGTGTCGCTTCATCTGTCTGTACTGCTGATTTCTTTTGTATTTACCTTTGGCCTGTCAATCTTGGTGAACCGAATGTTTTCAAAAAAAATCCGACGGCTCAATATGGTTGAATCGCTAAAAGCGATGGAATAGAATTTGATAGCAGAGCATACGAGCGAATGCCGTCGTATGCTTCTCGCATCATTTGACAGTAAAAAACGCTACAGCCATTGATTTTACTGGTCTGTAGCGTTTTTTTCATATATAAATCTTTAATGGGGCAGTTGCCGGAGATCTTTGTAGAACGTTTTTGCTCCTTTGGCGGTAGCTCGTTTATAAATCTTCAACGGTATAGCAGACTTTTCCGGGATTTAAGATTAATTTGGGGTCAAACACTTTTTTAATTCCACGCATAAGTGAAAGGCTAACAGGACCGATTGCATCAGCTAAGTACTTGACTTTCCCCATTCCAATCCCATGTTCCCCTGAAATCTGCCCACCTAATTCTACTGCCTTTTTATAGATCGAATCAAAAAACGCTTCCACTTGCTTTAAAAATTCCGCTTTTTCCATATCATTCGAGCAAGTATAAATATGTAGATTCCCATCGCCTGCATGCCCGAAATATTTCACTTCAAAGTCAAATTTTTTGCTCGTTTCTTCCACGAAAGATACATACTCGGCTATTTTATTTACCGGAACGACTACATCGCATTCGTCTAAAAGTTTCGTCTGCTCTTCAATCCCTTCAAGGAAAGACGAGCGGGCTGCCCAAATGTCTTTTAGTTTTGGCGGCGTATCGGCTACTAGTACATCTAAAGCACCTTCTTCAATCAAAAATTCGGCTGCACGTTCCACAAGAGGTTCGATTTCCTCCATCGAATCCCCGTCAAAAGTCGTGAGCAGATAAGCGCCAATATCAGTGCCTTCGATTTTGCGTGGAAATACTTGCTTTCCAAGAAATTCTTCCGAAGAAACTAAAATCTCCTTCTCAAAAAATTCAAGTGCCTGTGGTTTGAAGCTATTCATAAAAATCTTAGGTACGGTAGCTACACAAGTGTCCAAATCTTCAAACGGAGCCATTAAGCTGATCGTTGCTTTTGGTGCCGGAATCAATTTGAGCGTCAACTCCGTAATAATGCCTAGCGTCCCCTCAGAACCGATCATTAGATTGGACAAGCTGTATCCTGAACTGGTTTTTGAAACAGCACTGCCAAAATGAGTCACCTCGCCCGTTGGCAAAACGACCGTCATGGCACGGACATAGTCACGGGTTGTTCCATATTTGACCGCCCGCATACCACCTGCATTTGTCGCTACATTGCCTCCTAGCGTTGCCAGTTTTTCGCCTGGATCAGGTGGATACATACATCCTTTTTCTAAAGCGTCCGCCGCTAAATTTTCAAGTAGCACGCCCGGCTGTACGGTAACGGAAAAGTTTTTTAGATCATATGACAATATCTTATTCATACGCATCGTACAAATAACGACCCCGCCGCAAATCGGGGTACATCCCCCAGCCAAGCCGGTACCTGCGCCACGTGTCGTAACCGGAATATTGTGCTCATAACAAATCTTCATGATACCAGCAACCTCTTCGGTTGTCTGTGTATCGATTGACACTTCCGGCATACGGGTTCCATAGATCGGCATTTCATCCCGTGCATAATCGGGGTTTACATCGTTTCCTACGACAACGCGACCAGGCACTACTTTTAAAAGCTCTGCAATTACTTCTTTCGTCACTGCATTATAATTTGCCATAACAAAAACCTCCTTTTAAATCAGCGTACTACATCTTACAATTCCTGTACAGATATTTTAAAGACGTTCTACGCGCTACCAGGCTGTGAACCGTAACGTGTACGGAATCGTCACAGTCAATTGACCATTATTTTCCCATGGTCGATAAATTGGTTCAACCATTTATCTTTGTATACTAGCAATATTCTTTGAAAAAGTCAATCCTACTTTTTAGCTAAAAACGCAGGAAGAAATATGTGCAATGTATACAAATATGATTTAGTTTCGAAATCATTATTGACATTTTTCCCACAAAAGCTATAATGATTATGTGAATGTTGCTTTAAAAATCATAGTTTTATGGATTCTATATGGTGAATTTTCGTTTCAAAAGCAAGGTACAAATCGGTTGCAACAGCCGAAAACACTGGATTCAGATATTTTTTTTGCGCTTTTATAGGTAGTACCAATTTTGTTTCCACAATGCCATCTGCTTCTTGATTACGAAAGGAAAAAGGAGGTTTTAACGTTATGTTACAGTTGAATTTACAGAACTTTCTGGCCTTGATCCCCATCCTCTGGCTGATTGTGGCTCTTGTGTTCCTTAAGATTCCGGGGCACGTCGCTTGCGCATCCGCATTGCTTGTCGCCGCTGTGCTCGCCCTTACGCTCTGGCAAATGCAACCAACCGTTGCGCTCACATCTGCTTTAGAGGGATTCGCTTCGGCTCTTTGGCCGATTATTCTGGTCATCATCGCGGCAATCTTTGTTTACAATCTTTCCCTAAAAAGTGGCGCAATGGATATTATGAAACGCATGTTGACGGGCGTTTCGGCAGATCAGCGTGTCCTTATCCTGTTAATCGGCTGGTGCTTTGCCGGTTTCTTAGAAGGTATGGCAGGCTTTGGCACTGCAATTGCTATTCCCGCAGGCATATTGGTTGGGATGGGGACGGATCCGATCCTTGCATGTGTGGTCTGTATGCTTGCGAATGCTTTCCCAACGGCATTTGGCTCAGTCGGCATTCCTACGACAACACTTGCAAACGTAACGAGTTTGGACATTTTACCGTTATCTTTTACCGAAGTTTTGCAGATGACGCCCTTTATGATCCTTGTGCCTTTTTTGATGATCATCGTAGGCGGCAAAGGCTTAAAAGCACTACAGGGCATGGTTGGCATCACGCTGGTAGCCGGTCTGTCCTTTGTGATTCCGGAGCTGCTCGTCGCTAAATTTATCGGCTCTGAACTTCCTGTCATTGTTGGCAGCGTCGTGTCGCTTTGCTGCACGCTTCTCATGGCAAACCTACGAAAAAATGCCCCTGTGCCGCCTGCGTATGATTTAAGTTCGGGCAGCTTAGCTACTGACGGTTCAAACGCTAACAGCCAGAAAACCAAAGTTTTGGATACGTCAAAAGATAGCATGTCGCCATTTGTAGCATGGCTGCCCTTCGTTTTGATTTTTGTCCTATTGCTGCTAACATCCAAACTGGTTCCACCTATCAATCATGCATTGTCCGGCTTTAGTACATCCATAAAAATCAGCACATCTGAAAAAGCAGGCAATGCAACGTTTTCATGGATCAACACGCCCGGCATTTGGATTTTTGTAGCGGCGATTATTAGTGGCATTGCACAAAAAATCAAAGGCAAGCTGATGTGGGAAACATTGATTGCCACGGTAAAGCAAATGTCGAAAACGATTATTACCATTATGTCCGTGTTAGCGGCCGCTAAGATCATGACCTATTCGGGGATGATTTCCAGCATGGCCGGTTTGTTTGTCGGACTTACCGGCGGGTTTTATCCATTTGTCGCACCCATCGTCGCGGCAATCGGAGCTTTTGTTACCGGCAGCGGTACCAGCACCCAAGTACTTCTTGGCTCTTTGCAGTCAGAGACCGCTATCCAAATTGGGGTATCGCCGTATTGGCTTTCTGCCGCAAACGCAGTTGGCGCAGGCATTGGTAAAATCCTGTCCCCGCAATGTATTGGTACTGCACTTGCCGCTGTTAATTTAGCCGGGCAAGACAGTAAGCTGCTTAACGCAATCCTAAAATGGGCATTGCTGCTACTTGTCATCGCCTGCCTGATTATCGGACTGTGCGAAGGTTTACTGCCACAAGGCTTATTGCCTAACTAGCTACAATCGTATCAACCAACTTCATTTTTATAGCAAAGAAAAGAAAGGATAGGGTAAATGATTATGGAATTTAAACAAAGTGAAATGCATCAAGACCTCATCAACATGTATCGCGAGTTCGCAGAGGCAGAGGTTGCCCCACTCGCAGCCGACATTGATAAAACCGAACGTTTTCCGGAAGAAACCGTTGCTAAAATGGCAGAAATGGGACTGCTCGGCATCCCATTCCCAGAAGAATATGGCGGAACGGGAATGGACAATTTGTCTTACATACAATGTGTAGAAGAACTTTCTAAAGTTTGTGCAACGACAGGCGTTATCGTATCTGCACACACCTCGCTTTGCGCAACTCCGATTTATTTGTTCGGAACTGAAGAGCAAAAGCAAAAATATTTGGCTCCGCTGGCAAAAGGGGAAAAACTTGGCGCATTTGGATTAACAGAACCCGGAGCAGGTACAGACGCATCGCTTCAAAAAACGACAGCCATTTTAGACGGTGATTCTTATGTGCTAAATGGCACGAAATGTTTTATCACAAATGCCGGCCCGGCAGAAATCTACATTGTAATGGCAATGACAAATAAGGAGCAGGGAACTCGTGGAATTTCAGCGTTTATCGTAGAAAAAGGCACACCGGGCTTTACGATTGGAAAGCATGAAGATAAGATGGGCATACGCGCCTCGGCAACTTGCGAATTGATTTTTGAAGATTGTAGAATTCCGAAAGAAAACATCCTTGGAGAAGAGGGAAAAGGCTTTAAATTCTCTATGATGGCCCTTGACGGCGGTAGAATCGGAATCGCAGCGCAGGCCCTTGGAATCGCACAAGGAGCCATTAACGAGACCGTTAAATATGTCAGCGTAAGAACTCAGTTTGGAAAACGAATTTCCCAATTCCAAAACACGCAGTTTGAACTCGCACAGATGCAGGCAAATACCGAAGCGGCCAGATTGCTCGTCTATCAGGCGGCATGTGCAAAAGATGCGCACGAACCGTATTCCCACCTTGCAGCTATGGCGAAACTGGTTGCCTCACAAAACGCAAGCGATGTTACAAGACGTTGCCTCCAACTATACGGCGGCTATGGTTATGTGAAAGAATATCCGATCGAGCGTATGATGCGCGACGCGAAAATTACTGAGATTTACGAAGGCACAAGTGAAGTTCAAAAGATGGTTATATCCGGTTGGATGGGTGTAAAATAGCAGGCATTCCACGCAAATCGGCAGGAAGATCGACAAACGAGCGTAAAAAGGCTTGTGGGGTAAAATAGCAGGCCTTTCACGCAAATCGGCAGGAAGATCGGCAATTGAACGCAAAAAGGCTTGTGAGGTAAAATAGCAGACCTTCCACCAGAATTCTATCACAAAAAGGAAACTCCCCAAATCGGAAGGGGAGTTTCCTTTTTTTAGATATGTAGTTGTTTCGTACGAAATCATTACATTGTTTAAATCATTTAGACTATTTCAAACTATTTAGACTATTTCAACCTCTGGCCCGTTTGATTTCAGCAATCAATTCAGGCACAACTTCGAAAAGGTTTCCTACAACGCCATAGTCCGCTATCCCAAAAATCGTTGCATCTGGATCTTTGTTGACGGCGACAATCACATCCGATGAGCTCATTCCCGCCACATGCTGGATCGCGCCCGAAATGCCACAAGCGATATATAATTTAGGCCCTACTGTTTTACCTGTCTGCCCAACCTGATGGGAGTGTGAAATCCAACCCTCATCGACAGCTGCACGAGAAGCTCCAACGACTCCGCCAATCTCCTCTGCTAATTCTGTCAGCAAAGCAAAACCCTCTACACCGCCTATACCGCGTCCACCGGACACAATGATATCGGCACCCTCTAAATCGACTGTTTCCCCGACCTCGCGAATGATTTCGATAATTTTCGTACGGATATCTTCTTCTGCTACATGAAACTCTTCGTAGATCACTTCGGCTTTGTTTTCTCCGGTTTCCGGCTTTTTAAACACACCGGGGCGAACCGTCCCCATCTGTGGACGCTGATCCGGGCAAAGGATAACAGCCATCAGGTTGCCGCCAAACGCAGGGCGCGTCCATTCTATGCCGCCATTTTCTTCCTTGATATCAAGCCCGGTGCAGTCTGCCGTTAGGCCTGTATCAACACGGCAGGCCAAGCGTGGAGCCAAGTCACGACCGTCCGGCGTTGCACCAATCAGCAATGACATGGGTGCATACTTTTCTACTAGATAGGTCATCGCACCGGTATAAGAATCTGTCGCATACTGACTATATTCTTTACTATCTATCACAATAATTTGATCAGCACCATGCACCCCCGCTAACCGAACAGCTTCGTCTACCTTATGCCCTACAACAACCGCAACCAGCTTGCCCGCTTGTTTATCCGCCAGCTTTCGGCCCGGATTAAGCAATTCAATCCCCACGTTTTTGGCTGATCCATCTTCCTTTGTTTCAATAAATATCCATAAGTCTTTTGTCTTCGCTTCCATAATCCGTCCCCTCCTTAAATGACATGTGCTTCGCTTAATATCCGAAACAGCTTCTGTGCACTTTCTGCGTTACTGGCTTCTTTAATCATGACGGAGGAACCCTTGCGTTCTGGGACAAACGTCTTTTTCACTCTAGTACTAGAGCCTTTTAGTCCGGCACGTGATAAGTCTATATCTGACAACTCGACAGCCGTTATTGGTGTAACTTCCGCTTTACGTGCAGCCATTTTGCGTTTAATCGTCGGAAATCTGGGATCAAAAGCCGGTTTTGTGAAGGTGATCAAACAAGGTTTTTTAATCGCGATCACCCGATTGCCATCCTCCGCCTCTTTTAGTACATGCAATTCATCTCCTTGCTGGCTTGCCGTAAGGACGCAAGTCACTTGTGGGTACCCTAAATGTTCTGCCAATTCAGGCCCTACTTGCGCCGTATCGCCATCGATAGCCTGTTTCCCACAGAAAATAGCGTCAAATTTTAGTCCTTCTATTTCTTCTATTTTGCGTGTTGCCCTGCTTAAAATATAACTTGTCGCAAGCGTATCCGAACCGCCAAAAGCTCTATCCGTTAATAAATATGCCTTATCCGCTGCAATTGCCAGACATTCGCGCAAAGCCGCCTCGGCTTGTTTTGGCCCCATGGAAGCCACAACGATTTTCGTATCTGGATTGTCGTCTTTTATGCGGGCTGCCGCTTCTAGCGCATAGCTGTCAAAAGGATTTAGGATACTTTCTACCCCTTCCCGTATTAGCGTATTGGTGACCGGATCAATTTTGATTTCGGTTGTATCTGGAACTTGCTTCACAAAAACCAGAATATTCATATGTTTTTCCTCCTTTAGTGTATTGGTTCTACCATTTTTTAATGGTATCAATATTCATCAGAAAAGTCAATATCTCTTTTTAACTAAAACTGTGAAATAATATATACAATATAAACAAATATATCTTCGTCCAAAATCTATTATTAACATTTTTTCTTTTCTAGCAATATATGGTTGAAAATATTTTGTACTTTATTAACGAAGAAAGATTTTTTATATATTTTAGGTAGAACCAATTAATGATGCCTCTTCTTCCAACGAAAAAAGTATTCTTGCTATCAAAATGCAGGAATACCTTCTTAACGGAATTCTGTTTGCCATCTTTTCAATACGTTTCATTATTTTTGCCGTTAAAATGCAGGAATACCTTCTTGGCACGATAAAGCAAAAATCTCTCACATACTCTGAAGGGAATTGTCAACAACTTCGAAATGTTCAAATATAGCGCTCATAGCCTTTTTCTCATCACGCTCGCACAAAGCTTCCACCAGCTTTGTGTGTGCTGTATGCAAAGCTTCTCTTTGAATCGGATCTTGCATAATACGCATATGCATTGTAGAAATGAAATTGTTGATTGTCGATAGCATTGCGTCAAATAGTGATTGTATCAATTTATTTCCGGACGCTATGCAAAGAATACTGTGAAACTCTTGATCATACTGCACTGATTTTTCACGATTTGGCTCTTCGCGCATTTTTCTTGCCAATTCACCCAGCTTTTCAATCTGCTTTGGCATAATGCGCCCTACCGCTAGACGGACTGTTTCACTTTCAAGGGCACGGCGCAACTGACTAAGCTGCAAGGCGTTGGTCTCTCCTAACAGCAGCATCATATTAAGCGTTTCAGTCAAATTTTTTTCAAAATCACATGTTACAAAATTACCTGCGCCCTGTACGCTGGAAATAAACCCCATCAAACTCAATGTACGAAGGGCTTCCCGCACGGAGTTCCTGCTTACGCCAATCAATTCGGCAAGTTCGCGTTCAGGTGGCAAACGTTCCCCTCTTCTAAGGCTTCCTTGGCGAATCTCCTGCCGGATATAGCCGACCACCTTATCATAGGATCGTTCACTTTGTTCCATTATATTTGCCTCCAAACCATTTGATAACTATTTTTACCCTTATCAGCTATTTTTATATCACTCTATAAAATCAATGGGCAAAATAGCTTTCATTCTAGACTTTTAAATTTCATTTGATTAAATTATAGCATAATCTAATCTTTAAGTACACTTATTCTTGTTATAAGCGGCACTAGCACTACTTTTTCATGAATTCATTTTTTTGATTAGCCTAAAAACCTGCTCTACCGCTTCCATCATGTTCTTCTTTGCATTTTCAATGTCCATGGCCTTGTTAAGCGTTTCGATTGTTCTGATAATTGGGAAAAAAGCATCTATGCCTGCATCATTGCATTTTACCGCATCACGCGTCACCGAGCCTGCAAATGCCAATACGGGTTTATGATGCTGCTTCGCAATTTGTGCAACCCCGATTGGCGCTTTTCCCATAACTGTCTGCGCATCTAGCCTGCCTTCCCCCGTAATCACGATGTCTGCATCTTGTACATATTGGATGAGGTTGGTCTCCTCTAAAACAATCTTCACTCCGGATTCTAAGCTGGCATTCATATAGGTTAAAAACGCAAATCCCAATCCGCCTGCTGCTCCCGCTCCCGCATAGTCCTTATTTGCATTCACAAACACCTTTTTCGATAAGTCCGCATAACGTTGCAGCCACTGGTCCATTTGTTCTATCATCTGTTGCGTGGCTCCTTTTTGCGGACCAAACACTGCACTACAGCCGTTTTCTCCACATAATGGGTTATTGACGTCACAAGCAATTCGAAAGAAACATTCTTTCAGCTCCGAAACCACATGATCCGTAGTGATTGTCTCAAGCTGTGAAAGTCCTTTTGCACCATATTCTACCTGTGCCCCGTTGGCATCAAGCATTCCATAGCCTAATGCCTGTAGCATCCCAATCCCTCCGTCATTGGTCACACTGCCGCCGATTCCGATTAAAAAATTACGGCATCCTTTCGAAATAGCATCTTTTATAATCTCGCCAACCC
Organism: Lachnospiraceae bacterium ZAX-1; assembly: GCA_046533095.1. Lineage (GTDB taxonomy): Bacteria > Bacillota > Clostridia > Lachnospirales > Lachnospiraceae > ZAX-1. The sequence continues at coordinate 140,366 of JAJQRA010000024.1, read as the reverse complement.
CGCATGTCGTCGTAGCCATTGGATTTTTTTCTTCCTCGCTTAGCAGCGTAATCCCTGCTGCGCCGGCCATTTCAATAATTGCCAGTTTTTTCTCCTCCACGATGCCATAATGACAGACAACCGGCCTTCCAACCGGTCCTGTCACCTCTATTTCTTTTAGAATCCCGCCCATACCAAGGGTAAGGGCTTCTACTGTCCCCTCCCCCCCATCTGCCAATGGGCGCACGCAAACCTGTGCATCGTCATACACATTTAAAATCCCTTGCCTAATTGCATTCCCTGCCTCAAGAGAGGTCAGGCTGCCTTTAAAAGAATCAATTGCAATGGTTATTTTCATCATAAGCACCTTATTCCTTTGTAAAGTACAGGAAGGTTCCTTGTCCCCCTCCAATTACACATACGAATCATCGCGTCTTTCTTATCCGTCCTATTCCATTCATTCATACTTCATACTACCTGTTTTACAAGCTCTTTCATCTGCCCTCGCCTTTCTATATTTATCGTACTACAAAGTTACAAGCTTTTCCCTGATAAAATCTACTGCTGCCGCAAGAGTTGAAAATTCACACTTGCCGTTTACATCTACAGCATATTCCCTTTCGTTGATTTTTGTCAACGTCACAATATCTTCTTGCCCTTGCGCTAATGTCACCGTAATTACTATTTCCGGTTCTCCTAACGTTTCCTCCCCTAGTTTGTTTACAAGTGGCATAGCTATGATTCTATTGTAAAGAGTCACAAAATCAAGGCTGCTGATTTCTTTTTCTCCATATTTTGCAGGATATTCTTGATCTCCTGGCATTATATCAAATTCGTATGCCTTTCCTTGATCCACTACCACCACTTTCTTTGCCACTGCAATGCTCCTAAAATATAACGAAGATCCGATAGCTTGACGATAGTCCAATTTCAAGAAATTCAGATTTTTCGTGGCCACCGTAAATAAGGCATCTTCCCCATCTATGGCAAGATAGCGTTTGTCGCCTATCTCGTCGCCAATCAAGACCTTGATATCTTCCCCACGGTAATTTATGCCTATGACATATTCTGGATCTTTTAACCCGGTGCCCTCTTGATCCACCTGGCCTAAGTATTCCTCGGCTTTTAAATGTACCAATGGCTCCAATATATTTACCAAAAGCTCGTTTGGCACGCACCTATATTCTACCGGCTGAGTCATCATAAAGCCATCTGCGCTATTCTTAAATTCCAGAGGAAGCCTGCTTTTTCCCTTTATCAAAAAACTGCTAAGGCCATCGAAATCACTCTCATACACAAAATCAATCAACTGTAGGTTTCGGTAGCTTTCTAGGCTACGTAGCATGGCATCGCCATAATATGCATCTACCAGATACACACCTTCGTCCGGCCTATTCGTACTCAAATAGTACCCATAAACCACCGGAGATTTATTCCCCAAATAAAGTACAAGCTCCTGCCCATCTTCTGAGCACAATGATATTTCCGCCTTAGGGTTTGCCAGTCCAAAATCTTCTAAATTTTCCTTATTTTCCTGCACGATCCCCACGCTTTTTATTCCCTGCATATCATAAAAAAGGCTATCTGCCAATCCCTTATTAATGGGCACTTTGCTAAGTTTTGGTATCGACGTACCCCCATCGCCGGTTCTTTGCAACTCATATGTCCCTGTATCATTTGCCACATGCACTTCTACTGGGTAGAATCTTTCACTGCGCTCCGTGATAGCGACTTCTTCACCTGCCTGTTCTTTTTTTTGCCCTGTAAGAAGCAGGCCACCAACGATAATCACAAGGGTAAAAATCGATGCCATCACAATATACCTTATAGATATTTTCATAAATGATATTTCCCCTTATCCTTATTATAGTCACTCTTTTAAAATACAATACTTTTCCATCACTTGTAGTCGTTCTTTATCAATGTCTTCTCATACCTTGTAATCGTTCCTTATTGCTGTTTTTTATACCTTGTAGTCGTTTTTTATCGATGTCTTCTCATACCTTGTAATCGTTCCTTATTGCTGTTTTTTATACCTTGTAGTCGTTTTTTATCGATGTCTTCTCATACTTTGTAGTCGTTCCTTATAAATGTTTTCTCTTATAATAAACCCGCACACCTACAATCAAAATAATGGCAGGGATGACGGCTGTAAATAAAATGCCTAATGTATATCCCACCCAAGGCAGGACTGCCATTTCGCTTCCTCCCACCTGTTTCGGGGCAATGGAAACTACGCTATCCGTACTGTTGTCGCACCATTTTAAAAGATTCACCATAAACTTGGCATTGCCTACTGACCCAAGCGTCATCATTTCATCTGAGTAGAATCGCTTGCTTCCCATGGTAAAAATTCGGGAGGTCACGATGCGGCCATCATTTCCCTGAAACTCTTGGGTAGAAGTAGCCGCTATGACAAATGGACCGGCTTCATCTAAAACCAATCGTTCCAACGTCTTTTGATCCGTATCGATATTCCGTCCATAAGCATCATCCGATGTAACTAAAACAGGCTGAATATTTTTCTGCCCTATCGTCACCTCGCCCGACATTTCCAAAGATCTCGTTGCTGGTGAAACCAGATAGAATTGATTTGTTTTAAAATAATCGTTGATAGGATGCTCTGAGAAAAATGCCACGAGATTGCTTGGGTTTGTATCTGTGTTATTCTTCGCATCAAAAACCACGTCTTCATGGACTACAAGCCCCCATTCGCTCAACAATTGATTTAAGTTATTAAGCCCTGTTACAGATGGATCCGTAAATACCGCCAAACAGCCCCCGCGCTGTAAAAAGTGATCTAGCACAGATATCTCTTCTAGCTCATAATCCGTCTGTGGCGACAGCAACAGCAACGTACCACAATCATCTTCAATTTCTCTATTTAGCGTTAACGCCCTTAATTCAAAATTATTCTGGATTGCCAGACTTTGCAGCTCGCTAGGCATGTTCTCCCCATGCCCCATGGCGACCCCTAATTTCGTATTCTTGTCTGAAGCAACGCTTAGAATGCCCGATGTAATTTTACCTTCCGCATCGAAGAACACCAATTTGTTTCCATCCGGACTAAAGCGATACATATCAGTAAGCCGGTAAACACGCCTTTGACTCCCCCTTTCTATAATAATGGTATTCAGTCCAATTTCTTCTCCTTCGCCTTTCATCCGATCCATAAATATCAAATCAGAATAGGGATCTATATATTCTACCGTAACAAAATCGCTTGCATTGTCATATTTATCTAAAATTTCCGAAAACTCTTTGATCGAATCTCTGCCCTTGCTTATACAATAAATCTGTACCGGCTGATCCACTGTTTTTAGCAGATCAATGGATTCCTTTGTAATCTGATAAAGGCCACTTCTAGTCATATCCCACTTCAGCGAATACTTATCCACAATATTGCTCACCAATATGTTGACTGCAACTACAGCAACACAAATGATAAGGATAAATAGTGCAAACCTCATTTTACCTGTATCTTTTCCCTTCATTCTGCCACTCCTCACCGTCCGTATACGAGCATCATCCATTTGTACCTATATAATCCGTGATAATTAATTTGTACATCATAAACGTTTCCTTGTGACAGAGCATACCGTCAGAAAAAGGAAAAGGACGGACAAGGAAATATAGTAGAATAAGGCCGACGGATTAAAGATTCCCATCGTAAAGTCAAAAAACCTCCTAAAAATCGCCAACCAGTCTAAAATTACGGCTATCATGGGATTGTTCACATATCCTGCAAGGAGGTTTACCACATAAAACCCCATTAGAATCGCATAGGTCAGTATTGCCGCCACAATCTGGTTTTCTGTAATGGAAGAAACAAAAATACCCATTGCAATGAAACACCCTGTAGCAAAAATGATTCCTACATAACATCCAATCACCGTAAATAGTTCTAGTTCCCCCAAAATCCCAATTGTAATCACATAGAATAGCGTCGCCATTAAACCAATCAAAAAGACCATGCATGCAGCTAGATACTTGCCCAGTACAATTTCCAGTATCGTTATTGGCGATGTAAACAACACCTGATCCGTTCGGGATTTTCTTTCTTCTGCAAAAAGCCTCATGGTCAAAATTGGGATTAAAAACAGCAAGGTAAAGATCATGGTATTGAAATATTCTTTCACGTCATTGCTCTGGGCAAGGAGGTTGTTTATGGTAAAATAATATCCCGTAATAACAAGAAAGATTGCTAAAAAGATATACCCCGCCATATTTTTGAAATACTGGTTCATTTCCTTTTTTAATATGCTCTTCATGCCGTACCTTCCTCGCCACTGTTCGTTAAGTGGATAAAAACATCTTCTAGGGACATTTTAACTGTATTTAATTCATAGATTGGGATGCCGTTTGCACTAAGCGTGCTGCAAATCACATGGCGTACTTCCTGTCCTTGCGCACTTTTAATCGTGTAGTCTGCCATGCCATGTTCCAGCCCTTTTGCCACACTACAAGACTGTACACCCAAAATCCCTAAAACAAGGTTTTTTACCACCTCGTCTTCCCGCCACGGCGTGCATAGTCTCATGGTATTACAGCCATCCTGTTTTTTTGTCAATTCTTTTTGTGTATCATTTGCAATCATTTTACCCTCATTTAAAAGGATGATCTGATCACATACTTCCGTCACCTCTGAGAGGATATGGGAACTTAAAAAAATGGTGTGCTCTGCCTTTAACTCATTCAATAGAGATCGGATCTCTACAATCTGGCTAGGGTCCAGCCCTATAGTAGGCTCATCTAATATCAACAGTGGCGGTCTTCCCACCAACGCCTGTGCAAATCCCGCACGCTGCCGATAGCCTTTCGAAAGATTTTTAAGCAATCGTCCTTTCACCTTTTCTAATCGGACCATTTCTATGATTTCATCAATCTCTTCCTTATCGTTTCTATCAATTTTTTTCATGGCACATATAAACCTTAGATATTCCTCCAATGTCATATCCAGATAAAGGGGGGGGATCTCCGGCAAATAGCCTATTTTCTTCTTGTATGTAATCGGGTCGTCATCGATGCTAATATCATCAATACAAACATTCCCTTCCGTTGCGGCAATATACCCTGTGATGATGTTCATTGTGGTAGATTTACCCGCCCCATTCGGCCCAAGGAATCCTACTGCCGTCCCTTTTTGTAAGGTAAAGCTAATATCATCCACTGCTTTTTTGTTGCCATATTTTTTTGTGATATGTTCTACTTTGAGCATAATCTACCTCTATTTTTTATTGCTTCATCCTGGTAATAATTGACGCCGATTCACGTTAGGAACTGTCCCTTCATGAGAATTGGCGCCAATGCCCGCCATACGAACGCGACGAACTTATACATTATACAATTTCAACGAATTCCACCAATACGCCTTTTCCATCGCGAGGACGCATAAAATTAACGATAATGTTGCCGGCGCCAGGTACTGCTTTTTCTTCCAACAGCGTAATGCCTTTTTTTGCCATATCTTTTCGCACCTGCTCCACATCGTCTACTTCATAAGCAATGTGGTGGATACCGCCTTTCCCACTGTTGTATTCCGTTAACTTGCCGCCGGTAGGCACAATCAGCTCGACTTTGCTCCCACCATTCGGCTCAAGGAAGATGCACCAAGCTTGATAGGAATCTACATATCCTCTATATTCTTCTTTCACGCCCAGCACTTCTATAAATTCCTCCGCTTTATTAAGTTCATTGAATATAATCCCTACATGATGAATTTTTGCATTTTCCATCCAAACATATCCTTTCCTATTCGGTAATTGTAACAATGCAGCTCACTTTCATAATCAATCTGCACAAATTGGCTATGTGCAAATTCGTTCTGTGTCCTCACAGCTGCATCCTCTCTTTCAAATCATATCCTTTAAACCAAAGGGGGCTTCCTGAAACAATCCTGCATGCATTTCTTTCAAATTTTCTGCAATGATTGGTTTGAACTTCATTTGATCCAAAATATCTTTTTGCAAATCCACGCCCGGTGCAATCTCAATCAACACCGGACCCACTTTGCGTAGCTCAAAAACAGCGCGTTCCGTCACATAGTGCATTTTCTGCCCTTTTTCGCGGGCTATTTTCCCATTATAGGAAATCTGCTGTACCTTATCCACTAGCTTGATGATGGAGCCTTCCTGCTCAATGTTGAGTTTACCACCTTCAAACGAACATTTCAATCCTTTACCCGTAAAAGTCGAACAGAACACTACATGTTTTGCATTCGATGTAATATCAATGAACCCCCCTGCTCCGGTGGGTTTTGGTCCCATTTTGGTGGCATTCACATTGCCTTCTTCATCCATTTCGCCTGCACCCATATAAGTAACGTCTACGCCTGCGCCATTATAGTAGTCAAACTGGTCGTCATGCCGTACTAAGGCATAGCAGTTTTTTGCAATGCCAAAATCCACGCCACCCATGGGCAAACCGCCATAGAGCCCTGACTCTACTGTCAGTGTCACTTCATTAGAAATTCCCTCTTCTGCAATGACGCTGCCTACCGTATCATTTGGAATACCCGTCCCTACGTTTAGTATATCGTTTCTGGTTATTTCTATTGCCGCCCTACGTCCAATCACTTTTCTCGTATTAAGTGGAATTGGCGACGGTGCGGCATCCGGTTCACGGATTTCTCCACAATATGCCGGATCTTCATAAAAGCTGTGGGTCATCCTATGATCTTCTTCCAGATTATCACACATTACGACCGCGTCAATGAACACGCCAGGCACCGTAACTCGTTTCGGATGTAACGTTCCCGCTTTTACTTTATATTTTGCCTGCGCAATCACCTTGCCGCCAAATTTTTTAGTGGCAAGCACTGCGGAAAATACTTCCAAGCACATGCATTCTTCATCTGTCGTTAAATTCCCAAGCTCGTCCACCTTCGTTCCACGAATGATTACATAGTCTAAGGGAATGGGTTTATAGCGCATATATTCTTCGCCGCCGATGGTCAGCACCTCAACTAAATCAGGCTCCAATTTTGTAATCTCGTTCATTTTTCCACCCTCTATACGAGGATCAATATATGTTCCGAGACCTACTTTTGTAATCTTTCCGGCTTCGCCCCCTGCCATACTTCGAAAAAGCTGTGCAAACTGCCCTTGGGGGAAATTATAGGCAAGCATCTTATTATTTGATATCATATCCATAATTTTAGGCTGTAGCCCCCAATGCCCACCAATAATCCTTTTTAGCAGACCGTCATGGGCAAAATGCTGTATTCCTCTGTCCCTGTCGCTCTGCCCACAAGAATGCACCAATGTCAAATCCTTTGGAGATCCCGTTTCTACAAAGCGCGTTTCTATTTGCTTTAATATTGATTCTGATGCTGATATCAACGTCATACCAATTGTTGCAACAGTGCTGCCATCCGTTATCATATCCGCAGCCTGCTTTGCACTTATAAATTCTGGCTTACGCATTGCCTTCTCCTTCATCTGATTCCTTAGAATAAGCGTGGCTCTTTTGCCCTACCTTCTAAATAGCTACGAATATTTATAAAATCCTCTGCCCGATTTTCTACCATACAGGCCAGCCGCAACCATTTTCTTTAAAAGTGGGCAAGGCCTGTATTTCGGTTCCCCAATACTCTGAAACATTTCCGTCATAACATTTAGCACGGTATCCAAGCCTGCAAAATCAGCTAATTCACAAGGCCCCATTGGCAGGTTCGCACCCAGTTTCATGGCATCGTCAATCGCTTTCGGGTCATTTCCTTCCATTACAAGGAAGGAAGCCTCGTTCCACATGGGGACAAGTAGCCTGTTCACAAGAAATGCCGATGTATCCGGTGCTTTCACCGGTGTTTTATTTATGGAATTTACAAAATCCACCGCTTTTTCATAGGTTTCATCGCTCGTTAAAATACCAGGAATTACCTCTACCAGCTTCATAACCGGAGCCGGAATAAAGAAATGGGCGCCAATCACCTTGTCCGGCCTTTTTGTAGCAGCCGCTAACGCCGTAATGGAAAATGTGGATGTATTCGTGGCAAGGATGGCATCTTTTGAAATTTCACTGTCAAGGGCTGCAAATATCTTCTTCTTTAGCTCTATATTCTCAGACACTACTTCTATTGCAAGATCAATGCCTTTTGCCTCTTGATACGTTTCCACCACCGAAATATTGGAAATGATTTCTTCACATTTTTCCTTTTGAAGTTTTCCTTTTTCCACCTTGCGCTGTATGAAATGCTTGATATTTGCATATCCTTTTTCTGACACTTCTTTGCTTATATCCGTTAAATATACGTTTGCTCCCGCTTCTGCACAGGCTTGTGCAATGCCCGCGCCCATAAGCCCAGCGCCTACAACCAATACTTTATAACTGCTCATTTGTATTTCCTTTCGTAACTATTTAGCTGTACTTCCTGAATAGTTGCTTCCTTTCTTTCTGATCAAAATTAGATTTTTTCGTAAATAACGGCAAGTCCTTGGCCACCACCGATGCAAAGGGTTTCCAGACCATATCTGATGTTGTCTTGCTGCATATGATATAGCATTTTCACTGTCAAAAGTGCGCCGGATGCTCCAATCGGGTGTCCCATTGCAATAGCACCGCCATGTGGATTTACTTTTGCAGGATCAAGCCCTAGTTCTTTGATGCAGCAAAGAGCCTGTACTGCAAATGCTTCATTTAGCTCATACAATCCGATGTCTTCTTTCGTAAGCCCTGCCCGTGCAAGCACTTTCTTGACTGCAGGAATTGGCCCTGTTCCCATAATGCTAGGATCTACTCCTGCCGCCGCATAGGCAACTACTCTTAGTTTTGGTGTTAATCCAAGCTCTTTTGCTTTCTCGGCAGTCATCATTACTACGGCGGCGGCACCATCATTAATGCTTGATGCGTTGCCTGCCGTCACAGAACCGTCTTTTACGAAAGCCGGGCGAAGCTTCGCTAATGTTTCTAATGTCGTCTTGTCCCGGATGCCCTCGTCTGTGTCAAACACAAACTCTTCTTTTTTCCTCTTTACTGTAATCGGCACGATTTCATCTTTGAAGCATCCTGTGTCTCTGGCCTTCGCTGCTTTTGTTTGGCTTTCGTATGCAAATTGATCTTGATCTTCACGGCTAATATGAAACTGATTCGCAATATTTTCTGCCGTTGTTCCCATATGCTTTCCGGAAAAAGGATCTGTAAGCGCCGCAACAAGCCCATCCACTAAATTCGTGTCCCCCATCCTTAGGCCGAAACGGGCTTTATATAGATAGTAGGGGAGATTATTCATACTCTCGCCACCACCTGCTACTACTATTTGTGCATCCTCTGTATCAAGAGACTGTGTGCCGTTTACAATCGCTTGAAGTCCAGAAGAACAAAGGCGGTTTACCGTATATGCTGTACTCTCTATCGGAAGTCCGGCTTTGAGTGCACTGCGCCTTGCCATAAAAGCATCGTCATTTACCTGTCCAACACAGCCCATGATAACTTCTTCTACTGCTTCCTTTTTTACCCCTGCACGTTTTAATGCCTCTTCAATTGCAATAGCCCCTAAATCTGTAACTGCGAAATCCTTTAAGGAGCCGTCAAAAGTTCCAATTGCGGTGCGCGCACCGTCTATAATAACTATGTCCTTCATTATCATTTTCTCCTTTTTGATCTATCTATTTTGTTGCTGATTCCTGATTCATCAAGTTTCTTACCATTGGTTTTTGTTGCTGATTTTTTATTATTTTTCTTGCTGATTCCTGATTCACCAAGTTTCTTACCATTGGTTTTTGTTGCTGGTTTCTTATTATTTTCGTTTCTTATCATTGGTTTTCATTACTTATTTTCGATATTTCGTTACTTATACTTCGTTAATCAGTTTCTTAGTTTCAGTTCCCTGCTGTTAATTAACACGATTCCAAGGAGCAGTGCGCCTTGTATCAGCTGCCTTACTCCAGGTGGAAGTCCCAAAACAATCAGCATGCTTGTCAATATAATAAGTACGAAGGAACCAAGTATTCCACCTACTAGTCCGCCTCTTCCTCCTGATAGCTTTGTTCCGCCAATTACTACGGCTGCAACAGAAAGCAAGGTGTACTCATCGCCCATCTGCAACTGTGCGCTACCTACAAAGCCCAGCATCATCAAACCTGCCATACAGGAAATAACAGCTGATATCATATAAGTCGCTATGACGATCCTATTTACCTTAAGTCCAATCGCTACTGCCGCACTGCGGTTGCTTCCCGCAATGAATAGGGATTTTCCATACTTTGTCTTATGCAGGACTAGCATCATAACGGCAACGATGATGATGGTCAAAAATATCATACCGCGTATTACCCCTACCACAGGGGTTCCAAGGGAGAGCAATGCGGGGGGAATCGTCATCTGGGGCTGTCCACGGGTCACGCCTAAGGCCAATCCATTGATGACAGAGGACATTGCAAGCGTCATAACGAGGGAAGGGATTTTAAAGTATTGGATACATGCTCCGGTGATGAATCCAAAAAATGCGCCTATGCCGATAAAGAGAAAAATCGTCGATACCAGTCCCATGTTCGTTCCTCCCGAAAACTTAGATGTTAAAAGGGCTGCCATACTCATAAACGCCCCTATCGACATGTCAATTCCGGCATTTCCCGATATCATAATGTAGGCTTGTCCGATACATGCAACTGCAAGGATACAGGCTCTTGTAGAGATGGTCATCATGTTTCCTATGCTTGCAAATCCGGGGCTTAAAATATTACTTGTAATGGTTAACACAATAATGATAAGGATGGAAGGCAGGAACGTTTTTACATTTTCGTTCTTTAAAAAAACATTTCCTTTAGATTCTTGTACTAATTCTGTCTCGCCCATATCTTTTCACCTGCCCCCCAATGCTTTATTTTTTGCTCTTTGAATTGCCTGGCTTAGCAGGATAGAGCCGATTACGCCAATTACCATAATAATACCTTGTACAAAGTTATGGAAAAAAGAATCTCTTACCGAAGAGAGTACCGTGGTGATAACCGACCCAAGGAACATTGCACCGAACAATGCCCCTATGGCATCTCCAATTCCTCCGGAAAGCAAGATCCCTCCAATGACACAGGCTGCAATAATCGTCATGGTATATGAAATCGCAATCAGCGGATCACCCGCCCCGATATATGTGGTCAGTACCATGCCACCCATACCGGTAACCATTCCGCTAAATCCGTACATAAATAATTTTACACTCTGAACAGGCACGCCAGAAGCATAGGCTTTGACTTCATCTTGCCCTACCGCATAAATCCACACGCCCATCTTCGTTTGCTTAATAACCAGCCAAGCTATGATGGCAATCCCAATAAAAAGAACCGGTGCCCCATATCCTTTCAGCCATGAAAAATACCATTTTACAATATCCCGCTGAATACTGCCGCGAGGCGCTTTCATCAGCCACAATGCAATACCGCCAAAAATAAAGGAAGTAGCGAACGTCGTAAGGAGTGGCGTAACCCGAAACACGGCAATGCACAGTCCATTAAACATTCCTCCTAAAAATCCAACCACGATACACATAAGCAGGCAAATGGGTAATGGTACTTTCACTTCTGACAGCAATACATATACTACATTTACAAGGCATAATAAACCACCCATAGAGATATCCATGCCACCGCCAATCAGCACGATAGACGTGCCTATTGATACAATGATAACGGATGCATTCGCCGCCAAAAAGCTTGACACGAAATTTCCCCTTAAATATCCGGGGGATAAAAACTGATTGAGTATCAGAAAGAAAACTAGTAATGCCAAGGCAGGAAAAGGCGTCCATTGTATTAATTTTATTAATTTTTGTTTCATGACTCACCCCTTTTCTGCACAGTTTGTCGTGCATATTAGATTTGTGCAGACATAGTGCAGGCTAAAATTTGCTGAATGAAACTGTTTCTCTTTCATCATTTCACCCCACCCCACTATTTGATTGCCCGGCGCTATTAGCCGCTGCCGCTATCGCTTCTATATTAATGTCCTCGCCTATCAGCGTACGTGCTATTTGACCTTCATAGATAACAACGACGCGTGAAAGAGGCATCATTTTCGATGTTTCCACCAGTTCCTCATCATCGCTCGATATCATAATTACGGATGTTCCTTCCTTGATCATTCTGCGAAATGTTTCATGTACGTCCCGGCGAGCCTGAATATCAATACCCTTTGTAGGATCGTCCGCCAATAAAATCTTGGCTCCGGTGTATGTCCACCGTGCAATTACCACTTTTTGCTGATTACCACCTGAAAGTGATGTTATGAGATCTTTTGCTGCACTATACTTTACACCATTCTTCTTCAAACACGTATCTACATCGTCTTCATTTTTCCTGTTCAGCACAAGACTGTTCACTGCATTGAAATTTTCTGCGATAGAACGCTCTTTAAATGTTCCTTCCCCTCTGTCGCCTGATAAAAATGCAAATCCACTTTTGATTGCTTTCGCAGGCGAATTAATTCGCAACGACTGCCCATGAAACGTGATGTCAATCGGGTGCTCCATACCAAACAACGTGCGCAGCATCTCCGATTGGCCTTGCCCTGCCAGTCCTGCCACACCGATAAATTCTCCTTGCATAACATCCAATTCTACATTTTTATTAAATTCTTCCAAGTGTATTTTAGCCTGTAGGATAGCTTTTAAGCCTTCTCTCTTGACACTCGTATGCTCTGTTGCATGCTCCTGCGTTACATCGCGCCCGGACATATGGGATATCAATTCCATCTCACTTAATTCCGAACTTTTGATTGTACCCACGGTATCCCCATTTCGAAGCACCGTAACAGAGTCGCACATATCAAATACTTCATTTAACCGATGGGAAATGAATAAAATAATAACGCCTTTGTCTCTTAATTCTTCCAATATCGTTTTGACAAGAGCCACATCCCCTTTGTACAAAGCAGATGTAATCTCATCCACGATTAGCACACGTGGTATTTGAACCAATGCCTTGGCAAGTTCCAGCAGGTATTGCTCATTCGCCGGCAGCGTACTGATTTCTTTATAAATCAAGTCTTCCTTTCCAAGACGTCCTAAAGCTTCCCGCGTGCGCTGTTCCATTTTACGATAATCCAAAAAGCCTATTCCTTTTTTCCGATCCATATTACACAGGCAGATGTTCTCAACAATATTTAAATTGGGGAGGAGGCTTAGCTCCTGTGATGTAATAACAACCCCTTGCTGTTTTGCCTCTATCGGCGACTTTACGGCATATGGCTTTCCGTCCAGCAGCACTTCTCCGCTGTCTTGTCCAACACTGCCTCCTAGTATTTTTGCCAGTGTACTTTTACCAGAACCATTTCCGCCAACCAAAGCCAGAATTTCCCCTGATCTTGCTGTCAACGTCGCGTTGCTCAATGCGATAACGCTTCCAAATCTCTTTTTAATTTCTTTACATACTAATTCCAATTTTGATCACCCCGGCAAAGTAAATTCTCAGATTAAAAAATTTATTCGTCTATTTGCATCTTCCCCCGAGGGGGCTATCTGTAATGCTTTTCTTTTGAATAGAATAGCATTACAGATAGGTTTGTAGTTTCAAATTATTCAAACATGTCATCCCATGCAGAATCCGGTAATGTTTTACCAAGGCTTGCCGTATCTGGCTGTCCTTCGCCTAGTGTAACCGCTTCTTCACATGTAATAAACTCTGTAAGGTCATAGCCTTGTTTCCAAGTAGCGTCTGCCGGTGCCGCTTCATATGTAACACCATAAGCAGGTGGCATATTGATTGCGTTAATCATAGATTCATCCAGTGGGTTAGGTCCAAGGGTGCCGGCTTTTAATGTCTTGCCTTGAAGTATACGGATACCATATTGAAGGCCCTCCGCACTACCATGAGGCTGGAATGTTGTTGCGCAAGCATCCAAATCAGGCATATCTTTCCATTTTCTGAAAAAGCTAAATACATAATCTCCTGTCATAATAGGAGGCTGTTTTCCAGCTGTTTCATAAGCCCTTAGGATACCTTCCGCCATAACGTCCTGCGTCAAAACGCCATCGATGTTGTCATAGGTAGACAAAAACGTTGACATTGCTGCCTGTGATTCTGTCTGTGACCAGCTGCCCGGTGCAGACGCCAGTGTCTTAATATCCGGATAATCCTTTAAGATGTCTTCCACAACCTGTTGCCTTACAAGGTCGGCAGGCATTCCCGGCGTACCAGTAATCTGTACGATATTTCCTTTACCGCCGATTTCTTCTACAAACCACTTTGTCATGATCTCAAAGAACTGTTTATTGTCAACAAGAACTTCGACAAGCTCTTCATCAACCGCAGCAGGGTCTGTATCAATTACCAGTAAAACTCCGGCTGCATCGCAAGCTGCCTGAATAGGCGTAACAGATGCAGGTGAAATGGGGTTAAGCAAAATTAAATTTACGCCTGAGCTGATCATATTATTGATTTGGTTCATCTGCTCTGTTACATCCGTATCCGTACTTGCAGACATATAATCCTTAATAACTCCTGCCTGCTTTAATTCTTCCGCTTTTGTTTCAAATGCTTCTACGAACTGCGCACGCCATGTATTTCCCATATAGCCGTTTGCAAGCCCTGCAAAAATTTCGGTTCCACCTCCGGCATCCGTAGCTTCCTCTGCCGGTGTCTCTGCTTTTGCCGTGTCGTCTGCTGCCGGTGTCTCTGTTTCTGCCGCCGGCGTTCCCTCTGAAGATTCGCCACAGCCAACTAACATTGCAGATACCAGCACTAAACTTAATATTGATGCAATTATTTTCCTCTTCATTTTTCTCCCTTGTATAATGAAACTATAGAGGAATTCATTATACATTTTCCTTTCCGGATTATCTTTCGTATAATCCTATATAGCTGCTAATGCCTAAATCGCTACGCCCATGCTTCCCTTTAAATAAAGCGAAAATCTATCCCACCTCCTGCCGTATTTTACTAAAAGCTTTGGTTTCCGACAAGACATCACTACTATCCATAAATCCTTCTTTGCCTTACTGCACCTTTGGGTCTTTAAAATCACCATGTATCTTTAAAAATCCGCTCGTCTGATAAGGTTTTATTGCCGGGTCATGCCCGGGAATCACGAATTCTGCCTTACGTCGTATATCCTCTAATCCCTTATATGTTTCCGCGCTGTCTACCAAAATGTTGGGTAGGATATTTTCCGTAATATTTTCCAGTAGGTTCAGTGCGTCTCCCGCAATGCAGACGATGCCTTCCTTCGTATTTACTACCACCGACTGATGTCCTATGGAATGTCCGGGGGTAGAAATCAATACGATACCTTCTTCCAACTCGTATTCTCCATCTAAAAGCACATAACTTGTGGTGTTGACGCTTTCTTTGTTAAACAGTTCTTTTAAATAGATGTCTGCTTGATGGGGCAACGCATTTATTCCGGCGTCCCATTCGGCTCTCTGCACATAAAATTTTGCATTTTTAAATAGGTTGTTGTTTCCACAATGGTCATAGTGAAAATGGGTGTTGATTACGATATCCACGTCCTGTGCGGACCACCCTAATTTTTCTAAAACCTTTTCTAATTTTTCATCTTCAGACTGGGTACATGGACATACATGCTCCGCCACCCATTTCGTATCATAGATTCCCGTATCCACGATGATCTTATGCCCATTGCCTTCGATTGCCGCTGCCCAAACAGGTATCGTTATCTGTTTTCCGGTATCTTTGTTTCTAGTCAGGCTACCTTTGTCTACGGTCAATTCGCCCATCTTTATTGCGGTAACTTTATATGTTTTCATCTTATCCACCTCTTTTTAGTTGATTTTTGGAAATCCGGACGTCTGATACTTTACGATAGCGCCATCATGCCCTCCCATCAAACGATCTGCCCTGTTGCGTACCGCCTCAAGGGTGCGAAAACCTGCTTCGCAATTGCAGATAATATTAGGCAATACATTGTCGTTGACATTTTCCGGAAGATTGACTGCATCGCCGCCGATACAGACCACCCCTTCTTCGGTAGACACAAGCACTGCTTGGCTACCGGGAGTATGACCCGGTGCTGGAATACATACGATACCCGGCTTTACTTCATACTCTCCATCTAAAAATTTCCATGAGGTGTACCGCACCGCGCTCCAGTCATACAAGAAAGGAGCATAATATACTTTCTGGTTTTCAATCGCACTGTACGAATATTCCCACTCTATGCGCTGTGCATAAAATGTTGCATTTTTAAACAGGTAGTTACAGCCTGCATGGTCATAGTGCAGATGGGTGTTGATAACAATTTGCACATCATCGGTTGTCCAGCCAATTTTTGCTAAAGCCCCCTGCATGGTTTCATCGTCTTCTTGGGTCACCTGATACTCCGCGCCCACTGTCCGGCGGACCCATTCTACATCATGAATGCCCGTATCCACCAATGCTTTCATACCATTGCCTTCAATTGCTGTAGACCAGATAGGCGTAGGATACGGTTCCCCAAATCCTCGTCCCATGGTCAATGGGTGTTTGTCAGCGTACAACGTTCCGATTCTTAATGCCGTAATCTTGTAAGCGCTCAATTTCTCTACCTCCTGTTCGCTTTCTAAAAATACTGTGGTATCCAATCGCTTCTTTCTGGTTATTTTTCGAATTCTTTTAGTATCTCTTTGTCTGCATATTGTTCTCGAATTTTTCCTTTGTTCACTTTATTTCCAGCTGTTTTTGGAATTTCATCTACAAACGCAATGTACTTCGGTATTTTAAATTTCGCCATATACGCCCCTAGCCGCTGCCGCACTTCCTTCCCCGTTATCGGCATATTATCCTTCGTGCGAATGAGCGCCAGTACGGCTTCTCCATATTTATCATCCGGTACACCAACCACGGCCGCTTCTATGATATTGGGGATATAGCAAATTTCGTTTTCCACTTCACTGGACCATACTTTTTCTCCTCCGCGGTTAATCATATCTTTTTTGCGGTCCACAATATACACGTATCCATCTTCATCAAATCTTGCGATATCTCCGGTTCTAAACCAGCCGTCATCACTTAGTGTTTTCGTCTTTAAATTATAGTATTGATCCAAAATGACGCTAGAAAACATACACAGTTCCCCTATTTCCCCTTTTGGCACTTCCTGAGCGTCATCGCCGATCAGCTTAAGCTTAATACCCGGCAGGGGAAGCCCTGATGATCCGATTTTATTGCTAAGAGCTGCATCCATTGGAAATCCCGTCCCTGCCGAGCTGCTTTCCGTAAGTCCATATACGGTTCGAAATTCCATTCCCGGCATCCATTCATGAAGTTCCCTAATTGCTTTTGGGGGCATATTCGCGCTCCCACAGGCAAACAGCCTAAGCGATGGTACGTTTGGAAATTGCCTTTGTTTTTCTAGCAGCATGATAAACACCGTTGGCGATGCATGAATCAGCGTAACCTTATGATCTATGACACATTGCAGTACGCGCTCCGGTTTAAATGCGGCATGTAGATAGACTGTTCCGCCACAGTGGACAAAAAGCATCATCAATGCCACCAGCCCCGTGATATGGTAAATCGGCGTGGCGATAATCGTTTTATCGTTTTCAGTGACTTTCAATATATTTTCATATCCTTTGATGGCGTTGACCAAATTAAAGTTCGATAGCACTGCGCCCTTGCTTCGTCCGCTTGTGCCCGAAGTATACATGAGGACAAAAGCATCTTCCCACACCGCATTTTCGTAAGGATCCCCCTCATACTCTTTCTCCTGTAACATGGTAATAAATCCATCATTTGTTTTTGCCGCTACAAAGGATCTTCCTTTCTCGCTACCGCCCAATATCTTAGCATCTTTTTCGTATTGATCGCCCACAATGAAAAGCTTTATGGGCAAATGGCCTAACAGTTTCTTCCATTCTGCCGGTTTGTACTTCGTGCTTACCGGAGCAACTATGGCGGCAAGTTTTGCCAACGCATATACGGAAACACAGAATTCAATCGTATTTCGCATGATAAGCGCCACCATGTCGCCTTTGCGTATTTCCTTCTCATAGTACAGGTATTGAGAAAATTTTTTCACCATGTCAAGGAATTGGCTGTAGGTGTAACTTGCATCGTCATCTCCTACAATGGCAATTTTCTGTGGATATTTGGATGCTGTAAAATAAAGATCAGCGTATATGTTTTGGGGTACATCTGCATAAGTATCCACTTTCCTGCCTTTATAATTGCATTGCACCATTTCAGATGTAAATCTATCCCCCCAAAACTGATCTCCAGACAACATACTATCGCCCCCTTTTTTAATCCCCTTATGCCATTCATTCACCTATTAGAGTTTAAACCCGCCACCTACGTTTATGACTTCACCCGTAATATATCCGGCTTCGTCGCTAGCTAAAAACGCTACCAGATTTGCAACTTCCACCGGTTTTCCCGCATAGCCCATGGGGATCTTGCTTACCATGATATCCCATGCTTTTTCTGGAATGCTCGTTGTCATATCCGTTTCAATAAAACCCGGGCAAATCGCATTGGCCGTCACGCCTTTTTTTGCCAGTTCTTTGGCAACCGTTTTCGTTAGTCCGACCACTCCTGATTTAGCGGCGGCATAATTTGCTTGTCCAAAATTCCCATTGATACCAGCTGACGCTATGTTTACGATACGTCCATATTCTGCTTCCCTCATAATCTTAGCGGCCTGCTGCGTGCAGTAAAATACACCCGTCAAATCCACTTGAATTACATCGTTCCACTGCTTTAAATCCATCTTATGTATCATGGCATCCCGATTGATTCCAGCATTGTTCACCATAATGTCAAGCTTAGAAAATTGATTGATCACATCTTTAAACATACGTTCAACTACATCGTAGTCAGCCGTGTTTCCCACAAAAGGAACACAACGGTATCCTTGCTTTGTGATCCGATCTACCGCATCTTTAGCATTTTCCTCCGAAATATCAGATACCACCACCACAGCGCCTTCCCGTGCCAATTTTTCTGCAATTGCATATCCAATTCCTCTTCCTGCCCCTGTCACAATTGCAACCTTGTCCTCTAATCTCATCGAATAACATACCTCCCTAATTTAATACCTACGATTTCGTGCATTCAGATTTCGATACCTTTGCGAGCCGTTTCTTTGTTTGTGAACCTATCTTAACATAAAATAAAAAAGTCTGCATTATTCAATAATACAGACTTTTTTGTGCAAATAAACAAATCATTCTATTTTTTCTAATTATTTTAGGGCATTTTTAGTTTAAAAATTTCCTGTCCCTCCATGAAGCTTGTGCATAATGTATGCAGAATATAGAAAGAACCGATCATTTATATTCTTAAAACTTCGGTTGGTCAATTCTTCAATTTTTGCTATACGGTATAGCAGTGTATTTCTATGAATGTGCAAATAAGCCGTGATTTCCGCTATATCCCCCTCTAGATCAAAGTATGCTAAAAAGGTATTCAGCATCTCGTTGTTTTTATCATTTTTCCCTAAAGGGATAAGGGCGTTTTCAAATGCCGTGGTCCTTTGATAGCAAAACACCATATCATGAACACGATAACGGTCAAAATAAACAATGTTCTTTTTCTTATCATCCAGATCGCCCATCCGTTTGGAAAAAAACAGGCTCCTTTGGGCAGTTGCCATAGAACGGAACACATCGCTTGTTGAAACCCCAACTCCTATATTTTGCACTTCCTCAAATTGATCCCTTACCTTTTCAAGCCTGTCCATAAATGGATTCCCCGAATTCATAATCAAGCTTATGCTTCCTTTATGCTTTAAAATATATTCGCCATTTTTTAAATATACTGAAATCGCATCCATCAAAAGCGTCTGCTGATTATCCGACTCTAAAACTACGCACACCCTCTTTTCCTCTAAATTCACATTAAAGTCAATCGCCTTTTTCTTCAGCGTGTCGCCGTAGTCCTCCCGAGGCGTCTCGCACCATTCCCTTAGAAAATTTTCAAAACTGACCTTTCTTCTTATATCTTTATTTATGATATACTGCTGATCGATCATCATTTCTGCAAGAACTTTAACGACATAAACAAGTGTCCTTACCTCTTGTGGTTTCCCACTAATCCCAATTACCCCTACAATTTCATTTTCATGTGTAAACGGAAGGTTTACGCCTATTTTGTCCGTCATCGTTTCTTCATATACTTCTAGAAGCCCATTTTTATTGATAGCCTTTAGCGCGCCTTGATGAAGCATCCCAATTCTCTTCTCATCGCCACTTGCAATAATAATGCCATAACTATTCATGACATTAATATTATATGGAACAATCTGCATAATACTATCTGCAATCTTCTTTGCCAATTCTTCACTAAGTCCGAACTTCACCTTGTCATTACCCCCAACCTACCAGAACTTTTGTTCGTTTTATAGGGACGAATCGTTATCATTGAAATTAGTCTATCACAATCGGCAACTCATAGCAAACAATTCTTGTGAAATTTTTTCTCTGCAAAAAAAGATATCGTTACAATTCACGGTCGATGATTTGCATGATCGTAATGGAAGGGCTTTCTGAAATTTAGCACCGCCACTTTGCATTCCAAGAAAAATTCCCTTCGCTGTTTGGAGGGCACTGAAAGACTTTCATTTTTCAAAATAATATCTTGGATTATTCAAAAAATAGATTTCAAAATCATTTTTTCGTGATTTTGAAATCCATTTTTATAGCTCAAAAGGCTCTATACCTATATTTTTAATCCATGAATTTTAATATTCACTTTCTTGAATTTCAATTTATGAATATGGCTTTGTACGGTTGTCGAATATGTTTTCGATTTGCCGCCTTCTTTACAGCAACCCTATTTGAATGGGCATCCCATGCATTTTTCCACATCAAAGCCACCCGCGTCAAGTTGGTTTCTTCTTCCATTTTCTATATCATAAATTCCGGTCCCCGCGCACGGAAATAGGAACTGATAAATTCCTTGGTCCGTTCACACTTAGGATCCTTAAAAATCTGCCCGGGGGTGCCCTGTTCAATAATTTTTCCACCGTCTAAAAAAAGGACTTTGGTTGCCACATGATAAACGAAACTCATTTCATGTGAAACCAAAAGCATCGTCTGTCCGGCAGCGGCAGTCGTTGTTATTGTCTGTAAAACCTCCCCTACCAGCTCGGGATCTAGGGCAGACGTCGGTTCATCCAGCAACAGCAGCTTTGGTTCCATCGATAATGCCCGTGCAATACCCACTCTTTGCTGCTGTCCACCCGACAAGTGCTTGGGATAATGATTCATACGATCCGAAAGGCCTACCTGTTCCAGTTTTTTAATGGCAATCTCGGTCGCTTCCTGATCGCTTAATTTCTTTACCACTTTCAACCCTTCTTTTACATTTTCAAGGGCTGTCCGGTGCGCAAAGAGATTAAACTGCTGAAAGACCATGGCCGTCTGCTGACGCAATAAAATCCGTTCTTTCTTGGTAATCTTTTCAAAATCCACTTTCAGTCCATCTAGGTCAATCTCACCTTTTTCCGCCTTTTCCAGACAGTTAATGGAGCGCAGGAGTGTAGACTTTCCCGCGCCGGAGGATCCAATCAAGGCCACGACGTCCCCTTTTTCTATTTCCACGGACACATCGTCTAATACCACATTTCTTTGAAATGCCTTCGATACATGAGAAACTCTAATCATAGCCTGCCACCTCCCCGGTGTAAAAATTTTAAGGATAACTTTAAAACATTAGAAGTCGTAATCATGCCCGATCGCCTCCCCAAAAAGAAAACAGTCCGCCCCGCATTCCACTCTTATTTTCCTCTACCAGTACCGGAATCGTCATTTTCTTTTCTATCAGGTTTATCAACCGTTCAATTAAAATGGTGAGTGCCCAATAAATAATGGCCAACGCCAGATAGACCTCGAAAAACCGGAAATTGCTTCCTGAAATAATCTTGCCTGCGGCAGTCATTTCAATGACCCCTGCCACAAAAGCGAGGGACGTCCCCTTAAGCAACCCGATAAAAGCATTGCCTAAAGGCGGGATCGCCACTAAGGACGCCAGCGGAAGCGTTACCCGGCGTAGCACCTGTCCATAGCTCATGCCCAAAGACTCCGCCGCCTCAATCTGCCCCTTTGCAACAGAGGTCAATGCCGCACGGATAATTTCAGAATTGTACGCCGCCTCATTTAAGGCAAATGTAATAATGACAAAGAGAAAATCCGGAACCGCATTGATGCTGTACGCTGTTCCAAATTGGAGGTTGATGGCCTTTAAAATCATGGGAATCACGTAATAGGTCATATAAAGTTGGACAATCATAGGCGTACCACGGATAAAGGACACGAAAAATGCCACCAGACCATGAAGCAATGCTACTTTTTTCAGCCGGATTATGGCAAACAGCAATCCCAAGATCAAGCCGAAAATCATTGAGATAATCGTGATTGCCAGACTGGTCGGCAAAAACCGCAACAGCTTTGGTATCGAAGTAAATACAACGGTAGGATCAAATATCTTCCCCATAGCCTATTCCTTTCCGTCTGCAGCGTAAATTCCGGTAGACAGGTAGCGTTCTCCGTTATCCGGTGCAATGGCCACAATACGCTTGTCTTCATCATATTTTTTTGCCACCTGCAAGGCCGCATAGACAGCTGCCCCGGCAGAAATCCCCAAAAGCAGCCCTTCGCTTCCTGCAAGCTTTCTGGTGGTTTTGATCGCATCCTCATCCGCTACCTTTATAATTTCATCATAAATCTTGGTATTTAGCACCGGCGGCACAAACCCCGCTCCGATTCCCTGGATCTTATGGGGAGATGGTTCTCCACCACTAAGAACCGGAGATTTTTCCGGCTCTACCGCAACAATATGGACAGCAGGATCCAGGCTTCGCAAATATTGCCCCACACCGGTTATGGTTCCACCAGTGCCCACACCGGCCACGAAGACATCCGGCACACACTCTAAAGCATCTACAATTTCAGGTCCTGTAGTAGCCACATGAGCCGCTGGATTGTCTGTATTTTCAAATTGAAGCAAAGATACATAATCCTTATTTTCCGCCAACAGCTCATCCAATTTTGCCAAATTTGCCTTGATGCCACCGGCGGCAGGCGTTTGAATTACGGTGCCTCCATAAGCTTCCACCAAATATTTGCGCTCACTGCTTACTGAATCCGGCATGATGGCAATAAAGCGATACCCTTTTGCCGCTGCCACCAAAGCAAGCCCCACACCGGTATTGCCACTGGTAGCTTCCACAATCGTACCGCCGGGTTTTAAAACGCCTCTTTTTTCAGCCTCGTTGATCATATGCAACGCAATGCGGTCCTTTACGCTGCCCCCCGCATTGAAAAATTCCAGTTTTAGATAGACATCTGCCCTTCTTTCCCCCGGTTTCTTTGCCAATTTAAGCAGGGGTGTCCTGCCAATTAAATCTAAGATTGAAGTTTCGTATTTTGCCATTATTTGAATTCTCCTTATTATTTTAAACTAAAAACAATGATTTTATTTCACTTCCCTCATTGCTGCAGCATGCATGGCATCCTCATCTTTGCAGCATGCATGGCATCCTCATCTTTGCAGCATACACAGCATCCTCATTGTCTTGCAGCCTCTAGTGCTTGCCGCAAATCCTCCACTAGATCCTTTGTACTCTCGATTCCAATGGCCAGCCGTACAAGGGTGTCGGTGATTCCAAGGGCAGCCCGCTCTTCTTTGGAAAAGGACTGGTGAGACATACTTGCAACATGCTCAATCAAGCTCTCCACGCCACCTAAACTAGGCGCCAATTCAAAGATATGTAAGGCCTTTAAGAATTTATTCAAGTCATATCCTTCCTTTAAATCAAAAGAAAGCACTGCTCCAATTTCTTTCGCCTGAGCCGTCTGAATCTCCTGCTCCTGTGCAGAATAAGACCCTGCATAATAGATGCTTGAAACCCCGGCATGGCTCTGCAAAAAGCGAAGGATTTCCTTGGTATTTTCCACTTGCTTATCAAAGCGCACACTAAGCGTCTTTATGCCACGAATCACCGAATAGCAGTCAAACGGTGCAAGCACCGCCCCTTGGTTAATCTGCAAAAAGCGGAATTCTTCTGCCAAATCCTCTCTGCTTGTAGTCAAAAGCCCTGCCGTCACGTCTGCATGACCGGCAAAATATTTGGTGGCGGAATAAATGCCTACATCAGCTCCCAGTTCTAGGATATTTTGATAATAAGGGGTCAAAAAGGTATTATCGATCCCCACTACAATCCCTTTTTCATGGGCCAGTGCACTGATTTTTTTAATATCTGTCACCCGAAGCATGGGGTTTGAAGGTGTTTCAATGAAAATACCTTTTACCTCGTCTTTCAAATCATTCGCCGTCAACAAATTTAAATCGTCCACCAGTTCGTAGGCTATGTTGTATTTTGGCAAAACCTCCTTCACATAAGCATAGGTACCACCGTAAACATTACTGTTTAACAGCACCTTTTCCCCCGGTTTAAACAAGGAAAGAAAAGCTGCCGTGGCAGACATCCCCGTCGAATAGGCCAAAGCATACTTTGCCCCCTCAAGCTTAGCTACAAGGCTCTCTAAGGCCGCCCTTGTCGGATTCGCGCCTCTGGTATATTGATAGGTTCCAAATTCCCCTACACCCTTTTGAGCAAATGTCGTTGTCAGATAAAGCGGAGGCACCACTGCCTGCAGTTCGTTGTCTTTTGGTGGAATCCCCTGTACTACCAATGTTTCAAAATCCATTTTCTTCCTCCTTATAAATATCTGCTTGTAATGATTTCGTACGCACCATAACACAAGGTGCACATCCCAAAAATTGCTTATCGCAAAGCCAATGCTGTTTGTACATAATACTCCACCGCAGTTTTTAATGCCTCTTCTTTCACCACGAAATTGCTATGATGCCATCCGGGCGCTTGCTCCTCTCCATTTACGCCGATAAAAGCAAAGACCCCGGGCGCCTTTTCCAAATAGGTAGCAAAGTCTTCTCCACCATTCGAAGGAACTGCCTCTACGAGTGTAGCAAACTGCTTGCATACATCCACGACTTTTTTCGTAAAAGCCGGATCGTTATAGGTGACATTTGGTCCATTTTTCCAGTCGATATGGATTTTCACGCCATAAGAAAGCTCTGCTCCCCTGATAATGGCAAAGAAGCGTTCTTTCATCATAGCCCTTGTCTTTTCTGAAAATGTCCTTGTAGTTCCTTCAAAAAATCCCATATCCGGCAAAGCATTCCAAGTACTTCCCGTTTCGATATGCGTTACAGAAAGAACTGATGTTTCCCTCGGGTCGATGCTGCGGGACACAATCGTCTGCAGCTGGCTGACCACAGTGGCAATTGCTGTAGGCACGTCAATCCCCAAATGCGGCTCGGCAGCATGGCTGCCTTTTCCCTCCACCGTAACAAAAAACTGGTCTACCCCTGCCATAATGGGTCCTTCCTTTAAGGCAATGGTCCCCACCGGATACGCCGGATGATTGTGAAATCCCACAATGACGCGAACGTCATCTAGATAACCCGCTTTTATCACCTGCCTTGAACCCCAGACGGACTCTTCTCCGGCTTGGAAAATCAGTCTGACCAGACCTGGAATCTCCTCTTCTTGCTGCTTTAGTTCATACGCAGCTCCTAAAAGAGCCGTCTGGTGGAAATCATGCCCACAAGCGTGCATTGTCCCGGGAGTTGCCGATGCATAGGCAAGACCTGTCTTTTCTTCGATTGGCAGAGCATCTATGTCAGCCCTAAGGGCAATTACATCACTTGTGCTTCGTTTTCCTATCTCTACGACCAATCCAGTTTCAAGAGAAGGAGAAGCAGGGATAAGTCCCCACTTCTCCAAAACTGCCGTCAAATAAGCAGTCGTTTCATATTCCTCTCCCGAAACCTCCGGATGACGATGAATATGGTGCCTAATTTTTATTAATTCTTGATAAAGTTCATCTCTCATTTGGTATTGAATCCCTCAATTCTTGCGAAAACTTATCTCTTATTTGCTGTTAAATTCCTCATCAGAAGGCTTATAGTCGCCACCAAAATAATTTTCGTACAGCTTGTCTATTGTGCCATCCGCACGTAGCACTTCCAGACGCTCATTTACGAAAGCCCTAATTTCCTCGCCGCTGTCTGTCTTCGGGAAAATATAATAGCTGTAAGAAGAACGTTCCTTGACCACATCCGGCCCTAGCTCAATTACCTTTAGCTGTGCATCAAAACCCTGATCTGCTAAAATCCGTTTGGCAATGATTGCACTTTCCAATTTAAAATCGCTTGCACCGTCCACTACATCCTGAAATTGAAGTACCAAATCCTTTTCCGTGTAATTAATGGTAATCGGATTGTCCGGATGTGCCTCATTATAAGACTCTACAATAACCGTATAGCTAACTGCAGGTTCTCCGGAAGTGGTCTTTCCTGCCACATCGTCAAAAGATGCAATGTCAGAATCAAGTGGCACAATCAAACCCAATGGGTTGCGGTAAATTGGTTTTGAAAAGAGATATTTTTCTTCTCTTTCCGGAGTCTTTGAGAAACTGTTTGCACCAATTTGGTAACGTTCTGTATCGAGTCCACCCATAACGGAGGCAAACTCGGTTGCTTCCACGGAAAAATCATAGCCGCTGCCCTCAAAGATGGCACGCAGTAAATCGATATCCATTCCTTTGATGCTTCCGTCATCGTCTTGGTAGGTGTATGGATTTGGGTATGCGCCCGTTCCTACTACCACTGCGCCGCTGCCACCTGCATTCGCTTCATCACTGTCACTTGCATTTACCTCAGCTGTATCCTCTTCTTCTGCAGCAGGTTCCGCTTCTTCCTCCGGGGCTGGTGCTTCTTCCTCTTTTGCCGTGTCATTTGCCGCACTTTTTGTATCATCTGCCGCTGCTCCACAGCCTGCTAATAGGCCAAGTGATAATACAGAAACCACTGCCATACTTAACATACGTTTGAATATCTGGTTTTTCATAACTTCTAAAACCTCCCTTTCTTTGTTCGACTTAGAAAACATCTGCGTTCTCTAAGGTGCTCACTTTTGTGAAACTTTATAATGAATAGCGTAACTGCCGGTTCTAGGCCAGCAACATCACTTATCACCCACTTTTGGAGCTTCCACCCGATTCTTCCCACAAAGCTTTTCAAATTCTTCCCAAATTTCCTTTTCGATCGGTATACCCTCGCGCAAATAACGCTCTCTTTTTTCAAATTCTTTCTCTCCATGGATATAGACCCTTTGCTTTTGATCGGTCAGATTGGAGCTACGCAACCGTGCAAAATAATGCTGCAGTCGTTCTTTCATGCTCTCTACACTCCCAAAAAGCCCTGGATCAATGGCAAGGAAGAAATGGCATGCACCGCTTGTCTCAAGGGACGAAATCTCACTTGACGTTGTACCGCCGGACAGAATCGCTGTCAGGATTTCCACAATCAGCCCTTGTCCATAGCCCTTGTAGCCGCCATTCTCTTCGCCCGCGCCCCCTAAAGGCAGTACACCGCCAATGTTTCGTTTTCCAAAGTCTTCTAAAATCTCAGATGGCTGTACGCTCGGATTGCCGCACTGATCCAACCCCCAAGGCGCAGGCAAAACCTGTCCGGACTTTTCTGCCACTTCGATTTTGCCCAGACTCACCACGGTAGAGGAAGCGTCATAGAGGAAGGGGTACGGCTCCCCCGGAAAAGCAAATGCCACCGGATTCGTCCCAATTAATGGTACTACGCCAAATGTCGCCGGCATCACTGCGATGGAATTTGTCATACTTATCCCAAGCAGGTTTTCCCTGGCCGCAAGTTCTGCATAATACCCTGCAATCCCGAAGTGGTTGGAATCTCGCACCACCACTAGTCCAATCCCGTTTTTTTTTGCCTTTTTGATCGCCTGCTCCATTGCAAATAATGCCACCAGCTGTCCCATCGCCTGGTTTCCATGAACGACTGCCATCACCGGCGTTTCTGTTACAATCTTAGGATGGTTTTTCACCTGCACATTTCCTGTTGCAACCAGAGTCTCATAGATGCTCAGGCGCTGAATGCCGTGAGAGGAAATCCCAGACAGATTCGACCGAACGAGCACATCCGTAATGTCCGCACTCTCCTTATCCGAAAAACCCCAGCATCGAAAAAGCTTCTCTACACTTGTTTTTAATGCAATATAATCAACAACCACCGTTTTTAGTTGAGCCATTCTTTCGTAACCTCTTTCTATTTTTTTACGCCATGCAAACCATACGAAACATATCGGTATTATAAATCATACAAAACATAGTCGTATAGTATACTATTCTTGACGAATTGTCAAGTAGAATTTTATCTTAAAATATTTTTTACCGATTAGCATGCGCCACATTGCGATCCTCCCGGAGGGTTTTTGTATGATAGGAGCACTTTCCTATCATACAAAAAAAAGTTGCCGCACTGCGTACATTGATCAACAGTGGTGCAACTTCATACAAATCAAGTCCCTATTTTGGGGGAATAACAATTTTTGTGCTACGATTCACAGCCCATTGCCACGAAGTCCCCGGAATTTCCATAGCCACCGAAACCGCGCCCATCGGATTCATAAATAATCCTGCTATCGGTAAAATTTTTCTGTACATCTGTCATCGTATTATTTCGTATTTTTGTAGCATCTTTATGCATTTTTTTAGTTCCATGTAACGTTTATCTAGATTGCCTTCCGGTATTACTACATCTAAAACTACAGCCATATTATTGATCATCCGATCGGTTATCTTATCTTCCATCGAAACGAGCAGATGGTATTTTTGTTCTAGTGTATTCGCATCTAGAAAAGCCATTAGCTCAGGATCCACCTGCATATCTTTTGTGAGCGCAACCTTATCTTTGCCACACAGATCGCCTGCCTTGTCCACCGGCCTATCTACCTGTATTGCTTTTGCTATATCCAGTTCGATACCCTGTGCAGTTTGCGGCTTAACAAGCGAGAAACGGAATTTCTGCTGAACTTCCGGATATTTTTCGTGGTTTACTTCGCCGATAAACATGGAAAGTGGCCTGACATACACTTCGAAATTATGATATAGGGCTTGATAGACTACCATACTTTCACCTGTTTCCGAGTGCTGTGCGATTGTGATAACTTGATATAGCTTATTTTTAAAATGTCTATACAATTCTCCTGCTTTTGGTACTCCTTGTGCCACGACGATTTCTCCTCTTGTTTGCTATGCTTGTATCTGGTTTAGCATTTCCATACCTTCTGCTATAAAGTCACGTTCATAGGTCAAATGCGTGTCTATCCCTTTCGCCATGATATCGCTGATTTCTGTCATTAATTTTGTGTCGTACCACTCCTGCCCACCAACCACATTTACCGTTTGGCTTGACGCACGCCAGCCTATGATTTGCTCTTTCCCTTCTGCATTAAAATTCTGCTGCACTTGATACTTCGCAATATTA
The DNA here is from genome assembly GCA_046533095.1 of Lachnospiraceae bacterium ZAX-1. Lineage (GTDB taxonomy): Bacteria > Bacillota > Clostridia > Lachnospirales > Lachnospiraceae > ZAX-1. Next base: position 111,132 of record JAJQRA010000024.1, on the reverse strand, counting down.
TCTGCCCTTACTGCTTTTGCCAATGGAGCTTTATTTTGTATTTGAGATAATTGTTTGTTTTCCCTTGATAGAAGAGGTACGTATTTATCCTTGGTTGGCGGGATATACTGCTTGCGCTCTTGCGGGATATATTGTTTACGTGTTGGCAGGATATACTGCTTGCGCTCTTGTGGCGTATACTGCTTGCGCTCTTGCGGGATATACTGCTTGCGCTCTTGCGGCGTATACTGCTTGCGTGTTGGCGGAATATACTGCTTTTGTTCTTGTGGCGTATACTGCTTGCGTGTTGGTAGAATATACTGCTTTTGTTGTGGCGTATTCTGCCCGGAAGATGGTGGCGTATAGGAGCTTTGTTTTTTCTGCTTATCCCTCTGCCCTTTGTTCTGGTGATCCACGATTGTCTGCTGTGATGATGATCCTTTCAGGGAACTTTTCTTTTTTATATATTTCGCTATGCTTGATAACAGCACCATAGCTGCTATCCCTATCATTGTTTCCAACATATACACCTTCTCCTCGCCCTATCGGCTTTTTCCATAGATTGGCATTGGATCTACTATATTCAGTATGCCCAATTTGTCTGCAAAGCAACCGTTGCGTCATACCTATCTTAAGTTTAGTATGCCCAATTTGTCTGCAAAGCAACCGTTGCGTCATACCTATCTTAAGATTTCACAATAGACTTTGCACTATATGCTGCAAATAGTCCTATGATAGCACCGGCAATTACATCGGTAGGATAGTGTACCCCAATATATAGGCGGGACAAGCAAATGAAAATTCCTAATATAAAAGCCGGAATTCCAAAATATCGCGGCATCTCTTTATACATCACATAGCATGCCGCAATTGAGCTTGTGGCATGACCGGACGGAAATGACCAATCGGCCATCGGTCCCGCCAATGCATGCAGTGCTGCAATCGTTTCATAGGGACGAACCCTCATTACAACGTTTTTTAGAATTAAGTTTGTAAGCACGTATCCAATGAGCAAAGAAACCGCCATCATCGTTCCCGTCTTTCTGTATCGTTTAAAGCAAAGCAGCAATGCCGCGATTACAATCCAAATAAGCCCCTCATTCCCTAGTTTGGTGATAAACAAAACAATTGGAGTAAGCCAATCAAACCGTAGATGCTCTTGTATAAACAATAAAATCCTTCCATCTAATTCCAATAAAAATTGAAGCATTTATACCTCCTTACATCTTTCTTTCTGTTTTAGCAAAAAGAACGTTACAGGCAAAATGCACATATTTGCAAGGAATGCTCCGGTTGATTCTTATTGCTATTTTCTACAAATATCCAAATAGGCTTTTACCACTTCGATTAGTTTTTCATAACTCATCGATGATGTATTTAAGCAGAAATCATAGTTTCTCGTATCGTTCCATTCGTTTCCAGTATAATACTTGTAAAATTCTGCACGGTACTTATCTATCTTTTCTATTTTCTTAATTAAGTCTCTTTCTGGTTCGCCGGAAATTCCTTTTAGCCTTAGAATACAGTCTTTTAAAGGTGCATAAAAATACAGCCTAATCAGATTTGGAGCATCTTTTAGTACATAATCTGCACACCGCCCAATGATAATGCAAGATTCGCGTTGTGCCAAATCTTTTATAATTTTGGCCTGATAGTTAAACAGGTTATCATTGGATACAAAGTCATCGCTTTCCGGCGGAATTACATCCCCCTTATAATGGTGGTTCCCTCGAAACAAAGAGACTCCTGTTTTTTTTTCATCTGCCGCACCAAACAGCGCTTCATTGATACCGCTTTCATCGGATGCCATTTTTAATATCTCACGGTCGTAGCATTGAATGCCCAACTCCTTCGCTAAATGTTTCCCAAGGGTTCTACCACCACTACCATATCCTCTTGCAATGGTAATGATCATAAATTTTTGTTTCTTGTCTTCCATACTTGCCATGCACCTCCTTGGAACCTTTGTTCCTTCTTAAATTCCATGTGAGCATTTTCCTACTCCCCTAAATATGCTTTTTTCACCGATTCGTCATTCATCAATTCACTTGCTTTCCCCTCTAAAACAATGTTCCCTGTTTCTAATACATAGGCACGATCCGCAATGGCAAGTGTTTTTTTTGCATTTTGTTCTACAAGCAGAACTGTTGTTCCACCCGCTGAAATTTCTTTGATGATATTAAAGATCTCGGCTACAAATATGGGGGAAAGACCCATGGATGGTTCGTCCATCAGTATGATTCTAGGCTGTGACATCAATGCGCGCCCCATGGCAAGCATCTGCTGTTCTCCACCGCTTAACGTACCTGCAAGCTGGTCTTTTCGTTCTTTTAGCCTTGGAAATTTGCCATATACCATCTGTAGTGTATCCGCGATTCCCTCTTTATCTTTTCTGGCGTAGGCTCCCAATTTTAAATTTTCCAATACCGAAAGCTGGGAAAAAACACGTCTGCCTTCCGGCACATGCGCCATGCCCATTCCTACGATTTTATGTCCCATCACTTTCGTAAGTTCATTTCCCTCATACAAAATACTGCCATTTTTTGCCGATATCATTCCGGTAATCGTCTGTAGAATGGTTGTCTTTCCGGCACCATTTGCTCCAATCAAAGCAATCACTTCGCCCTGCATCACGCTAAATGAAATGCCTTTGATTGCCTGAATGACACCATAGTAAACTTCTAACCCTTTAATTTCAAGCATTGCCATCCACTATTTTCCTCCCAACTCCCCTATCTTGTTCTATCCGATATCCAAATACGTTATTCGCCCAAATATGCCTTTATGACTTCCGGCTCATTTAGCACTTCACCGGTAACGCCATTTGCAAGTATCTGCCCAAAATTTAACACGGTCAGCTGTTCACAAATGCCGGATACCAGCTTCATATCATGTTCAATCAAAAGAATTGTCATATCAAATTCATCGCGTACAAACCGTATCGTGTCCATCAATTCTTGGGTTTCATTCGGGTTCATCCCTGCGGCAGGTTCATCTAAGAGCAACAGCTTTGGCTCTGTCGCAAGAGCTCTTGCAATTTCTAATTTCCGCTGTTTTCCATAAGGCAGATTCGATGCAAGATAGGTCACATTCGAATCTAAATCAAATACCTTTAACAGTTCCATTGCCCGCTCGGTCATGGCTTTTTCCGTTTTATAATAGCTCGGCAAACGAAAAATCCCTGTAAGTGTTGCATATTTATAATGGTTGTGCAGACCCACTTTTACATTATCTAATACCGTTAATCCTTTAAATAATCGAATATTTTGAAACGTCCTTGCGATTCCCTCTTTGTTTATATCTACATTTTTTTTTCCGGTAATGTTTTTCCCATCTAGGATAATCGTTCCGTCACTTGGTTTATATACGCCGGTGAGCATGTTAAAAATGGTCGTTTTCCCGGCACCGTTTGGACCAATCAATCCGTAAAGCTGACCCTTTTTTATTGTAATATAAAAACTGTCAACGGCACGTAGGCCTCCAAAGGAGATTCCTAGATTCTTTACCTCCAAAAGGGCTGTACTATTTAACGCGGTATTGCCTGCCATGCTGCTTAAACCCCCTTCCTTTGTCCACCCGGTTTTCGCATACCGGCAAAAGAATGGGCTTCTCGCCATACTTTCATCTTCGGACTCCAATTAAAAATCATCATCGCAATCAGTACAATGGAGTAGATGAGCATACGATAGTCGCTCAGTCCACGCAAAAGTTCCGGCAGCAAGGTCAATATAATGGCTGCAATAATCGAACCACGCATATTCCCCATGCCCCCTAATACGACAAACACCAATATCATAATCGACATGTTATACCCAAAGTTTTTCGGCAACGCAGTCAGCGTCGAGAGATTATGTGCATAGAGTACGCCTGCCACACCCGCAAGTGCCGCCGATACTGAAAATGCCAATATTTTATATTTTGTAAGATGGATCCCTACGGATTCTGCCGCAATCTGGTTATCTCTAATCGCCATAATCGCCCGCCCGGTTCTAGAGTCGATTAGGTTTAATACAATGATTAAAGTTAAGAGTACCAGTACCACCCCGATGGTAAAATTAGAGTCGTTCGGCGTTTTCGTAATGCCTTGTGCACCCTTTATGATAATCTGCCCACCTTCCCCTAAGTTTAAAGCAATCGTGTCTTTCATTGAAAAATGGAATCCATCTGCATCACGTCCTACATACATCGCATTGATTACATTTTTTATAATTTCACCAAATGCCAATGTTACAATTGCAAGATAATCGCCCCGCAGACGCAACACCGGTATGCCAATCAGCACTCCGAAAATCCCGGCTGTTACTGCACCGATCAGGAGTGCTAAGAAAAAGCGGAGTCCATTGACTGTAATAATATCTCGCATACAAACGGAAAAGAAAGAGCTGGAAAAAGCGCCCACACACATAAAGCCTGCATGGCCAAGGCTTAATTCACCTAAAATGCCTACGGTTAAATTAAGGGATACGGCCAAGATAACATATATGCAAAGCGGTACTAAAAGCCCTTGCATCAGACTGGACATGCTTCCTCTTTGCAGTAAAATCTGAACAACCACATAGGCGATGAGAACCATTCCATAGGTAATAAAATTACGCTTCGCTGTTTTTGAAAGATTTTTCATTTTTTCCCCCCTATACCTTCTCGTTTATTTTTTTACCAAGAATACCGGTAGGGCGTACAAGCAACACGATAATCAGCACCCCAAATACAATGGCATCTGACAGCTGTGCAGAAATATATGCTTTGCTTAAATTTTCAATTGCACCAAGAAGAATACCCCCTATCATTGCCCCCGGTATCGATCCAATGCCACCAAATACTGCCGCAGTAAAGGCCTTGATACCTGGCATTGCCCCCGTATAGGGTGTGAGGGTAGGATAGGCGGAGCAGAGCAGCACACCGGCAATCGCAGCTAATGCAGAACCAATCGCAAAGGTTAGGGCAATCGTAGCATTTACGTTTACCCCCATCAGTTGTGCCGCCTGCTTGTCTTCTGATACGGCCAGCATCGCCCGCCCTGCTTTTGTATATTTTACGAAACAGCTTAAACCTACCATGATAATGATGCAGGCGATGATTGTTACGATTGTTTCTGCGGAAATCACCAAATCCCCACCCGCCAGTTTTAAGGGTGGAAATTTCAAGACAGAAGTAAATGATTTTGCATTTGCGCCAAACAGCAGCAATGCCGCATTTTGTAGAAAATAGCTTACGCCTATCGCCGTAATTAAGACTGCCAATGGAGACGCCCCACGCAAAGGCTTATATGCAATTTTTTCTATCGTTACACCAAGGACAGTGCAGACAACAACCGCCGTTAATACACCGACTACCGGTGGAAAGCCCTGTACGCTAACAACGCTAAATACCATATAGCTGCCAATCATGATAACATCCCCGTGGGCAAAATTCAGCATTTTTGCAATTCCATACACCATCGTATAGCCCAAGGCAATGATCGCATATACACTGCCCAAACTTATTCCGTTAATCAAATACGATATGAACCCCATATAAAATGCACCTCTTTATTTTTTTTAGAACCATATTGCTATTGTACCATAGCTGCCAAAACAGTACAACAATTTTTTAGGGGGGCGCCATACGGCAGCCCCCCATTGGGAATAAATTTTGTGAATCCCGCTTCTCTTTCGGAACAGTAAAGAAATAAACGGTTCCTTACCTACATCGCTTCATAAACACCGTCTATAATCTTAACCGCATGAGGCGTCTTATTTACAGTTCCTACCGCTTCCCAGGTCATGTCTTCACCCGTCAAACCGGTTACTTTCACTTTTGTGATGGTATCGATTAATGCAGTCCCAATATCTTGTCCACTCATGTCGGCTGTTGCACCTGCCTCTTCTATGGCCGCTTTGATGATATAGATTGCATCATATCCATCTGCCGCAAACTGGTTCGGTATTTCTCCATACGTATCTTGATAGGTCGTTACAAATGTTTTCGTCAATTCATCGTCTGCATCGGCAATAAATGGAGTTAAAAGGATCAGCTCCTCAGCCAATGCCGTATCGAAGTTTTCAACGCTTAAGATTCCGTCTAAGCCATCACCACCACAAAATGTCGGCTCGTATCCCATTGTATTTGCCTGTTGGATAATAAGTGCAGCTTCTTGATAGTAGATTGGCAGGAATACCATGTCTGCCCCTGCTTCTTTTGCTTTTTGAAGCTGCACGGTAAAGTCTGTCTTGCTGTCTGCCGTAAATGCTTCCGATACAACAACTTCAAATGGCTGGTTGCCCGCTTCTGCAATAAAAGCCTCTGCAATTCCGGAAGAGTATGCATCCGAGCTGTCATAAATAACGGCTACTTTCTCTGCCAGTTTATTCTCGCCTACGTATTTGCCTGATTCCAATCCTTGGTTCGGATCCGTAAAACAAACCTGAAATACATTGTCATTGATGATACAGTCTGTGGAAGAGCCGGATGGCGTAATCTGAAAGATTCCATCCTCTGCCGTCTTATCTGCAACCGCAATGCAAGGTGCGGAAGTTACCGTTCCCATTAAAATCTGTAATCCCCAGTCTTTTAACGTGTTATATGCATTGACTGCTTTTTCGGCATCATGCTCATCATCTTGGAAATTATAGGCAATCTGTGTCCCATTGATACCGCCTGCCGCATTAATTTCATCTACTGCAATCTGTGCGCCATTTTTTACCGCTACGCCATAAATGGCCGCGCCTCCGGTCAAAGGTCCGATACCGCCGATATAAAACGTAGCATCACCACCTGCATTCGCTGTATCTGTGGCTTTTGCATCATCTGCCGCATCTGTTTCATCTGTATCTGTTTCATCTGCTGTACCTGCGTTTGATGTACCTTCTGTTCCGCTGTCTTTTGTAGCAGAGCCACAAGCGGATAAAGATGCCACCATCAATGCAAGTACCAAAAACATACTTACTGCCTTTTTCATCATTTTCCTCCTTTAAAAACATATCAATTGTTCATTTCTAACGATAAACCAAAACAAAAGTGTCCTTCATTTTAAAAGAACACTCTCGTTTCTTAAAAATATACTACTACAATATGATAAGTGCTGTCAAGCTATTTTCACCAAAAAGGGAGAAAGCGGGTACGATTCACAGCCAGTTGTGAAAGTAGCGTTTATGCACACAAACTGTACAAAGAACATGCGATTTGGTACATTCCAAATCGCTTCCCATGTTCAGAATTGCCCACCTTACACCAACTGGTATATCGGTTTTAATGCCGGGTAAACCTGTCTAAATGTCTGATATCTTTTTTCATATTTATCGGTCAGTTCCTTCGTTGGAAGAACGGTTTCTTTTACCTTGACGATCGTTTGTGCCGCCGCTTCTACATTTTTATATTCTCCACATGCCACTGCCGCAAGCATCGCGCCGCCAAGGGCAGGCCCTTCTTCTATTTCAACCACTTCTACCGGAAGGTTCATAATGTTTGCAACCATTTTTTTCCACAAAACGCTTTTTGCGCCGCCGCCGCATATTCTGGTCTTTTCAACTTCTACGCCTAGTTTTCTTGCGACTTCCAAGGAATCCCGCAATGCAAATGCTACCCCTTCTAAAACCGCCTGTGTCATATCCGTGCGCGTTGTATCCATCGTCATTCCAAGGAATGTCCCCCTTGCTTTCGGGTCGTTATGCGGCGAACGTTCTCCCATAAGGTAGGGAAGGAAATATACATGGTTTTCGCCCAAAAATACCTCTTGATTTTGTTCAATCGGATCCTGTTCTTTTTGAAATTCCGTTGTCTTTAGGATATCTTCCATCCACCATTTGTTGCAGGCCGCCGCACTTAGCATACAGCCCATCAAGTGATAGTTGCCATCCGCATGGGCGAACGCATGGAGTGCATTGTAGTCGTCCACTTTAAATTTAGATGAGGCAATAAAGATCGTTCCGGAGGTTCCAAGGGAAATGTTGCAGGCCCCCTCCCCGACCGTTCCGGTTCCAACTGCCGCCGCCGCATTATCCCCTGCACCGGCGGCAACTTTTACATCCTTTGACAAGCCGATTTCTTCTGCTATCTGTGGCAATAATGTCCCTATGCTCTCATAGCTTTCATACACTCTGCCCATCCAGGCTTCATCTAGATGGCATATTTCTAGCATCTCTTTTGACCAGCAGCGATTTTTCACATCATACAAAAGCATTCCGGACGCATCTGATGCATCCGAGCTACGCACGCCGGTGAGGCGATAGGCAAGATAATCTTTTGGCAACATCACTTTTTTGATACGGGCGAAATTCTCCGGTTCTTTATTATAAACCCAAAGTACCTTTGGCGCCGTAAATCCTGCAAATGAAATGTTCCCTGTATATCCAGAAAGCGTCTTTCTCCCTATTTCCTCATTCAAGTAGTCACATTCTAAAAAGGTACGCCCATCATTCCACAAAATTGCCGGACGTATTACCTCATCCTTCTCGTCAAGTATCACAAGGCCATGCATCTGTCCGCCAAAACTAATTCCTGCAACTTTTGTCTTATCGGTGTCTTTTAACAATTCCTTCATCCCCTCGATTGACTGATCATACCAGTCTAGCGGATTTTGCTCTGACCAGCCAGGGTGTGGATATTCGATCGGATACTCCTTTGATACAATCTTATCAATGGTTCCATCCGCATCCATAAGCAGAAGTTTTACCGCAGATGTCCCTAAATCCACTCCAATATATTTCATTTCTTCTCCAATCTGCCTGCGAAATACAGGTCTTAAACAGGGGTGCTACACAAATCTTCTTAATTATTAAAGGTAATAACGAAAGGATAAAATGACTTTGGGTTACTTCGTTTATCGAATAAACTAAATATAGCTTCAGAATAGCACAGGAATTCATTCTTGTCAATCGTGTTTGTTGTTATTGGCTACCGTTTTCTGCAAATATTGTAGCATAAATTTAGAATAAATCATATATTAATTTGTATATTTTCGTTGCTTTCGTTATAATATAAATAGAAATTAAAAGGAGCATATGCAACAGAAAAGGAGTGTCGCTTACATGGCTGCAAAAAACCAAGAATTAATACGGGATATGAATTACCACGAGGTATTAGAAAACATCATCAATGAAGGGACAACTTCCCGTGCAAGCCTTGCAAAAAAGCTTGGCCTTACAAAAGCAACCATTTCCAGCCAAGTCCAGTCCTTAATGGACGATGGGCTTATTATAGAAGTCGGCAGCGCTGAAACCACAAAAGGCCGCCGCCCCATACTTTTAAAATTCAACGTCCTTTATGGACATGTTATTTCTGTAGATATCGGTCTTTCCACGATCAATCTACTGCTTTCCGACATGCTTGGCCGCCACTGCTTTTCCAAACAATACATGTGGGATGGAAGGAATTTAACCGACGTCTTGCTGCTTGCCATTGGCAATATGATTGAAGCGGCGCCGGAAAGTATGCAAGGCATTATTGGCATCTGCCTCGGTATCCATGGTGTCGTACATAAAAACAAAATTCTATTTACGCCTTACTATGAGCTAAATAAATTACCTTTAAAAAAGATGTTGGAGGGACGCTTTTCCATTCCTGTTTTCCTTGAAAATGAAGCGAACCTCTCGGCGCTTGGAGAAAAAACTTTTTCTTTCCAAGTTTCAAATATGATAAATATCAGTGTCCACTCCGGTATCGGCCTTGGTGTGATTGTAAATAATCAGCTCTATTGTGGCATGAATGGTTCTGCGGGTGAGTTCGGACATACGATTGTGGAACCGGACGGAATACTTTGCCCCTGTGGAAACAGTGGATGCATTGAGCAATATGCATCAGAAATCGCTATTTTGCGAAAATACAGCCTACTCAAAAATGCCGGCAACCTAACCATCGATGATCTCGTAAGCGATTATCAGCATGGCAAAGAGGCCGCACGCTCTGCCGTGCAGGACTTTATTCATTATATGTCCATCGGGGTCAATAATATTGTAAATATTTTTAATCCGGAATTAATCGTAATAAATAGCTCGTTTACGACCTATCTGCCAGACGTTATTGGAGAAATCCAGAAATTGCTGCCAAATCGTATGAGCCAGCAATGCAAGATCGTGCGATCCATGCTACAAGATACAGCCACGCTATTGGGCGGTGTTCACATTTGCAGTCGGGATTTTTTAAAAATTGATACATTTGCCCCACCACTTGCCTAGTGCACCATACCCTTGCTATTTAGACTGCAAAAAGCTACGCCTATGATTACTGCGATAAAAGGGGCTGTGCACAATGCCACAGCCCCTTGATGTTATGATGCGTTTAAAATGAAAATGGATTTTCCGTTTTGTACAGCATTCCCTTGGGTTGGTTAAAACCAATTTCTTCCGGTTTTACTCCGATATATTTAAATACTTCATAAATCACTTTTCCGAAATGTCCAAATGCAACCGCACCATGATGCGGATAGCTCCCCTCAATCAGTACATGACGATAAAATCTGCCCATTTCCGGAATGGCAAAGATCCCGATTCCGCCAAAGGAGCGTGTTGCTACCGGAAGGACTTCACCATGTGCAATGTATGCACGAAGCTTTCCGTCTGCGGTGCTCTGCAGTCTGAAAAATGTAATATCCCCTGGTATAATATCCCCTTCTAGGGTACCTTGCGTCACTTCTTCTGGAAGGGTCCTTGCCATAATCAATTGATATTCCATAGAACAGGAAGACAATTTCTTTGAACTGGTATTTCCGCAATGGAATCCCATAAAAGTATCCTGCTGCGTATAATCAAATTTGCCTTTGATGTCGCTTGCATACATATCATTTGGCACAGTATTGTTGATGTCTAAGAGTGTTACGATGTCATCGCTGACAATGGTGCCAATAAATTCGGTAAGTGCACCATAGATATCCACTTCACAGGAAACCGGAATTCCCCTGCCGGTCAAGCGGCTATTGACATAACATGGAACAAATCCAAACTGTGTCTGGAATGCCGGCCAGCATTTTCCTGCAATCGCTACATATTCCCTACATCCTTTATGTCCCTCGATCCAATCTAACAGCGTTAATTCATACTGTGCTAATTTTGGAAGAATCTCCGGTTTTTTATTTCCTGCCCCCAATTCTTCTTCCATATCCTTTACCACGTCCGGAATTCTTTTATCATTTGCGTGCTCGTTAAATGACGCAAACAAATCCAATTCAGAGTTTTCTTCAATTTCCACATTTAAATTGAAAAGCTGCTTAATTGGGGCATTACAGGCAACGAAATCCAATGGGCGAGGCCCAAAACCGATAATTTTTAATTTGGAAAGCCCTACAATCGCTTTTGCAATCGGTACAAATTCATGAATCATGTCTGCGCATTCTGCCGCATCTCCTACCGGATATTCCGGAATATATGCTCGTACATTACGTAGCTTTAAGTTATAGCTGGCATTTAGCATGCCACAATATCCGTCCCCACGACCCTGGATCAGATTATCTGCGGTTTCTTCTGCCGCCGCTACAAACATGGCCGGCCCGTCAAACTGCTTTGCCAATAGCGTTTCAGGAATTTCAGGACCGAAATTTCCCAGATAGACAACCAGTGCATTGCATTTTTGTTCCTTCACATCCTCTAATGCCTGTACCATGTGGGCTTCATTTTCAATACAGATGGGGCATTCATAGATTTCTGAACGATCATATTTTGCTCCGTATGCTTCTACCACGGCTTTTCTCCTGCTTACCGACAACGTCTGGGGAAAACAATCCCTACTGACTGCTACGATACCAATTTTGATGTTTGGCGTGTTATTCATAAAATAATCCCTCCTAATTTATATTGATTTTCTAAGAAAAGAAGCATTGTGCAACAATTCCCAAACCACAGCTACAACGTAATATTTTCTCCCTTGATTCCATGAAACGCACCTTCTATTTTGGCATCCGGATGTGCAATCAGCCATTTATTCTTTGCAGTCAACAGCTTGTCTTCTTCGTTGCCTCCATGCACTGCCTCTAGTGGCTGGTTCGTATCCTTAGGAAGTACCACTACACATTGAAAGCCACTGTCTTCTACATGGCACGGTGCATAATGAAGGCTGGTTGCATAGACTTCAACCGCCGTTCCCGCCGGAACCAAAAACGCCTCGACCTTTGCCGAATCATAGGTAAAATCGCTTTCAATATCCTGTTGCCACCCTAAAAGCAGTACAAGCGGCGTCACGGCTACGTTTACTTCCGATGAGCGGTGATATTCAACGGCATTCAACTGCTTATTATGCCCATTGCAATATCCAATCTGAATCGGCAGTTCCCCATAAGCCTTGGCCTTTAACTCTTCAAATACCGGAAGTGCTTCTAATTCCCCTACGGACGGAACATACACTACATCTTTTGGAACAGGTGTTTGTTTCATTTCTTTCATGAGCTCTGTACAATCAATATCCCGGATTATACGACCATATTTTTTGAATCTTTCATCTGTGACCTGATAGGTTGTCACCACAGTTTTACCCTCCTTTTTGTCCCACAATCTATTTAGTTTATTCGTTGAACTTTATAGATTTAGTATATGTCCTTCCCCACTATTTGTCAACTGTTTTTCCTTTCTTTTTGCAAATCAATTTTCACTTTTACGATAGCTTATCAGAAGCTTCTTTCTTTGCACTGCGGTAAAGTAGCACTGGTGGATTTTCTATTTTTAGTTTCCCGCCGGCTTTAAGGGAAAATACCCTTCCTAAGAGAAAAAGCCCTAAAACTTTTCAACTTGTTTTAGGGCTTTTCTTTGAATCTTGCTTACTTTCATGCGGATAACAGGAATCGAACCTGCACGGTCTCCCACTAGATCCTAAGTCTAGCGCGTCTGCCAGTTCCGCCATATCCGCATAGATATTATCTTAAAATCTTGCAAATGCTTTTTCTTCTTAAGCGCAATCGCAACAAAGCTATTATAATATATCTGTTCAAGGTTTGTCAACACGAAATAAAATAATTTCAATATAGATCGTTCCATACCTTTTATTTCAAATACAGTCCCTTTCTCACGAATCCCATCTACTCTCCTACCCTTATTTGCTCTTCTACTCTTTATTTGCTCTTCTACCTTTATTTACTTTTTTATTTTACCATTTGTTCTTATCGTTTTCTATCATCCACTGCTTTTTTTGTGCAGTTTTTTGAAGGAGGATGTGATGAAAAAACAAGCCAAGGATATCATTTCCCTGGCTTATCGGTTACGCTGCGATTCTGTTTTTGCTGTTGAAATTTATATTTTCACAACCGCTTTTACAATATTGGCCTTATCCTTTACACTCTCATCCATTGCATTTTGGATGTCGTCAAAGTCAAAATAATTCGTAACAATTCCTTTGATATCAACATTGCCATTTGCAACTGCCTCGATTGCCATCGGATAGATATGACGATACCTGAAAATCGTTTTAAGGGTAAGTTCCTTGTCTAACGCTTCGCTTGTATTGAGTGTCATTTTTCCGGTCTTGCTATAGCCTACCAGTACAATGGTAGCTCCTTTTTTCGTTACGCGGATACTTTGGTTCGTTGTGATTTCCATTCCAGCCGTTTCAATTGCCAAGTCTACGCCACGGCCATTGGTTAGTTCACGCACCCTCTCTTCCACATCTTCTTGTGCTCCATTGATTACCGTGCTCGCGCCAAGTTCCAATGCCTTTTCTAAACGTTTTGGCATAACGTCAACTACCGTCACATTTGAAACGCCTTTTGCTTTTAAGGCAAGCAATGTTACAAGGCCGATACACCCGGCGCCAAATACCACTGCCGACTGTCCTGCCTGTGCACTCCCTTGATTTGCCGCATGGAATCCGACTGCCAACGGTTCAATTAACGCACCCTCTAGCGTAGATACATTGTCCGGAAGTTTAAAGCACAAACCAGCCTCATGCGCCACATATTCTTGAAATACCCCATCTACCGGAGGCGTTGCAAAGAACACCACGTCCGGACAAAGATTATACTTTCCTTCCCTACAAGCTTCGCACTTGCCACAAGTCTTGCCGGGCTCTAGGGCGACCCGATCCCCAACGCTTAAATGCGTTACGCCTTTCCCCACTTCTACAACCGTTCCACCAGACTCATGTCCTAGCACAAAGGGGGGTTCTACAATAAAATTTCCAATCGCACCCGTTTCATAATAGTGCAAGTCGCTTCCACAAACTCCTACATACTCCACTTTTACAAGCACTTCATCGGCAGAGGGCTTTGGAATATCACGCTCTACAAACCCCATCTTCCCGATTCCTTCCATAATAGCGACTTTCATTTTTCCTTCCATAATTGACCTACATTCCTTTCCTTTTATTAGAGTGTACTTTCCCACTAAAATAAATAGAGAATCTTGCACACAAAAATCGTTGTACCAAGCGCAGCTTTTGCACATCCCTAGAGGGGTAAATTATCGTCTAAAAATTTTTACTTCCTCTGCCTTTAGTATGCCATATAACACTACTCCCTGTCCACTTGATTTTGAAGAAATTTCTTCTTCGGAAATAAGTTCTGTAATCGTTTGATTTTTCGAAAACGGCAAGGTCAGTTTATACTCAATTTCTTTATTTTCATGATTGAGGAGGAAAACAAAAGCACCTTCTTTATCTTCTAGGACTCTGACTTCTATATTTGCTTCGTCTGAATCTCCCTCCAAGCAAATGGGGGATTTATAATGAATCAATTCTAGGATTTGCTTAAATAGCCTGTTGGTATCGGCGGAATAATTCCACATTGCATTGGCAAAAAAAAGTGTCCCGATATATGCTGTTTTTCCCTCTCCATATTGGTTGGAAACAATGGCAGGGCGTCCACTTGCAAAGGTTGCATGGACATTGGCATTTTCATCTACCACCATTTTTTCAGCAATCACCTTTGCCACATTATGATATTCCTCGTCCCCATACAAGATATTTTCTTCATTGATTGTTTCATAGTCGCTGTTTACATGCAATCCGAACACTTGATCTAGCCCACCGGCCGGACAGACTTCCGCCCCCCAAGACTTATCTGTAAAATACCCACACAATCCATCGCTGATTACGCGGCCGCCACTTTTTACAAATTTTTCGATCCTGCCTGCCAAATCACTGGTAACGCTGACGCTGTAAGGTAATAGCAAAACACTATATTTTGCTAAATCACCATTTAGCACACGTTCTTTACTGATAAAATCCGGCTGTATCTGATTGGCCATGCAAAGCTTATATGCCCCCATAATCGCAAGGGAATCCTTATAGTAGCGACTTTGGCGGCGAATGAGCGGCGATGCCGACAAGCCTAGCGAGATTAGCCCTTCGGTAAAAATGGTATCCAAATTATAAAGGATTGCGACTTCACTTTTGGGTGCCACAGCTTGCGCAAGGCGTTCTTGATTCCTCCGCAAAACGGTATTAAATTCTTTTAATGCATCACAGCGTTCTGTCAGTTCTCCATTTCGCTCTGTAAAACCCAGTGATATGGTTTCAACCGTCGTAAGTTCCGGTCGCCAACCCCAGAACAAAATTCCTTTTGCACCTCTGGCAATCTGCCCCCAGCTTTGTTTTTTTATCTGCGTTCCTGTAATCGGGATAGAAAAGCAGAAACTGTCTTCTGCACGCTCTCCTACAAACACATACATCGGACCCGCTCCGGTTCCTGTTTCACCAACCCAATAAGGCCCATTGTCACAGACGCTGCGCAATAAGTCGCATACAAATGCCGTGATCTCAGGATTAATAAAATCATACATAGAGCTTCCCAACATATCCGTTGTGCCCGCAAGCTTAAAGTGGTCATTCGATGTTACAACCGGATGCCCTGTTTCATAAATTGCAGTATGCACAACCGTAGCGCGGTCCGCATCATATTTCTTTATGGTATCGCTCAAAAAATGCATGGCAGATGCCTGGGCATCGGCACGGAAATATTTCCAGTCCACCCAATCCGTATACATGCCCACCGATTTTGGAGGGTTTACTTGCTCCCAATTTTGATACTGCCTTGTCCATACATGATTTAATTCTTCCAAAGAACCATATTTTTCTTTCAGCCATAGGCGGAATTTTTCCTTAGAATGCCCGCAATGGCAATATACCAATTCTCGCCATTCATTTTGATAATACTGCTGCGATGGTTCTTCCGTTGGTTCATGGAAAATATCAAATGCGATAATGTCCGTATTCCCTTTAAAATGTTCCGTAAACGCCTTTAAAAAATTTTCCACCGTATCTCTATGCGGTTCGCTGTCAAGGCAAAGGCCTGGCCAGCCACCTGTCGATGCATCCGCTTGTTGGTGAGGCGTCCAAACCGTCCCTGCCGCGGAAACATAACGGCTATCCGGATGTTTTTCGAACGCCCATTCCGGCGTACATACAAGGTAGATCGTAAAAACCACCTTAAGGCCATAACGTTTCGCGGTGGCCGCAATCCGATCGTAATAGTCAAAATCAAATTGCCCCTCATTTGGCTCTACCGTTCCCCATGTGGCATGTATCCGAACACTGTTCATCCCACATGCTTTCATATTGGCAAAATCTGTTTCCCAGAGTCTGTCCGTCCTATCACGATAAAAACCATACTTCGTCCCTATGGGAAATAGTGCCTGCAGTTCTTTCTTTTTACTCATATCTATCCCTTCCTTAAAGTCAGTTTTGAATCTCCCCCTTAGGCTTTTCTTTTCGTAGAAAATTTGCCGAAAAATTCAATCTGAGATTCAAAACTGCTCTTTATCTTATTTGCTTCATCTTAAGTTCTTCCGCTAACACATTGCCTACTTTTTTGTTTCCGCCATCCTGTTTCATCTTACTTGTTTCAATTCAACTTCTTCCGCCGTAGCGCCTTTTACAAAAATCTGTTTCGTTTCACCCGGCAAAATATCAAAATAATTGTCAGAGCAATCATAATCGCCGACAACATAGACGCCATGTGCAAATCCCTTGCTCGTTACACGCAACGCAATTTGTCCATCTACTTGTTCACGTCCTTTTATTTTTGCCTGAGAAGTTTCAAATTCTAAATTCCTCATATCGTCCATTCGTAATGCAATCGAATCTATATCTTCATTTTGGGGAATCAGCATGATTGTCCCATGTACATAATCTTCGTCTGGAAGCGGCTCGCTTTGAACATACGTTCTGCTTCCCGGATCGAGTGCAATCGAAATCTCCTGTGTCTTTCGAATTGTTCCATCAAACGAAATATAGCCATATTCTGCTTTTAGCGCCACGGCTTTCGTGGTATCATTCATGCCTTGTACAACCACCTGTCCGTCAACCACTCGAATGCTTAGCTTTACATGGGCAAAGGCTCGTTTTACACCATAGTAGGAAATTTTGCGCCGCAAATAGTAGTCAATAATCGTCCAGCCGATTTCCCCCCACGTATCGTTATACATCCAGAATAACGCTCCACCACAATGCTCTTTAAAACGGATTGCTTCCAGAGAATATCCTAACATCAATCCATGCACCATACCTCCATATAGGACATAGTCTTCTAAATTTAATTGCTCCGGGTGGTCTAAATATTGCTTTTCAATCCCTGCAAATACGGTATCTTTTTCAAACACGTTGCTATGCATTTCCCATGCTTTACTGCCATATACCAACGGACTATCCGCCATATATTCCTTGATGGTTTCCACGCAGCATGGTCCCACATAGCCATACTCGCTTACAAATTTTGACTCTACCTGATCGTAGTTGGCCGGTTCGATACGGTCACTCATCCTTTTACTCATAAAACCATTATGCCACCGATGTACATCACCGACTGTATCCCCATTCGGCAATTCGCCACCATATGGAGAACTGTTCCAATAGGGGATAAAGGGGCAGTTCTTATAAATGATTTCTTTCGCAAGCACATTTGCTATATATAATCCATATTGCTTTTCCTGAATAAATTCCACGCCCCAATGCGGATTGTCGTACTTATTAAACAGCCAATGGTTTTCATTTGACCCACAAAGAAGTGCAAGGCTTGCATGGTTGCGCAAACGCTTTGTCTGATAATCCAGTTCTTTTTGTACCACCTGTACAAACCAGTCTTGGTGATCCGGATAAGTCGTACATGCAAACATAAAATCATGCCACAATAAGAGGCCTTTTTCATCGCACTGCTGATAGAAATAGTCCCTTTCATACAAACCGCCGCCCCAAATACGCAGCATGTTAAAATTAGCATTTACCGCCTCATCGATCAGCGTTTCAATTTTTTTATCCGTTGTCCTTACATAAATAGAATCATTTGGAATCCAATCGCCGCCTTTCGCGAACATAATCTTTCCATTTACGATAAACTGAAACCACCTGTGTTCTCCTTCTATAATAGAAGTATCTAGTTTTATTGTGCGGATACCATAGGAAAATTTTGGATACCGGTCACTGTTTCCTTTTTCTTTCGTTTTCGCATCTACTTCTACTTCATAAAGCGGATGGTCGCCGTAGCCACTGGGCCACCAAAGCTTCGGCTCATCTACCTGCAATTCTAATTCCACAAAATTAATGCCGGAGGTTAATAGAACATTTTTTTTATTCGCCGTTGCCTTTGTTGTTCCATCAAGAGAAATGGTAATATTTACTTCGCCGGTTTTTGTTGAGAGGATATCCAGATTTTCAACGTTTACAATTGCCTTTAAGGTTGCCTGTTCACCGATAGATACTGTTTCTAGCGATACATCGCGAATTGCAATTTCTTTATATGCCCTTAGATAAACGTCACCGGCAATGCCGACGGTTACGACACGCGGGCCCCAGTCCCATCCAACGGTATATTGTGGCCGGCGGACAAATGACCGTCTGTAGTCGCTACGGTATTTCCCCCCATTATCATCTTCGCGGCAGGTCGCCCAATTTAGCTGCGACAGCTGCTCGTCCGTTACTTTTTCAAGTCCCGTAGAAAGCCGTACGGCAATCTCATTTTTCCCGGGCGCGATATCCTGTTTTATATCGTAGACAAACGGATAATGTACGCTGCTATGATGCCCGATATGCTGTCCATTTACGAAAATATCACTTTCTGTATCCAAATAGTCCATCACCAGTTCAATCACATCATATTCAAATAAATTTTCCTCACAGTCAAATTCTTTTACAAACCACCATGACCGCTTTTCAATCCACTCGGACTCCAAACAATAATCCGCCAATACAGGATCTTTTATGATCCCTTTTTCGATCAAAGGTATTCTTACATCGGTAGGCAAATCGCAGGAAAACCAATCTTCGCGAAACCGCTTTACCGATGCAAGATAAGAGCAATCATAGAATAATGGCGCTTCGTGCATGTTCCAAGTTCTATTTAAATTTATCGTTTTCATATTTCACCTCATTTGTACAAAGAACTTTTGTTCTGTTTTCCATTCTCTTATTCTATTTTTCAGGATTTAAATTCGTTTGCCTTCCTAATTAGATCCTGTTTCATTTTTTATTGGTTCTATATTTCTGCCAAATGCTGATAAAATCCGGTTAATTTTTGTACATACTCTTTATAGAGTCCTTTATATGCGCCATATATGGTTTCTAGCTGTACATTTGGAGTAAACTGTTCTTTTGCCGCCACATACTGTGTAGCCGTTGCCTTTAAATCACCAAAAATGCCCACTGCATTTCCCGCAAGTATGGATGCGCCCCACATAGAAACATCTTTGCGGTTCAGTGTGGTAATCGTTTTTCCAAAAACATCTGCATTCATCTGTGGCCAAAGCAGGGATTTCGCTCCACCGCCTATCATTTTTACATTGGACAATTTATATTCCGGATATAAATCCTCTATACGCTCAAGCGCCAGTTTTATATCATAGGAAAAGCTTTCTAGCAGGGAACGGTAGAAATGTTGCTGCTTGTGGCTCCAATCATGCCCCATCCACATGCCTTTTACATGCGCATCAAGTGGCATGGAACTGCCACTTAACAGCCCGATTGCCATCACGCCGTCACAGCCTGGCTGCAAGGATAGAGATGCTTCATCAATCCGTTTGAACGCTTCTCCCAATTCCTCGTTTTCTTTTTTTACAAAGGTATTTACAAACCAATCCAAAGTAATGCCTGAGCCGGCAATAAAGTGCGTTGCATAAAATTCACCTGGAATTGCAGATGCCAGTACGTCCAGCCTTCCCTCTACCATATCCGGACGATACTCTTCTACGCAACAGCTGATTTCACCATAGGACGATGCTTCAAACACCATATCACCATGATTTACAATGCCTGCACCAAGGCAGCCGGCTACTTTATCTCCTGCACCGGAAACGAGTGGTACGCCTGCTTTCATCCCGATGTCTTTTGCCATTTGCTCGCACAGGTAGCCACAGATATAGTTCGAATTTACAATTTTAGGCAAATATTCCTGTTTCAAACCAATTGCGTCACAGATACGATCCGACCACTTGTCGTTTCTGATATCTGCAAGCCCTGTCCACGAAGCAAAAGAACGATCCATAACGGCATCTTCAATTGGCAGGTTTCCCAACCGTCCGATGACATATCCGCTAACCATCAGATACTTTGCAATCTTTTTTGCCTCATCTGGAAATTCTGCTTGAAACCATGCAAACTTAGGTGCCATCTGTGGAAAATTGGTACCGGAAGTTTCTAAGAATTCCTTCTTTAGCTCTTCCATCTGCCTATCGGCATAAGGCATGTACCTAGAGTCTAGAGAGCAGGACCAAGTCGTAATATCCGTCCAGTCACTGCTTACGCCCATAAATCCAGACATTTGACCGGTAAATGAAATGCCGACAATTTGTAATGCCCGATCGCCTAATTTAAGGCATACTTCCTTCATACATTCCAATACGGAAGTAAATAATTCTTCCCCCTTTTGTATGAATACCCCGGGGGCAGGCCGGTAATCCTTTACCGGCTTTAACGCCTCCGCCACACAGGCACTGTCCGTATTATAAACACCGCTTTTAATAAAACTCGTTCCTAAATCAACCGCCATTAGTAATGTTTCTTTCCCCAAAAAAAATCACCTCTACTCTTCTAAAAAATGCAATAGCGGAACTTCTTCCAATCCTACTGCACTTTTTTGAATTCTCGCACTTACTCATTTTCTAAAAAATGCAATAGTGGAACTTCTTCCAATCCTACTGCACTTTTTTGAATTCTCGCACTTACTCATTTTCTAAAAATGCGATCGCAGAACTTGTTCCAATCCTGCTGCACCCTGCCTGAATAAAGGCTTCTAAAGCCTCAATACTTCTTATCCCTCCGGCTGCTTTTATTTTTACATCTTTTCCAATGTGTTTTTTAAATAATTCAATATCCTCTAAAATCGCTCCACTCGTTCCAAATCCGGTAGAGGTTTTAATATAATCTGCTCCGGCGCCAGTTACCGCTTTGCACATTGCGATTTTTTCTTCCTCCGTAAGATAGCAGGCTTCAATAATAACTTTTAAGATATGGCTACCCACAGCCTCTTTTAATGCGGCGATTTCTTTTTCTACTTTCTCATAATCTTTATTTTTTACATCTGCAACATTAATGACCATGTCAATTTCCGATGCACCTTTTAATACTGCGTCTTTCGCCTCAAATACCTTTGCCTCGGTCGTATTGTAGCCAAGCGGGAAACCTATGACCGTGCAAATATTAATCTGGCTGCCAAATGTATCATGCACCTGTTTTACATAACCGGGTGGAATACATACCGATGCCGTCTTATACAAAATTGCCTCTTCGCAGAGTTTCTTTACTTCATCCCACGTTGCCGTTGCCTTTAATACCGTATGGTCTACATAACCCAGCATTTCCTCTACTTTCATTGCTTTCCCTCCGATGCTAAATTTCCATGAACCGTCCCTTATAGGTTTTTAGTCGTTACCTTTGCTTCATTCATTTCCATTCGCTAATCCTACTTGCTTCATCATTTTCCTTGTGGGAATATCATAATCTTGTTAAAAAAATAATTCCCCTCTGCTATCTTTTCAAAAACCTCCGGTACTTCTTCTAAATTTAGCCGATGGCTGATGACATCTTGTGCTGTAAACTCATGCTTTTCATATAATCTTATCGATTCGGTCCAGTCATTTCCGGGAAATGGCGATGTAAACGAATTCCAAGAGCCGCCAACAGAAAGCTCGCCCCTCATGATGTAGTCCACATCTTGTTTCGACAATTGTAGCCCCTGGTGAGAAATTCCAAGGAATACAACGTGTCCTTGCTTCCTTGCACACCGGATACATGCAGCCTGGGCTATTGGTGCACCGGTAAAATCAATGACAATGTCTGCACCAATTCCTCCGGTTGCCTCTTTTACATGCAAGGTCATGTCTTCTTTCTTAGAATTTATGACCACATCAACACCTATTTTTTTTGCTATATCCAATTTTTCATCCCAGATATCTACTACAATGATCTTGCTTGCGCCTTTCCTCTTTGCGTATTGTGCCGCAAATAAACCGATTGGCCCCGCTCCACAAAGGCATATGCTATCTCCTTCTTTAAAGTCCGCTTTTGCCATTGCGTGCAATGCATTTGCACATGGATCAATGGTAGCTCCATCTTCAAATGCAATATCATCTGCCAATTTAAGTAAGTTGCTCTCTTTCACTGCTATATATTCAGCCATCGCACCATCTCTACGTGAACCATAGTAGTCATAATCGTCACATAATGAATATGCCCCTATTTGACACCAATGGCACTTTTGACATGGTACCAATGGTGGTACTGTAACATGTGCGCCAATCTCAAATTTTTTTACTGCACTGCCTTTTTGGGTAATCACCCCAGAAAATTCATGCCCCAAAATGATCGGCGATACATGTGCGCCATATTGATTTGCCCTTGGGATATCGGAACCACAAATTCCCACTGCCTGCACACTTACCAATACCTCATCTTTTTCTATTTTGGGAACAGGCGCTTCTTCTACCCGCAAGTCACGCGGCTCATACATTCTTACTGCTTTCATCCGTCAGCCTACCTTTCTCTCGCTGTTGGGAACTGTATATTAACAGCTTGCATACTTAACTCGTATATTCTCTTTCTTAATCCTCCAAGTTATTTGCGTGTGGTTCCTTATTGCCTCTTTTCGCTTATGATTATTTTCATTGCCTCTCCTTTTACAGCTTCTTTAAAAGCCTCTTCTATGCTGTCTAATGGATAGCGTCTGGTTATATATTTATTGGCATCTATGATGCCATCACGAATTAATTTCATTGCCGCTTTATTCTGCTCGGCTGTAGATGCATGTACGCCAAAAACAGACACTTCCTTATAATGGATCAGATTGCTATCGATAAATCCGCATGATTCCCCTACAAGGCCACCAAAGAGCGATATCCTCCCACGTTTTGCTAAAAGGTTCATTCCTTCTGCCTGTGCCTGCCCTACGGAACATGCAATGACAACTACATCCGCCCCCTTTCCATCTGTAATCTCGTTTACTGCGCCTTTTAGGTCGCTCTCACGTGAATTGACTAGTATAATATCACGATCCGACAACAATTCTTCTGCTTGTTTTATACGGGATTGTGAGGTTTCTGCAATGATCACCTTATTCGCTTTCGCATTTTTTGCAAGTTCTGCGTGCATACAGCCGATGGTTCCTCCGCCAATCACCACCACATCATCACCCTCTGAAATAGCAAGGTAAGACTGTGCATTTAATACACATGCTAGAGGCTCGCTTAGTGCAAATACCGTATAGTCCGCTACCTCTTTCATCAAAGGGAGGCGGTATACATTGCCCATGGCAAATGCTTGCTTCGGAATCGCCATATATTCTGCGAAACCACCTTCATATTGAAAACCAATCGTATTCAAATCATCGCACATATTGGTTGCTCCCGCCCTACAGCTTACGCAGGTACCACAACCGATGGCCGGAGCTATCGAGATATAATCCCCCACACCAAAACCACCTTCATATTCTTCTGCAAGTTCTGTGATCTGCCCCACAATTTCATGTCCTACGGTCTGTCCATCCTCAATTTTTTCACTGCCTAATTGAAAGGTCCGAATATCCGTCCCGCAGATAGAACAAGCAAGCACCCTTACGACCGCTTTCGTATCTAATCCAAGTACTGGTTTTTCTTTTTCCCGCAATTCAAACGCCTTATCTTCACTGCGATAGACATATGCTAACATCATAAACCTCATTTCTTTGTTAAATACTTAATAATTTTTTCGCCGCCTCTTCATCTATAATCAGTACATTTATGTATTCCGCATATAAAATGGCCTTTAACGTTTCCAGACGTTTTTCGCCCAATATAACTGCAATCCTCGTTTCACATTTTTTCAACAGATCCATTGAAACGGCAATCGTCCTATCTTCCAGTTCCTGCTTAAAGCATACCCCTTTTTCATTGACAAAATGCGTGCAGACTTCTCCTACTGCACCTTCTGTTACAAGCTTTGCCATTTCCTGTTCTGTAATATAGCCGGAACGAACCAAGGCGCTGTCTTGATCGCATCTTCCAACTGTAAATAAGGCGACATTAATGTTTTCCATGACCTGCATCACTTTTAAGATACTCTGTTCGTTGACAAAAACATCTTTATACCGTTTACTTTCTGCAATGGCCGGCAGGGGCAGGGCATATGGCTTTGCATTTAACGCCCTTGTAAAATGATTTAAAATTTCATTGGAATAGGTACTGTTATCAAATTGGCTGACGCCGCCACACAGTGAAACCACAGATAGCCCCTCCTGCGCCTCATAGATTTTAATCATTTTGGAACACTCATAAATCGTTTTCCCCCATGCTACGCCAATGGTATCCCCATTTTTTAATACGGTATTTAAAAATTCATTGACTGCGTTTCCAAGCTTTTTATAATACATTCCTTGCGGGGGCTGTTCTGGTTTATCGTCTGCTGCAACGATAATCACCTTTTTTAAGCAATACTTTGTACGAAGCAAATTCTCATCTTTCGTTTCTATCACATATGGGCTATTAATCTTAATTTCTACCAATTTTTCCTGCCTGGCTTCAATCAATAGCTTTGAAACATAGGATCTTGATATATCCAAATTTTTCGCTATCTGACCTTGATTTAAGTTTTGTATATAATATTGACGTACAACCTCCAGCTTTAAATCATCTCTCGCCATACTGTTTTTCCTCTTGCCTTTGCATCTTATTTCTATGTATATATCGGCCTTTCAGCTATTTCGTTGCACCTCCTTCATAACCAGTTTGTGTACATAAACGTTACTTTCACAGCTAGCTGTGAATCGTAACACAACTGAATCGCCACCATGGTTCAGCCCTTGACAGAACCAGCTACCATGCCCTCCATAATTTTCTTATGGAACGCAAAATATACGAGTACGACAGGCAGCGTCGCTATCGTAAGGCCCGCCATCATTGGTGTATACTGTACCGAATGCTGACCCGTAAAGTAAGTTAATGCAATTGGCAATGTCTTAAGCTGCGTTTTCCCCATCAAGATAAGGGCAAATGGAAATTCATTCCACGCATCTAAAAAACTTAAAATGACTACCGTAGAAATAATCGGCTTCGAAATTGGCATAAATACTTTTAAAAAAATATCGTTCGTACTGCCTCCATCTATGATAACTGCCTCTTCAATCTCACGTGGAATAGTGCTTGCAAAACTTGTAACCAAAAAGATTGCTTTCGGGAGTCCAAATGCCGCATAGAGAAGCGCCAATGCAAGACGATTATTAATCAATGAAAACATCTTTAGTTCGATAAAAATCGGAATCAACAGGCTATGGACCGGAATGAGCATTCCCGCTAAAAACATCGTATAAAGTATCGTTTTCCCCCGAAAGGTATATCGTCCAAAGATAACGCCTGCAAAAAATGCAATCATTACGAGTACCAATACCGCTACTACACTTACCATAAGGCTATTTACAAATGCAATATCCATTTTCCCCGTGTGAAGTGCTGTCAGATAGTTTTCAAAATGAAATTCTGTAGGTAATCCAACAATATTCCTTAAAAAAGCCGGTTCATCTTTTAACGAGGAATAGAGCATCCATGCAACCGGAAATAGGCAAAAAAATGACAATAGCAGTATTACTACATTCACAATGACTGCAGCGATGATTCTTAATATACGCTTTACAATAGTTGAATCAGTCATATTTTTTCTTTCCTTTTCCAAAAATAATATTACACAACAGTACCAACGTCAGGCTTACCAGCATAATACCTACCGAAATGGAGGAACCATATCCAAACTGTTGTTTGGTAAATGATGTTTTATATGCATACATCGCCCCAACCATAGACGCCGTTCCCGGTCCACCACCGGATATAATATAAATATGGTCAAAAATCTTCATACAGCCGGAAACTGCAAGAATCACCGAAATTTTTACAGTATCCATAATCATTGGATAGGTAATATAAATTGCCTGTTTGATGCCACTCGCTCCATCAAGCGTTGCACTTTCAAAGATTTCTTCTGAAATATTCTTCATCGCCGTCACAAAAATAACGACATAAAGCCCAATCCATTGCCAAACAATCGGCACCGTAATGCTCTTCATTACAACATGCATATCATCTACCCAAGGCCTTATGAAGCTTTGTAGCCCTACCGCACGCAAGGTATAATTTAACAGACCATAATCTTGATTATAGACGATTTTCCAAAGGAACCCTACGACTACGGGTGCGAGCACAACTGGCATAAAAATTGCAAACCGGTGAAAAGAATGGAGTTTCAAAAACTTAGAGCAGAGTAGCGAAGATATAATAAATGCGATTCCTACTTGAAAAATCACACAAAAAACTGCCAGAATAAGATTGTTTAGCAGTGCCTGTCGAAATACCGAATCTCCAACAAGGCGTACATAATTATCCAGTCCCAAAAACTTCATATTTTTACCGCCCGACCACTTAAACAAGGAATAATAAATCGCCATAGCAACTGGAATAATTGTAAAAATAAGAAAAAGGCCAACGCTTGGGAGCATATATAGGAATAGGGTTCTTCCTTTCGGTCTTAACCTTTTGCTCAGTTCCAAATTTGACACCTACCTTTCTACTTGCACCGCTTCCATAAATGCAACATTTCTATTTGATCATTGCCAAACTTAGGAGCAGTTACAGATGAGCTGCTAATTAACCGCCACTTGGTTACGGATGCATTACGGATGCGTTATCCTTGATTTTATGTAAGGATGTCGCACAAAGCTAGAATGCCTTGTGCAACACTCCCAACTGCCATTTGCCAACTGCTATTTGCTATTAGCGATTAATTGTAGTTTATCCTTTATTTTAGCCGTATTGCTATTGTGCCAATTCATATTCTTCCTGTACCCGCTTCCCCCATTCTTCTGCGCTAAGGGTTCCAGCCAACACTTCTTGGAAGTTTACATTCATTGCATCAATCGTAGTGGTATCAAAATGTACATCATACATCGGTGTCAGCGTCCATGTTGGCAGTGATTCTACATATTGCTGTACAAGTGGAGATACGGACGTATAGTCATAAGCCTTCGTTCTTCCGCCAAAATCGCCTTTTGATGCTAAATCTTCACACCACTTGTCATCCGATGTATATTTCATAAATAAGTAAGCCGCTTCTTTCTTTGCCCCTTCTAAGTTTGCATTGTAGCCTTGTCCCCATCCGGAACCACCTGGCTCTGCAGGATATGTGCCGATTCCATCTACAAGTGCCGGAAAGAGTGCTACTCCTGATTGTTCAAGGATACTCTGGTCATCCCCTGCTGTTGCAATCAACGTTCCAAATGTCCATGATCCATCCACATAAGAAGCATATTGCTCATTTAAATATGGAGGCATTACTTCAAATTGGTCAATACTGTTCACATTATCATTTAAGAAGCCTTTTTCTGCAAGTTCGGCCATTGCAGCCACACCCTTTAGCATATTGGCATCATTAAATCCATCTCCGGTTACATTCATGATATCATCATACCATGTTGTGCCGGCACCACGATCACCAAGTGCACCAAAGATACAGGAATTTGCTACCCACTGCCCTTTATTTCCAACCCCAAGCGGAACATAGCCTGCTTCTTTTAATTTTGTAAAGCATTCAATCATTTCGTCCCATGTTTCAGGGAAAGAATCATATCCTACGGATTTATAAATTTCTTTATTCCAAATAATCAAGGAACATCCCAAGTTCTGGAATGGTGCACCATAATATTGTCCCTCATAGTTCATATCAAATAAAGCGCCTTCATCAAATCCATCAAACCATTCTTTGTCCTCATCAAAAAGTTCATTCAAGCTTCCAATCTGTCCGTTATCCACAAAATTCTTAATCCAAGAACCCTTTATGTTAAATACATCTGGGAGCGTATCTGCCGCTGCATATGTCATCATAATCGTTTGATAATCATCATGTACAGACCCATCATAGTTAACCGTAATGTTTGGATAGTCTTCTTTTAAACGTGCAATCGCATTATTCATTGCATATGATTTTGCATCTGTCGTACTATCAAGCGACCACATCATTGCTACGTCTAAGGTTACTTCTTCCGTAAAAGCCTCTCCATCAGAAGTGGGGTTATCTACTTCTGCGACATCATCTGCTGCCGGTGCGTCATCTGTTGCTGCCGGTTCTGGATCCGTCGTTCCCGTATCTCCACTATCCGAAGATCCACAGGCCGACAACATGGTAATACACATTGCTACAATTAGTAATAGAGAAAACATCTTTTTCATAGTTGCTCCTTCCTTGCCGCTTTTGGCGGCGTAAACCTATTCACGTGTGTACTTTTTCTATAAATGATGCGTTTTTATAAATTTTCTATAAAAACTTTTTATAGACTTTTCATGACCCCGATGGTATATTTACCACAATGCCAATCGTATTAAGATTCCGATTATATAATTCCTCTTTCAATTCTGCGACTGTCATCTGCTTGCTTAAACTTTCTTTTTCTAAAGTTATCTTCTTTTCTTGTCCCGGCGATAAATCAAAGCAATTATCAGAAAAAACACCTTCTTCATTGGAAAAATCCAGCTGTATACATTTTGTATAAACGGACGTTTTGACTATGATTTCAAATGCCTCCTTCGTTTCTGCTATTTGCCAGCAAATCTCCGGCTGTAAAAACGCAAAGTGTTTCGGCTTTACAAACAGCATGGTATCACTGCTTATAATCTCGCCATTTTCATCGCTTAAGCGAAATTCAAGGTAGGTTTTTCTACGTTTTTCATCGTCTAAATCATGGCTAAAATCCAATGCCAGAAATGGCTTTGCCGAAGATTTTTCTATCTGCACTTTTTCATTGCCTTGCCTTATCACATTTCCATCATTGTTTTTCAAGTACCAGTCAATCGTTGCCAAAAATCCATACGGATTGTCATTTACTACATGCAGGGTTACTTGATTTTGATTTTTTTCTCCCCCGATAGACTTTTGTATCGGCTCTTCTGCCGAAATCACGACCTGTTGGAAAAATCTTTTCGCATAATAATGTAATATTTTCCATCTATATTCGTAATCAAGCCCTGACCATGTCGTCCCCGGGAAGCAATCTACAATCTGCCAGTACAGCGTACCCATACACCTAGGCTTTAACCGCCGCCAATGGGCTGTCCCATATTTGATGCCTTCTGCCTGTGCATATTGTGAGGCGTAGACATATTCTTCAAAATCTTTTGGCGCCCTTACTTCTTGAAAGATATAGCTTACAATTTTTGCATTTCCCATATTGCAATGGTTGTCGCTGCAATGCTGCATATAATCCATGACTTCCGAGTTCGGGCTCATATCCTGCGGTTCCATATAATGCCTTAACGTCTTGGTACTCTGAAATGATTCAAGCCCATATTCACTGATAAAACGACCGGTACATTCCCGGTAAAAGGTATACGGCTTTGCGGGTAGGTACCAAACGTACCAACAATGCACGTCCCCCTTTGCATATCCATTTGGATCCTCATAGCCACCCCCGCTAGATGGGGAACTTGGCCAGTAAAGCCTTTGTGGATCATAGGCATGTACGACATCTTTTAAAATCACCTCGTATTGCCTTAGATTATCCATACGCAATTCATTCGTAAGGCCCTCGCTTTGGTGCTCATAATCATGGAACCATTCATTTTCATTGCTCCCACACCATAAAACCAAACTGGCATGATTCCTAAGCCGTATTACATTATCCTTTACCTCTGCTCTGACATTTTCTACAAATTCATCTGTGACATGGTATAGTGCACATGCAAACATCAAATCTTGCCATACCAGTAATCCATATTGGTCACACAATTCAAAAAATTCATCATCCGGGTATACCGCCCCGCCCCAGACTCGTATGCAATTATAATTTGCCGCAACACAATGTTTTATCAAATCTTCATGTCGCTTTCCTCTGCATGTCGTGAGGAATTTGTCCGGTGGCGTATAACATGCCCCTTTTGCGAATACCGGTACCTGGTTGATACGAATTTCAAATGATTCGCCCCACGTATCCTTTTCTCGCCTTACAGCAGCCTCACGTATTCCTATCTTTATTTTTTTAGAATCCAATTTTGTTTCATCCGTCTCGGCCTTTAGGGAAACTTCCAATTCATATAGCGGTTGTGCCCCATAGCCATTCGGCCACCATAATTGCGGATGTGAAACCTCAATTGTAACTTTATTTTTCCCATGTTCTACTCTGATGTCTTTAAAATACTCTTGTTCGCCATCCGGCTTTAAAAGCTTTATGCACCCCTTCGCGCTTGTCCCTGCCGTAATATCTACAGTTACCTCGATATCCAAAAACACTTTTGGCAACTCATGCCGCTGTTTTACATAAACATGTTGCAGATATACTGCATCATACCCCTCCAGATATATGGAACGCCACAATCCAGAATCCGGGACAAGCGGTTCTGCATCCCAACGAAATGCACTATGTATTTTTCTAATTTGTGCAAATCCATGTAGACTTGCTGAATTAAATTCAGGCAATGGGTCATCTGCATATTGTTTGGCAATATAGTTCACCGGCGAATATAAGACGATCCGAAGTTGATTGTTGCCCGCATGAATCTCTTCTTGTACCGCAATCCGATACGTCCGATGCATATTATCCGTCTTCGCGATCAGATGGCCATTTAGGTAAATAGATGCTATGGTGTCGATACCCTCGCATACCAGAAACTGGTTCTTTCTACTTAAAAAGTCCTTTGTTGCCACAAAATCACATTGATATTCATAGTCCTGCTCCGCCAATGGCAATAGCTTTTTTTCATGAAACCGGTAGTAAGGATTATCAAGCAGCCCTTCCCGCATCATATCCGTAAATAGCGTTCCGGGTACAACTGCCGTATGCCACGTGTCCTGACGAATATCCTTAAATTTCCATCGCTCGTTATCCAATCTTTGTTTTATCATCATCCACAACATTTCTGCACCGTTTTTTTGTGCCGATTAGACCTGCTGGTTTCCTTGCTATTCTATCGTTGTAAACCTGCTGATTTGCGGGTCTGTATATACATCTGTCCCATCATCGCTATAGGAGGAAAATTCCGATACGATGGCTCCTTCTGGCCCTGCTTGAAACCAATGTTTCGTATTCGGTGCCAAGGTATACTGCTCCCCTTTTTTCAATACAATTTCATGCCAAACTGTATAGACATCCTCTTTTCCTTTTGGAATCTTTCCTTTCGGGTTTGGCGTAGGTTCTCCTGGAACATGAACATATACCTCCCCATAACGGCAACGGAACGTTTCCTCTTTTCCGGGATTCTGTGCACTAAGTGGCGGATGCCTATGCTCTGCACATATCTGTCCGGGAAGCATCGGCAATTCCTTTGCGCAACATCGGTTCGTATTTACATATACATGCAGCATCAGCCCTTCCACATAAGGGGTGTTCAAGCCAAAATCCGTTACTTCCATTCTTTCCTCTTCCTCTGGAGTCAGGTACAGTCCACTTTTACGCATCATTTCAAGGCCTTCTTGTTTGATCTTGTCATAATCGCTTTTTTTCATTTGTTCCTCCTTTTTTTGTGTCATTTGACACATAGTCATTTTTGTTCAATAATTTGTAAAAATCGATCAGTGATTGTATATTTTATATATCACTTTCTTTGTTTTTTTATTTTATCATAAAATTTTAATTTATAATAGTGCTTTTTTTCACAATTTTTCATTCTATTTTTGTTCATTATATACATATTAGTTTCTGTTTTTAAATCTTCTGATTTAATTTCCTCTATTTTCATGTCATTTGACACAACTCTTGCTTATCCGTTTTTCCCTCCGAAATCGTTGAGCACAAGAACGAAGGCTTGAGCAGGTATCGGTTTCCTTGTTTTCAATCTTTTTCTCTTCCAAATCCATCCGGAAATGGGATTTTTTTTGTTGGCAAATCAACGAATTTATGATAAAATTATAAATAGGTTTACATCATGAAAAACGCTGCAAAACGATTCATGCCGCATTCTTTCAATAGATTATGAGCAACTACTCAGAAGGTACAGCTAAATAGCTACAGATTATGTTCCTTCTACAGAACCAAAATACGGCTATGGGGAGGTAAATAAAATGAGCGAAAAAGTTGCACTAAAGATATATCTAAGAGTTGGAGGTATTGTATATCTAGAAAATGGTGATACGATATCTGTCAAAAAATTAGGTGATCTTAATTTTACGGAAGGCACCATCGCTGCGCTCGATCACGATAAGGTGCTCTTGCGTAATAAAGATAACAAAGAAACCGTTCTAGGCCTAAAGGAAATATCATATTTAAGGTACGATGGCAACGACTATTATAAATTTGAAATAGAAATAAAGCTAGGTTTAGCCTGCGGCTCCGTGATCGTACATAGTGGGGAACATTGTTGGTTTCATTTAACAAAAGATTCTGTTAAGGATATTTATCGTGGCGATGTATTAGTGAAGAAAATAAGTAGAAGTGGCACGATCGTCGTCGTGATAAAAGAGAAGAATTTTGAAGTTAATATAGCAGATATAAAGGAATTAAGGTATTTCTAGCACATTTTACGGCCCATCCCGCTTTATTTGACCGGCTGTACCATCATCCTAATCGTACTGTTATGCTCCTTTCTATGGCAATCTGCCACAGAAGGAGCTTTTTATTTTTGCATCCACAGCCATTTTACTCTATGCGGTATCGTGTAAAATGCCTTCTTAACCGCCGTTTTTCGTGTGGTTGTTCTTTTATTTCAAACTTGCCCTATCAGTTGTTAAGGTACCGTTCCCTAGCGAATGATGCTACCAATCAGTCCAAAAGAAAGAATGGACATGATGATAGACGCAAGTGCAACGCCAACGAGTATCGCCGGCACGGCTTTTTTTAAATCAATGCCCATCAATGCCGCGATGAGCGCCCCTGTCCATGCACCTGTACCGGGAAGCGGAATCCCTACAAACAGTACAAGGCCCCAGAATTCATATTTTTTAATTGTATCGCTCTTGCCCATCGCCTTTTTTTCCAACCATTCGATGAGTGACCGAAAAATCTTACTTTTTTTCATCCACTTAAAAATTTGTTTGATAAACAGCAAAATAAACGGAATCGGAATGACATTTCCAATAATACAGATAGGAATTGCTTTTACAATCGAAATATCAAGAAAAGCCGCCGCGATAAGGCCGCCCCTCAATTCCAAAATCGGTATCATTGAAATAATAAAAACCACGAGTTCCCTCGAAATATATTCCCCCAAGGTAGCGGTAAACCACGTAACGAAACTTTCCATTTATTTTCTCCCATTCCCACATATACATTTTCACCGTTTTCATTTATGCAATGCTTGTTTCTATATTCAGATATCTGCTTATGCAGTTCCTTTTTCTATTTTATAATAATTTTTCAAAAATGCAAGCAGCGTCTGCTTATGCAATTCCTTTTTCTATTTCATATAATTTTTCAAAAATGCAAGCAGTGTCTGCATTTCTTCATCCGTGCCGATTGTAATGCGAAGATAATTGTCTATTCTTGGACGTTTAAAATACCGTACATAAATTTCCTCTGCCTTTAGCGCTTCAAATAGCAATTCTGCTTTGTATACCGGGTGGGCTGCAAATATAAAATTCCCTTTGGAATCCCCAAATGTAAACCCAAGTGCCGCAAGTTCCTTTTTTACCCACGCTCTTGTGTGGATAATCTTTCCCACCGTTTTCTCAAAATATGCAGTGTCCTTGATTGCCGCCACGCCCATATGTAATGCCGTCTGATCCATCGTGTAGGAATTGAAGGAGTATTTCACATCATTTAAATATTTTATAAGCTTTGGCTGGGCAAAAGCATAGCCAATGCGCATGCCTGCTAAGCTTCTTGATTTTGAAAACGTCTGTACCACCAATAGATTATCATACGCGTCGATGAGCGACAGCACGGAGATGCCCCCAAAGTCAATATATGCTTCATCTATGATAACGACCACATCCAAATTATGATCCAATATCTCTTTTATTTCATCTAAACCTTGACATATACCCGTGGGTGCATTGGGATTTGGTAATATAATGCCCCCATTTTCCCGCATGTAGTCTTCCTTTTTAATTTCAAATGCATCATCCAGCAAAGGGCATTCGTAGGCAATTCCATATAAATTTGCCCATACATCATAAAAAGAATAGGTAATATCCGGAAATAAAATTGGCTTTGTTCCGTTAAAAAAAGTCAAAAATGCCATTGCAAGCACATCATCCGAACCCACGCCCACAAAAATCTGATCCGGGGCGACCCCATAATGATCCGAGAGTTCATCCACTAATATCTTTGCCGTAGGATCAGGATATAGGCGCAGATTATCTGCATTTAGTTCCCTTAAAACCTTTGCCACGTTTGGCGACGGCGGATAAGGATTTTCATTTGTATTTAATTTTACCATTTTTTTGCCAACAGGCTGCTCCCCCGGTACATAGGGGACAACTTTTCTAACATTCTCTTCCCATTTTGCCATAACAGTTCCAATCTGCATATTGAGCCCTTTTTTTTCGTCGCTTTTTATTCGTATCATTTTCATACATCTTTACCGCACGCACTTATTTTTCGCTTAATAATCCATATTCCTTTGCCAATTTTTCAAACGCCGGGAGGGAACGCTCTATCATTTCATAAGAAACGCAATAGGCCAGCCTGACATATCCGGAGCAGGAAAATGACGTCCCATTCACAAGTATGATATTGTATTTTTTCGCTGCCGCAGTAAATTTTGCCTCATCCGAAACCGGAGATTTCAAGAACAGATAAAAGCATCCGTCCGGCTTAATACAGGTAAAGCCGAGTGCTTTTAGGCTTTTATAGATAAATTTACGGTTCCTGTCATAAAATGCAATGTCTGTACGTTCCTTTAGGCATCTTGCTACTGCTTTTTGCATGAGCGAAGGTGCATTGACAAAGCCGATGGTTCGATTCGCTATGGCTAACCCTGCAGAGATTGTGTCAAAATCTGCCATTTCATCCGGTATCACAAGATAGCCGATGCGGTCGCCCGGAATAGAGAGCGATTTACTAAAGGAATAGGCTACAAAGGTATTTTTATAATACTTTGTTAAAAATACGGCAGACTTTCCATCATACACAAGCTCACGATATGGCTCATCTGATATGAGATAGATTTCATGGGCATATTCTGCTTGTTTCTTCTCTAATATTTCCACGATTTTTTTTATTGTTTCTTCCGTATAAAGAACCCCGGTAGGGTTTACCGGATTATTGATAATAACTGCCTTGGTTTTTGCTGTTATTTTATGCTCCAAATCTACAAAATCCGGCTGAAAGGTCCGGTAGTCCGGATCTACCGCAATCAATACCCCCTTCCAATTATTGCAGTAGCTTCGGTATTCCATAAAATAGGGTGCAAATACGATCAGCTCATCTTTTTCGTCAAACACCGTTTTTAATACAACATTCATAGCACCTGCCGCCCCTACCGTCATGATGATATTATTCGCGTTAAATGCCGTGTCAAAACGTTCATTTAAATTATCGGCAATCGCCTGCCTTACTTGTGGATATCCTACATTATCCATGTATCCATGAATATCGCTCGATTTCTCTTCCTGTATAATCTCTAGCAGTGCCTGCGTATATGCTTTTGGTACCTCTGTCATGGGGTTCCCTAGGCTAAAATCAAACACATTTTCTACTCCTACTTTTTCCGCTAATTTCTGCCCCTCCACAAACATGGCACGAACGGCGGAACTATTTTTAATATCTTCTAACGTTTGCTTTGAAACCATTTCTACTCCTCATAGAAACACCTATGGTGTTTCTTCCCTTCTGGTTATGGTGTGTCTCTATCAATAAAGCAAATCAGTTTTTGCGTCACAATATCAGCGTAGAGCACCAAACCCGGCATTTTGGCCAGATATAATGCGCCTAGCATCTGCTCATTTGCCTCAACAAAAGCTTCTATCTGGTTCTCTTCTTTTAAAAAAAGCTCTGGCTTTAGCACAACCTCCGGCTTCCCATCAAATATCGCCGCATAAAAGATATCAGACTCCACAATATCCTGAAAAAAGTGGCTACCAAAAGAAAGTTCCGGCATCAGCCCACCTTCCCGGTAGGACACCTCACAGATTGCCGCCATATGGCTAAGCTCGGTAAAATGCACCGGTACCCCTAACGATGGCGTTGTCGTTCCCCAACGTCCGGGGCCAATCAGCAATATTTTATGTGGCTGAAGCTTCTGGTTTAGCTCCCCGATCAACCGAGCCAGACTGTACTTGTCCCGCTCGGACAACGCTAGGTATTCATGCGCTTTTACGAACAGTACATAATCAAGGGCAAGCCGTATATTTCCACCCATAAAGCTCCCAGTCGAGGCAAAAAGCGTTTCCGTTGGCTTCGGGGTCGGCGCCACTGCCGCCCTGCCAAGCCCTTTTGTTTGTAGGGGGCGACATTGCAGCAAGTTTAACTTAAATGTGCCGTCTTTTGTGAAATTGGCGGTAAATTCAATATCTACCGGATATTGGTATGCATTTCTTAGGGTGGAAAAAACAGTCCGAATCAACTTTGGAAAATCTGTTTCCCCCAATAATTTCTTAAAATCGGCAATATAGGACATTTGATCTGTCGTGCGGCCAAGTTCCGCCAACCGCCTTTGCATTTCTAGATCAGGACTAAACAGCAAATTTTTACCCACACGCATACCTTGTTCCAAAAAATCGTTCAGCGAAATCTCATCTAAGCAGTTTTCCCGCAAATTCAAAACATCTGCCTTGTGTTGCGAAAACTTTTTCTCATCTCCGTAATTGACAGGAGGACCCTTATCCGGCCGGTCTAGGGAAACGATCCGTGCGTAATCTCCCGCAAGACGATCCACTGCCCTTGTGCCAAGGCCAAATACCAGTCGCAGCATTCCGGCTTCCGGATCCATATCCCGATCCCACAGGTATAGGTTCACCGAGTTGCCCACGCCTGCAATATGCGGAAAGAAAAACTCGCCGTAATGGTCCCCGGAAACCCGCTGAACTAAGATCGCCATCTGCTCGTCCTTGCCCGTCAGCCCCCGATCCATCCGGTAGGCGAGGGCATCCGCTGTCATGGTACTTGCATACACGGTACGCACTGCCTGTTCAAACGCCTCATACCGATCATCCGGAGAACCCTGATTGGCGCAAAAAACACTTTCATATTTTCCAGCGAAAGCATTGCCATAGTTATCTTCCAGCAAAGAGCTCGAACGGACAATAATGGGCGACTGCCCATAGTATTCCAACATCTGAATAAACTGCTCCCGTATCCTGTCCGGGAATACGCCATGCAACAGTTTTTCCTTCAGTTCTTCTGCCAGGGCGAAATAGCCCTCTGCTGTTTTTTGCTTTGTCCGCAGTTCCCACCAGCCATTTTGCACAATGTAGGTGTAAAAGACATCCGAGCCCAAATAATAGGAATCGTGATGCTCCCAGTGGTCTTTTAGCATATCCCTAGCATCGGTTTGAAGGATTTTACGCGCTAGCAGCATCCCCACGCTTTTGCCACCTACAAACCCCGTTCCGATTTCCTTAGAAGCGATCTTTAGGATATCCTGCAAGGTCAAATACCGCCTGCTAAGCTCCACAATGCGAGGCTCCCTTCCGATAATCAAGCTGATCAAAAGCTCTTTCATCTGCTCCTGCTCCTCTGCTTTTTGTCCTAACAGCTTGCGGGCGCGTTCCAGTGTTTCCTCCCAAAAATCACGCACCTGACCGGAACGATACAGGCCGGAAAACAGCTCTGCAGCTTCGGTGCTGGCTGTAATCGAAACGGCTTCCCCCGCTTTTATGAGATGGGGGAAAAACATCGTCGGGGAATATCGTTTCCATACCTTTAACGGATGGATATAGATTTGATTGTTGATGGTATAAAGATCCAACAAAAGCTGTGTTGTTTCGCGGATACGCGCCACTGTATTATAGGTGTGGGCACCCCTTTTTAATGCAAAATAAGCGATCGTATCCAGCTGATAGAGGAATGGGCATGTCACTTTAAAAAAATTCCCGATCATAAGATCCGAGTACCAGAACTCTAGCAGATCGCTTAAACAGTCAAAGACATAGAACACCTTCCTGCCTTCCTGCTCAATGATGCTATGTATTCTGGTGGCAAAGCTCTCAAAGCCTTCTGATGCATCCAGATCATACCATATATCGGGTTCGTCCTTTGCCATGAGCGGCGGATGGCTTCCAAAACGAAAATAAACCAGCCTCCGTTGGTCTGATTTTGCCTGCCGGATAAACGGCTCCACTACTTGCACATAGTCTTTCATGGACTGCACCTGCCAGACCACATTATCCCCTAGCCACAACATATCAATGACCTGATCAAAGCCTGATAGGCCAGTACTGACTTTATTTGCAACTGCCATTTTCTTTCCCCTTCCCTTTCAGGGTGAAAACACTGTTCCCTCATTGCCCTTATGGTACAGAATAAAGGGCATCCCATCTTGTGCCTTTGTAGAGGCGAAAGCACTATTTCCTTATTATACAAATAATTGAATGGGAAATCAAGCAAAACAAAAAAGCAAAAAACAACACAGAAAAAAACATTTTTTACTCACTTTAAAGAAACTGCATTTTGTGTTCACAAACTACATGATATTCGCCGGTAAATAAAAAATATCTAAAGTACATCCACCTATTGTCAAATAAGATATAAAATGGTAAAATTAATAAATCATTTATAGATTTTTGATTCATTCGATATTTTATCGGATGGATGGCTATGGTCCTTGGTAATCCAATCGGCTAGATTCTAACGATCTATTTATGGTTAAGATTATTTAAGAACATTTTTTTAGAGGAGGATGTAAATGGCAAACATATATTTAAAGTACACGCAACAGGGAATTCATACCGCATCTAGGAAAGTGAAAGGTATGTTTATTACTTACTATTCTGCTACCAGCAAAGATGATGGCTTCCATAGTCTACACCTAGAAGGCTATGGGCACGATATACGCATCAGTTTGGAGAAACTGTCTTTAGATGAAGCGATCAGCAACTTCGATTTGATCTTCGCAGGCAAGCAGGACAATTACACATTTACGGTCAATGAAGGCAACTACCAACAAATTTTTGACGTCCTTCGAATTTGAGCCGAGGTAAACTTAAAAGGCACGAGTGTTCGTCTTATGGTAGTAAAAATTTCAAACTCGTGAATGCTGATTTTTGATATGCTCCCCTTATGGTAGACAATCGAAATAATAAACGTCTATCATAGGAGGAGCATATTTATGTCTAAAAAAAATAGGATGCAGAGGCAAAGTTGAAAACGATTGACGAGTACGATGCTTCATTCATCCGCTGTCGGTTACAGCGTCTCCATTACCGTGAGCAGGCTTTGGTAGCTGTCCACATCGTGGTACTTCACACCGGTTGTAGAAATCTCATTAAACAGCTTCTTGGCACAGGATATTTTTGCCTGTTCAATCGGGCGCAGTTCGAGGCTGTCCATCGTGCCTTTGGTTTCAGCGATAAAGAAGATGTGTTTTACAGCGCCCTTCTTAAATGAAATTGCCCAGTCCGGTGAATAGTTGCCAACGGGCGTCGGGATATAGAAGCCACGTGGACCCCTCGGTAGTTTTGCATAGACAACCACCTCGTCGGCAACATCCAAGTCGGCTGCAAAGTGGCGCTCAATGCTGTTGCTAGCAGAACCGTCGGTAAATACATAATCCTGAATGGCGTGTTTCGCCTTGAATGCCTTTGCGTACTCATCGGAGGCACGACTCATATTAAAAATGTCCTGTGAATACGGCTCTTCTGCGCTTGGGGCATAGGTGATATGCTCCACGACCACGGAAGCTTTCTGCTTGTTGATTAAATGTACGACCTTAGCGATAAACTCTTCAGGGTTCTCGCAGAACAGCCAGAGTCTCTCCTTCTTGATGCCCTCGAGGATTGCCGTGATCGTTCGACGAGTAAGGCTCGTACCTTCGGCAATCTTGCCGATAATATCGTAAGTCGCAAGACCGCCATGCGCCCGGTCAAGTTTCTTTGTTTCAGTGCGCTCCACATTGAAGTCCGTACCTTCCTGCAACCCTTTGGTGAGTGTGTAGGACAAACGGGCGACTTTCAATTCCGCATCGATAGCGGCAATTGCCTTGCTTTTCAGTTCATCGCTGTTGAATTCCACGGTATAGGCATATCGCCTATTAATCCGTTCCCACAAGTCCTTGAACGCTGCCCAGTTCTCGTTCAGCGGATTGTCCTTGACCTTAGTCTCGTGACCGTTGCCCGCCATGTCTTTGAGGATGGACGGGTCAAAAATTGCTTGAACCAGTTTGTGGACGCTCTCAGCGAGTGGGGCGATTTCAGGTTTCATCGGAGCAAAACTGCTCGCTTCGGCAGCTGCTCTGTAAGTATCGGTCACGCCACCATTATCATCCACATAGTCGTTGCGGACAAGATAGTTGTAAACCGCCGTGGCTTCTGCAACCGTTAAAGTATGTGGTTGCTCATCGGTGAGATAAACCGTCCTGCCATTGAAGTAATCTACGCTCGCATTCGTCGGCCGCTCATATAGATCGGACTTTATCTCGCTTTGTAAATCTGCAACGAAGCCCGCATAGCTTTCGCTTGCGACAACGGTGAGCATATTTACACTCTGCACGAACGATTCGCCACAAACATCCAAATCCTGACGTTCACCGAGGCTGTTCACGCACAAACGCAAACCGCGCCCGACTTCCTGCCGTTTTGCCGTGGCATTGTCCGAGTGCTTCAATGTGCAAATCTGGAACACATTCGGGTTATCCCAGCCCTCACGCAAAGCGGAATGAGAGAAGATAAATCTTGTAGGTTCCTCAAATGACAGCAGGACTTCTTTCCGTTTGAGTATTAAGTCGTAAGCTGAAATGTCATCGGATTCATCAGTGCCGCGCTTAACCGTGCTGTTTACGGCGTGACCTTTTTTGTCTATGGAGAAATAGCCCCTGTGCGTTTCGGCGGTGTCGATGCCACGCAAATAGGCTTGGTACGCCGTTGGAAACAGCGTCAACCGCTCGTTCAATGTGGCGGTGTATTCCTCTTCAAAGATACGACCGTACTCGCCGAGGTTTTCTTCGCCGTCGTCACCATACTGGCGGTACTTTGCCACCTCATCGATAAAGAACAGGGACAGGCACTTGATGCCTTGCTCGAACAGCTTCTCTTCCTTATCAAAATGGGAGTTGATGGTCTCTCGGATTTGAATTCGGCGGACATCATCCTCGTTCACATTGCCGCTGGCTTCGCCTGCCGTGAGCGTGTCGCCATTGCTGAATGTGATGGTCGCCCATATCGGGTCGATGTCGGCAATGGAGATACCCTTGTATTCCTCTAGTCCCTTGGAAGCAGTATAAAGGCTGTCGCCCACTTCAAGCAGATGCGTTTCACGTTTCGGCGAACCCGCCACACGGCTGACTTCAAATTCTAGTCTGGCGCGAGGTGGCTTCTTGCGGTCTATAACAACGGCGGCAAGGTACATATAGCGGTTCGTGCCACCGAGATTTTTTAATTCAAAACCCTTGACCTCAATCTTCTTGACCAGCTTCTTTTTGAAAGCATCGAGGGCGTCAAGGACATAGACAAGGTTGTGGCTTGTCTTATGCGTCGCCGAATAGTTCAGGGAGAACAGTGGCGCGAAGTTCTTTTTGAGGGCGTTTTGCGTAGCCGTGCCACCCATCTTTTGTGGCTCGTCGAGAATGATAACCGGGCGGTTCGCCTTGATAACGTCAATCGGACGGCGGCTACCAAACTCATCGCGCTTGGTGTAGATAATCCTCGCCGCCTGATTGCCACCCCGGCCCTCGACATTCTTGTCCTCGTTCATCGTGGTGTTGAACGCTTGCGTATTGATAATCATAACATTGATTCTGTTGTTCTGCGAAAACTCATCCAGTTGATGTAGGTTCGAGGAATTGTAGATAAAGTGTCGCGCTTTCAGCCCGTAAATCTGCATGAAGTGGTCTTCAAGCATTTCAAACGACTTCTTAACACCCTCTCTGATGGCGATGGAAGGCACGACCACGATAAACTTTCCCCATCCGTAAGCCTTGTGGAGTTCGAACATGGTCTTGATGTAGACATAGGTCTTGCCGGTGCCGGTTTCCATCTCAACATCAAGTGACACCGCGCCAAGCCCTGCGGCAAGGTCAGTGGAATACTTGATGTTGTTTGCCGTCTGGATGGCTCGGATGTTTTTCAGTAGCTCCGCTCTGGAAAGCTGTACATTCTCGTTGCGATAGGCGCTTTCGTACTCTTCCTCAACCAACCGCCTTTGCTCTTCGGATAAGGTAGAGTACGAGATAGGTACAAAACCGCGACGAGCAATTCTTTCTTCATCGCTTATCTTCTTCTCGCTGCCGATGTCACGGCGGTACTTGGACTCGCCGACATTCGGTTGACCCGCAAAAACGCGCACGACGCTTTCAGCGGCTTCGGTCTGAAACGACTGTATCTTGAACTGAAATTTCATTCGGTGTCACCTCCATGCGTCTCCTCAAACTCCTCGAGCCATTCAGCCAGCTTGCGCTGTAGCAAAGCCTTATCCGGCAGATACAGGCTATAAGCCGAGGCGTAAATATTCGAGTTTTCGGGCAAGGTCAACTCCACAATATTGTCATTCTTTTGGCTACATAGTAGAATACCTATCGTGGGCTTCTCAAATTCCTTTTTGACATAGCGGTCAAAGTAATTAACATACATCAGCATTTGCCCCAAGTCTTGGTGTTTCAGTTCGGCTACCTTAAGGTCGATGAGGACATAGCACTGGAGCAGACGGTTGTAAAAGACGAGGTCAACATAGAACGACTTCTCATCAAAGGAGAACCGCTTCTGTCTTGCTTCAAACAAAAAGCCCTTCCCGAGTTCAAGCAGGAACTTCTGGAGGTTGTCAATCAGAGCCTGTTCCAATTCCGATTCGCTGTATTCTGACCGCTCCTCAAGTCCCGTGAATTCAAGGACATAAGGCGACTTGAAGATGTCACGCGGAACTTCCACGGTCTGTCCTTCGTTCGCCAAAGCCATAACCCTGTCCTTGTCGCGGGAGAGGGCTATCCGCTCATAGAGCGAACTGCCAACCTGACGCTGCAACTGCCGAACCGACCATTGCTGATTCAGCGTTTCGATTTCGTAAAAACGCCGAGCAGATTCATCTTCGATTCGCATCAAAATTTGGTAATGCGACCAGCTCAAATTGAATTCGGCAGACAGTGTCTGCCTTTTTTGTGGCAACGCATTTTCGCCGAAAATGCTAATCGTTGATTCACTTTTTTCAAATAGGGCAGACAGTGTCTGCCCTATTGAGGGCGAATATGCTTGGTAAAATTTTCTAAAACTTTTGAGGTTAACGACTGAAAAGCCCCTGCCGTATTGCTCGGTGAGATACTGGGACAGACCTTTAATCAGCTTTGCCCCGTATTGTGCCCGCTTCTGACCTTGTTGCTCGCGCTTGACAATCATCCGCCCGATTTCGTAATAGGCAGTGACAATGGTGCTGTCTAACTGCCGTTTTGCAAATTGGCGAGCCGAAGCGAGCAAGTCGGAAACCTGCTTGTAGAATTCTGTATCGTCGCCTTGTGGCGCAATAGAGAGTTTCTTTTCGTCCATTACAAAACCCTCCTTATCGTGTTCGGGCTGTAGGTGTTAAACACCTGCTCGAAGTTGACCATCGCAGAGTCGGAGGCAAAGCTACTATCGCGGAACACGGCGTAGTATGGCTTCTGCTTGGCGATTTCCGTAATCAGGGCGATATCAACACGCTTGAAACAAGCGATAAGATAGTTAGCGTTTACAGAGTAAACGTCGCCGTCCTGCGTGATTTTCGCCGAAAGCGGAATGCCGAGGTCAAGCATCACTTGGAAGAGCAGGTCATCAGGTGAGCGGTCTTCCTTGATGTTGTCCGCCAAGCCGTCAAAGCTAAAATTCATCTGCGCGTATTCTTCAGGCGTGTAGTACACGTCCTTCATATTCGTGCTGTCCAGTTTAAGGACACGGAAGCCCACGTCAAGACTTGCGGTCGTCAGCGGGCTATCAGCTTTGATTTTCGCGCCGGCGCGGCGGATGCGTTCCTTGCCGATTTCCGGAATAGTTGGATAATTGGTATCGTCAGTCTTTTCGGGTAGCTGAACAAGGATAAAACGGCGATGTCCATTATCTTCACTGTTCAGCTGAAATACAGCTTGGGCAGTAG
Organism: Lachnospiraceae bacterium ZAX-1; assembly: GCA_046533095.1. Lineage (GTDB taxonomy): Bacteria > Bacillota > Clostridia > Lachnospirales > Lachnospiraceae > ZAX-1. The sequence goes on along the minus strand of JAJQRA010000024.1, from coordinate 66,692 downwards.
AAGCAGAGCCACTAAAAAAATCAAGCACAATGGAATTTTTATCAGGACAAATGTTAACAATGTATTTTATAAGCTCAGAAGGTTTTGCATAATCAAACATCTTCCTGCCGAACAAAGTCATGATTTCCCTTGTGCCTTGCGTCGTATTAAATTGTTCCAACTTGATTAAGTTCTGGTACGGCAAACTCCTTGTTATAGAGTTATCATCGTTGTCAACTTTCAGGTATTGCTTAAAGTAGGCATTCCATTTACTATCTACCTGCTTGAATACGATAAATTCATTGGCAATACCCCATTCTACTTTTGTCTTAGACCATCTATAGTTCCAGTTATCGGTATTCTTAAAGTCGGTGCTACCTGGGTATATCATTTGTCCGTCAGGCATTTTTATTGCATAGTTTAGGGCATCAGAATAGTGAGGTCCTGTCATCCGCCTGTCCAACTTGTTGAGGACATATTTTCCACGTTTTGCAACATATTCATCCTCAAGTGTATATTTGTCCGCGTCTGAAATTGGTAATGTATTAAAGCGGCAAGCAGAAAATGACTTTGCATACACAAGTACATATTCTGTAACAGTAATAATATTAGTTCCAGTATTAGACCCTGCTGTTGACTGCCATACCATTTGCGCCACATAGTTCTGTTTACCAAAAATCTCATTGCATATTTTTCGTAAATTCTCCACTTCGTTATCATCTATGCTGATAAATATCACGCCGTCCTCCGCAAGCAAATCCCTTGCCACTCGAATACGAGGGTAAATCATATTCAGCCAATCTGTATGAAACCGACCGTTGCTATCGGTGTTTAGGACGAGCCTATTACCTAACTCGTCATATTGTCCATCTCGGCTAAGGAATGCCTCGACGTCCTCGGAGAAATCATCATTGTAGATAAAATCGTGCGAAGTGTTATACGGCGGGTCGATATAGATGACCTTAACTCTATTCAGGTAGGTTTCGCGAAGCAGTTTCAGCACATCGAGGTTGTCGCCCTCAATGTAAAGGTTCTCGGTCGTGTCGAAGTCCACGCTCTCTTCACGACACGGGCGCAAAGTGGCGGCAATCGGCGCGTTTGCTATCAGTATGCTATTACGCTTATCAGGCCAAGTGAACTGGTAGCGTTCTTCTCTGCCCTCGACGACATGGGCATTTATTTCCTGCGTCAGCACGTCCTTGTCGATGGCACGAACGACCGCGCCGTTCGCGTCAACCGTCTCGATCACGGCATTCGGAAACAAGGCAGCGAGGGTGGCGAAGTTCGTGTCAGCAAGGGACGGGGTATGCATAGCGAGTTTTTCAGGGTTAGTCATTAGGGTTATCCTCCTCTAGCTTTTCGTTATCGGTTTCAGGTTTGTCTTCGTCTGAGTCATCGTCGTTTAAGATGAGATTGTGTGGCAAACTCCCTGCTATCGAACGCAACGATTCTTGTAAAGCACTGTATGGTTGCAAAATGTCAGCCATCTGTTGATATGGTCGCATCAGTTCACTTAATTGATTCATTTGCCTATGAATGCTTTCCATCGCGGGTGAAGTTCGGAAAACGGTAGCACTTCTCACCACCTCAACTAACGCAGAGTTCTCTCTTAAAGGCTGTAAAGACTTCAACGCATCTGCTACGACAGAACTATTCGCAATTGCATTCATACCTTTTAATGCTTCGGTAATAACAGAACTACTTATAGTGGGAGTTAGTCCTTTTAGAGCCTCGTCCATAACGGGCTGAATAGTCGGAAATTGAATCCCTTTGATTTCTTCAGACAAGGCTACGCTTGCCCCAAGAGGCTGTAAGCCCTCTAACACCTTTGACCTTTGGGAGGACATTTCCAAAACGGTGGGAGACAGTGACGCGCCTTTGAGGACATTTGAAATCACAGATAAGTCCATTGCCGCCAAAGCAGACGATATCGCCGTATTTACTTCTGTCTTCTGCTCTTTCAGTCTATCTTCTGAATCTCCGGTTAACTTGTCTATTGCGGTGTCCAGTTCCTTGTTTATTTTGTCGAACAAATAGCGTGCTTTGCCGAAGAGTTCCTTCCCGATGTTATGAGCGTGCATAACGTCGTTGCGATAAGTTTGCACATCCCTAAAACGGCTTCTAAGTGTCGGCACATCTTGCTCGCCAAGAATGGTATCCCATAAAGTATGTTCCACGAGCGAATCCACATAGACCTTAATCTCGCTTTTGGAATACTTGCTTCTACCGCTGTATTCACTCTTCGCCTCGGCATTTATGCGCTTCTTCATGTCAAAGATGAAGTTCTGGTCGATGAAGAGCAAATCAAAAATTTCACCAAATTCTTTTTCCTCAAGCTGCTTGATGCTTTCTTTTGCCTTCTCGCTATCTGAAATCGATGCCGCCAAATAAAGCAACTTACGCAGCTTTCGCTCAAGTTCATTGATCAACGGAAATAGTATCCTGTTGTAATACTCTGAACTCTCGCACGACAATACCAACGGAGAATACTCCATTAAGGCTGTATGTACGTCAGATAACTTCTTGGCACTATCCTCGTTTTTGCTCGCAAGCGAATAAATAGCGACCCAAAGTGGAGTATTCACTACGCCTGAAACTTCTACGGTAATGCCATCAGGATTATATGTTTCAACTTTTGCCCGATGCTCATCGGACAGAAACAGATATTCGTTTATCATTTCAATCCCTCCAATTCGGCTTTCAGTCGCCGTAACTCCTCGGCAAGTTCCCACTTCTTACGGGGCTGGCGCTGCGTCATTGCTTTCTTTTCAAGTATTGCTATCTGCTTTTGCAGTTTCTCTTGGTGAGCGTTCTTGGCAATGGTCTCGTCGAGGTCTTTACCGCCCGCGAGGTCGATGCCACCTATCTGGGCAATGGCGTTCTCCCACACCGCTTCAAGGTCAAGACCGCTTAAGGATAGCTTCCATGCAACGAGTGGCTTGCTTTCGGAAACCAGCACCTTGTCGGCTCGGTAAACGGCGAGCCTTGCGCTTTCGCCTGATTGAATCACGAACAGCATACGCTGGTCAATCAGCTTCGATAAGAGTGCGATATTCTTCTTGTCGCACTCGGCGGTTTTCAGCGTCACCAGAACGACATACACCGCCGAAACGTCCGTGCTTGCCTTTATCGCCACCGTTTGCGGCGAGAGTTCCGCGACGATTGACATTCGGTTTATCTGCTCGTCAAACAGCCTACGGTCACCGGTCGCCGGCTTGAACCTGCCGAATATTGCCTTCTTTGAGAGGGCTTTGGATAGCTCGGTCGCCTTGGGCAGTCCTAGCATAAGCGCCACCTCACTTTACGGTCACGAAGCTGACCAGTTCAAAATCGTCCAATCCGTCAATCGTGTTTGTGGCAAAGGATATCTGCTTGCCGGAGAGGAAACTGTTGATGGAATCGTCCTCGTTCAAATCCACAATGGACTTCACCGCAAAGCAGAGCAGGTCGGAGTAATTCCGCATATTCCTGCCGTCTTTTGTCTCGGCATTAAACTGTCTGCATAGTTCATCGAGTGGCTTGTCCTTGCCCTTGCAAAGCTGCCGGAGCGAGTCGAGCAGTTTCTTGGGTTGCAGGTGGTCAATGTAAACTGCCGGCTCTTCGCCGGGGTCTCCGTTGCCGTTGACATATACCATATAAAACGGGTGCAACTGGTTCTGGTTTTGTACATTTATTTTGGCGTTACGGTTTTTCAGTATGAATATCGTGCCACGTGGCGAGTCCGTATTGCCACTAACCACCGCGTGAAGCCCGAACGGTGTGCCGTCCAGTTCTCCGTGGTGCTTGACGTATTCAAGCAGGTCGAGCCGAAACTCATTAAGCCCTAAGTCCATAATAGAAACACCGGACTGCATTTCCTCCATGTCCACGACTTCGTCTTGCAACTTCTCAAGCTGCGCCTTGCGATATTCGAGGTCACCTTGTTCTTCGGGGTCGATAGGGTTATCGTCACCCGTGGCGGTCATAACAGAAGCCTTCATTCTGGTCTCTACACGACCTTTGAGTTCGAGGTACTTGTCGAGATCGATGTTCGGCCAGAAATTCACAAGCTGAATCTTGTCGTTACGGCTTCCGATACGGTCAATACGTCCGAACCGCTGAATGATGCGGACGGGGTTCCAATGGATGTCATAATTGACGCAGTAGTCACAATCCTGAAGGTTCTGTCCTTCAGAGATGCAGTCCGTAGCAATCAGGACGTCGATTTCGGCGGGGTTGTCCGGCATCAGCAATTCCTTGTCCTTGGACAGTGGCGAGAACAACGTCAGGATTGTGTTCATATCGTTGCGTTTCAGCTTGACGGTCGTCCTGCCGTCGGTGGTTCCGGTTATCATCGCCGTATCAAGCCCGAACCGCGACTGGACAAACGGAGCGACTTCTTTATAAAGGTAGTCTACCGTATCCGAAAACGCTGAGAAAAGTAGTATCTTCTTGTTGTCCGGATTGAACGGCTGCTGAATCTTCTCTGCAATAAGCTGCAGAAGCGTTTGCAGCTTGGTGTCGTGTTCGGGTGTGATATCCTCAATCAACACGGACAGCAGTTCGAGGATTTCGGAGTCCTCTGCGAGTTTCGACCGCCACGAGATATAGTCCATATCCACAAGGTCGATGTCCAGTTTCTTTCCCGTACTTTCAAAGAAGTCAGTGTTTTGGTCGTCGCCATCAAAGTCGTCTTCTGAAAACTCCTGTGCGTTAATTATCCTCTGTGTTCCGCTCACATAAGCATCAATGTCAGCAATAGTGCCGTTTATCAAAGCTCTGACACGCTCCAACGTAATGCGGAACGAATAGACCGAACTCTCAAGCCTCTTCAAGAGGTTGATACACATCAGTCGGCGGATACCGATTTCACGCCCGGCACGGTCTATGTTCTTGCTTGGGTCTACATACTTCGCCCGGTAGCTCTCCAGAAGGAAGTCGGTCGGGGTATAGATAGCAAGATTCAGCTTCATCAGCTGGTCGTAAATATCGTCGTAGTCAATCGCCGATTCAAGGTCAGTCATCTTCGGACGGAGGGTCATCGGTTTCATCCGTTCGGGAAACTTGCCAATCTCAGCGGTGTTGTAATACTTTTCAATGTGTTTGCGGGAGCGGGCTATCGTCACGCTGTCAAGCATTGTAAAAAAGTCAAAGTCGAGGGAACGCAACAGGTCCTCGGTTGTGCGCTCTTCGAGTTCGAGTTTGCTCCATCTATTGAAAGCAGTCTGGGCATTACGAAAGATTACATCAATTGGCTTCGTGGTGTCAAGTTTATCGTTTATCAGCGTGGGGTTGCCTTCATAGGCAAGTTCAAGCTGATGTCTCAGGTCGGAAAACCCGTTATTCACCGGCGTAGCCGAAAGCATAAGGACTTTGGTCTTTACGCCGTTGCGGATGACCTTGTTCAGCAGTTGGAGGTAGCGGTTTTCGCGCTTGTTGTCCCCTCGTCCCGAATAATCACCGCCGTTGCGGAAGTTATGACTTTCGTCAATGACCACGAGGTCGTAGTTGCCCCAGTTCAGCTTTGCAAGGTCAATCGCACCCGATAAGCCGTGGTCTCTCGACAAGTCGGTGTGGTATAGCACATCATACCGCAGGCGGTCGGCCGCTATTGGGTTGTTCAGGTAGTTTTCCTTGAAGGTGTGCCAGTTATCACCCAGTTTTTTCGGACAAAGCACAAGCACCATGCGGTTGCGGAGTTCATAGTACTTAATCACCGACAATGCGGTGAAAGTCTTGCCAAGACCCACGCTGTCGGCGAGGATGCAACCATTGTATTTTTCAAGTTTATTGATGATAGCAAGCGTGGCATCCCTCTGGAATTCGTACAGCTTGTTCCATATCTTTGTTTCCTTAAATCCCGTAGCCTCGTTCGGGAGCACGTCTTCGGAAATGTCCTCCAAGAACTCGTTAAAGATGTTGTACAGGGCGACGAAATACACAAACTCAGGCGAGTTTTCGTTGTAAGCGGCGGTGATACCGTCGATAACTTGGTCGGTAACGTCCTCAAGCAGATTCTTGTCGCTCCAAATCTGGTCAAACATACGGATGTACTCCGCAGAGAGCGGAGAGAACATTTTGTTGACGGGATTAATGATGTTGTTGCCACGTTCACAACCGATGTCAGAAGTAGTGAAACCGCGGAGCGGCATATAGGTCAAAGCCTCCGCTCCGACTACATTCATAAAACCGCTGATGTTGCCACCCGTCAAGTTGGAACGGAACTGCACCTTTTTACGAATCCAATCGGCGCACTCGCGGGCTATAGCTTTTTGGGTCAGTTCATTGCGTAGTTTGACTTCAAACTCCGTGCCATAAAGCGACCGCTCACGGTCAAGGCGGGGTATATAAAATTCACGCTTCGCTTTAGGTGCTTTCTCCTGTAGGAAGGTCGGCGAGGTGAAAATAAAGCGTAGTTCAGCAATTCCGTCAAGTTGCTTCTTTAGAGCTTGATAGGCGTATATGGAGAAACACGCCGCCGCCACAGACAGCTTGTCGCCCTTTGATATTGTTGCCGCCAAGTCCTCCCTGACGGTTTTGCTCACATTATCGAGCATTTCCGGCATTTGCATATTGTTTAGCTCCTTTGATTCCGTAGATTTACTCTTTGATTCTGCCCTCACGTACCCATTCGTCAACCTCGGAAATTTTGAACTTATATCGCTTGCCGGCGCGGTAAAACGGCAGCTTATTTTCTTTGACCCATGTCCGAACGGTATCTTCGCTCAGACTCAAGTGTTTGGCGATATCCTCAAGGTTTACCCACTTTTCAGGTGTGACGTTCTCAGGTTCGTTACTCATTTGGAATCCTCCCTAATATCTTACTGGATAAATTAACACTGTCGATGATGGATTACAAGTGTTAGGTCTATTTTATTACGGATTAGTGTGAATTATGCAGGAACAAGTACACTTATTCCTGCCACTTTCAATTCTTCTATAAGATTAAGTCACTTAATTGCCCAGTAGGTGCGACTCCGTTCGTTGAATGTAGAAGCGCCTTGGCAACCCAGAACAAACCCCGCTTAAACATTATAACACCTGCTTTTTCAAATGTCAAAAACAAGTGCCCATCAACGAAGGCAAAACGGGATGAAACCCACACAAACCCAAGCACGCCTGCCGCCTTGGCGGTGATGATGCAGACAATTGCCCACGACTCGGACGAGTCATCAGCTTTCAAAAGGATGTGCTACAGGAAGAAGCGGCTCAAGGGAATCATCGGCTCCGACCCTGTCCTCATATCTTTGATAGAGTGGAAGCTATCAATTATCTCAGTCTTATCGGTTATCAGCTTATTTGCCACCTTGATGAACAATTGCTTGATTGGAGCAAAGAGCGACACAACCCAATGCGAGTGCTTTGCGTAGCAAAAAAACAGCCGACATGCTTTGAAAGCCGTCAGCTGTTTTGTCTATCTTTTTTTCTACGGATTGCACCGTTTACAAGGATCATATCCGTCTTTTACTATCTCATCCCGGCTCTTGTCCGTGTATTCTTTATTCTTTTCTTTCATGTCATCTACGCTGCTGCAGCTTGGGAAATGAAATTTCTTGGTGCTTGTATTTAATACAAAACCTGCCTGTTTTGATAGATTACTCCCGCCCTGATCAAGGGGCGGTACTACCTCATCGCTTTGAACCGATGAAACTTTAAAATCTTCCTCTAAAAGTGCGATCGCTTCTTTCGCTTTGTTGTCTTGTCCACCATTTGCCAGTTCTTCCCCACTCCGGTAATCCATAGAGGGCGTTATATTAAATGCAATCTGGTTTCCATCGCTTTCTGCAATAATCGTTCCTTGCAAGTCAGTGCGATATAGATCTACATTTTTCTTTTGAATTCCTTGCAGTACCGATTCTGCAGGATGTCCATAGCTGTTTTTCATTCCACAGCTGACCACAACCGCTTGCGGATTGACGGCCTGTAAAAATGCTTCACTGTTGGAATATTTGCTTCCATGGTGGTTTGCCATAAAAACATCACTTTCCAAATCCACCTTTTTAAGAAGCATATCCTGTTCACTGTCATCCCCTGCATCTCCACAAATAAGAAAGCTGTTATCTTGATAGGCAAGGCGTATACCTACCGATTTATCATTCTCATCTGCATACTCATATGATATGGGAGAAACGATACAAAAAGTACTCTGGGCAAATGCATAGGTATCATTTAGATTCGGAATGGAAAATGGAATCTCCTTTTCTTTTATCACCTTTAAAAAAGACTGGTATACCCTTGTATCCGTCTCATAGTCTGGCCCTAATACCTGTTTAACAGAAAATACATTCAAGACACCGACTACCCCATTTAAATGATCCGCATCATAATGGGAAACCACAACATAATCCAGTTGTGTGATTCCAAGTTTTTTTAAATAGCTTACTACAAAAGAAGAATATTCACGATCTCCCCCATCAATCAGCATATATGTTTCGCCTTGGCTGATCAAAACCGCATTGCCCTGCCCCACATCCAAAAAATGTACAAAAAGCGGCTCACCTGCTTCTGTCGATTCTGCTAGGCTTGTTGATCCTGCTTCTGTTAGCCCTGCTTCTGTTTCTGTTAACCCTGTTGATCCTGCTTCTGTCTGCCCTGTCGATTCTGTTTCTGCTTGCCCTGTTAGCCCTGTTTCTGTTAACCCTGCTTCTGTCTGCCCTGCCGGTTCTGTTTCTGCTTGCCCTGTCGATTCTGCTGTAGCTACGGATTCTTCTGTACCGGTGTCAAGCATACCTTTCGTTTCAAGCGTTTGTGCTCGCTCATTCTCATTTGCACAGCCTGCAATCGTCAATAACAGTACGAACAGCAGAGTCCTTAGCACTGCCGATAAGAATTTTTTCCTTTGTCTTATCATATCCCTATGACCTTTCGTTTCGAGGAATTCTTGTTTTTTTCCTAGCTTTAGAGATTTATCCCATACGCTATCGGTATGCAGCTTTCGTTTCGAGGAATTTTTGTTTTTTCCTAGTGCCATACCTTACATGCATTTGTCTTGATCAAGATTGCAGAAATTGGAATCCCCAGTATGGCACCCACAATGACTTGAATGACATCACCTGGCATTGAAGTAAATGGTGTAACAAAGTTATGATAGAGGATAACTTCTGCCGTATAGTAGCCTGCTATCATCCAAATGCCAGCTACTACGATCGCCAGCGTATTTAGCAAAACATTTTTCCCTGCACGTTTCTCGCTGATTGCACCAATGATATATCCCATAACCCCTCTGATAACAACCGTGAACGGTGCCCAAATAATCCATCCACCAAGAATATCAAAAAGACCCATGCCAATAGCGCCGGCTAATGCACCTTGTTTCTTCCCAAATACAATGGCGGCAATAAATAGTGGAACGTTGCCCAAATGTATCAGGCCACCGTTCATTGAAATTGGCAACCTTACATTGATAAAAAGTGTTGCAATAAAAACGAGTGCGGCAAAGACTGCACTGATACAGCAATCTGATACAGAAATCCTTTTGTTGCTTGTATGTCCAATATTACCGGATAGATTTGATTTGTTCATTGTGTACCTCCTCTTTCCTGTCGTTGTTTTTCCTAATTATAGGGTAATACACAAGCGACATGGTGTAAATGGCCAATTTTATAATAATAGACCATGCCAGTTTGGAGGAATCTTAAGTTGGATCTTCCGGTTTTTCAGGCTTCTCTACTTTTTCAGGCTTTTCTACTTTTTCAGGCTTCTCTGCTTTTTCAGAATCTTCCGATTCTTCCGGCGTTTCCGGTTTCGGTTCTTCCGGCGTTTCCGGTTTTGGTTCTGTAGGCATTTCTGGTGCTGGTGGCTGCTGAGCTGCTATAAATTCTGCATCTAATTGGGCAACGCGCTCTTCTGCCACGATCAGGGCATCATAATTTGATACATAATCCCTTGCCAGTCCATCTAATGCTTCGTACTGTGCTCTGGCATTTTCTACCACTCCCCTATTTTCCAATACCAGACCTGCCACATCTCCAATGGCACCGATTGCATCAATCGCAACTCCTGCCGCATCTTGCGCTTTAGCCTTTCCGCTTTCTGTCCCCTCCAATTCATATACTAAAACGGGGACACCCGCCTCAACATTTTCAAATATCGTTTTTGCTACACTAAACGGAAGATTGACACAGCCATGGGAACCTCTGCTCTTATAATAATTTCCGCCAAAATCCCCTCTCCAGCCTGCGTCATGAAGACCTTCCCCTGCATTAAACGGCATCCAGTAATTCACAGGCGTTGCATAGCCTTGCCCACGCAGTGTGGCATCCCTTTGGGTATAGGCAATACGATAGGCACCGGCATGTGTTCCCCAACCTCGTGAAAGATTCCCTGATACGAAATCCGACTCTACAATCAAAGAACCGTTTTTATAAAAATGTAAATGCTGTGCTGTTAGATTAACTTCCACATATGTATTGCCATAGTCATTGGCTCCAAAACTATTTGCTCGCTGGCTAAAGGACGGTTCTCGTGAAATTGTTTCTCCGGCCTTTATATTTTTTATTAATTCTTCCGTCTCTTTCTCTTGCTCCAGACGCCAGCCATAATCGCCACTGTAAATGGTTACAGTGGCTCCATAGGAGGTGGAAAGTGCCTTCGGCTTATAGGCCGTATCATATTTAGATGCCAATCCCTCTACATATGTTGCTACCGCAGCTTCATCTAATTCCACCTTGTAGCCATCGGCTAGCGTAAGCCACTCGCTTATTTTCCTTCCATTTAGTTCTTCCTTATTTTCACCAAATTCAAGCGTAACCTTTGCACCGGCATAGTTATTTAGGTGCTGTGCCAAGGTTTTGACTTCTGGTGACTCTTCTGTATATTCCGGAGCCAAATAGCATCCTTTTTCTTCCAAAGAAACACTTTCCTGTAAATTGGTGATTGCCTCATACAGCACCTCTTCTAATTTGTCCTCATCAACTTCATTCCCCTGCTCTGCCGGAATAATTTCATATCCATTTTGAGGACTATATTCAGATATGTATGCATTCTGAGGTTTTACAACCTTGTCGTTGTCAAGGCACGCTAAGTTTGATAGCACATTGTAAAATGCCATCTGATCGTACGCCACCATTGTTTCCACTTTAAGTACAGATGGCTTAAATAAGGACACAATCCAGCCAAAATTGTTCTGCGCCTTTAATTTCTCCTGCAATGTCCCATCAAATTCCGGCTTTAGTTTAATATCCTCGCTCTTAATGTAATCTGCACCGTCATTTCGCTCTTCTATCGCAAGGATATACAGATCAATCTCATCTGTAATTGCAGTTTCTACTTGCGGAACAGACTTTCCGGAACTATCAACTCCGTTAATCATCGTTTGGAACATAAAATGGCTGTTAAAATAGATTGCAAAAGCAACATATACCATCAGCAATAATACCGCAACAGCCACTGTTATTGCAATGGCAATCCGTTTCTTGCTGAATTTCCCTGTGTTTTCCATACAAACTCCTTTGAACTTTAGTTCATGGGAACTTGCGCCCCCCTTTTTATCTGCTATTATTTACTCTGTGCCATCCTAAATGGTAGTTGTTTGTTCGCTATTCATCCATATCTCTTTCGCATTCGCTTGATACTGAATCGCTACCATAAATGATACGCTCTGCTTTGTCACTTTGTCAACAAATTCGAAGAATCTTAACATAATATTAAAAAAGATGTCGTATTATGGCAAAAAGGGACTCTTGCAAAATATAATCAATACCTTCCTTCGGTATTCGATATGGGAAACACTACTTATACGATGTCCATATCTAGTACTATATATAAAGAAGAATATATTTTGCAATAGTCCCATATCCTCGGGGTGACAGGATTTGAACCTGCGACCTCATGACCCCCAGTCATGCACTCTAACCAAACTGAGCCACACCCCGTGCGAAAATTATTGTATCATATACTACTTTTAAAATCAATCATATTTTGTAAATTTACCTATTCTCTATTGACATATGAGTTCAAAACAGGTATATTATATTTCGTAAGTTTCATGCAGGAATGGCGGAATTGGCAGACGCGCACGGTTCAGGTCCGTGTGACAGCAATGTCATGAGGGTTCAAGTCCCTTTTCCTGCATTACTTATTTTACGTGGGACGCCTTGGTTTTACTGGCTTCCCACGTTTTTTCAAGCAGAGGGTCGCCATATTTTTTGGTTACCCGTGGTTACTTTTTTTGTCTCTAGTGCACAGACAATCAAATCTTCCGTTTGCTTGTCTGTTGCTATGAGAGCAATCCTTTGTATCGGTCATCCGCTCGTCTGCATACCGCCTATTTCATCAATATTAAACCCCTAGCTCTAAAGCACTCCTGCCTTCACCTATTGTAATCGTTTGCCCAACACATGGTTACATTCTTTTACAATTTCTTAGGACGTTGCCAGCTCCCCGCATAAATAGGATTTTGCCACTTCCGATGTCAAATGATAGGTTTCCATTACCAGTTCCTCGATGGTATCGTCCGGCATATTCCGTAATCGCAATGTGGCAATTAACTTTCTAATGTCTTCTTTCCTCGTTTTTTCTTCCGTTGCTTTACTGGCTTCATCCCAAGCTTCTTGCCAAGCTTCTTGCCGAATATCCTGTTCCCATAAAAGTGTCTTCATATACTCCTGCCTCCATTCTTTTACTTGCTTCACTTCAGCCACTTTGTTTTCAATCTCCTGTACAAACGGATTGTCGCTCGGTTGTCCATCTACATATTTTAGAAACTCCTGTATGTCTTTGTCCTCCGCTTTCATGTATGCTTTCGCATTAAAAAAGATCTTCTTTGTCTGGTCGCCCAATCGAAGAGGCTTATGGTCCTCGCCCAAACATATGTTTTCAAATTGGTACTCTGCCTTTTTTGCCCCAAACGGATCAAAGGAACAGATAAATATGACATAGCTTTCCTTTAGTTTTGTATAGTATTCCCCCGCCTCCAGGATATTCAGATCGATCATCGACTGGTAATACCTGCTTCTCTTTGCAAGCCCTGCTTGACAGCCTGCCTGCATCTCGATATTGAATACCCGATTCTCCGATTCAATATATACGTCTAAGCGAACCCCTTTGGACTTCAACGCTATATGAACGACCTTCTCTTCCTCCAGATATACGATTTTCTGGATTTTTGTATGGAGCAGCGTTTCCAACAGCTTTTTGCATATCTTTTCGTCCTTCATAACTTTAGAAAAAAGGAAATCGTCTGTTAGCCCTAGTTCTTCCCATGTCTTTACTGGTTTTTTTGTCTTCCCATTTTCCATTTTGCCCTCTTCTCGCGGAATTTAATTCTTTCTATGTTAGAATTATAGCACGATGTTCACAAAGTCTCAATATCTCCCGGCTATATTAAAGATTAACTTTTGTTTATTTTTATTTCATTTTTATTTCACTTTCCAATCCCTAAAAACATTTGAATTCACCTTTAATATATGGTATACTTACTAAAATTTTATGTGACTAGTCAAAAATAAACTATTCTCTAAAATAGACAGATGGGAGTTCCTATGAAGATACATGAATCAGCTGAAAATTATTTAGAAACCATTCTTGTTTTAAGTCAGTCCCTTCCTGTTGTCCGTGCCGTGGATATTGCCGGAGAACTTGACTTTACGAAATCAAGTGTCAGCACTGCTATGAAAAACCTCCGTGAAGACAACCACATCACCGTTACCAAAGATGGTTGGATTTATTTAACAGACTCCGGCAAAGAAATTGCAGAAATGATTTACGAACGCCACAAATTCTTGTCCTCTTGGCTTGAATCACTTGGTGTAGATAAGCAGACTGCTGTTGAAGATGCGTGCAAAATGGAACATGTCCTGAGTAAAAAAAGCTTTGATGCAATCAAAAAACTTGTAAATGGTGAATAAAGTGCAAACACCGGCACAATTCCCACGCCAAGCATACTGTTTAATGATGAACAAAAGACAAACACCTGTACGTTTGAATATACCCTTATGGTTGGGTTTGATGTGCCAAACCGCACGTTCTTTGTGCAGTTTATGTACATAAACGTTACTTTCACAGCTAGCTGTGAATCGTAATCAAGTTCAACTGCCACGACCGATTGCATCTTGACATGGCAGATCTATTGTTGTATACTATGGAAAATTGGTCGCTATGAAAGTTACCGAAAGCCTTAGAAAAGGTTTTGCTTTTGGATGGAGGAAAGATATCTCTTTCCCAGATCTTGTTGTGTATTTCATGAGTTTGTTACCGCTATTCGTCATATGTTTTTTATGAAGGAAAGATATCCCCTACCTAGCTTTTGTTGTACGATAGGCAAAAAAAATGTTTATGATACAAATTAGCCACGAAGGTTAAATAGAACCGTAAGAAAGCGGTTTTATTCACTGGAGTGGTTTCTTTTTGTCCAAAATGCCTCAAACAGGAAGAGGCCTTAGATCCGCTCCGCAAAACTTGCCTACGGTTCCTTATTTTCCGCAAAGTCCTACCTGGTAAGCGAGGCAAGCAAAAAATTGATTCATGATCCTATAAAATTCAGGAGGAAACTTATGTATATACAGAAAAGAACAAGAAAAGTGGGGCTAGTTTTGACATTTGTTATGCTGGTATCGCTGCTTACAGCTTGCGGCAATTCGGCGCAAACCCCATCTACCGATTTGACATCCTTAGATTCATCACCTGCAGATTCATCGGCTGATCTAACATCTGCACCCGCCCAAACAACGGCTACCACGAAAAATGAGGTCACCATCGGTTTCCCAAACATCCCCGAACACTTCGACCCGCTTCAAGGGTTTGGAGCAAGCGGACATTCCGGTGGGCAGCTGATTTTCAGCACATTAATCGAAACCGATGCCGACATGAATATCGTGCCTGACCTCGCCGAAAGCTACACCGTAAGCGACGATGCGCTGACCTACACATTCCATTTGCGCGACGACGCTAAATTTACGGACGGTACGGCAGTCACTACCGACGATGTCGTATTTACGTATGAGATGCTAAGAGAGGCGGCAACGGAAATTGACCTTTCGCTTGTCACATCCGTTCAGGCGGATGGCAATACATTTACAATTACGTTGGCGCAGCCGCAAAGTACGTTCATTTTGACCGTTGCCGCCATTGGGATCGTGCCTGCGCACGCTTACAACGCTGACTTTGGGCTTCATCCGATTGGCTCCGGCCCGTTTAAGCTCGCGCAATATGACGTTGACCAGCAGTTTATACTGGAGGCAAATACAGACTACTACGGCCACGTTCCCGAAATCAGTCGTTTTATCTTTCTTAAGATGAGCGATGAAGATACCCAACTTGTGGCCGTAAAGGCAGAACAGGTTGACATCACTTTAACTAGTGCGGTGCTTGCCGCCGTAAATGAGATTCCGGGCTATCACCTGTTGGTGGAGGACTCGGTTGACAATATGGGGATCGTTATGCCGGTTGTTCCCGACGAAGGCAAAACCAACCAGTATGGTGCTTTTGTCGGCAACAATATTACCTCTGACATCAACTTGCGTAAGGCACTTGCTTACGGCTTAGACCGTGAGGCAATTTGCCGTGATGCAGTAAACGGCTACGCTACACCCGCTTATACTGAAAATGACGGTATGCCATGGTCCAATCCCGACAGCGCGATTGCGTATGACCTTACCTATGCGATCTCCTTGCTTGAAGATTCCGGCTGGGTTGACACCAACGGTGATGGAATCCGCGAAAAAAACGGATTAAAAGCCTCGTTCCCACTCCTGTACTTTGCGGGTGACAGTGTGCGCCAAGCAGTTGCTATGGCAGCATCGCAGCAGGCAAAGGAACATCTCGGTATTGAGATTATCGTAGGTGGTTCCTCTGAGGACGACATCATCAATCGCATGTACGCCGAACCTATGATTTTGGCGTGGGGCAGCGCAAACCCGATCACAAGCTACTATCTATTCCATAGCTCCCATGCAGGACTTGACGACTGGTACAACCCGGAAAACTATACAAGCGATATCGTTGACGGGTATCTTGATCAAGCACTCAACGCAAAATCTATTGAGGAAGCCATTCCATTTTTTAAACAGGCGCAATGGGATCATGCGGTCGGCACATCGATGCGCGGCGATGCTCCCTACATTTTCCTGATCAACAAGTCGCACCTCTACTTTGTGCGTGACGGACTTGATACGGGCAAACAAAAAATTCACGCTCACGGCGACGCTTGGCCGCTCGTAGCGAACTTAAGAGAGTGGAAATGGGTAAATTAACAGCATTGAAAAATATAGGAGCGTACCTCGTTCGCGGGGTCACCCTCCTGCTTGCAGTAAGCGTGGTTTGTTTTGTCTTGGTTTCGCTGTCGCCCATTGATCCAATGCTTGCGTACAGACAGGGAAATCCCGGCGTTTCAGAGGAAAATATCGCCAAAATGGAAGCATTTTGGGGTGTGGATAAACCACCAGTCGAGCGTTACCTTGCCTGGGGTAACGCGCTTTTACACGGCGACTTCGGCATATCAAAAATTTTCCGCCGCCCGGTAATTGAAATTATCGGAAGGCGTTTTTGGGCAACGCTTGCCCTAATGCTGGCGGCATGGAGCATTTCCGGCTTGTTCGGGTTTTTTGTTGGCTGCCTCATGGGGATGTTTCATGGGAGGCCCCTTGACAGCATTGTCAGGCGAATTTGCCTTATGATGTGCTCCGTTCCAACGTTTTGGATCGGCTTAGTGTTTTTGACTGTATTTTCTGTGCAGCTTGGATGGTTTCCGTTTGGAATGTCTGTGCCTGCCGGTGTCGCACCAGAAGATGTAACGATGCTTCAACGCCTACACCACTTGATATTGCCCGCACTGACGCTAAGCTTTCTGTCATTCGCAAACATCGCACTTCATACACGCGAAAAACTGGTTGCGGTTTTGCATAGCGACTATGTACTTTTTGCAAGGGCGCGTGGAGAAGGCAATTGGAGCATACTGCGCCATCACGGTCTGCGCAACATTCTAATCCCTGCAGTAACGATGCAGTTTGCATCATTTAGCGAGCTGTTCGGCGGTTCCGTTATCGCTGAAAATATATTCAGCTATCCGGGACTTGGAGCGGCGGCAAGCGCGGCAGGATTGCAAGCGGACATTCCGCTTCTGCTCGGCATAACGTTGTTCTCGGCATTGTTCGTTTTCGTGGGCAACGCAATCGCGAATGTGCTGTACACCCTCATTGACCCGCGCACAAGGGAGGGCAACCAATGAACAGACGCCAAACAACGATCGTTCTTACCTTCGTCATCGTTATTTTAATTGTAGGGGTCTATCTTATCGGCACAACGATGAGCAGCGAGAGCCTTGATGCTGACTTTTCGCAAAAGTCGCTTGCCCCATCCATTGCCCACCCGTTCGGTACAGATCTACTAGGGCGCGATATGCTTACAAGAACCATAAAGGGCTTATCTTTAAGCCTGTTCGTAGGATTAACCGCTTCGGGGGCATCCGCTGTCATCGCCTTGCTTGTCGGCGTATGTGCCTCATTTGGACGCGGTATCATCGATCATTTTATCAACTGGTTGATTGATCTGACCATGGGAATTCCCCACACGCTGCTTGTGATCCTCATTTCCATCGCAACCGGGCGTGGTTGGCGTGGACTGCTTATCGGAATCATTTTCACGCACTGGACAGGGCTAGCACGAATTATCCGTGGTGAGGTGCTTCAAATACGTTCTGACCAATACATCATGGCATCGCGTAAATTCGGCCGCTCCGGATGGTGGATCATGTCAAGGCACATCGTACCGCATATGATTCCACAGTTCTTTATCGGATTGATTCTAATGTTTCCACACGCAATCATGCACGAATCCGGCTTGACTTTCCTCGGGTTTGGTATGCCGCCAGAGCAGCCCGCAATTGGGATTATTCTCTCGGAAGCAATGCGCTATCTCTCAAGCGGTATGTGGTGGCTCGCAATTTTTCCCGGACTCGCACTTGTTCTTATGGTGATACTGATTGACAAGTTAGGCGAATGCGTCAAACTCCTGCTCGACCCGTCAAGTGTACAAGAATAAAAAAACTCAAACTTTGTTACGATCCACAGCCCATTACCGCAAAGTCACTTTTGTGCGTTTTTTCATAAAAGTGCAATGCATTGATGTGCCAAACAACTTTCGGAGGCTACACATGGATAAAGATAAAACCGGAAATATCAAAAATGAAGTCCTTAGTGTTAATAACCTTTCGGTATCCTTTAAAATGTACACGAAAGGTTTAAAGCGACACGAGCTAAACGTCATAAGCAACCTTAACGTCAATGTTTTCAAGGGTGAAATACTAGCGGTTGCAGGTTCAAGTGGTTCCGGAAAAAGTTTGCTTGCTCACGCGATCCTTGGAATACTGCCCAAAAATGCCATCGTAAAAGGCAATATCAGCTACCTTGGCGAACCACTGACTCTAAAGCGTGTTCAACAGCTTCGTGGCCATGAAATCGCACTTGTCCCCCAATCCGTGGACTATCTTGATCCTCTGTTAAAAGTCGGCAGACAAATTTCGTCGGACAGTTCTGCCACAGAAGAAGTTCTTTTAAGGTATAGACTCGACAAAAGCGTTGGCTCGCTGTTCCCATTCCAACTCTCTGGAGGCATGACCCGGCGGATTTTAATCGCAACGGCACTCGTAAGCGGTGCGAAGCTGATTATCGCCGATGAGCCAACCCCCGGCATGTCAAAAACGCTTGCAGATAAGGCTATGAAACATTTTCGCGACCTTGCCAACGAGGGTGCGGCGGTAATGCTCATCACGCATGATATCGACCTTGCACTTGGCTATGCTGATCGCATTGCCGTATTCTACGCCGGAACAACCGTCGAAACCGCACTTGCGTCCGATTTTACCAACGAAGGCCTACTGCGCCATCCGTACACCAAAGCATTGTGGAGGGCAATCCCCAAAAATGGATTTCGTCCAACAGCAGGAATTCAGCCTTATGCGGGTTCTTTGCCTGACGGTTGCCTGTACGCTTCGCGGTGTGAAATGAAAAGGGAAAATTGTACTTGCGGTGTGATAAAGCCACGTACCATTCGCGGTGGAAAGGTGTGCTGCCATTATGCTACTTGAAGCGAAAAATATTAAGTTTAGCTATCCTAAGTCTGGCCTTGTACTTGATGGCATTAGCCTTAGCATTGACGCAGGCGAGCGCGTCGCACTTGTAGGCCCATCCGGGTGTGGAAAAAGTACGCTGTCAAAGATACTGGCAGGATATTTAAAACCAGATGCCGGCGAGGTTCTGTTCGATAAAAAGCCACTCCCAAAGAAAGGCTACTGCCCGGTTCAGCTTATCTATCAACACCCCGAAAAAGCGATCAATCCACGGTGGAAACTACGCAATACGCTTACGGAAGCGTGGATGCCCGACCTTGCCTTTCTAGGCGAAATGGGGATTTCTTTGGAGTGGCTTGACCGCTATCCTACCGAGCTTTCCGGTGGAGAACTTCAGCGATTTTGTATTGCGCGGGCATTCGGCCCTAAGACGCGGTTTATCATCGCGGACGAGATGAGTGCCATGCTTGACGTGATCACGCAGGCACAAATTTGGGAGCAAATGCTTAACACCATTCGCAGCCGCAATCTTGGTTTGCTTGCCGTAACTCACAGCCTCACACTTGCCGAACAAATCTGTTCTCGCATTGTAAGGTTTGATGAACTGTCGGATTGAACATTCAAAACGAATCTCTTCTCGCATTGTAAGGTTTGATGAACTGTCGGATTGAACATTCAAAAGGGAACATTCAAAAGCCAATTGTATCGTTCATTTTTTCTTGAAACCCAATGGATTTAGGTGTATAATGCATGTATTATGTACCTTCTGCTTAAAAAACGTAAAGATCGAATCGAAAACAGCTTCAGCAGAAACGAGAAAAGTAAACCTAAATACACTGCAAGGGAGAATTGCCATGATGCAATTTATAAAGAAAAATGGCGTACTACTATTATTTTTTGTATCCGCCATTGTGGTGCTGTTTTTGTCTGTAATCGCCAACATCGTGTTAAACAATACCGTAAACATGGCATTAGATGAAACACGCAAACGGCTTGTTTCTGCAGCTATCTCCGCCTCGCAGGCTGTTCATGTAGAGGACTTGGATTTATACCAACGAGAAGAGGACACCTATACGCCAGAATATCAGCTTCTGCGTGAACATTTAATGTCGTTGGCAGAACAGCATAATGTGCAATACCTCTATTACCTGCGCGATTATGGCGATGGCCACATTCAATTTATTGTGGACAACGACACAGACCCCCAAACCTCCCTTTCGCCTGATGACTTGTATGATTTTGAGCCAGATGTCGCCGCCGCTTTAAAGGGACAGATTGTAATGCGCGACCTAGGCGCTTACGATCCCGAATGGACCGGCCTACTTACGGCTTACGTGCCCATGTATGACAAAACTGGGGCTGTTTCGTGCGTTGCGGGCGTTGATATTACCGATGATATTTTAGTAGCGCAAAAACGCAACACCTCTGCACTTTTGACCGCACAGATCATCGCACTTGTGCTGTCATTGTTCGGAAGTGGTTTCGCCTTGTGGCTCTATCGGATCAAGGCTCGCCAAAGCGAAAGTGCAAGCATTGCCAAAAGCGAATTCCTATCCAACATGAGCCACGAGATACGTACGCCGCTCAATGCTATTTTGGGCATGACCACCATTGGAAAATCCGCCGACGGCAACGAAAAGAAAGATTACGCATTCGCTAAGATTGAAATGGCATCTGCCCATCTGCTAAATGTCATCAACGATATTCTTGACATATCAAAAATTGAAGCTCGGAAATTTGAACTTTCACCTGCACCCTTTCATTTTGAGGAAATGGTACAACGTGTCATTGATATAAACTGCTACCGCATCGAAGAAAATCACCAACAATTCACCGTCACGCTTGATGAAACTATCCCATCCATGCTTGTAGGCGATGACCAGCGACTTGCACAGGTAATCACGAATCTACTATCCAATGCTGTGAAATTCACTCCTGTAAATGGCACAATAACGCTGGATGTGCAGCTTGAAAGCAAAGAGGGCGATACCTGCACCCTCCTAACCAAAGTATGCGACACAGGCATTGGTTTAAGTAAGGAACAGCAAGCAAAGCTTTTCACTTCTTTTCAGCAGGCAGAAAGCAACACCTCACGCAAATACGGCGGTACAGGCCTTGGCCTTTCCATATCGAAGCATATTGTAGAGATGATGGCCGGTACGATCTGGGTGGAATCGAAGCTGGGGAGCGGATCGCAGTTCTTTTTTCGAATTAAAATTGGCGTTGCCAAAACACAGGAAACTGTTTCGGACATTTTAGCAGATGGTATCTTAGCGAACGAGTTTGCAGGAAAATGTATCCTGCTCGCAGAGGATGTCGAAATAAATCGCGAAATCGTACGCGCACTGCTTGAACCTACGGCTGTCACCATTGTCGATGCTGGGGACGGGCTTGATGCCGTGCAAAAATTCACCGCTGAACCTGAAAAATATGACATCATTTTCATGGATGTGCAAATGCCTAGGCTTGACGGCTACGACGCAACACGCCGACTCCGTGCAATGGACATCGCGAAGGCAAAAAGCATTCCAATCATCGCCATGACGGCAAATGTTTTTAAAGAGGATATAGACAAGTGCCTTGATGCAGGTATGGATGCACACATAGGCAAACCGATAGACCTCGGGCAGGTCTTGGAGAAACTGAGGTTTTATCTAATTGCAAAATGAATGGCCAAACTCTATTTGCAATGTTGCATTTTTGATGCTTTTAAGACGTTGATGCTGTAGCCTTGCTTTAGCATGAGATAAGCACCATTCATAGCGGTATTCTTATGCTTTTAAGACGTTGATGTTGCAGCTTTTATAATAGTTTTCTGCCTCTTTTGATAACTCCTTATCTGTAATAACATAATCAAAAATATCAGCATCTGCAAAGTAGGCTGGTTTGACCTGTTGATATTTTGAAGAATCAATAACCAATATTTTTTTTAAAGACGACTGGATGACTGCCTGCTTTAATGGCACTTCATACTCATTCATGCAGGTAATCCCTAGACTTTCCGACACCCCTGCCGCCGATATAAAAGCTTTGTTGACACGGTGCTTTTGTATTAGTCGAACGGCTTCCTTACTTTCAAACGTCTGGCTGTTTTCGTGAAAAGTTCCTCCGCCAAACACAATTTTAGAAATTCCATTCGTCCTTAATCTGCATAAAATATTGAATGAATAGCAGATTACGGTGATATCCATACCCTTTGGAATAAATTTTGCAACCTGCTCTGTAGTCGTCCCCACATCAAGGGCTATGACATCCCCTTCCCGTATAAGCGATACCGCAAGTTTTGCAATGGCTTCTTTCTCTGCTGCTTTTTTCACTTCTGCCATTGGCACTTTATATTCTTCTGCCTTTTGTAAATTGCGGAAAATGACCCCATTCACCATATACAAATTTTTAGATTGTGAAATTATGTCAAAATCCCTTCTTACCGTCATCTCAGATATATTCAATTTCTCTGACAGCTCTTTAATCGGCATATATACTTTTTCTTCTAGCATACTGTCCATTTCTTTTAATCTACGTTTTTGCTTTTCATTCATTGATTAGCACCCCATCCTTCATTTTGTTGCAACTTACTGGTTAAAGCAGGATTATCTTTGGGTAAAGCTCATTAGATGAAAAAAACACTGTTTTATTTTAATTGCATCCTTTTCTGAGCAGACTTATTGTATTTTAATATTGCATTTGCCATAATTTTAACATTTTTTTGTTATTATGTCAACACTATTTTCGCATACTCCGCTCTGACCTGCTGTGTAAACTTTTTGTACACGCTTTTCGGGTTTATAATCCACACACTTTTGGGGTTCATGATCCACGCACTTTTTCCGTTTATGATTCACGCACTTTTTTACACGCACACTTTTTATGCGCTATTTCCATCTTTGCGGATTTTATAAATCCAATGCTTAATCAAAACAGCAGTTTGCACAATCCTCTATATGGGATGATAGCAAACTGCTGTTTCATTTAATTTCGAGTCTTATTCCCTTTTGCTGTTTTAGTTCTTGTTTCCTTCTGTTGCTTCAGTTCCGGTTTCCTTCTGTTGCTTCAGTTCCGGTTTCTTTCTGTTGCTTCAGTTCCGGTTTCTTTCTGTTACTTTAGTTCTGGTTTTCTTCTGTTACTTTAGTTCTGGTTTCCTTCTGTTGTTTCAGTTCTTATTCTATTGCTTTAGTTTGAGGCTCTTTACTTTGCTGTAGCTTCCATATACCTTATTTCCTGCAGAATCCAACTTATATGCCCGTACTTTCACATAGTAGGTTGTTCCTTTTTTAAGTTGCTTGATTGTCGCTGTCAAAGATGTGGAAGTTGTAGTTTTTGTTTTCGCCTTGCTAAATGTTTTGATTGTAGAATAAGATATCTCATAGCCTTTTGCATTGCTTGTCTTTTTATAGCTTACTACAAGCTGTTTGCTCTTGCTGTTCTTTAGGGTCGGTGTCTTCGCCTGTTTTGGCGCTGCTACCTTGGCCCATTGTGCATACAGCGTCTGAGCTTTCGTTATTTTTGTACTGGATGTTATCTTGCTCCCGCCTGTTTTCTTTGTATACCAGCCTTTTAACGTATATCCTTTTTTCTGTACGGTTGGAAGTGTCCCTATCTTTTGATTATATTTTACATCTAGTTTGGATTTACTTAATTTCGTTCCTCCATTTGCATCAAATTTTACGGTATCGACTTCTACTTCCCATTGGGCATAGAGTGTCTGGCTTTTGGTTATCTTTGTGCTGGCCTCTACTTTGGTTCCACCAGTTTTTGCCGTATACCATCCTTTTAACGTATAGCCTGTCCGGCTCACGCTCGGCAGTGCCCCTATGGCTTGCCCATAGTTTACCTTTACGCTTGCCTTGCTTAGATTTTTTCCACCATTTGCATCAAATGTTACGGTATCGACTTCTACTTCCCATTGAGCATAGAGTGTCTGGTTTTGGGTTATCTTTGTTGTGGCCTCTACTTTGGTTCCACCAGTTTTTGCCGTATACCAGCCCTTTAATGTATAGCCTGTCCGGCTCGCGCTCGGCAGTGCCCCTATTGCTGCACCTGCTGCTACTGTCGCGCTTGTCTTGCTTAGATTTCCCCCGCCATTTGCATCAAATGTTACGGTGTAATTCGATTCCGGAATCAATTTAACTTCGTTTCGGTCACGAACACGGATACGAGGAAGCATATTGGAACTTGTAAAGTTTTCGCCGATGGATGCAAGCCCAATTACCGAAATTGTTTTCCCTACTTCCACAAAAGAAATGTTCACTGCGGATGTAATATACTCATTGATGTAAGCAATCACAGGACCACTGCCATCATTAATGGTGAATTGGCTCACAATACCTGAAGTATTGTCTTTTATAACATTTGTTACCTTGCCCTGCGTTTTAACAAGTCGTCCGGTATTCGCGGGCAGAGCAGATTGGCTGGTAGAGAGCGCGGTTGGCGTTACCTTGTTAATGCTGCTGTCGATGACACGCACCTTGCTGACTTGGATTTGTGTTTCTCCTTGGTAGCTGCTAAGTACACCGGATACACGGATGCGCTGACCTTCGACAACTCCATCAGAAATTGGGAAGAGGTTGATTCCCGCTGTACTGTCTTGAACATAGATACTATCAAAAAAGCCCGTATTAATCGCATTGTTGTTAGCATTTACCGATGAGGTCGCTATGCCTTCAATGGTAACAGAAGTGCCTTCTGCTAAAAGCTTTGCATTGGCGATGGTTGTAATTTCATCTTCCGGGGCAATCGCTTCAATCAAGTTGGATGCGATGTTGTAGTTGCTATAGGGCAAGGTAAAAGCATTGTCCATTTCGATCTGAATCTCAAAGTCGCTCATAAATGCGCCACCGGAAACAATCACGAGTGAACTTGTATCGCCATGGTCTAAAACTTCGGAAGCATTGAGTAAAACGGTTCCTTCTCCCCGTCCTTCAGCCTCACTGGTTCCATACCGGGGCAATGTCTGGCTCGGATCTGCCAGTCCATACCCATCGCCATCCCTGTCATACGACCATGTAGTTGGTAGGCCGTTGATGATAGGCGATATGCTATCGGGCAAATCGGATGTCGGATCCTTGTCGTCGTCAACAGCATAAACCGTACTTCCACCATAGATGCTGTATTCCTGCTCAGGCACGATGCCTTTCGTCAGCGGATTATCCGAATTGTAAGTATCCTTAAAATAGAGCCTGTAATTATCACTCGCATTTAGGACTTCATCTCTTGAAGCATCGTCTCCTAATCGAAGGGATGAGCCGATGGCTTCTAGCAGTTTGTTCTGCTGTCCTGCCATATGGTTTTCCAGCCCGGCAGGTACGGTGGCATAATTCTCATATGAGTCGCTCCATCCGGCAATGATAATCGTTCTACCGGATTCGGCAAATTCTTTCACGGCAGCTATCTCCTCATCAGAATAGTATAAACTGTTTGCAGGATCAAGGCGACGAGATGGGGCTGTGAGTATTAGTGTCTTGTACTTATCATTAGCAGTTGCTGCAATCAATTCTGCCTCGGTGTTCAAATATACCGTGCGGACACCGCTTGCCGCCGCTAAAGTGGTAAAATTCTTCATGCTGTCCTTGTAATTGCCGGAAACATATTCGTTCTTGTGAGATGCATCAATGCCAATATACACCAGTTTTGCGGCATCCCTCACATTGTAGCTGATTTCATTGCTGTAGATTCGCTCCGCACCGTCAAACAAAACGGTTGCATCAACTTTAACCGTTACCTGCCCTGCTACGGTAGGGGTATATTTCATCACATGGTCATAGCTTCCGCCATTGGCTGCAATGGTTGTATTTGGGCTTTCGTCTTTGAGGACAGTGCTCCCCTGTTTGTAGACGATATGGGTAAGGATAGCAGGCGTAGTTTCGTTGTTAAATAGGTTCGTCGTCAAGGTCAGCTCCTCGTCGGTAACCGGAAGGGCTTTGTCCTTAGCAACCCCGGTGACACCAAGAGCTGCAGATTTGCCCATCCAAACCGGAGCGGTAACTGCGATTCGCTCGCTGGCACCTACCATATCTACGACCCTAAGGTAATAGTATCCTGCTGTTGGATTATCTAAGGTAAAGGAATAATCCACGTTTTTGGCATTAAATGTCTGTTTGCCGATTTCCACTCCACCATTCGTAATGAGGGAAACGGATTTTATAGTGTTGCTGGCGGTTCCATTTTCAATTTGAGCGGTAAAATTGGCTGTTGCCGGAACATCCTGTAAAATTTCACCGAGTGGTTCGCCATTCATTTTGTAGGTGATCGAAAGGTCTGGAACCTCGGAGGCATATACTCTCATGTCTTTTAGTGCTGTATATAGGCCGCCCTCGGTCATGTCATTTGTCCAAATAACGGTACGACAGGTGTTCGATGTTCCCCAACCCTTTTTGTGGTTGTCTTGGTTATTTGTAGGGGCAACGTGCCAGCCCTTGTCGAGTGCCATTGTATATTGCTCATAGGAGGGGAAATATCCGCCACTTCCTATCGTTCCTTCGCCGTTTCCTACTTCAATCAAGGTGATTTGCTTGTCAATCGCTGCATCGTAGTAGGCAAAATTCGTAAAGTTTCCAAAGGTTGTACCGGGATGGTTAAATTGCGAGATTGATTCCGGTGTGGCCTTAAGCAGGGCATAGTAGGCTTTCATGCCGGCGTCGTTGGTCTTGCTGTTCAGTGTGGTATTATTGCGGCTGACAAACCCCTGCGTGTTAAAGGTATTGATATGCCCCGGACCACCGGACCAAGTCATCTCGTAGCCGTAGATGCTGACATAGTCAGATCGATTGGCCTCAAGCGCTGCCTCTTTTGACTCTAGCCACTTCGCATTGCCTGCATTGTAAGCGCCAAGGTTGTAAACGGTCGCATTATCTCCTGCCGGTGCAATATCAAAAGAATTGCTGTGGTCAGTTACTGCAAAGAAATCCAAGTGAGCCTGATCCCTAGCCCATGCAAATGCTTCTTGCACTGTACCTGCGCCATCGGACATTGTCGTGTGGGCATGAATCTGGCCAAAATAGGCTTGTTCTCCACCGCCGGCCGGCTTTAAGGTGTAATTTAGCGTTATGGAATCGCTATCAATATATCCTGTACCCGTGGCTCTTGCAACAATTGCGATTGGAAATTGATCGTCGGTGACTGTGATTTTATCGGTATACACCGCCTCAACGGATGGGGTTCCTCCCCCGAGTGATATGGTATAGTGTATGGTTGCGCCCTCTACGGTTGAAAGGACAATATCGCCAGGGTGGATAGAACTTCCTCCACTCGGATTTGCCGACACCAAAGCCAGTTTTGCTTGATAGTAGGAAAGTATCTTCGTTCGACTGTCCTGCATTGCTCCTTTTATCGCTTTGACATATACCTTTTGTGGACTAGACTGTGATGTAGGAAGTCCATTTAATGTGAAGCTATCTCCATTTGTCCATGAGCTATTGTCGTAGCTGTATTGGATGGTTGCACCTTCTGTTGCAGTGGTAAGCTGTACCTCTGTTCCGTTTGGAACAGCACCACTTGCTGTATCGGCTGTGACAGGTTTTACCTGATCGTCATACTGGATGTAGTCGCCCGTCAGTTTAAAGCTGTTGGCTGTGTTCGAACCGCCACTGCCGATCGTAGTCACGCCATTCGTAGGCGTGCCGTTCGCATTAGTGTTGCTTGCGGCAAGGTTGGAGGCAAGCATCAGACGAATATAAAGAGTACTCTGATTGGATATCCTGTCTTGCGCTTCGCTTAGGTCAAAGGAAAATGTACTTAAAGGAGTACCTAGGGTTGCCGCGTTCGCAAGGTTAAATTCACCTGCTTCCCTCCAGATGGATTTGTCCGTACTGTACTGCACTTTAAAGTCCCTTGGTCCAGTTCCAGAGGCCCTCATATTAAAGGAAAGCCCGATATTGGTAAACCCAGTCGTAGATGTACTCAAAAGCCAGTAGGCATTGTTCGCCGCACCATTTAGTCCATTAATAGCAATGCCACCACTACTAAAACCAGTTAAATTAAGATCATTTCCTTTTATATTGACGGATAAATTGGAACTCTCCATCTGCTCGCCCCCGGTTGCAGGAGCAATGGTTGTGCTAGGTGCAGCTCCAATGCTCCATTCAGCGACAGTGGCTTTTTCCCCATCGGTAGGGTAGTCAACGCGTTCGAATACCACCGGATAGCTGAAGTTTACCACTGCACTAGGCAGATACCCAGTCGCTGTAGCGGCTGCCTTTACCATGGTGCCCGGCGCTACGTCGATCTCTCCGATATAGGTCTGGACAGTGCCGCTTACCAGCGGGTCGGTGCCGTCCGTAGTGTAGACGATTTGCGCACCGGGCAACGAGCCTTCTGATGAGACAAAGGCCAGGGCGACATTCTCATTGGTGCCAATTTCCCCAGGATCTGGTGCTGCAGTTGGTTTGCTCATCTTCGCCTGCGTATAGGTGAAAGTCGCCACATCGCTGCGATCTTTATCATCTGCACTGTCAACTGCAATGGCTTTGACCTCGAAAGAAGGTGCTGTAAAATCAGCTGGAATGGGATCGGTATATCGAGTGAGCCCACTGGTCGGCGCATCGCCATTCGTTACATCGTAAATCGCAGCATCGCCATTCATTACATAGTAAATATCGGTAGCACCTTCCGAACTGCCCAGCGTAATTTCTGCACCGGCAGCTACTACCGTGCCCGTAGCTGGACTGGCGGTTACAGTAGGAAGTTTTGGTTTTCTACCACTTATTAATTCGCCTTTTAAGACGATACCGGATATCCTGTTAGTACCACCCGAACCGACTGATCCTCCACCGACTGATCCTGTGTCTACTGGCTTAAGCCGCAAAATCAGTTTTTCTTGATCTATAGCACTAACAAATTTGTCAGAACTAACCACAACGTGAATACCTGGCGAGCTCGTGCCTGTGACTACGTATGTATCTGCCTGTGCAAAAGTTGCACCATCATTGATGGAATAGGTCAGTTCCCAATTTTTAGGACCGGTACTAGAACCATAAGTATCAAATTCCAATGTCAGGTTTTCGTAGTCTATTGTGGAAGTAGTAATCTCCCAATAATGACTCGTATCCCACCCGTTTGTAGAAAAAGTATCGACATCACTCGTATAGGTAATGCTCGCTGTTCCAACGTCCCATGAAAATTTGGAATCTGTTTTGATTCCTGACGTAGCAGATACCGGTGCACTTACTGGAGTCATCACACCGGCCTCTTCAAAATTCCATCCTGCCAGTATTTTAGGCTCTGCCGCTGACGCAGTAATCGCCGTCCCCGGCAGTCCGCTAAATAATCCGCTAAGGATCAATGCCAAAGAGAGCATCCAAGAAAGAAACCGTTTGCTTATCATCTGTTTCTTTTTCATATATAGTACCTCCTGTTTTCTATCATGATTGCTTTGTTTATTGAGTTACTGTGTGCATAGTGCTCATTTCATTTTTACTCACTTCCTTCCCCACCATACTTATCAAATTTTGTTTTGTATTTGTTATAATACTAACATTTTCCCGTTAACATGTCAACATTTTCTCATATATTATCATTTTTTGTATGATATGAACATAATTTTCCAAAATACTTTGTGATTATAACGTTTTTCTTGTGGATTTTAACATTTCTATTCTGATTCTCATTTTTTGGCTTGATTTTAACATAATCAAAAATACTACTTACAGAATTCGCCACCTGCAGCTGTTGTGTCAGTAACAACTTCCTTGTACGTCGCAGTGCGATCCTCCCGGAGGGTTTTTGTATGATAGGGGGTACTTTCTTATCATACAAAAAAGGCGAGTGCTTTGTAGGGTACCACATTGCACATCGCCTTTTCCTTGATCAGCTTTTCCCTGTTTTGTTTATTGGGCTACGAACATGTCAAAAGCAATCCGTGCCGCATTGTGAAAGCGAGATTGCCGCTCTGCATCTTCTATACGCTGGTTTTTGGCTAAATCCTCGGCAACGGTAAGAATCGATATTGCAGCAAGCCCCTGCTCTAGGGCATAGCGATAAAGCGCATGAGATGAAAAATCAATGATTTCATTTTCAGCCACATTTCTCTTTGCTTGTTCTACTTCTTGACCTTCTGTCCAAAATGTATCCCTCGTAGAAACCGGCAAGCAATATACGGGTATCTTTAAACGAGATGCGCTAAGGCGTGCTTTACGCAACAGCTTGCCGTCGCTTTGATAGCTCTTAAGCGTGCTCTTTGCAGAAACGGCTAAAACGACATCTCGCAATTGCGGTCCCTGCCCACCAGAAATGCATTCGCCAATGTAGGCAATCTGCTCTACCCCATTTTGCGCAAGCTCCTTAAGATAAGCAAGGGTAGAAGCCTCCCCATAACCAACGGAAAAAACCGAAAGGGGAATTTTTTCATAAGTACCAAAATAGCCAAGCATGCCCCGCTGCTCGCTCACTAGCTGTGCATTGTCTAGATGGTGGGCTACCAGCATCTTCGCACGCATGGGATCATCTGTTAAAATAGCCCGAACCGGACATCCGGATGCCATCTCGTCTAAAAAACGTCTCATAGATCCCCTTTCTTTTTGTTTACCAGAAACGCGGCACACAGTGCCGTGATTGGTACCGCCAAAATCATTCCGATGGAGCCGGAAATGCCTTGAATAAACTCAATTCCTAATAGATCTAGGTTGACCAGCCGCAAAGAAGGCAGCCGATAGAGCATAATGATAATAAGGACAGGCATAGAACTGCCCGCAAACGCAAGAATCAACGTGTTCGTCATCGTTCCCATTGCATCCCGACCAACGTTCATGCCACTTTTATACAGCTCACGCACACCCAATTTAGCGTTTGCCTCTTTTACTTCAAATACAGCGGAGGCAATGGACATGCCGATATCCATGACGGCACCTAGAGCCGAAACAATAATACTGGCAAATAAAAGCTCCGGCACCTTGATGGGAACTTCTTGTGCAAGATAAATCATCTCTTGGGCGTCCCTAAGCTGAATACCCGAGATGTTTCCGATCCGTCCAACCAGAATGGAAATCGCTCCCGCCGCCAGTACACCACTAAGCGTCCCGATAATTGCCGCAATGCTTTTGGCGCCAAATCCCCCGATTAAAAAAATCGTAATCGCCGTGCTTACCACCGCTGTCAGCAATGCCATCGCCACCGGGTTTTGCCCCTCCAGAATACGGGGAATCATGAAAAAGATGACGATAATCAAAGTGAACACCAAGGCCAGCAAAGAATACAATCCCCGTTTGTGCCCCGCCACCAAAAGAATTGCACAGAACAGTCCAAGAAAAGCATACAAAATGGTATCTCGGTTGTAGCCAAATATATCTACGCCGTCCACTTTGCCATCGATCTCCCTGATATTGGTAAGGATCACCATGTTTTGTTTACAATAAATGTTAAAGGCTCGGCTCATCATGTTTACCACCTCAAAGCTTTCGCCCTTGTGTGTTCCGGAAAGCAGTTTGATTTTAACCGGCTGTTGACCTATATACATTCCCTTTACATAAGGATCAGTCATAAGGGCAGTGTTGTCCACCCAAAGTACCCTGCTTTTCACGAGGGTATATTCATCGTTATATTCTTCTTTTGCATGCAGCAGCCCGGAAGTAGGGATTACCACCAATGCAATCGCCAATGCAAGGAGGATGATCGGCCACCTTGTATCCACCAGCTTTTTGCCAAAGAAGAACGACCTTATCCGCTTCATACCGGTCTCCTTTCTTGTACATTTTCTTGTCGTAGTTCCTGTCATTTGCTCTTTCCTGAAACGAAATCACAGAGCTGGCACTACCTGCTTCCAGGATTGTACCAGCTCTGAATTTTTCATCTAGCATCGCCCTAGCGACTGGACCACTTGCCTTTTTTCTACCGGTTCCATGCTACTGGTTCCATGCCGCTAAATCAATGTTACGAAATCAATGTTACTGGATCAATTCTACGGTAACAATCTCTGCCGGTACTTTCGTTGCATCTTCGCCAACCGTATCGTTTGCTACTACTGTCGTACCATCTTCAAGTCCTTCATAAACGTCATCGTATTTTTCCTGTGTGAACTTTTCAAACCTTGAAGTTTCCATTGGAAGTTGAACGCCTTCCGAAGAAGCATCCAAAGTAACGGTCTTTCCGCCTTCGAATGTACCATTATAATAAGCATCCAAAGTATCATAAACTGATTTTCCAAGGTTCTTCATTGCAGACGTAATTACGGTTTCTGATTCGGAAGATTGATCAACATCCACGCCAATTACCTTCTTGCCTGCTGTTTCTGCCGCTTTCATAACAGAGTTTCCTACTGCACCTCCACATGCAAAGATTACTTCTGTCCCTTCATTATACCAAGAAGCTGCTTTTGCCATGTTTTCCGGAGAAGCATCAAAATTTCCTACATAGGTATATTTCACGTTTACACTGGAGACTCCGAGTTTTTTTGCTGCCGCATCTGCGCCCTGGATAAATCCATAGCCGAAACGAACTACTGCCGGAACCGCAATGCCACCCATGAAGCCAAGCTGTGTATAGCCCTCTTCTACTGCTGCATAACCTGCCAGATAGCCCGCCTGCTCTTCTGCATAGAAGATAGAAAGCGTATTTTCCTTGATGTCATAATTGTAGTCGCCATTATGAGGTGCTCCGTCCAGAATCAGGAATGTAACATCCGGATATTTCGTCTGTGATTCCAATATTGGCTCTTCAAAAAGGAATCCGGGTGTAACGATTACCTTTGCTCCGCCTTTTACCGCTAAATCAATCGCTGTCAAACATGCTTCTGTAGATTTTTCGGTAGGCTTATAATATTTATTCGTAAGACCATGATCGTTCGCATACGCTTCCAGCCCTTCCCAAGAACCTTGATTAAAGGATTTGTCGTCGATCGTTCCAACATCCGTAATCAGTGCAAGCTCAGAACCTACTGATACATCATCTTTTGCCTCCGAGTCCTCTGTTGTTGCCGGATCCTCTGTTTTCTCTGTTGTTGCCGCATCGTTCGTTGCCGCATCTCCACCTTCTGTGTTTCCACCACAACCGGCTAGTGAAACTACCATGGTTGCTGCCAGCAAAATACCTAATACTTTCTTTTTCATCTTTTTTCCTCCTTAATATTTGTCTGTTGTTTGGTTATTGATAATATTTATTGCTGAACTAGTCCCTATTCTGCTGCATCCTGCTAAAATAAAGCTTTCCAAATCGGAAAGATTCTTTACACCGCCTGCCGCTTTCATTTTCACATTTGAACCTATGTGTTTTTTGAAAAGCAAAATATCCTCTAGAGTAGCACCATTTGTGCCAAATCCAGTAGAGGTCTTAATATAGTCTGCACCAGCATTTGTAACAGCGTGGCACATTGCTATTTTTTCCTCTTCTGTCAGATAACAGGTTTCAATAATTACTTTTAGTATCTTTTCCCCTGTTTCTTTTCTCAATGCTCGAATCTCTTCTTCTACTTTATCGTAGTCGCCGTTTTTTACATCACTGATATTTACGACCATGTCAATTTCATTTGCCCCATCTAAAAGAGCCTGCTTTACTTCTGCTACCTTCGCCGCAGTTACGCTGTACCCTAGCGGAAAGCCAACCACCGTACAGATATTAATCTTGTCTGCATAGGTATCATGCACACGTTTGATATAGCATGGTGGGATGCATATGGATGCCGTCTGGTATTCGATTGCCTCCTTGCATAATTTCTGAATATCCTCCCATTTGGCAAATGCATTTAGCTGTGTATGATCTATATATTGAAATAGTTTCTGTGTTTCCATCTTTTTCCCCATCTTTCAATTTTATGATGTAAATCGATCTACTTTGTCTTTTTCTACTCTTGCAAAGATCAATGGCCTTTTCTCCACTTTCTGTGCACAAATCGTATAGGCTTTTGCAAACCGCTTTGCCGCTTCTAAAAACAAGGTTTCATCTGATGCATATAAAATTGCCAGTACGTCCCCTTTTTTTACGTTGTCCCCCACTTTGCGTTTTAATACAATTCCGGCAGAGAAATCGATCACACTGCTTACCGTTTCTCTTCCTGCACCTAGCATAACTGATGCAATGCCACAAGACTGCGTATCAATTGCAGTAACATATCCGTCAAAATCAGTATGTACTTCAAAAGAGTAAGGCGCTTTTGCAAAAAGATCCGGGTTCTTGATCACACTAGAATCACCGCCCTGTGCTTCTACCATTGCAATGAGCCGCTCGAAGGCCTGCCTGCTGTCAATGGAAGCCTGTGCCATTTGCCTACACTCGTCTAAGGTTCCTTTGTCTGCCAGATACAGCATATTTGATGCAAGGCTTAAACATACCTCTGTTAGATCCTCCGGCCCATTCCCGCGCAATGTTTCAATCGCTTCTATCACTTCTAGGGCATTTCCGATATTGTGCCCTAATGGAATATCCATATCTGTTATGAGTGCCGCCGTCTTCTTTCCTGCATGTTCACCAATCGCAACCATCTTCTGTGCCAATGCGATAGAATCGTCCAGCGTCTTCATAAAGGCCCCACTTCCGGTTTTTACATCCAATAAAATGCAATCATTTCCGGCTGCCAGTTTTTTGCTCATAATGGAGGCTGCAATCAATGGAATGCTGTCTACCGTAGCCGTCACATCCCGAAGTGCATACAGTTTCTTATCCGCGGGCGCCAAATTTCCCGACTGGCCAATGACACTAAGCCCCGTTTCATTCACCACCTTAAAAAATTCTTCTCGTTCTAATGAAGTCCTCATTCCCGGAATCGACTCTAGCTTATCTACGGTTCCGCCGGTATGTCCTAACCCCCGTCCTGACATCTTCGCAACTTTCACCCCACATGAGGCAACAATCGGTGCAATAATCAGCGTTGTCTTGTCGCCAACCCCTCCAGTAGAATGTTTGTCCACCTTGATTCCTTCGATACCGGATAAATCTACCACATCTGCGGAATATGCGACTGCATTCGTCATAACCGATGTCTCTTCGTCTGTCATTCCCTGAAAATAAATAGCCATTAGCATAGCAGCCATCTGATAGTCCGGAATTGTCCCTGCTACATAGCCTTTGATCATATCGGTAATTTCTTCAGTCTCAAGCTCCCCTCCGTTACGCTTTTTCTCAATCAAATCATACATTCTCATTGCGCCATTCTCCTATCTGTTTTTCTAATATCTCCTTTGATTTTCCCCTTATTACACGGGATTTTCAAAGCAGTTCACATCCTTTTTTTTTGCACTACACCTCTTTCTCCTTTTTTCCAAATTATATTGCGATATTCTATCTTACTCTTTCCCCTTATTCCATGGGATTTCCTTATTTCCAATTTATATTGCGATATTCTATCTTACTCTTTCCCCCATTTCCATGGGATTCCCACTTGGCTTTTCGATGCATTGGCTATCGGCTTCCCTTATCATATGGAATTCCCTCTGCTTTTGGAGCCTGTGAATTTTTAGATAGGAATATCAATACAATCAGTGTTGCAAGGTAGGGTATCATCTTATATACCTCGTTTGGTATTGGCAAGTCTTTCAGGAACGGAATCCCTGAATAAGCACTTGCAAAGGTTTTCATAATTCCAAAGAAGAATGCCGCCATAAAGATACGCCCGGTTCTCCATTGCCCAAAAATCAATACTGCCACTGCCAAGAATCCATACCCGGCAACGCTTGCATTAAAATTGGTCGAAGTTGGTATCACAAATACAAGCCCTCCAATCCCTGCCAGCACGCCTGAGATAAAAACCCCCGCATAGCGTATCCTATATACATTAATTCCAACCGTGTCCGCCGCTTGTGGATGCTCCCCGCAGGCGCGCAGGCGAAGTCCAAATCTGGTCTTGCTGATTACGATTCCCGCTATAATAAAGATGGCAATTCCAAGATAGGTTGTGATGTAGCAATTCTGAAACAGCAATGGCCCAATAAATGGAATGTCTCCTAAAATAGGCACCTTTGCAATATGAAATGTATCCTGAAAAGGAATCTGCTGCATCCCAGTTACCATACGTGCAATAAAGATCGCAAATGCCGGTGCAAACATATTAAGGGCTGTACCGCTGATGGTCTGATCCGCCCGTAAATTAACAGAAGCGAATGCATGAAGCAGGGAGAAGATTCCTCCTGCAGCCCCGGCAACCAGAACCGCCAGCAACAGCAATAGCTGCCCACTTATGACACCTTGCACTGCATTGATAAAGAAAATACTCACAAAAGCGCCCATCACCATGATACCTTCCAAGGCAATGTTGATTACACCGCTTCGCTCTGTATACATACCGCCTAGAGCAACAATCAGAAGAGGTATTGTGAAAAACATCGTTTGTTGTGCAATAAAATATACAATGCTCATACCGGTTTATCCTCCTTTTTGATTTTCTTTATAAGCTTTCCGATGACATTTTTAAAAAGCAAGGAAAATGCCCCACAATAGATAATCACTGAAATAATCGTATCAATAATTTCCGGCACAAAATCCAGCAGCTGCAGATTGTTCCCTCCAACCGTAATGTAGCCGATGAAAATTCCCGCAAATAAGATACCGATCGGATTTGAAAGCCCCAGCAGGGCAACGGAAATACCATTAAACCCTTCCGGTGAAATAATATCAAGCACTTGCATATATTTACCGGATCCGGCCAGATACAATAAGGCGCCGCCGATTCCTGCAAGGGCCCCTGAAATGACCATGGACATTACAATGTTTTTCTTTTCACTGATTCCTGCATACTTGCTTGCATTTCGATTCATTCCGCAAGCCTTCAGTTCAAAGCCAAACGTCGTCTTTTCAATCAAAATATACATAATCACCACGAAAATAATTGCAATCAGAATACCAATATTTAAGTTGGACGTGTGAAACAGCTGATCTAGCCCTGCTTTTGGAATGTTCGCTCCCGCAGCTACTGTCGTTGTTTGATTTCGCAGGGGATCATAGATGGTTGTCCGAATCATATTGTTTACCAGATACATCCCAATATAGTTCATCATAATCGATGCAATCACTTCGTTTACATTTTGAAACGCTTTTAATATGCCGGGGATCATTCCCCACAGCGCACCACCAACTGCCGCTCCTAAAAGTGCTACGATCCAATGTACCTGCGGTGGCAGCCATGTCCACTTTATCCCTATATAGACAGCAACAAAAGCTCCTATGGTAAACTGTCCGGAAGCTCCGATATTAAACAATCCGGTACGAAACGCAAAACCTACGGAGAGCCCTGTCATAATAATCGGTGTCGCAGTATAAAGTACCTGCCCGATTCCAGCCATTCCATCTCGAAAGCCACCTTGCAAAATAATTCCGAATCCCTGTAATGCCTGTGACGGATTCGTGCAGAACAAAATAACCAGTCCAAACAGCAGTCCGAAAACAACTGCGATTGCGGATGCCGAAAAATTCAGTAAACCTTGTTTGTTCACGCCTGCGCCCCCCTTTTCGTACCCGCCATGTAAAGGCCAAGTTCTTGTACCGTGGTTTCTTCCGGTTTGACATCTGCAACGATCTCACCTTCAAACATTACCAGAATACGGTCACTGACATCCATAACCTCGTCTAGTTCAAAGGACACCAGCAAAACCGCCTTCTGCGCGTCCCTTTGGTTTATAATCTGCCTGTGCACGTATTCGATTGCACCTACGTCAAGCCCTCTGACCGGCTGCACGGCAATGACAATTTCCGGATTCCTGTCTAATTCCCTTGCAATAATCGCTTTTTGCTGATTTCCTCCAGACATCCCCCTTGCAACTGAAACTGCCCCATGTGCACTTCGGATATCAAATTTCTCTATGAGTTTATCTGCATATTCCCGGATCGTTCCAAATTTTAAAAACCCGTTTTTCTGAAACCGCTTTTCATAATAAGTCTGTAAGACCAAGTTTTCCTGAAGGCTGTAATCTAAAATCAGGCCGTACTTGTGCCGGTCTTCCGGAATATGTGCAACCCCGTCCAGACACTTCTTGCGTATACTTTTCTTTGTAATATTTTCCCCATTTAGGCTGATTTGTCCATCATCTATCGGTATCAGCCCTGTAATGCCGGATACCAGTTCCGACTGCCCATTCCCATCGATTCCGGCAATGCAGACAATCTCGCCCTTCCTGACCTGAAAGGAAACATCATGCACTACGTTTTTCCCTGTATGTTTGGAACGGACAGTCAGCTTCTCTACCTCAAGTACCGGAGCGCCCGGCTCCTGTTCCTGCTTTTCTAATACAAAACTCACTTTCCGCCCTACCATCATCTCGGACATTTCTTCCTTAGATGTCTTTGCAACATCAATCGTACCGATATATTTCCCTTTTCTAAGGACTGTACAGCGGTTGGCGACCGCTTTGATCTCATTTAGCTTATGGGTGATAAAGATAATAGACTTTCCCTCTTCTATCAGCCTTACCATAATTTTCATCAACTCATCAATTTCTTGTGGCGTCAGTACCGCAGTGGGCTCATCAAAAATCAAAATCTGGTTGTCGCAGTACAGCATCTTTAAAATTTCGACTCTCTGCTGCATCCCTACCGTAATGTCAGAAATATAAGCATCCGGGTCAATCTGAAATTTATATTTTTCACTTAGCTCAACAATCTTTTTTCTTGCCCCGTCCATCTTTAAAAAGCCGCCTTTTACCGTTTCCCGTCCAAGTATAATGCTTTCTAAAACCGTAAAGTTATCGACCAGTTTGAAATGCTGATGTACCATCCCGATGCCTAATTCATTTGCATCATTTGGATTATTGATTTTCACAGCCTTCCCATTGATTTTGATTTCGCCCTCTTCCGGCTGATACAACCCAAAAAGAACACTCATTAAAGTGGACTTCCCTGCTCCATTTTCTCCTAGAAGCGCATGGATTTCACCTTTCTTTACTTGTAGCGTAATCTCGTCATTTGCTTTAAAGTTACCGAATTCCTTGGTAATGCGATTCATCTCTATCACATACTCCACGATAGCCCATCCTCCTTCCATACTCGCTTTTTAACGATACGTTAGTTGTCCAAATTTTCTCTTTTGAATCCTAGTGGCAATAATTCTTCTAGGGAATGCACCTGGTAATCGTCTTCGCTGATTCCAAGAATAATCTGGAATTCTTTTGGGTCGCAAAATTCCATCATTACCTGTCTGCACACTCCGCATGGGGCACAAAGACTTCCTTTCCCACGCTCTACGCCTTTCTTATTTCCTACAATCGCAATTGCACTAAATTCTGTTTCGCCTTCTGATATAGCCTTGAAAAATGCAGTCCGCTCCCCACAATTGCAAGGCGAATACGCCGCATTTTCAATATTGCATCCAAGATAAGCCTTACCGCTTTTTCCAAGAAGTGCAGCACCTACTAAAAATCCGGAATAGGGGGAATATGACATCTTCTGTGCTTCAAATGCCAGGTTGATCAGTTCCTTTGCCTGCTCTTTCATATGTACTACCTGCTTTCTAAGTCAAACCCCACCGATTGTTTCTTCCTAACTTCGTTTCGATAACCGTCCCCCTTTTATATTTCCATGAAGCTCAAGGAGTTCCAATTTCGTTTCGATAGCCGTTCCCTTTTATATTTCCATGAAGCTCAAAGAGTTCCAACACGGTTGCCGCAATATCCGCAAACGTTTTCCTGGTTCCAAGATTTATGCCTGCCTGTATCTGTGCTCCGTAGATCAACATCGGTATGCATTCCCGTGTATGATCCGTTCCCGGATACCCCGGGTCGCATCCATGATCCGCCGTAATGATAAGCACGTCATCTTCCTTCATACCTTCGATAAAGCTTGCCAGCTGCCCATCAAAGACAGTTGCCGCCTTTGCATAGCCATCCACATCATTTCGATGTCCATACAGCATGTCAAAATCAACTAGATTGACAAAGCAAAGGCCTGTAAAATCTTCCTTTTGGATATCTAACGTCTTTTCCATTCCATCTACATTATGTTCAATGGAAACTGTCGTCTGAATATTTTTCCCTGCAAAAATATCATAAATTTTACCAACGCCTTTTACAGCAAGGCCATGTTCTACCATGACATCCATCATCGTTTCCGCCGGTGGCACTAAAGAGAAATCATGCCTGTGTGCAGTCCTCTTATAGCTGCCCTCTTCTCCGATAAACGGCCTTGCAATGACACGCCCTACCCCATGTTTTCCTGTTAGGATCTCTCTGGCAATACGGCAATATTCATACAGCTGTTCGAGTGGTACTACTTCTTCGTGGGCTGCAATCTGAAATACACTGTCCGCCGAAGTGTAGATGATCAAATCCCCTGTTTCTACATGCTGCTTGCCATATATGCGAATCACATCCGTTCCGGAATAGGGGCGGTTGCACAAAATACCGCGTCCCGTCTTCTTGCGAAACTCATTCAGCACGTCTTCCGGAAAACCCTCCGGGTAGGTTGGCAACGGTTTTTCTGATATAATTCCCGCAATTTCCCAATGTCCGATCGTTGTATCTTTTCCTTTCGAAGCTTCCTGTATTCTTGCATAGGAACCGCTTGGCCGTAAAACCCCTTCTTTGCAGTCTACGCCGTCAATATTAAAAAGCCCCATTTCCCTTAGGTTTGGCGTATTGTATTCTTTGGATTTTACAATAGAAGCTAACGTGTTGCTCCCTTCATCGCCAAACTCCGCCGCATCCACTGCATTGCCTATTCCATAGCTATCTAATACAATTAAGAACACTCTTTTTGTTTTCACGTCTGCACCTCCATGCGGTTCTTACAGGCTATTATGGATATGAAGCAAGGAATTCCTTACAAGCATTTCAAATTGAGCCGCTACTCTGTCTGCCGTTTCCTGAACTTCTTTGTGGGCTAATGGCTGTTGTAAAATACCGCTCGCCATATTTGTAATACAGGAAATGCCGCAGATTTTCATGCCTGCATGGTTGGCTGCAATTGCCTCGCATACCGTGCTCATGCCCACTGCATCTGCCCCTAGCATACGGCTCATACGTATTTCCGCCGGAGTTTCATATGCCGGACCGGAAAATTGCAAATATATGCCTTCCTGTAGTTTGATTTTTATGGCTTCTGCCGTTTCCTTTATAATTGTACACAAAAAAGGATCATAGACTGTGCTCATATCAGGAAATCTTGTTCCAAGTTCTTCTATATTCTCGCCAATCAAAGGAGATGGGATGTACGAAGATATATGATCTTTAATCAACATGAGGTCGCCTGCCTGAAAGGTTTCGTTTACGCCACCGGCGGCATTTGTCAAAAACAATACTTTTGCCCCCATCATCTGCATGAGCCTTGTAGGGAGCACGACATCAGTCATGTTATATCCCTCATAATAATGTACCCGTCCCTGCATAACCACAATCGGCACTTCTCCTTCATATCCAAAAACAAACCTGCCTGCATGACCGGGAATCGTAGACACCGGGAATCCTTCTATGTCTTTGTAGTCAAGCGTAGCCTCTATCTTAATCTTTTCCGCATAAGCACCCAGTCCAGAACCTAAAATCACTGCTATTTCCGGTTTGAAATTTATTCTCTGGCTATAGCTTTCATAACACTTCAAAAGTTTTGTATATTCTGCCTTCACAATATTGTCCTCCTGCATTTTATATTTTATACTTTATATTTCATATTTCATACTTTATACTTCATATTTCATACTTTATACTTCATATTTTATACTTTATACTTTATATTTCATACTTTATACTTTATATTTCATACTTTATACTTCATATTTTATACTTTATACTTTATATTTCATACTTTATACTTTATATTTCATACTTTATACTTTATATTTTATACTTTATATTTCATATAATCCAGATTCGCCTTTTCCATAGCACTCCTCGTTGCTTTTATTATGTTACAATTTTAACATTTAAATGCTAATATGTCAACATTTTTTCTACTTTCTTATTATTTTATATAATATACACAGAATTTCGCTTTTCGATTTGTCTATTTTCCCATATATTTTTTCTGTATTTTATTCTTTTTGATTGAATTTTAACATTTTCGAGAATATTGCTCTCCCTCTGTCAAACTGCATGTTCTGTCTTTCATTTGTGCACATAGCTGTCGCTTTTATCACTAGATGCAAAGAACAACGTTTGCCCATTCCGAGCTGCCGCCACTACATCCAGCTGCACATAGCAACGTTCGCCCATTCCGATGTCTTTTCGTATGCCTTAAATCCAAAAACTGCCCTCCCATGGCAAAGCTTGCCACAGAAGGGCTTTTAAACGTCCACGATTGCTAAAAATCAAATTCCATGCTTTCGTATATATACCGCCATTTTGACGTCTTCTCCTTTAATATGCCGAACAAGCCAATGAATAATGACAGAATCAACCTTATTATTCAAATTTTCCAGTGAACATCCCGTATTGTATTCTTCAATCAATGCCACTGCCGTTACTTTAAAATCATCATGCAGTTTTTTGTGCCGTTCGTAATCAGGGAAGCTATATTTTATTTGCAACGCTTCTTCATCCGCAAAATGTTTTACAGTATAGGAAATCAAAAAATCAAGGGCTTCTTTCAGCATGCTGGTATCTTTTCCGCCCATGCAAGCTTCTACTATGTCGCTTGTCAGCTTAAACAGCTGCTTGTGCTGGAAATCAATCGTTTCATTTCCTGTTTCAAGCTCCGAAGTCCACGCCACACCATACTTCCATGATATCTCGCTATCATTTTTTCCCATATTATACTTATTACCTTTCCGGTGTATTTTTTACTAATTTATACTTTTGCAATTTTCCACAAATGCCTGATTCCGTTCCAGCCAGCCAATGGCAATTTGTGATAGGCAATATCCTTTTGAATCGCAATCATCGCTTTTTGGCCACCTGCAAAAAGCCAGGCTCAAATGATGGATTGTGCCTCTTCGTATATTATAAGATAGCTATGCGGATAATACAAGAAAACTCTTTATCGTTCATTCTAGCATTGAATTGTGCAGCTGAATCATGTATACTTATGTTCAGTTAGAATATATAGAAAAGGAAACACCACTTCACCAAGTTGTCCCATGCACCACGACGTGGACTGGATGCGTTTTCACACCAGGTTTTAGGACTACAATATATCACCATGTGTTACATGCAAGGAGGTAAGCATGAAATTTATATCTTGGAACGTAAATGGGTTAAGAGCCTGCGTACAAAAAGGCTTCCCTGAATATTTTAAAGCTGCTGATGCAGATATTTTCTGTATTCAAGAATCAAAATTGCAGGAAGGGCAGATTGATTTAGACCTTCCCGGCTACTATCAATACTGGAATTATGCCAAGAAAAAAGGCTACTCCGGTACAGCAATCTTTACAAAAGAAAAGCCCCTGTCCGTGGTACTTGGCCTTGGTATTCCAGAACACGACCAAGAGGGTAGAGTGATCACATTGGAATTTGGCTCTTTCTATTTTTTAACCTGTTATACGCCAAATTCCCAGAATGAACTGGCACGTCTTCCCTACCGCATGTCTTGGGAAGAGAGCTTTCTTGCCTACATTGACAAGCTAAACGAGACAAAACCAGTTGTTTTATGTGGCGACTTAAATGTCGCACATCAGGAAATTGATTTAAAAAATCCAAAAACAAATCACAAAAATGCCGGTTTCTCCGATGAAGAGCGTGCAAAAATGACCACCCTGCTCTCCCACGGCTATATTGATACATTCCGTTATTTTTATCCGGATCAAGAGCAGATCTATTCTTGGTGGTCGTATCGTTTTCAAGCTCGCACTAAGAATTCAGGGTGGAGAATTGATTATTTCATTGTTTCCGATAAACTGAAAGAAAATTTAAAGGATGCCAAAATCCATACAGATATTCTAGGTTCCGACCATTGCCCTGTGGAACTTTCAATAGAGCTATAAGGCTTACATCGTTGCTCAAAAAACTACCTAGATATTATGTTTTACTACTTCTGGAATTTCCTTTATTGTCGTAACATAAGGCACTTTAACATTCACTGTTCCATATCCCATACGTGCATGAATGAATGGGATACCGGCATATGCAGATGCTTCATAGTCTCCTTGCGTATCGCCTATGTATATCGCTTTGTCAAGGCTGTTGCGCGCTACCACCAGTTTTATATTTTCCCCTTTGGTATTCCTTGTATCTCCAAAGCTTTCAAAATCATCGATATACTGTTCCAATTTATAATAAGCCATAAAACTTTCAATATAGCCGGACTGGCAATTGCTTACAATCGATATATGGTATTCTTTCCTTAATTCAGAAATGGTATCCACTACATCCGAAAATAAAGTTCCTCCATGCTTCCTAAGATATTTATTTTCTTCTTCACAGCAATCGTTCATGATTTCCATCCGGCGTTCTTTCGATGGTATAGCACGAAAAAGTATATCCGCTATTTCCTCCATCGTTTTGCCCATAACCGATTGTATTTCCTCGACACTGATATCCTTGATGCTATCTTCATATTTTTTTGCTGATTCCCGCCAAGATAATACCGCTTGAGCGGAACAGTCCCAGAGTGTTCCATCCAAATCAAACAGAATTCCCTTTTTCATACGTCCTATCTCCCATCTTGACCTTTCTATCTTGCGCTTTCTATCGATACCCAAACTTCATACACCAGATGGATTTGCAGTATCGTGGACCTGATGCTTGAACAGCATTTTATTTCTATCATCTACGGTATCGTTATCCATTTTTCATAACCATTCCCAAAAAGAGCTTTGTCCTCTCTTGCGATGGATGTTCAAGAACGTCAATGGGGCTTCCCTCTTCTACGATAACGCCGTCATCCATAAAAATGACGCGGTTCGCAACATCTCGCGCAAAGTTCATCTCGTGCGTGACAATAATCATTGTCATACCCTCCTGCGCAAGTTCTTTCATTACAGACAAAACTTCTCCAATCATCTCCGGATCAAGGGCAGATGTCGGTTCATCAAATAGCATAACATCTGGATTCATCGCAAGGGCACGTGCAATCGCAACCCTTTGCTTTTGCCCACCCGAAAGCATTGCAGGATATACATCGATCTTATCCGCAAGACCTACTCTGGCCAAAAGTGCAATGGCCTTTTTTTCAGCCTCAGCTTTGTCTAAAACCTTTGTATCGACTGGAGCCAACATAATATTTTTCTTAACAGTTATATGAGGGAAAA
Source organism: Lachnospiraceae bacterium ZAX-1 (assembly GCA_046533095.1). GTDB lineage: Bacteria > Bacillota > Clostridia > Lachnospirales > Lachnospiraceae > ZAX-1. The sequence continues at coordinate 21,714 of JAJQRA010000024.1, read as the reverse complement.
GGTTGAAATGCTGAAACACCATCCCTATATTTTGCCTGGTTTTGTCAATATTGATCCCTTTGTCGGTAAGGTTAATTCCGTCAACCATAATCTTGCCGCTTGTAGGCTCTTCAAGCCGATTAAGGCAACGGAGCATGGTGGATTTGCCTGAACCGGAGGGCCCGACTACGCAGACCACATCGCCTTCACAGACGGTTAAATCGATCCCCTTTAAAACCTCTAGCCTCCCATAAGATTTATGGAGGTCTTTTATACTTACTTTTACTTGTTTTTCATTATTTTGAATCATGGTTCAATTTCCTTTCAAGCTGTTTCCCAAGCCACGAAACGATTGAAATCAAAGCCAAATACAACAACGCTACAACCGTCCATGTTGCAAATGATTCCATTGTACGCCCAATATATATTTTCGCTTGATACACGATTTCCATAAGACTGATTACTTGTATAATTGATGTATCTTTTAGCGTTATCATCACTTGATTCACCATTGAGGGGACACATATTCGAAGTGCCTGTGGAAGTATCACCTTAAACATGGTACTGCCTTTTGACATTCCAAGGCTTCGTGCCGCTTCCGTTTGCCCAATGTCAATTGCACTGATGCCTCCTCTAAATATCTCTGCTAGATATGCGCCCGCATTAAGCGAAAGTGTAATCACCCCTGCCGTAAATGCAGACATCCGAAAATCGAATCCCATCTGCTGTAAGACCTGTGGCACTCCAAAATAGACAAAAAAAGTCTGAACCATAAGGGGCGTACCCCTTATGATCCAAATATAAAACTGTGCCGGCATACTTAAAATTTTTGCTTTTGACCGATTGCAAAGGCAGGCAATCAGCCCTAGCACAAACGCAATCACAAGAGAAATAATTGTAATTTCAATGGTAACAGCAAGCCCTTTTAAGAGCAAAGGAAAAGCTTCTGTAAAAACACGTCCAATATTCATTAGAATAACTACCGATACCTTTCGAGATGTTGTATTGCCAAAATACTAGATTAATTTTTTGCTATATACTTATCAATAATTTTCTGATACGTTCCATTATCCTTAATATTCTTAAGGCCTGCGTCAAATGCCTCCAAAAGCTCTGTATTCTTATCTTTCATTACAGCAAAGCCGTAGGATGAACCTTGTTCCATATCGGTTACGATTGCAAGGCCGTTGCCCTGTGAAATACCATACCCCATAACCGGAAAATCTTCAAAACATGCCACTGAATTCCCTGTCTTAACTTCCTCATACATCATCGGGGATTCTGCAAAGCTTACAACCGAAAAGCCGTACTGCTCCATAACGGAATTCGCAAACGTTTCGCCCTCTGTCCCTGTTTTCACAGCAACTTTCTTATCTTTTAGATCCTCATAGCCTTTTATTTCATTATTGCCTGCTTTAATCGCCATAACAACGCCTGAATCATAATATGGTTCTGAAAAATTGTACTTCTCTTTTCTAACATCGGTTATACTCATTCCGGCAATCACTGCATCTGCTTGATTCGACTCAAGTGCCGCAACAGCTGCATCAAACCCTAATGCCTTAAGCTCGTACTTAAACCCTTGATCTGCCGCAATCGCCTCAAGCAACTCAATGTCGATACCCACTGTCTTGCCGGTATCATCTTGAAACTCAAAAGGGGGAAACGTCGTATCGGTTGCTACAACATAAGTTTTCGTAAATTCTGTGGTTCCTGCGCTGTCTGTGGTATCTGTGGTATCTTCTTTCTTTTCACCGCAGGCGACGAATGCACCTACACAAACTAGAACGCTTAGCATCACTAAAATTTTGCCTAAAAATTTTTTCTTTGCTTTTCTCATTTTTTTCACCCATCACTTTCTATATTTTGTTCTGATAGCAACTATTTTGCCTTCAAAGCTGCGCACAAATCCCTTGGTAATGCACAGTTCCTTACCTCCCCTGTCACATTTACATATTAGCATACCAAATAGTTGCTTCTGACTGTTAGAATCATACAATCTCCTTATATGCAAGATTATATCGTTACTATAATACACTAAATTGCATGGCTTATCAAGGTTTTTTATATATTCTTTACTGTAGCAATGTCAATCAGGGTCAATTCCTCCTCTGCATGTTCAAGGCTTGTTACCAGTGCATTTGCAGTATCCATCGAGGTTAGGCAATGTACCCCTGTTTCGATTGCTGTTCTGCGAATTAGGAAGCCATCCCTTGACTTGTCCCGCCCTTGGGTTGGCGTGTCTATGACTAAATCTATTTTATGGCCCAAAAGCAAGTCCATTACCGTTGGGGATTCTTGGCTTATTTTATTGACCCGCAAGGCATTGACGCCATTTTGCTGTAAATATTTTGCCGTAGACCTTGTTGCATAAATTTTATAGCCTAGCGCTTCAAATCGTTTTCCCACGAAAACGGCGTCCGGCTTGTCCGCGTCTTTTACGGTCATAATCATCTGCTTAAATTTAGGCAGATTAATACCTGCGCCTAGAAAAGCTTTGTATAGTGCTTGATGGAACGTCTTTGCAATGCCTAGGCATTCTCCTGTTGATTTCATTTCCGGCCCTAGGCTGATCTCGGCTCCACGCAGTTTTTCAAATGAAAATACCGGCATTTTAATCGCAATATAGTCTGCTTCGGGGGCAAGCCCTAAAGGATAGCCTAGATTTTTAAGGGTGTTTCCGGTCATCACTTTTGTTGCCACATCTACGATGGGAATACCGGTTACTTTACTGATATAAGGGACGGTACGAGAAGAGCGCGGGTTTACTTCAATGACAAATACGTCCTCTCCCGTTACGATAAACTGTATGTTAATCAGTCCGATTACATGGAGGGATTTTGCCAATCGCCTTGTATATTCTGTTATCGTTTCCTTTACCTGCGCAGAAATTGTTTGGGTAGGATATACCGATATGCTATCTCCCGAATGAACGCCCGCTCGCTCAATATGTTCCATGATTCCGGGGATTAGGATATCCGTCCCATCACATACCGCATCTACTTCAATTTCTTTTCCTTGTAAATATTTATCGACAAGGATTGGGTGGTCTTGGGCAATCCGGTTAATAATTTCCATAAATTCTTCCACATCGTCATCCGAAATGGCAATCTGCATTCCCTGTCCTCCAAGAACATAGGAGGGGCGGACCAGCACCGGATAGCCTAACCGGTTTGCGACCACTTTTGCCTCCTGCGCAGTATAGACGGTACCGCCGGATGGCCTTGGAATTTTGCATTCTTCCAGTATTTTGTCAAATAATTCACGGTCTTCTGCCGCATCTACATCTTCTGCGGAGGTTCCAAGGATCGGTACGCCCATTTTCATTAGGCTTTCCGTTAATTTAATTGCCGTCTGTCCGCCAAACTGTACCACTGCACCATCCGGCTGTTCTATATCGACAATGTTTTGCACATCTTCGGGTGTTAATGGCTCAAAATATAATTTGTCTGCAATATCAAAATCGGTAGATACGGTTTCCGGATTATTATTGATGATAATCGTTTCATAGCCCTCGCGTCTAAATGCCCAGGTGCTATGTACGCTGCAGTAGTCAAACTCTATCCCCTGTCCAATGCGGATAGGCCCGGAGCCTAAGACCAATACCTTTTTTTCCGGCTTTGTTTTGACTGCCTCGCAGACACTTCCATAGCAGGAATAGTAATAGGGGGTAGCCGATTCAAATTCTGCGGCACAGGTATCTACCATTTTAAATGCAGCGGTTATGTTGTTCTCGTAGCGCATTGCTTTGACCGCTTCTTCGGATTTTCCAGTCAGCTTTGCAATCACGTTATCGGGAAATTCAATTCGTTTTGCCTCTGCTAAAAGCGAAACCGTAAGCTTTTCACTTCGTAAACGTTTTTCCATTTCAACTAGGATGGCCAATTTATCAATAAACCAGACATCAACCTGTGTGATTTCGTGGATTGTTTCGTAAGCAAGCCCACGGCGTACTGCTTCGGCAATGACAAAGATTCTGCGGTCATCAATTAATTTTAGGGCAGAAACCAAATCTTCATAGGATAAAAAGCTATATTCCTCCGATACAAGGCTGTCCACATGCTGTTCTAAGGAACGCAGGGCTTTCATAAATGCACCTTCAAAATTTGTACAGATTCCCATGACTTCTCCGGTAGCTTTCATCTGGGTGGTCAGCGTGCGTTTTGCCGTTATAAATTTATCAAAGGGCAGTCTTGGGATTTTTACGACACAGTAGTCAAGCGTGGGTTCAAAGCTTGCATAGGTGTTCTTTGTAATGGCATTTAAAATCTCATCCAAATGAAACCCTAAAGCGATTTTTGCCGCAACTTTTGCAATGGGATATCCCGTCGCCTTGCTTGCGAGTGCCGAGGAACGGCTCACCCTTGGATTTACTTCTATGACACAATATTCAAAACTCGTGGGATTTAGGGCATATTGTACATTGCAGCCACCTGTAATCTGTAGTTCATTTATGATATTAAGTGCCGAAGTACGTAGCATGTGATATTCCTTATCCGAAAGTGTTTGGGAAGGGGCTACAACGATGCTATCTCCTGTATGGACACCAACCGGATCCATATTTTCCATATTGCAGACTGTAATACAGTTCCCGGCGACATCTCTCATGACCTCGTATTCAATCTCTTTCCAGCCGGCAATACATCGTTCTACCAAAACTTGCCCTACGCGGGAAAGCCTTAACCCGTTGTTTAAAATAGCAATGAGTTCATGCTCGTTTTGCGCAATGCCGCCACCGCTGCCACCGAGCGTATAGGCGGGGCGAAGTACGACCGGATAGCCGATTGTATTCGTAAACGCTATACCGGATTCCACATCTTCTACAACAAGCGAGGGGGCGCATGGCTCACCGATTTTTTCCATCGTGGATTTAAATTCCAAACGGTCTTCCGCTTTTTTGATGGTCATTGCCGTTGTCCCAATTAAGTTTACTCCGGTTTTTGCCAGGAATCCAGATTCGGCAAGTTCCATGCCAAGGTTTAATCCCGCCTGCCCGCCGAGTGTTGGCAGGACGCTGTCCGGCTTTTCCTTTAAAATGATCTGTTCGATTACTTTTGCCGTCAATGGCTCAATATAAACTTCATCTGCAATTTCTTTATCGGTCATAATCGTTGCCGGATTAGAGTTGACCAGCACAACTTCAACATCCTCCTCTTTCAAGGAACGGCAAGCTTGGGTACCTGCATAGTCAAATTCTGCCGCCTGCCCAATAATAATGGGCCCGGAACCAATAACCAGTACTTTTTTGATCTTTGGATTTCTTGGCATTCTTTCCCTCATTTCTACAAATTTTTTCATTCTTTTGCTCTATGATGCATCTCAAATTTATGCAGACATCTGTAATTTTTCGTATACCCCTTTGCGTTTTGGTGCAGCCTTAGGGGGCGTTTTGGTGGGCTTTAAGGGGCGTTTCCAGTGCAGCTTTAAAGAGCGTTTCCGGTGCAGCTTTAAAGGGCGTTTCCAGTGTAGCCTTAGGGGGCGTGTGAGCAATTTTATCGCGTCATAGGAAGTCCCCTTTGCGTGCCGGTGCAACCTTAGGATAACGGAACTGTCGCTTTTATTCCATCATCTTTAGAAAGCGGTCAAATAAAAATCCGCTGTCCTGCGGGCCTGCACAGGCCTCCGGATGAAACTGTACCGTATAGATGTTTTTGCCTGTGTAGTTTAGGCCTTCCACTGTTTTATCATTTACATTTACAAAAACTGGTTTTGCCACTTTGGGGTCTACGGTATCCATATTTACAACATAGCCATGATTCTGGGCAGAAATATAGACCCGCCCTGTCTCTAAATTTTTTACCGGATGGTTGCCTCCCCGATGTCCATATTTCATTTTTTGTGTATCCGCCCCTGTGGCCAATGCCATGAGCTGATGTCCAAGGCAGATTGCAAATATCGGGACTTGGCTGTCATAAAGTTTCTTAAGTTCCTTGATAATCGTTTCACATTGTTTGGGGTCTCCCGGTCCATTCGTTAACATAATGCCGTCCGGTTTGTCTAAAAGAATTTCCGACGCCGTAGTATTTGCCGGATAAATGATTACCTGCACGCCTCTTTGCGTTAAAGATTTGATTATATTTTGTTTTGCACCAAAATCCATCAATGCGACTTTTTTATGCGCCGTGGCCTGTTGTACGCCTTCCTTTGTTAGAGCAGCTTGATTTGCCCTGTTCGTTGCTTCCTCTGCCTCAACAATTCGTTTGGCCTTGCACGTCACTTTATCTACAACATTTCCTTGTATATGAGATTTTAATTTTGAAATGATTTCTTCCACGATAAATGCTTCATTTGTGGTTATCATGCCGTTCATTGTCCCTTTTCCGCGTAATAATTTGGTTAAAGCCCTCGTATCAATGCCTGCGATTCCGGGGATATCATTGGTTTCAAGAAATTGCTGGATGCTTTGGTCACTTCTAAAATTGCTTGGAACCCTTGATAGTTCACGCACAATCAGTCCATCAATCCACGGCTTTTTAGATTCTTGATCCGCAAAGCATATGCCGTAATTTCCAATGAGAGGATAGGTCATAACGACTGCCTGCCCCGCGTAGGATGGATCTGTCAACACCTCTAAATAGCCTGTCATCGATGTGTTGAACACAATTTCACTTATGACTTCTCGCTTAGAACCAATGTTTGTCCCGGAAAATATCGTACCATCTTCAAGTATAAGGAACGCTTTCATGTGCTTTACCTTGCCTTTCTAATTTTTTACAAAAAAAAAGAAGGAATTTCTTTTTTCGAATACGTTATGTATTGTTTATTCGAAACAGCATTTTGTTCCGAATCCTATCGCGTATGTAACTTTCAATCCTTGTGTGCTATATAATTGGTACTTATCAATGCTTTTCTTTTATTTGTAGTAATTCTATCACAAAATGCTTTTTCTTTCAACCTTTTAAATTTTTTTCATGATCGTTTTTCCGAAAGCTTAAATTCCAAAGTAGCTTCCACCCCCATACTATACAAAAGTGGAATTTACTCTGAAATTCAACCCGTTTTTCCAAAATCAATCGTCTATTGCACCATTATCATAATACTCTAGCAAAAGTTCTACCACCCGATGATAGCTTAGCGCCCCATCTGCAATGCCATGTGCCACCAGATTGGTTTCGATAAATTCATCTGCATATTTAGAAACCACTTCTGTTTTTAGCAGTGATTTTTCCTCCACGGTATTCCATGTTTCATCTGTAAGGAAGCGATTGTCTTCCTTGACTTGGGGCAGTATAGACGGATATTGGCTATATAGTTCCCTATTTTTACCCAAATTTTTATATAAATCATTGTCTAAATAATACAAAACGCTTAAATATCCACTATATTGAAACATAAGGTCATTTGAGTGGACACAAGCCAAATATCCGATAAAATTGGCCTCATCTTCGCGCAGATACCCTCGTACGTGGGCTAGTTCATGGCACATCGTGCTTGGCTTATTCATGATACACATGATAGAATTATAATTTGCCTCCATGCTAAATGGAAAATAGTAGCCAAGCATCTTCTGCTGACTGATAAAACCGGAAAACAAAAGTTTCTTCGGTAGAGGGTAATAGCCTGACAGCTGTCCATACTCCTTCCCTAGGTTCTGCATAGACGCAATTGCGGTGTCTTCCATGCTATTCGTATCGATAATTGTTCCAGTATCGTCTCGTTTTATCTGCGCCGACAGCTCATTTGCTTTTTCTACCACGAAATTCCGGACTTTCACCAGTTCATCAAAAGTATAGCTCCTATTTTGGGACAATCGCTCTTTGCGGAGCATGTCATCTCTGCTGTCAGACAACTGTTCTTTGTCTGTTGCTTGCTTATTGAAAAGGTAGCTGCTGTGAAACTCAGATGTATGATATAAAATAAAACAATTCAGCGTCATAATAAGGTACACTACCGAAACAAGATAGGTAAATGCCACAAAAAACAATTTTCCCTTTTTCTTTATTTTTTGAAAAAATGTGGTTTGCCGAAAGAACAGCCATAGGAAAATAGAAAGTATACAAAAAATGACTGCACCAATTAAAATCAGCAGTCCTAAGAGTAGCATAAGCTCTCCTATCGAAAAAGAAAACAGGGAAGAAAAACGTCCTAATGTATTGACCCAAATTGGAAGCACGTGCAAGGCATAAAAATCACAAAACTGCCTGCTTCCCCATGAAATGAAATTCAACAAAAAAGAAACCAGAAGGATAAAAATAGGTATATATCGATGTTGATATCGCTTTTTCATATGTAATTCCTACCTTTGATGTATGATAAATTTCAGGGCTTTTACTACGCACTCCCTCTCATTGCCGAAAGGGGGCAACATAGAGCCACCATTACACCATCTATTTTCAAGTAGTATACCATACTTTTTCTGTAATTTTAATCTGTTTTCATGTGGAAATATTGGAAATATATAGAATATGTATGGATATATCCCTCCAATTTTGAAAAAGATCTGATTGCTCCTTAGGGACTGTGACGAAATAAACTTGACAAGATGACGCAGGGATTTTTCGTCAGGCAAGGCGTCCTCAATCAGCATGGCGGAAAAAGACCAAGTCAGATGTCAAGGTTATTAAGGAACAGTTCCTTAGTGGTGGAATAGGCGCAGTCCGGTAAAGCACATGGTCAAATTATATTTATCGCAGGTTTCTATTACATGATCGTCACGGATGGAACCGCCTGGCTGTGCCACATATTTTACACCGCTTTTATAGGCACGTTCAATATTGTCTCCAAAGGGGAAAAATGCATCTGAGCCAAGTGCTACCGCGTCCATCCCCTCTAGCCATGCACGCTTTTCTTCTCTTGAAAATACAGGGGGCTTTACTTTAAAAGTATGTTCCCATGCCCCATCTGATAAAACATCCAGCCAGTCTTCGCCTATGTATAAATCAATCGCATTGTCACGGTCTGCACGTCCAATTTTATCTATAAACTGTAGCCCCAGCACCTGCGGTGCCTGACGTAAAAACCAATTGTCCGCTTTTGACCCGGCAAGGCGCGTACAGTGAATCCTAGACTGCTGTCCTGCGCCAATCCCAATTGCCTGTCCACCTTTTGCGTAGCAGACGGAGTTGGATTGGGTATATTTTAAGGTAATCAAAGAAAGAATCAAATCAATGGCAGATTCTTTGGGCAGATCTTTTTCTCTGGTTACAATATTGCTCAGAAAATCCTGATCAATCTTGACTTCATTTCTTCCCTGCTCAAAGGTAATTCCAAACACTTCTTTCCGCTCTATGGGATTCGGCGCATAAGTAGGATCAATCTCAACAATGTTATATCCGCCCTTTTTCTTCCCCTTTAGAATCTTAAGCGCTTCCGGTTCATAGCCCGGTGCTATCACACCATCGGAAACCTCACGTTTTATGATGTTTGCCGTTGATACATCGCATCGATCAGACAGCGCAATAAAGTCGCCAAAGGAAGACATACGGTCTGCCCCTCTTGCTTTTGCATAGGCACATGCCAAGGGGGATAATTCTGCCATATCATCCACCCAGTATATCTTTTTTTCTACCTGTGTCAATGCGCTTCCCACTGCCGCACCCGCTGGAGATACATGCTTAAATGACGTTGCCGCAGGAAGTCCGGTAGCTGCCTTTAGTTCCTTTACCAGCTGCCATCCGTTTAATGCATCCAAAAAGTTGATGTACCCCGGTTTGCCGTTCAACACTTTTATCGGCAAATCCGATTCTTTTGTATATAGTTTCGATGGCTTCTGGTTTGGGTTACAGCCGTATTTTAATTCCAGTTCCTGCATGATGTGATTTCCTCCTGATTTTTATAATTCATCGCATATCTATGAAATTCCTTGTACATATTAAACTTATGTGTACTACGATAATCGGATCATCGTTTTCTCGCTATTATTTGTTCTTATTTACAATCCTTGTTTCATAAACTCCGGTTTTGATGTTTATATATCTTACAAATAGGGAAACTTTATTTTCTTCATTCAGACTCGCCCATATCCTATTTGTGAAATCGCCTATATCATCCTGTATTCCCACCAGCTTTGGTTCCCCTTCAAAACTTGGCAACGGATCTTGGTTGCAACGGTATGTATGGATCAAATGCCCTTCCCCGGCTATCGGATTCTCGTACGCAAACATATAGCGACTACACCCGTTTGGATTGCCATTTCTGCTTTTTAAGATAGAAATCGCATAATTGCAGCGACCACCTTCCACATGCAGAATACCGGAAATACGAGGTGTGTAGTTTGGAGCATCTGGTTCAAATTTTCGCGTACGCAATGCCTGCTCAAATGTCTGCTGCTGATCCATTAATTGGTAGATGGTGTCTGTCTGATCTCCATTTGTAACAATCGTCTTATTTCCAAGCACTTTTACAGGGGCATATATAATGAGGCTCGGGTCACTTAATTTTTCAGGGTCAAATGCTTGTGTACGTATTCCGTCCCCATCCGCCACAAATACCCTATTTCTGCTGTTCTCACTTCTACCCATGATAAAATAAGCCACTATGGCATGTGTAGCAGATGCCGATTTGCCAAGGACAATTCCCCTTCCCGGATAAGGGTTCTCTTTTAGTTCCTTTTCTAAGGATAATATATCCATCATTCACCTCCAGCTGCACAATTTTTTTATTTCTTAAATTTGTGCAAACGTAGTTCGTAATCAATTATGCCAATGTGTGCAAACATAGTTCGTAATCAATTATGCCAATGTGTACAAAAGCTGTTAAAATAAATACTGGCAACACATGCCTTTTGCATGCATACCAGTATTTATTCATTCTAATTTTATTATTTGCCCGTTCTTTCTTCTCGTTCTTCTAACAAACGATCAATTGTGGTGACCAAGTTTCCTATCTCCGGCTTGGTAAGCTGCGCATTTGCACCGAGCTTTTCGCCTTTTCGACGCATTTCCTCATTTACAAGGGATGAGAAAATAATGACCGGAATATGTTTTAGACTATCGTCCTGCTTGATTAGTTTCGTCAAACGGTGTCCATCCATTATTGGCATTTCAATATCGGTTATAATGCAATGAACCTTTTCGTCTATCGTTCCATCTTTCCTCATCGCTACAATCTTATCCCAGGCTTCCTGCCCATTTGTGTTCTCTATCAGATGGGTGTATCCAGCTTTTTTCAAGCAGTCCGTTATCAATTTACTCAATAAAGGAGAATCTTCAGCAAGTAAAATTGGAGAATCGCTTCTCTTCCTTTCGCCTAACTTCTCTATATCAGAAATCTGCAAACCTATTTCCGGTGTAATATCTGTCACGATTTTTTCAAAGTCAAGAATCACAACCAGCCGGTCGCCCATTTTGATCACACCAGTAGAAACGCCCTCTTCCCTTACATTTACAGTAGAATCCGGCTTAATAATTTCCGACCACGAAACCCTCTTAATCCCACATACTTCGTCTACATGAAAAGCAATGTTTAAGTTATTGAAGTTGGTTATAATAAACAAGCCATTTGTCTCTAATGCAGGCAACGCTAGACACTGCCTTAAATTAATGACAGTCATCAATGTATCGCGAGGCATAAATATACCTTCTACACTTGGATGTGAATTGGGTATGGGAGTTACTGGCTGATAAGGTATGATCTCACGAATTTTCGCCACATTGATACCATAGAAATTCTGGCCCAGCTTGAACTCCAATACCTCTAATTCATTTGTTCCATTTTCTAAAAGAATATTTGTATCCATAAAAATGTTCTCCTTTCCAGCCTCTTTCTTGCGTTTATTATAGCATAATTATTTTTAAAAATACAGAATAACTTTAATTTATTTGTAATGATTTATTACGGTTTAAAGCCGGATGTCTTATTGCGCATCCGCACGGTTTAAAGCTGGATGTCTCATGGAACATCAGCACTGTTTAAAGCCGAATGTCTTGTGGAACATCAGCCGTTCAATAAACATGTATTTTCCAAAGTCAAACCATTGCTATTCAAGGCTTATTCTATACTGTGCCCCATCTCTATTCAAAACAAGATTCATAGATTGTATATCCGCTGCGTTCTCTTTGCTCACTTCGAAAAGTAGAATCGTATTCTGCGTCTGTCCCGGTTCGATCGTCCCTACGAAGGTCGATAAATCATTCATCATCAGTGTAACTTTGACAGGTATGTTGGGCAATTCATTAATCGTTAGTTGAAAATCCGGCTGCTGTGACAAAAAATTGCATTCGATTGCTTGCGTCCCCGTATTGGTCAAATTAAATGCAAGCACTACATATGTATTTCCATCTTTTGCCGCCAAAGAATAGACTTCGCCTTCTTTGTAGCTTTCGCTTTCTGTATGCCCGGCATATTCTGCCGCAATATCTGCAATGCCTAAGGCCTCTGTTAATGAAACCGCCTGGCTTTCGCTTTCGCCTTGTGCGCCGGAATCATCCGTCTCCTGCGTTCCCGGTGTTTCCTCCCCTGGTAATCCCGGTGTTTCCGTAGGCTCTACGGTATCCGTCTCGCTTATGACCGGCAGAGCCCCTGTTTCCGGCTCTTCTGCTTCCGGTGCCACATAGGTCAACCCTTTTTCCTGAAACCTATTAAGTTTTGATACCTTATCAGTTGAAGCGTTTATAATCACTGCCTCTTCTTCGCTCGTTAGTTCCAATAGCTTATCCCCACAGCCGCTCAGCAGCAAACATACCGCAAGGATTGCCACAACTTGTCTTCTTATAAATCCACGCATGCTAACTCCTTTGAATTTCTACTTATTTTTTAGAGCGTGAAAGGCAGTTCCTCACAAGCCCACCCTTCCTATACACTTAGATATACATAGTTTATCATTATTTATCCTGCCAAGCAACATAAACTTCTGACAATTCCTATTTTTATTCATCATTCATCACTTCTCTGCACCGTTTTTGCGCATATTAAATTTGTACATCTTATGCTTCCATCATGATAATGCCTTAATTCTCCGGCAATTCCCTATTTGGGCTATCAAGTTCAAACCAAAATTCAACTCCGCCTTCACGGTTTAAGACTCCGCATTCCTGGTGAAAAGAATCCATGATGGCCTTTACAATCGAAAGCCCTATTCCACTGCCACCATATTCTCTGGTCCTTGCCTTGTCAACTTTATAAAATTTAATCCATATATTGTCCAAATCCTCGAATGGGATTGCTGTTCCTGTATTAAAAACACTAATTCTAACTACATGCGGTTTCTTTTCAATAGACAGTATAATTTTCTTCTCTCCCGAAACATGATGTATAGCATTGCTCATATAATTTATGAGCACCTCTTCTGTTTTAAACTCGTCACCCCATACGTATATCGGCAAAACCTCATCAAAAATTAACTGTATTTGGCTCTGCTCCCTTAAAATCGCCGTTGAGTTAATAACGCCATTTATAAGTTCTATGACATCAAACCGCTCCATCACAATTGATTCATTTCCAAATTCCAGCTGATTCAGCGTCAGCAGTTTTTTTACCATCTGATTCATTTTATCTGATTCTTCCATAATAACTTCACAATAAAATTCCCGGCTCTGTTCATCATCATGGATACATTCTTTTAGCCCTTCTGCATATCCTTGTATCAGTGCAAGCGGCGTTTTAAATTCATGGGATACATTCGAAAGGAATTCTTTGCGCATATCGTCTATTTCATTTTTCTTTTCGATGTCGATTTTTAATTCATTATTGGCGCTTTTTAGTTCAGAGATGGTCGTTTGCAAGGTCAAAGACAGCTGGTTCATATATTGGCCTAGCACAGCAATCTCATCCTTTCGGCGACTTTCAAATTTTGCCTCAAAATCCAAATTTGCCATACGTTTTGAAATCGTTACCAATTGCAAAATCGGACGAAACAGACGTTTTACAACCAAATATACGATAATTGCACCTACAATCGCCGCCGTTACCCCTACATATGCTAGAAAACGGTTGGATATCCACACACTTTCCTTTATACTTTCTAAGGGGGAACGCATCAGAATAAAATTTCCATTACTTAGATAGCCCCACAAAATAAGATAGTCCGAATTTAAACGCGTATCCCTTTTTTGCTCCATCCAATAGCGCTCTGTCCTTTCAATGACTTGGGTCTGGTCTTTCTCCGGCGAAAAAATGATATCCAAAAACTGTTGGCGCAGCATTTCTACATCGTTTACCGACGAATATACAATATTGCCATTCGCCGTTATAATCATCATCATAATGTTTTTATTCGAACTTATCTTTTCAAGAGCAATCAAAGATTCTTCCGTGAATTTTCGTTCATCATCCTGCTGTTCTTTTTCATTGATTGCATAAATATGATTATAGGCGTCCAAAAGGGTATTTTGCTTATTAGTGATATAATATTTTTCCAACAAGGTTGTATTGATAAACCAGCACAGCAAAACCGTGCCCACCAGTAATGAAATCATGATAAAGGTTATTTTTTTTGTCAGGGAATGCTTCATTCCGGCACCTCAAATTTATAGCCCATGCCCCAAATCGTCTTAATATAATCCCCTTTATCGCCAAGTTTATTGCGCAGTTTTTTTACATGCGTGTCAATCGTCCTAGCATCGCCAAAGTAATCATAGTTCCATACATGGTTTAATATCTTCTCTCTGGATAAAGCGATTCCACTATTTTCCATAAAATACGCAAGGAGTTCAAATTCTTTATAGCTTAATTCCACCCGCTCTCCATCAACGGTTACAAGATGGGCTTCCTGGTTTATTTTAATTCCATCAATGAAAAGGCTCTCTTCTAGCGCTAATTTCGTTGTGCGACGCAGAATGGCTTCTACTCTGGCAACGAGTATTTTGGGGCTAAACGGCTTTGTAATATACTCATCCACCCCTAAATTAAAGCCCTGCAGTTCATCATGTTCTGCTGCCTTTGCAGTCAGCATAATGATGGGAACTTTTGATGTTTCACGTATTTCCCGGCATACCTCCCAGCCATTTATTTTTGGCATCATGACATCTAAAATGATAAGGGAAATATCCTTTTCCTGATAAAAAATGTCCAGTGCCACTTCGCCGTCTGCGGCTTCTATTACATCAAAGTCTTGTCTTATAAGAAAATCCCTCACCAATTTTCGCATTCTGCTTTCATCATCCACAACAAGTATTTTTAAATTATCCATAGCTCCTACCTCCAAATTGGGGACTGTACGAAAACAACTTATCTACAAGCGATTTAAAACTATAAACAAATAACCTACGTGCCCACCCTATTTGTTTACAGCTCCTTCCTATACAGTTCCTTCGTATGAATTTTTATTCACATTATATCATGCTGATTTCATCATCACGATAGCCTCCGGCGGATGCACACTTCGCTTCGCTCACATTATATCATCCTATACTTTTATTGTAGCAGAAAAGTATGTAAAAACTGTGAATGATAACAAGCAAATGTTTAGTCTTACTCTGATAAACGTAGTTCATTTTCTTTGATTCGTATTTCGGCCTCCCTCTGTGTAAGCTCCTCTTCCCAGCCTGCATATTTATCTTTAAGGTTTTTCTCATAATTAACGATCGTTGGATTGTTGCTCGTCAAAGTTATGGCAAACATGGCTATGACTACAATTAGTAATCCGATATTAATGACGATACTCGTCCGTATCCCAGCTTTTAAAGCGACATTCCGGCTAGATGTACGATAAGATGTCGTATCGGATTTTTGGGGCTCCATTTCTTTTTGTGCCGTTATCGCCTTCTTGGATTCATCTACGCCTTCCATGTTTAGCTGCAGTTCATTTTCGTTTTTCACGAAACGCTTACTAAGGATTTGAGCCATATCCAAAGGTTTAATCTTTTCATTATCGATCGCCGGACTCTTTATCAAATATTCTTGAAGTTCCCTTAAAAAGCAAATGCCTACCTCTGTTTCAAACAAGCCTTGGGCCAATATTTTATGGTATACCTGTAGTACGATTTCCGGCTTATCCATATCTGTCTTACTTCTTATAAACTTAACCCCTTGCAATTCTTTCGCTGCCTTTTCCGCCACTTCATTTGTGTGAAATGCAAAACCATCTACAACAAATCCAGTTTTTGTATTATCCATGCCCGCTCCCATCTATTTACTTTTTATCTACTTTTTCATCTGTTTTCTAATTTCCCCATATTGATGATAGAAACAAAGAACTGTTCTTATCATCAGATTTACAGTGCAAAGGAATGCGCCTTTATAAGCTATATTATATAAGTAAAGCGCATATAATACAAGAGGTGTTCTGCAAAATGCACAAGACAAATACGGAAATCATTCTATTCCTTTTTATCTTTGTTTTTATATCGATTTTTATATGGATTTAACTTAATTTTTTTGTATCAGTTTTGTTTGATTATTGAACTACTAATGTCCAATAATATAGTTTATCAGAAATGCAGCACAGATTCTGAATAAAAAGGCACATTTTTTCGTGCTGTGAATCTGATAATAGGAACCTTATTTTATTCCTATTTTCAATTTCTTGAAATGCAATTTTAAAATGATATCAAATCTCCCTTTACCGCTTTCCCTGTTTGACTTAATTGTGTAACCCTGACAATTTTGAAGCATCCCTGACAGAAAGCCATAGTAATAGCAAAAAGCCCGGTAATGAAAACGGACTTTTTTTAATCGTTTACCTATGACATTTCTGTTGTCATCAGTTCTCCTACATTGCACAGTCTGCATATGCAGATTGCGAAGTTTTGATATGCAACATTAGAACAAAATTAATGGATCATTTTTTCATAATTTCTCCTTTCTTTTGGCTATCTATTCATTGTTGGCGTTTTCCTATGAGGAATGTCCATCTAACGAAACGCCTATCTAATATAAGCTGCAATCGCTATCATCATTGAAATGCAATCAACCATATTCAGACTACAATGCACGAACATTCCCATATATATATTCTTGGTTTTTTGCACCGCATAGGCAGCACAAAGCCGTTTAACATTAAATACAAAACCCCTGTAATTGTCAGCAACACTTTAGAATATGAAGGGAATTGTTCTAAAAAGTTCGCAACATTAAAATATGATGGTATTATTTTATCAAAAAAAGGCATAACAAGGCTACTCTAGAATCCCCCTACTAACGCTATTGAAATTTCTCCAAGGCAGAACGTGCCTAACCAATAAGGTAAAAATTTTTTGATTGATAATCGTTGCGTATATTCGAAAGCACTTGATAAACCAAATTTGCCTTTTTCTTTTTTTGTTGCAAATAATATTACACCTAATTCGATAGGAGCTAAAATAAAAGTGGCGGCTAATAAAACCCTAGTAACGGTGGCAGAATATTACGTAAATTCAAACTAAGAATATACACTAAGATTACAGATGCCACAGGTGCAAATACGAATAAAAGAAGCTTTGGAAATTTTATCTCTTGCTTCACCTTATATGTCTCTTTTTTGTCGTTATTTCTGTCTAACATTGCTTTCATACAACTATCTCCATATAAATTAACAGTCTTGAATCAAAATACTGCCATATAATCCTTCCTCGCTTTCATCAGCAGTTTTCACTGCCATTTGTCAATAATGATTGTAGCGTTACGGCTATAGCGTTCAATTCTTTTTCATTTCATTGTGTCAATAGCAATTTCTCTATTTCAAAGCAATTATATTCAAGTTCCAGGTAAAAAATAGTGTCTGCGAAAATTGCCAACTCCCAAATGAGGTGATATAGCAATTTATAGTTCGGCTTTTGCCTTTCGTTATTTCATAATGATGTTATCTCCTTTGATTATTCGAGGATGGCGTTTTCTTCAAAGCCATCCTGTTCTTTGCCATCATAACGGTATAGCTTTTTCATTAGATTCCAAAGAGTTTCCATCTCTTCAGTTGAAAAATCTCGAAACAGTTCAGAAAAGAACGATAATCCTCGCAGATTGCTTTCTGATATAACTGCTTTGCCGTGTTTTGTAATTTCAACGACATAAGCCCGTTTATCGTTATCGTTATGTTTCAAAACCACTACGTTCTTTTTTTCCAATGCTGATATTAACTGCTTGGCGTTTTGTTTCGTTGTTCCCAACTTTTGTGCAATAGCATTAAGTGATGTCTCATTTTTGGGCAAATGAATGATTGCCATTAATGCCATCAGTTGCCTTGATGTTAATATACCAAGGTATCTGTCGCCTTGAATTTGAATTTTGTTGGATAAAGAAAAAAACCAGAACCTCTTGCGGTTACTGGCTTTCGTGACGGAGAAGGTGGGATTCGAACCCACGTGCCCTTGCGGACAACCGCATTTCGAGTCAGGGCCGTTATAACCGCTTCGATACTCCTCCGAATTAAGTTAGTATAGCTTAATAGTATGAAATTTTCAATATCCCTCGGATAGAACGGGGATAGAACAGCCTCAAAACATGAGATTATTCGAACACCGAGAGCGTGGGAAACGCTGGAGTTACAGGGTTCCCGTATAATACACTTCCAAATACAGAGCTTCATTTCGAGTCATTTATATTTGTGGCAACTTTGTATTTTTTACTGGTTGATTTAGGTAGCTTTGTATGCGTTCAAAACGGCATGGTTGCTGGATTATTTACAGTCAAAGCTTCGCAAACCCTCATGACAGCGAAATCGGTTCAAATTCAAAAAAACAGTCGAGTTCTTGCATAATTCTTGCCTAAATGCAAGAACTCAGGCAAGAAGTATACATCAAAATTGACAGTTGGCAATACCGGATTGAAATCATTTTGGATTAATATTTCAAATTAAAGGAGCCAACATTTATGACTTACGACAAATTAGCTTTTAAAACTTTACCGGACATCATCAGCAAAGAACAAATGCGTATCGCTTGCCATATCAGTAAGCGAACAGCGTTGTATCTTTTGCAAAGTGGATTGATTCCAAGTAAAAACACCGGGAAGAAAACACGCTGCTATTCTATTAAGAAAAATGATGTTATCAAATTTATTAAATCCTGCGAACGTAATCCTAATAAATATCAACCGCCGGAAAACTGGTATGCAGGAACATCAAGACCTCATATTCTCCGATATCTACCTGACAAAATGCCAAGTCAATCCCAATTCCAAGCATATTACAAAAAGGCTCTTGCGGGGTTCTCCGATGTGATGGATATTGAAGATGTAGTTCAGTTCACCGGATATAACCGTCGCACAATCGGCAGTTGGTGTAGAAAAGGTTTTCTAAAGTTTATCACAAAAACAAATAAATATCAAATTCCAAAATGCTTTTTGATTGAATACCTGTCAACAGAAAATTATAATAGTACCAATCGAAAAACAAAAAAAACACCTCAATGCTATATGGGAAGTTTGCAAGCAATCGCACATTAACCATTCTTTTTCAGAAGGTGTAGAATGCAAGCAAGGGGGTGGGCAGGTATGAAATCATTGTTTGAACAAATGGGCGGTACATATCCCGAGTTTGCCACTTACAAGCACATAAAATAGCAAAATAAACTCAAAAAAACTCAGAATCCACAAGGAAAACCCTTGCTTTTTTTATGCGCTTATGTTATAATATTTTTGTAGATACGTTGGTACATTTGGAGGGCGTTATGTTTATTGAAATTGTTAAAAACAGCGGCAATGACTATCTCCGATTGGTCAATTCAATCCGAGTAACGAATAAAAATGGCTATAAAGTTTCCCAGAAAAAAGTCATCCTCAATATCGGCCCCTTAGCCCGATATGATGACGGACAACAGGATTACTTGGAGCGCCTTCGGAAATCATTTAAGGCTGGAAAACCAATGATTCCATCACTGGAGCCATATTGCTCAAAAGAAAGGCCCATGGAGGCCTACCGTTTCTCAATGGCGGAGGGTAGTCCTGACTGTTTTGGGCATCCCCGCCTCTTCTCGCATTTGCTTTTGGAAAAGATCCTGGAGGACCTGGGACTGAACACATTCTTTTCTTCGTATAAAAAGTTCACAAAACTTGAGTATGACGTTTATGGGTTCGCCAAGCTGCTTATCTTCGGAAGGTTGCTCCATCCGGCATCCAAGTATGCCACCGTTCGACAGAATGACGATTATTACGAACCCATTCTCGGAGACCACAATCCCGACAACATCTATGACACACTGACTTTCATAGCACAAAACAAGGATAAGATTATCAGGCGTATGAATACCAATCTCGTAAAGAATGGCCGCCGTTCCCCTGAAATCATTTATTATGATGTGACGAACTTTTACTTTGAAATTGAAGAACCTGATGGGGACATCTTAGATGATGACGGCGCCGTCGTAGAAAAAGGACAGCGGAAAATGGGCGTCTGTAAAGAAAAACGCCAACTTCCCATAGTTCAGATGGGTCTTTTCATGGATGATAGCGGAACCCCGATTGCGGTGGAATCATTCCCCGGGAATACCCTCGACCATCTCACACTCCGCCCCGCACTCAAAAAGAGCATCGACGGTCTGAACTTCTCACGTTTCATCCTGATTGCAGATCGCGGCATTTGCCAGTACAGGAACCTTCTTCATGTGTTAGACGCCGGCAACGGGTACATCGTTTCCAAAAGTCTACTCAAAAGCACAAAAAAGGAGCAGCAATGGGCATATGACGACAACGGGTACACACATACCAGTGAGGATTTTAAGTACAAATCCAGAGTAATAAAAAGGGCATTGAAAGACGAAAATGGAATCTCACGCTCAATCGAAGAGAAGGTTGTAGTTTATTGGAGCAAAAAATTTCAGGCGAGAAGCGAACGTGAAAGCAAAAAGTTCTTGGACTTTCTAAAGAAACTGGAAGAGTCGCCGAAAAGTTTCAGGATAACCGCGCTGCAGTCAAATGCTCTACGCAAGTTCCTCAAAAAGGACTGTTTGAATCGGAAAACCGGTGAACTCATCAGCTCCGCTGACATAAAGGCACTCCTGGATTTTGACAAAGTGGCCGAATACAGGGAAAGCATGGGCTACTATCAGATCGTGACCTCTGAACTTACGATGGAGCCTCTTGAAGTCATTGACAAATACCATGGGCTGACACAGATTGAAGATCAGTTCCGTGTGCTGAAAAGCGATCTGGAAACCCGTCCGATTTTTGTCCGCAATCCCGATCATGTGGACGCGCATCTCCTAATCTGTATGATTGCCCTTGTCGCATTACGGCTCATCCAGAAACGAATTGTCAATTCAGGACTGATAAAGATTGATGACGATGCTTACTGGGGCACGGGCTTGAATGGTCAGAGAATCCAACAGGCATTGGGCAAATGGAAAGTTGACTCCCTGCCGGGTGACTTTTATAGATTCATGGATGTGGATAATCCTGATTTGAAGCTTATTCTGGACGCATTCGGGATAAATATACCTGCGAAACTGTACCGCAGGGCTGAGCTGAAAAGCATCAAAACGAACATCAATATTTTCATATAGGTATATTTCGTAGGTACGTTTTCTCAAATTCCTATACCCCTTGTTAACACTATGAAAACCGCATAACTACTACAAAAACGGAACCTACATAGGCTCCGTTTTCTCTTTTTATGTGGCAAACTCGGGGTTTATCACAAAAACAAATAAATATCAAATTCCAAAATGCTTTTTGATTGAATACCTGTCAACAGAAAATTATAATAGTACCAATCGAAAAACAAAAAAAACACCTCAATGCTATATGGGAAGTTTGCAAGCAATCGCACATTAACCATTCTTTTTCAGAAGGTGTAGAATGCAAGCAAGGGGGTGGGCAGGTATGAAATCATTGTTTGAACAAATGGGCGGTACATATCCCGAGTTTGCCACTTACAAGCACATAAAATAGCAAAATAAACTCAAAAAAACTCAGAATCCACAAGGAAAACCCTTGCTTTTTTTATGC